>JASFQB010000001.1:0-203430 GCA_050115675.1 Candidatus Woesebacteria bacterium
GGTAGTTCCAGCCGCTGGTTACGCTCCAGCCGCGTGCGATAAGGTTACCTGCGGTGTCTTTGTAAAAGACTTCCATATTGCCCGAGTCGCGTTTGATGGCGGTGGGGCGGAAGGGGTCGCCGGGGAAGTTAACATCAACTGGCGAACTATTGCCATTTGAGTCGTAAACCCTAGCAGAAGTACTTTCTGGAGGCGAAGTAACAGATGGCGCAACCGACGCCGAAGCCCTTCCTGCAACTAGCAGATTGTGCTTGGTGGTTGCGGCATTAGCAATTTCGCTAGCAGACTTCCAAATCCAATAGTTTTGGTAACTGTCCGAATGAACACTAACACTACCCAAAGGATTTACACACATCACATCGTTACTAGCACACCAACTGCCAAAACGTCCCTTAAATTCACTTTGCACATAAGGTGATCTTGCTCCCAAAATACCAGCGCTAGAAACAGGTACCCAAGTATTAGCTGCCATCCAGTAGCCGGGGTCGTCGCCTCGCGCCCACCACCAATCAATAATGAAGTTGGTGCGTGCAATACGACTCCACAACGGACCAGCATTAAACTTAGGATCGCCATACAAAGCCACGTAGCCAATATGGTTTTTAGCCGCCTGGCTAAGGTCGCCACTGTTAAGTGCCCAACCTACAACGTCTGCACCCTGCGAGTAGCCCCCAATAATAGCCGTTTCGGTATTACAACTACCGCCGCCAGTAGGGCCGTCACCTGCGTAACGATCGTTAAGATGAGCTACGAGCTCGCTCCTACCAACAGACACACTGTTATTGTATTGGCCATTGACGAGGTTGACCGCGTATTGGTTATTAACGGGAACGGCGGGGTACTCACCAGAATCCAATGCTTTAATTGGGTCGTAATTTCCGTCCAAGTTTCCTAGCTCAGCCCACTCAACTTTAGTAAAGCCCTTGTTTTTTAGCGCCCATGTAATGTGCTCGCGAAACACCAAGGCTTCGCCATCGTCAAATTGCTGTCCGGACCCTCTAGCCCAAAGCACATAAGCTCCACCAGTCTGGCACTCTGGGTCTGCATAAGCAACCTTAAAGTCCATAAAAATTATCATAGTCAAACTAACAACAAACAAAACCAACAAAGAACATACCCGACGCAAAATATTATTTAGCGTAATCATCATTCTCAACCCTTCGGTCTTGTGTAAACTTGCCGTTTGGCAAATTTACTTGTTGTCAATAATGTAAAGCTGCAAGCCGCCTGCTACGCCTTTGTAGCATTTAGCTTGGTTTAGATGTTAACACTATTTCGGGGAATAGTGCAATAGCTAAATTGCTAAAATTAATAAAACTACAACATTTTTATTAAAATAAGCTGCTATTTTGGACAATATTTGCAATTATATACAAACTAAAATATAATTATTGGCAACATGCAAAACCACCCCACCCCACAATCCACAAAAACCTTTATCAAAAAACACAAAAAAGCTGTTATTATTTTGTCTATCCTAATAATCCTCCTCACAGGATTAACCTACCTATTCAACAGACTATCCAACAACCTAGCAGAAAACGTAGCTAGACCAATTGAAAAGTCTTTGGTAGAAGCAGGAGCCGTAAAGATGTGTAGCGGTGGAGACGCAGGGCATGGGCCGGATAATTTTAGTCCGTGGTATAACGCATATTATTCTATAAACAAACCAGAGAATGAAGCGATATTCATCATCAAGGAGGCTGCTCAGGATAATGGCTATGTATTTTCAGAAGATTTTCCAAATATAAACAGAGAAGACGATAGGTTTTTTGTGAATATAGCATGGACGTTGAATCCATATAAAAAGCTGGAGGAGGGAGAAATCGAACTTAGTGCAAGGACTTATGGTAATAGTATTTATGATAATGACAGCCAATTGTGTGACATTCCTGGAGAAAGCCTCCCAAGACTTAATAGTATGACCTATTTTAATATCGGCGTTAGCCTCCCCGAATACAAAACCCCCTCCTTCTTCCAACTCTAATTAAACAACATGCAGAACCACCCCATTCTCCAACCCCCAAAAAATTATGTAAAAAAACACAAAAAAGCATTCACTGTTTTGTTTATCTTGCTGTTAATCTCAGGTGCTATAAGCTATTGGTACATCCAATCATCACATAATCTAGCCAAAGACATAGCCAAACCCATAGAAAACTCTTTAATACAAGCTGGAGCCACAAAAGTATGCGAACACGGAGACCCTGGCCATGGACCGGATAATTTTAGTCCGTGGTATAGAGTCTATTTTGAATACGAAGGTGATACTCAAAGTGCAGAGAAGATACTATCCCGAGCGCTATCAGCAGTCGATTACTCTCTGGGCAATGTAGATGGTGGATACGGATACTTGGGCGATTATGTTTACAAGACGGACTCGACAAATGCTTCGTATGACATAATTTGGGCATTGACAAACAGTGGCACGCTTCACGCATGTGAAGGTGGAATATATAATGATGACGACCACACGGCAATTGCTATAGAGATACAAGGTAGATAATAACAATTCGATGTCATTAGCTTGCGGTAAAACGATTGCCATCATTCTGTCCACCCTCCTCATCCTCTTTGCAGGAATATCTTACCTATTCAACAGACTATCCAACAACCTAGCAGAAAACGTAGCTAGACCAATTGAAAAGTCTTTGGTAGAAGCTGGGGCTGTAAAGATGTGTAGCGGTGGAGACGCAGGCCATGGACCGGATAATTTTAGTCCGTGGTATTATGCTGTCTTCACGGTAAACGGAACTTTAGATGAAGCTCAGCAGATTGCACGGTCTGTTACTGAAAAAAATGGCTATAATTTAGGCGAATTCAATGAAGATGAGAACAAATCCTACCTATACTCGAGAGGCAGCAAGCCTAGTGAGTATGAGAACCTCAAAAGCGGTGATGTTGGAATTGCTTTTAATATAAACTTAAAGGCACACTATGATCCAGATGTTGATGATGAGTTCTGCTCTTTTGGCAATGCAGTTGGGCTAGAAGACGGCAAGGCCTCATTTGTTTTATTCACGGGACTCCCCGAATACAAAACTCCCTCCTTCTTCCAGCTCTAATTAAACAACATGCAAAACCACCCCACTCTCCAATCCACAAAAACCTTTGTCAAAAAACACAAAAAGCTGCATTTTAGGTATTTATTGTGGTCTGGAGGGTCCAAAAACAAGTGTTTTAATAACGCTTTTGCTTGACCCCTGGGTGTATGTTTGATAAATTCTTATCTGTGTTTTGCTTGCCTAAGGCCAGAGGGCAAGTGCACGGTTACGACGCTGTTAAGACACCAGTGTTTAGAGTGGTAAGTAGCCGTAAAACCAACTAATAGGAGCAATCCATGCCAATTGACATCTGCAAGGTTCCTTCAAGAGCCAAGCGTATCGAGGTGGAGGTTATCCCCCCCGAGTGGCAAATGTATATCGCCCACTAAATATAACAGCCCTGCTTTATGCGGGGCTGTTTTGGATTTAATCTATCAAGCCTGCGTCTTTTAAGGTGCCTTCTACTTCGTTTTGAAGTCCATCTTCTGATAAAGCGATTTCTTCTGACAAGACGTTGCCATTTATTATAAATGTAGGCGTGGCGGTAATTTTAAACGATTTTGCGGTCGCGCGGTCGCGGTTAATTTTATTGGCTACGTCGTCGCTGCTTAAGTCGGCTTGATATTTCTCTATGTCCAGCCCAAGCTGTTGAGCGTAACTTTCGAATATTGCACTACGTTCAGATATGCTTGCGCCACTCCAGCTGCTTTGATTGCTGTAGAGTTTGTCGTGCATTTCAAAGTACTTTCCTTGCAGCCCTGCGGCTTCAACGGCAGTGGCTGCGGCTAACGAGTTGGGGTGAATGGTTGTTAGCGGCAAGTTTCTAAACACAAAGGTTAGCTGGTCTTTGTATTTTTCGACTATGCTGCTGACTTTTTGATTCATTGTAGAGCAAGCGGGACACTGGTAGTCCGCATATTCAATTAGAATAACCTCATTTTGATCCGACCCAGACACGTGGTCGGTAATATTGCCCTCGGTAATAACTCTGCCTGCGTCGCCAGAGTAGCTTTCTTGGCTGCTTTGATTAGCAAAAATTACTCCTGCAATTATTGCAAAGCATATAACACCGAAAATAATCCATCGTGTTTTGTTCATGTATCTTATGATATATCAAGAAAAAGCCTAAGCATAGATGTCAAGACTGTAAAAGTTGTGATATAGTACGCTTGTTGCTACTACTTACGGAGGTAGAAGTGTCTCGTAGGTTTGTTATGCCCAGACGCTATGGCGGCATGCCAATTGATGACTTTGATGCTTTGTGTCGTAGAATTGTTAAAGCACTGGCAGTCAATAATCGCCAATTTTTGGCAAGTGGTGTGGTGGATGTTCATAAAAAGGCTAGTTACGCTGGCGTAGCTGCCGCAGATGTTTTTACCGTCGCCGACAAAAGCTCCGAGGCTCTTTTTGCTGAACTTGCATGTGAATTTCCTCAAAGTATTGGCTATATTGGCGAAGAAGGTCTTCGCAGGCCATGTACGCTTGGCGACTGCGATATTTACATTACAATCGACCCGCTAGACGGGACTCGTATGTACATTACGGCACTAAACGAGGGTAGGCAGCTCCGTCCAGGAGAAGTGTCTGCTATGCTTGGCGTGCTTGTTGGGCCAAAAAATGAACCATCCATGCTTAAAAGCGTGGCAGGCTATGTTTGTGACGTGGCAGACGATACGCTTTACAGTCTTAGTCCAAATGGATCTTGTGTTGAGGTAACTAAGGGGCTTAACATTGTTGACTCTGTAAAACTTCAAACTGCCAGACGGGCGAATACTGGCTATCTTGCCATCCACAAAAGCCAGAGTCCTAGTGCTGTAGACTTTGTGGCAGATGGCGAGGTTGCTCGTTTGCTTACCACTTCAGCAAAGGATGGGGGCATTTTCGGTAATGTGGGTGTAGAGTTTGGCAGCGTTGGGCTGCGTGTTGCAAATGTATTTAACGGACAGTACTCGGCTTTGTTAAGGCCAAACTGTCAAAGTTTTTGCACGCCCTGGGACGAGGCGCCACTTCAGGCGTTTTGTCGCATGGGTAATGCAAAAACGTTTGCAATTTTGCCAGACCGTCTTCAAGAGGTGGTTATTGCAGATGGAGTAATTAACAAAATTTCTAGGCGTGAGCACGATATTCTTTATCTACCTCTTAATTTTCTTCGCGAAGTTAAGCGCAAAGGTATCGAGGTAGTGACTTTGTAGCATACTGGGGCAACAGCTAGGGTTGTTGCCCCAAACTTTTTAATATGATGGTATAATAGGTAATAATATGGAATGGATATCTCAGATTGTAGTTTTATTTTTTGCTGTAATAACAGCAGGCGTTAAAAGTTTGCGCTTTGCTCCAAGCGAGCTTACAGATTACGAACTGCAACGTCAGGTAGTCAAAGGTAGAGACGCTGCAATTGCCGAAGATCGTTTGCGTAAAGAGCGAAGCCTACTATTGGCTTTGCAGCAAGTTGTGCTACTGCTTTTAATGATAATCATTATTGTCACTTTGCGTGGCGCATACGATTTTATTTTTGCAGTACTTTTTGCCTTTATGTGGTTAATTGTTGTGGAGTTTTTGGGTGTACAGCAATTTTTGCATAGCTTTGCCGAAGAATTGGCCGACAAGTATCAAATGCAAATTTTAAAAGTGGCTGATTTTTTACGGCCAGTCTTAAAATTTATTACCTACAAGCAGCTTTTTGAAACCAGACAGGCTACATATTACTCTAAAGACGAAATTGTCAATTCGCTAGAGCACGATCACGGCGTACTTACCAAAGACGAAGTACTGCTTGTAAAATCTGCTTTATCATATGGCGATAAAACCATTAAAGACATCATGACGCCTCGCTCGGTAGTTTGTTATGTAGAAAAAACCGACACAATCGGCCCAGTGTTGTTAGATAAATTGCACAAATCTGGTCAGTCGCGAATTCCAGTGGTGGTAAAAGATCTAGATCACGTTGTAGGCATGCTTTACATGCATGATTTAGTGCCGCTAAAAAAGACGTACAAAACAGTTGCCGACGCCATGCAAGACAAAGTTTGTTATGTAAACGAAGACAAAAAACTTGACCACGTTTTGCAAGCCTTCTTGCGAACAAGGCGACATCTGTTTATAGTAGTGAATGAATTTGAGGAAACAACCGGTGTTATTAGCATTGAAGATATATTGGAACAACTTATTGGCCGCAAAATCGTGGACGAATTTGACAGATACCAGGACTTGCGCGCGGTAGCAAAGCTTGCGGCAGCCGAGCGTCAAAAGTCCAAAGACGGCGAGCGCATTTGAAACATATGGAACAACGGATGACAAAGAAAATAAAATTAATTAAATATCGAAGCGATAGTGAAGAATGGGTTGCTGAAGTCGGCAAGCGACTTTGCGGCAAAGGCAGAAGAGGCTCTTTGGACGACTGTGCTGTAGTGGTTTCGATAGAAAGATCGACAAGTCCAAGCAATTGCTACTTAGTCAGGACAGATGCTCATCCAGGTCGTACAGCTTGGGAGAATCCATTTCTTGTAGGCTCTGGACACATTGATTGCATTGAATATTTTGAAAACGAATAAGCGAGATTTTGTATGAGAACTTTAACCAAAGAACTACCACAACAAATAGGAAAAACCGTTGTTTTACGCGGTTGGCTACACAAAAAACGCCTTTTGGGCGGCCTTAACTTTATAACCCTGCGAGATCGCGCAGGTATTGCCCAGATCTTAGTAAAAGATAAGGACGAAGTAGAAAAACTACGCGAAAAGCAAATTGGCACCATTATGTCCGTAGAGGGCGTATTGGCAGAAGACAAGCGTGCTCCGGGCGGTGTAGAAATTCATGACGCAAAACTAACCATAGAAGTGCCTGTTGCAGACCAAAACCCAGTAGAAATCGACAAACCTCTAGACCACCACAGTGAAGCGCTAGACACCTTATTTGACTACCGCGTGGTTGGTTTGCGTAACTTTAAAGAGCAGGCAATTTTTAAGGTTCAGGCTGAGGTAAAAGAAGCCGCTCGCAAATACTTTAAAGCCAACGATTTTACCGAATTTAACTCGCCAAAATTGTTGCCTGGTGCAACCGAAGGCGGAGCAGAAGTATTTAAGTTAGACTACTTTGGCAAAGATGCAACTTTGGCTCAAAGCGCGCAGTTTTACAAGCAAATTATGGTTGGCGTTTTTGAGCGCGTGTACGAGATCAATCCAACTTATAGGGCCGAATTAAGTGCTACAACTCGCCATATGACCGAATTTATGCACATTGACGCCGAAATGGGCTTTGTAACACTGCAAGAGCTGTTAGACTTTATGAGCGGTATTTTGAACTCAATTGTAGATGACGTGTGGCAAAATTGCGACGAGCAATTAAAGCTTTGGAACGCAGCAAAACCTCAGTTGTTGCCAAAAATTCCGCAAATATCGCTAGACGAAATTCACCAAAAATACACCGAAGCAACAGGTACAAAAACCATTGGCGAAAAAGACCTTCGTCCAGACGAAGAGCGATTTATTTGCGAATGGGCAAAAGAAAACTTGCAGTGCGAAGCTGTTTTTGTAACAAAATGGCCACGCCAAGGCGCAAAGTTTTATCACAGATTTGAAGAAGATAATCAAGAAATTGCCGAGCGAGCTGACCTGTTGTTTAGAGGCGTAGAAATTGCTACGGCAAGTATGCGCGAACATCGCTACGACAAGTTAATATCTCAGCTAAAAGGCATGACAGGTGGCGACCCAGAAAACATCGGGTTTAAACACTACCTTGAGGCGTTTAAATACGGCATGCCGCCACATGGTGGTTTTGGCATGGGGCTAGAGCGCTTAACGCAAAAAATAATTGGTTTGGCAAACGTTAAAGAGGCGTCGCTGTTTCCACGCGACATCAATCGTTTAGCGCCGTAGTTTAGGCTAAAAAGAAGCAGCCCGGACCCACCTTTTGTGGGTCTGGGCTGATATTATCGGAGTGCGCGCAGAATCTCTGCAATCACAGGGCCAGGCTTTTCTGGCGTGGGGCAGTGTAGGCCGTGCCAGCTTGGCGGATTGATACGTCTTACGGTAAGCTGGGTTGCAGCTTTCCAGGCAGAAGCTGCCTGACGCAAGTATACAAACGAATCTGCTACGGACATTCGTCTGCAATCGTCGATTGAATGTGGCGCACCCATGTAGGTGAGGTTGCCGATTCTATCTTTAAGTTCGCGAACGCCTAGCCTTGGCGTGTTTGCAATTCTGTCAAATTCGCCAAGCACTTGCTTGAACGTGATGCTTGTGGAGTTGCTTTCGGCCGCCATTGCTGCGTTAACTCTGCTAGTCTCGATAGTGGGCGAATTATTCACGGCTTTGCGTTGTGAGAGTCTTAGCGCCCACGTAACCGGAAGCCAATTAGGGAGCTTGAGCGCTGCCCTAATCCACTTAATTGCCACGGCATCCTCATTGCAGCTCATGGCCGCGTTAAAAATGGCATGGTCGATGTGAAGACTGGTTTGATGGCGCAACAATGCGGCCAAGTCTAGCCCGCCGGCAGATTCGGCGTAAACAATTATCTTGCGGTACTGTTTGCTTTGAATGGCTTTTGAAAGCCGCTCAACCAGCTGTTGCTGGTCAAACCCCCATCTGGGAAGCTCGTAGGTCAGGACATCGCAGGTTGCAAGCGCTGGCGCTAAAACGTCGGCCAAACAGATTCCGTCTTGGTTAAAACCAGGCAAGATGACAGCAAGCGTATCGCTGTCATCCATCGTGCGGTGCAAAATGTTGATTTCGCGAACGCGCGACACTTAAGCCACCTCAGCCTAATTGAGGATTAGATAACTGTATAATTATAGCATAAAAATTGGTTTTTGTTAAGCCCAAGGCTCAAGGCAAGTATTGACAGCAAAAAATAAATAGCTTATAAAAAGTAACTGCTACTTCCTATCAAAGGAGATGCTGTGAACATTCGCCGTGGTCTTGTTGTGCTGGCAGCTGGCGTTGCGCTAGCTTTTGGCGTTTCGGCTTGTAGCGCTGATCAGGTTAAAGAGCAAGCCGCAGGCATTGCTGCAGACCAGTTGGCGCCGCAGATGCAGCAAACTTTGGGAGACGCTGGATTCACTAATGTAGTAGTAACTAGCGGTATGGAAAATAGCGACGATACTGGTAATCAAGAGCGGGCAGTGCTTTTGGCGCGGGTTGGCATTCCTCAGTTGAACGAAAGCTGTTCGTTGGGGTACAAGGCTCTTGTCACTAGTCCTGATACGATTTACTTCGATAAGATATATACGACCGAAGATCCAGATGGTGCTCGCGTCTCTGACGATAGTGCTCGTAGTGCAACATCACCCGCAGACGCGCTGGCCTATCTGGCAAGTAATCATTCTGCTTGCCTGGTGCGCTGGCAAATAGCTAAGGGTTGTATTTACGGTGCGGGGGCTTATCAGCTCTCGCACCAACACTAAAATTATATATTTGTGATAAACTTTGGATTGATGATTAAAAACACTGACAAGCTATTTATTACTCGCAAACGCAAAAAATGGAAGTTTGCCCATTTTGCCGATTGGCAAAATTGTTTTGAGGTTTCTGAGGTTAACCCAAAGCAATGGAGTTCCCCGTTAGTCATCGAAGTTGGCGCCGGGACGGCCGATTTGAGTGTTGGCTTGGCAAAGCTTCAGCCTCAAAACAATTTTGTCGCGATAGACGTTAAAGCTGATCGTTTGTACACGGGCGCAAAGTTTTGTTTGCAAAATGATATTAAAAATATCAACTTTGCAAGATCACATGCTGCGCAGATTGAGGAGCTGTTTAGGCCACATACTGTGGATAAAGTGTGGATAACTTTTCCTGATCCGTTTCCTCGTGACCGCCAGGCCAAGCACAGGTTGACAAACAGATCGTTCTTAAAGATATATCAAAAACTTTTAGCACCTGGCGGAGTTGTTCATTTTAAAACAGATAACCGCGAGCTATTTTTGTGGAGTTTAGAGCAAATTGTGGCTGACGGCTGGCGTATTAACGAGCTAAGTTTTGATTTGCACGAAAGCAATTTGCCCGAGCACTACAAAATTACAACGTTTTACGAGCGCAAATTTATGGCGCAAGGCGTGCCAATAAATATGGTAAGTTTTACCAAATCTGACATGTAGCAGTGATGGTTTACGCTTTTGGCTAACTAGACTATACTTTAGGTAGTAAGATCAAAATTATGCCAGAACAACAAAAAACATCATACAATTTAAACAAAAAGTCAGATCAGCTAAAATCTTTTGATGACGATGTAGCTAAAATTGAGCAAGCTGAAAAAGCCAGCCAAGAAAAAACAGAGTTTTTTAAGCCATCGCCTAGCGGTCTTGCACAGTCAACAAGGCCAGATAGTTTTAAGGGTAAGCTTAAAAAACTGCTAAAAAGTCGCAAATTTTGGATTTTGACTGCACTGTCATTGACTGCTTGTTTGATTGCTGCTTGGTTTGTTCAGCCCAGCAGGCTATGGTTGGTAAATTTGCTTGGACAAAGAACTAGCTTAAATATTACAGTATCTATTCCTGCAGATGGCAAGCAAGAGGCTTCAAAGCTCCAAAATGCCATAGTTATGGTGAATGGCAAAGAATACAAAACCAACCAAGAAGGGGTCGTAAATATTACAGACCAGTCTTATGGCCAAGTTGATATTGATGTGACAAAAAATGGCTACGAATCTGTAAATTTAAAACGCACACTAGATTTTGACCCATTCTTTTATGTATGTGGTGGGCGGCAGGCAGATGAAGACGTGCGCAATATAGAATTTAGCCTAACTTCTGTTGGAATTGCAACTGCTTTTAAGGCCGTAGATTGGCTAAGCGGCCAGCCAATTACTTCTGGCGAATACCAAGTCGGCGACTTAAAAGTCAAGCCGGATGATACGGGTTTGGTAGAGTTTAAGGCTCCCCCAAGCGACAACAGTAAAGTAAGCTTAACGAGCATTTTTGAGGGTGAGTACATAGACAAAACTTTTGAAGTTGATTCTGGCGCAGAAAAGGTTGCAGTAGTAGAATTTGTGCCCGCAGGCAGACAGTACTTTACCAGCAAAAAAGATGGCGCTCTTGGAATTTACAGCAGCAATATTGACGGAAGTGATCAAAAGCTTGTAATTTCGGGCACAGGTAAAGAAACTGATTATACTCCATTTGTTGTTTCGCCTGACGGCAAATATGGCTTGCTGGCTAGTACCCGAGATGGTGCTAAAGACGACAAACATGCTTTATTGCAATATCTATACATTGTTGACCTTGAAAAGCGTTTGCTGACAAAAATTGACGAAGCGCATTATTTTGCCTTTACTGATTGGTCTGATGACGTAATGGTTTACCAAAAACAGCAAACGGCGAATATTACAGACGAAAATTCAATCGCACAGCTACGAGCTGTAGATGTATCTACTGGTAATTTGCAAGATATTGCTACAGCTGCAAGCTTTGGTCGTAAGATTGTTGGACTGCAGCAGGTTGCCTACGTGCAAAGAATAAGAGACAAAATTGGCGACACGTACACCACAAGCTTTAATCGTTATGACTTAAAAAACTCCTCCGCAAAAGAGCTTGCCACTGGAGTGGTAGACAATAATGTGGTTCAGGCAAGCTTTGACGTTGTAGGCTTTCAGACTCAATCAGACCAAAAATGGCACGAATACAATTTAAATGCTAGCGCACTAAAAGATAGCGCTCAACCCACTGCCTCAACTTCAAAAGCATATATAAATGGTGCCAGTCCAAATAACAAAAATCGCCTAATCGTAGACAGAATCGACGGTAAATTTACAATAATCGCTAAAAGTATTGATGATGGTGCAGAAAAACAAATATTTGGAGATGGTGCTCTGACAGGACAGGTGAGATGGCTGCAAGACAATGTAATTACGTTTAGAATTGTTAGTGATCAACAGACGGCAGACTATGCGGTGTCAATAAAAGGCGGAGAGCCAAAAAAGATTTCGGACGTCACTGCTATAGTGGATAGCCAAAATATCAGAGATATTAACACTTTTGAATTTTATTAAGAGGGAGATCTATGTGCGTATTAACAGATGAACAAATCAAACAGGCCTTAAAAGATTTAAACGTGGCATGGTCGGCAATTCCTGGGCAAGGCCTGGTTAGGGTTTACGAAACTACAAGTTTTTCAGAGGGTATGCAGCTGGTTAAAAAAATTGCAGTAGTTTCTGACGAACATAATCATTTTCCTAGTATAAATCTGGCACCAAACGAGGTAGAAATAACCTTAAGTACCCCAAGTAAAAATGGCTTAACAGAGATAGACGTAAAACTTGCAAAGGCAATAGACGAAATTTAAAATTGACAGATCAACCTCAGCTGGCATAATTATTTACAGATATGATGATTAAAAAAAGTGTTCTTATAATCAGTTTGATGACTTGCTTTGTTAGTGCGCTTTTTGCGCCAATTGCAGCCTATGCTCAGGACGTAACTTGGCTTTCTGGCAATCAGCTTGAGGAAGTAAAAAGCAACTGTATTGCCACTCAAAATGTTTTAAGCAAGCTGCAAAAGCGCGATGCGGTATCTAGAATTAACCGTGGTAGGGCTTATGACTTGTTGGCGCGACAAATTATTGCCTTTGATGACAGGCTTAGTTATAACAAAATAGATTTACCAAAAGTTCAGCAACTAGGTAGTGACTATCAAAAAGGCGTGGATAGCTTTAGAGAATTATATTACACTTATGACAACTTGCTTACAGATGCTATAAAAATGGATTGCAAGGCTACTCCGCAGGAGTTCTATAACATTATTCAATCCGCCAGAACGGCACGTAGCAGTATTGGTGTTCAGATTGCTAAGTTAGAAGATGTAACAACCGCCTACAGAGCCGAAATTGTGAAATACCAAAATACACTTCAAAATGGAGTTTCTCAATGATACGTGCGCTAAAAAAAGTTTCTAACAAGGCATTTTTAAGTGTGTGCAACTTGTCTCGCAAGAGTAAATTGCCGGCGTTGCTCTGTATTGTAATTATATTCGCTACTGTTACAACTGTTGTTAGTGTTGCAATTTATTCTGCAGACGGAACCTACAAGCTTGACCTAAGTCGGCCAGGTTTTGAGCACGAGCGCGAAGAAGTAAAAGCTTCTGAGTCCCAAAAAACATACGATACAACCGGCGCGGTTACCCCAACCTCAATAACCGAGTTCTTGACAGAATATGATCAACGCACTAGCGATTTAACAGAGTACGGCAACTTTAACGATCAATCTTTAGACAATAGCGACATTCAGTTGTTCGCAAACTAGCCGTAGTTGTGGGCTTGCATGTTAATGTGCTAATATTTTTATATAATGAAAGTTTTTAGCAGTTTGCGCAACCCAGAAGTTGCAGATCTTATAAAAAATGGTGCTGTTGGCGTTATTCCTACGGATACGCTTTATGGCATTGTTGCTAGCGTGCATTGCAAGACGGCTATCGAGCGTCTGTATAAAATTCGCAAGCGCGACAATAACAAGGCGTGTATTGTTATCGTGTCTGACAGTTCGCAGATAACAGACACCGATGCGTGGCAGACGTCTCATTGGCAAGCTGTACATCAATATTGGCCGGGATCGGTAAGTATAATTTTGCCGACAACCGACAAAACGCCAAAATATTTACAACATGGCGATCAGGCGCCACCATATCGAGTACCAGATTACCAGGACTTGCGCAAACTCATAAAGGATTCGGGTCCAGTTATAGCACCAAGCGCCAATCCTCAGTCACTTCCGCCTGCAACAAGCCTGCAGCAAGCCCAGGACTATTTTGGGGATACGGTAGATTTTTATGTAGACGGCGACGTGCTAGACGGCAGTCCTTCTACCTTGATTTGCATAGAAGACGATAGAGCAAAAGTCTTAAGACAAGGCTGTGCAAAAATTGACGATCTAACTATTTAGAAGTCTGCTGTTGCGTCCAGCGCCTCGCCCAGTCGTCAATATCTCCTGCGCCCAAAAACACAATTAGATCACCTTCTGACAGGTGTTTGCTAAGTTTATTGCTAAGTAAGTCGTCTAACTCTGCTGGCTGAGCGTTTGTGCTTTTTAGGGTGGCAATAAGCTGCTTAGGTGTAAGTGTATTAAGTTGCGGGTTTTCTCGTGTAAGGTAAGTTGGCAACCAATAAACTTGCTTGGCCCTAGATAGGCAGTCTTGATATTCATCTTTTATCTCGTGCTGGCGAACGTTTTGATGCGGCTGATAAACAGCGACCACGTTATTGCTTAGCTCGCGGGCAAGTTGTATTGATGCTTTAATTTCTGCTGGATGATGCGCGTAATCCGTGTAGATGTTTTGCGCCAAGCGCTCAAAACGTCTGTCCGTCCCAGGGAATAGATCCATTTTGTGCATAATTTCATCAAACGACTTGTCGGCAAAGATTTGTTTAAAGGTTACAGCGGCCTGCCAAGCGTTTTGGCGGTTGTGTAATCCTGCTAGTTCGCAGTTATTGATGTAGCCGTTGTTAGGGTCAATTAAAGTATCGCAGATGTCTTTTAGGTTTAGTCTAAGGGCGTCCTCGCGGCGCATAATTACATGTTGGCTTTGATGGGCAAAGTCTATAAAAGCTTGGTCGTAATTTTGTTTTGTAGGGTAGATGTCTGGGTGATCGTAGTCAACCGTGGTAATTAGACTCAAAAAAGGTTTAAAATTTAGCATGTTGCGGTCGTACTCGTCGCATTCGTACACAAAATATTCACTGCCAGGCTCGTAGGAGCCGCTGTTGCCAAAACTAAAGCTTGTGCCCACCGAATAGCTAACCGGCATGTTAAACTGCTTAAATAGCCATACTAGCATGGCGCTGATGGTAGTTTTGCCGTGCGTGCCTGCAACAGCAACCACTTTTAGGTTTTTTTGTTGCAGTACGAGATTTATCATATCTGCGCGTTTGGATATTTTTATTCCATTTTTTTTGGCAAATGCTATTTCTGGATGGTCGGCAGGCAGGGCAGAAGATATGACTAGCCAGTCTATGGGATTTTTTTTATGAACCTTGGCTATGTGTGAACCGTCTTGGCCAATAGCAAAATCTATTTTTAAATCTTGCATTAATTTTGCAAAGCGACCCTCGGCCATATCTGAGCCAGAAATATCATAGCCTGCATCACGACAAATGAGCGCCAAAGGACCAAGCCCAACTCCACCTATTCCAGAGAAGTAAATATGCATACCTAGAGCATACCTTAATTTGAAGATAAATTAAAATGATTATGTTATTTTGGTAGTTATTTGTGATGTTATACTAAAGACAAAGAAAGGGTGGAATGTCTAACCGGCGACAAGTTCATTACTGGTGGCGCATGCTACGACGCATAAAAGTATGGCAGCTAATGATTTTGCTGGCAATTTTTAGTGTTGCGAGCGTTGAACTGCTTAGGCAGAATAATCTGGGTATGATTGAGCTGCGTAATATGGTAAAAATGGCCGACGAACAGGGAAATGACGCGCAAACTAAGCAATCATTGGCCGATTTGCAAAGCTACATCTATTCGCACATGAACACAAGCATGGGCGAGCGTGGTATTTATCTAGAGCATACTTATCAACGTGCGTACGAAAGAACTATCCAGGAGGGAATGAAGGACGATTCAGAAAGTCGTAATTTATACAACAGTGCTGACGAAGCCTGTCAGTCTGTTTTTAACAAGACATATTCTTTTCCTGCATATACGCAGTGTGTTGCAGAGCGGCTGGCTAATCAAGATTCTAGTGATCCATTGGCAAGCATTAAAACTCCCTCTGTTGATCTGTATAGGTACAACTTTACATCACCATTGTGGACGCCAGATAATGCTGGGTTTGTTGTGTTAATTACGTTTTTAATTTTGATTTTTTTGCTTGTCAGAATTTTGTTAACCTCAATTTTATTTTTGTTTTTACATGACCGTCATCAGTAGTAGGAGCTGTGTACAATCTTGACTTGGCTGTTGACAAACTGCAAGCGCTCAGCGTATGTTAAAGTCACGTAAGCCAACTAAAAGGAGGAGATAAAATCTAGTATGGCAGCTTACACTCACACGAACTCAAAAGGGGTAACATATTACCTTCACTCAAAGGCAGTAACTTTGCGTGGTGGAAAACAACAGACGATTTACTTTTTCGCCAAAGATGAGCGACCAGCAGACGCGGTTGCTGAGCTTCCAGAAGGCTACGGCGTACAAGAAAACCCACGAAACGGTTTCTTGACTCTTAAAAAGATCAATAAACAGTAGAAACAATTCATCACGTTTGCAGGTATAGCTTGCGGGCAAAGTGGACGAAGCGGTCCGACGTCTCAGATCCGAGAGTCGGATCTTTTCGTTGCTCTTTAGCTACTCTCTTGGTAAAGTATTAGCAGAATGCAAAAAGAAATTATTGTTACGGTAAGTAATTTACAAAAAAGATACGGCAGAAAATGTGCTGTAAACGGCGTATCTTTTGAGGTAAAAAAGGGTGAAATCTTTGGAATATTGGGTCCAAATGGCGCTGGCAAAACAACCACGCTAGAGATGATGGAAGCTTTGCGCACAATAGATGGCGGAAATGTGGTAATTGATGGCGTAAACGTAGCTAGGGATCCATACAAGATTCGCCAGGTTATTGGCGTGCAGCCACAAACTCCTGCGTTCCAAGATAAAACAAAGCTATCAGAACTTATTCAGCTTTTTGGCGCGGCTTACGGTATAAAAGTTAATGCTAGAAAATTTTTAGATGACGTAAATCTTACCGAAAAAGCCAACAGCTATGCAGAGCAGCTTTCTGGTGGTCAAAAACAGCGTTTTAGTATTGCAGCAGCCCTTGTGCATAAACCAAAGGTGCTTTTTATGGACGAGCCAACAACCGGCCTTGACCCTCAGGCTAGGCGACATTTGTGGGATCTTGTCGAAGAAATTCGCGACAAAGGCGTAAGCGTAATTATTACCACGCACTACATGGATGAGGCCGAAATTTTGTGCGATAGAGTGGCAATCATGGACGATGGTAAAATTATTGCACTGGATACGCCAAAAAATTTGATAAAAGGACTATTAGCCAAAGGGTTTAAAAAAGCTCAACATGTCGAGCAGGCCAATCTTGAGGATGTGTTTATTGACCTAACAGGCAAGGAGCTAAGAGGATGAACGACATAAGGCGCAAGATTTTTACAGTTTACACATTCGCTAAAATAGACAGCAAAAGGTATTTTAGAGACAAAACGGCAATATTTTTTACAATTGCGTTTCCGCTAATATTTTTGTTTGTGTTTGGCGGTATTTTTGGCGGTAGTGGTACTTTGTCTTTTAAGGTTGCGATGATTAATCAGTCACAAAGCGAGTATTCGCAACAATTTATCGAAGAAGCTAAAAAAAGTGATGTTCTAAAAATAGAAGAAGGCATTACAGCAATTGAGCAGGTGCAAGACAAAATGAACCACGGCGAGCTAGATGCGGCAATAATTTTGCCTAGCGATTTTGGTGTGGTGCAACAAGGGGCAAATTATCCTTCCGGACAAGCTACCGTTTACTATACTCAAAATAATCAGCAGGCCGCAGATACTTTGACATCTGTGTTAAACTCGCAGTTTCAGCAAATAAACAATCAATTTGTACAAAACGAGGTTCCATTTAGCGTAGTAGCCGAGCAAACTGGTGAGGTGGGTCTAACGCAGTTTGATTATACTTTTGCGGGACTGCTTGGTTATTCGCTTATGAGCTTGGGTATATTTGGTCCGGTCAATTTGTTTCCTGAACTAAAAAAGCAGGGGGTTTTGCGTCGTTTCCATACCACACCGTTGCGAGTTTGGCAGTATTTTTTGTCTACAATGATATCGCAGGTCATAATTGGGTTTTTTGCGTTTGTAGCGATGTTTGCTGTTGCCATAGGAGTATTTAACTTAAGGGTTGTAGGCAATCCGCTAGAGTTGACAGGATTTTTAATACTCAGTACTGTAACTATTCTGGGTATTGGCTTAGCTCTTGGTGGCTGGGGCAAGAACGAGCGCCAAGTCGCGCCACTGGCCAATATTGTGGTGTTCCCTATGATGTTTTTGTCTGGTACGTTCTTTCCACGATTTTTAATGCCCGAGTGGCTGCAAGGGGTTTCGTCTTTTTTGCCGCTTACGCCAATTATTGATGGTGTAAGACTAATCGTAACTGAAGGCAAGGGTGTTATAGATATTATGCCTCAAGTTGGCCTGATAAGCGCTTGGTGTTTAATCATATACATTGTTGCTTTTAGGGTTTTTAGATGGGAATAAAAACGTAGAAAGTTTTTGCGCAAGTTGCTACAATATAGCAGATGGATTTAACGTATATTCGTGCTCTTGCAGAAGAGTATGCTGTCAAATACAACCCTGAAAACGTTGCGCCTTTTCCGTATGCAAATGTACTAGAAGACCGCAGCGATTTAGAGATTTACTTTGTTGATCTTGAAGACAAGGCTGTTTCAGGGGTGACCCTGTTTAAGGACGGCAAGTTTAATATTCTTATTAATAATAATAAGCCAGAGACGCGACATAACTTTACCTTAGCGCACGAGCTGGGGCATTATTTTTTGCATCAAGACGTTTTAAAGCAACAGCACGGAATTATCGATGGTGACGACACGCTGGATAATCCACGTGTTTTATATCGCACAGCTGGCGATTCTGGCAAAAAAATCGAGGTAGAGACCAATAATTTTGCTGCAAGCTTAATTATGCCTGCAGATTTAGTTAGGCGTGCCTGGGAGGCTACTCGTAGCATAGAAGATTGTGCCCGAATTTTTAAAGTTTCGGCAGTTGCTATGAGCGTAAGGCTGACTCGATTAGGGCTGGTGTGTGACTAATGGCCGACAAGCCCAAAAAAGTATTGCCAAATAATAACGCAGAACTGTTTGAGCCATACTTTACGGTACTACAAAGGGCGCAAACCTCAGACCTGCCGCTTTTAAGCGCTGGCGTACAAGACGCAACTGCAAAAGTTGACATTGAAGATGAGATCGCCAGAGAGAAAAAAATAAAAAACGACGACGCCGAGCAAGACATTCGCTTAAAAAGAAAAACCTTGGGACGTTTGTTTGGCTTTTTGTCGTGCGAAACATTTGCTATATTTATTTTTGCTTACATGCAGGCAACGAAATTGTTTGGCTTTGCACTCGAAGAATGGAGCTTTAAGCTTTTAACGGTTGTAACTATAACTCAAATTACAGTAATGTTGCGGATAGCTGTTAAATATCTTTTTCCTCAGCGGTCAGATAATGGTTAAAAAATTACAAAAGGGGCGAGAGTTATCTCTCGCCCCGCGTTCTACCAGCCATCACCGCGTCTGATTCGATTTTGAATTACCAAGTATGCTACGTAAAATGCAATAACAAGGGGAATAACAAGCCACCAGGGAGCAGAAAAAAGTCCAAGGATAGCTCCGACTACAGCACCAAATGACCCCATAATTACGCAGCCCTTGATCCAACTTTTAAAAACGCCCTCTCCATACCAACCATGGAAAAAGAGTGCAATGGGGTTTAGCAAAATCAAATCCATTACTAAAGAGACAAGGACAGCTCCGGTTAGAGCTCCAATTAGAGCTCCCTTAATGAGGCCATCGCTGATGGTGACCGTAAAACTCACAATACACCTCCATGAAAGGCTGAGAACTTGCTTATTATATTGCGATAAAGTGTTTCTGTCAAAGGTAAATGTGCAAGAAAGAAGTTCACATATATGTGAACTTCTTTCTTTGGTGGGGCCAGCTGGATTTGAACCAGCGACCAATCGGTTATGAGCCGACTGCTCTAACCACTGAGCTATGGCCCCATTTTTACTGTTTGGCGTATGCCATCAGAGTAAGTATATCAAAAACATGCCTTGACATGCTATGACTTTTTTGCAAAAATTACCGATTGTGCACAAAAAGTTATTTTTGATGGTTCTCAGTTAGCCATAACGCGCTTATAATAAAGAAAAGGCTCAGCATTCCACGGGTGGCATACAGTATGAAAATTCCATTTTTTAATCTTAAGCAAACAGTTCAATCACAATTAACCAAGGCCACTGGAGGCTTTGGCGCTAAAGCGTCGCCAGATGAGCTTTTGGGCGAGTTGTTTCAAGATGTACAGCTAAGGAGAATTTATCCTGATGGCATGACTTTTGTAGATTTAGTTCCTGCCAATAAATTACGCAAGGTATTAAGGGCGTACGAATTGCAGCGTCAAAGTCCTGAATTTAATTTGCATGAGTTTGTTCAAAAATATTTTAAACAGTATTTGTCGCAAGCTCACGACTACAAAACTAATCCAGACCACACTATAAAGCAACATATAAACGAGCTTTGGAATGTGTTAACCCGTGAAAACTACACTGGCAAGGGCTCGTTGGTTGCTTTGCCGCATCCATATATTGTGCCAGGCGGACGTTTTAGTGCTCAGTGGTATTGGGATACGTATTTTACAATGCTAGGGCTTGCAGCAAGCGGTAGATGGGATTTGATAGAGGGTATGGTTAAGAACTTTGCGTTTTTAATTCGCAAATTTGGCTATATTCCGAGTGGTAATCGCACTTACTATGTTGGCCGTTCGCAACCACCGTTTTTTTCGCACATGGTTTGTTTATTGGCCGAAAAGGAGGGTAAAAGTACGCTGGTAAAATATTTGCCGTACATGCTGGTAGAGCAGCGTTTTTGGATGAAGGGCTATAAGCAGTTGCATGCGCTAGCGCCTGCATATCGTCGTGTAGTACGTATGCCTGATGGCAGTGTTTTAAACAGATATTACGACAACAAACGCACGCCGCGCCCAGAGTCCTACAAAGAAGACGTAGATACCGCCCTAAAAGCTCCAGAGCGTATTGCAAGCCAGGTTTATCTTGACTTGCGTGCGGCTGCAGAATCTGGCTGGGATTTTTCTTCAAGATGGCTTAAGGACGCAAATGATCTGTCTAGTATTCATACAACAGATATTATCCCTGTTGATTTAAACTGCCTAATGGTTCAGCTAGAGCAGGCTATTGCCAGCACATACAAGATGCTTAAGCAGCCTTTACTGGTTCGTCGTTTTAAACAAAAGGCAGAGGCCAGAATCGCAGCAATTAATAAATATTGCTGGTCGCCCGAAAAAGGTTTTTACTTTGATTACGACTTTGTTGCAAAAACGCAAACTCCACACTACAGTCTAGTAGCTGCCTTTCCGCTATATGCAAAGATAGCTACGCAAAAACAGGCAGACAGCGTAGCAAAGGTTTTAAAAGAAAAGTTTTTGAAAGATGGTGGACTTGTAACTACGCCAACTAATAGTGGTCAACAGTGGGATAGTCCAAATGGCTGGTCTGCTTTACAGTGGGTTGCAATTGTAGGTTTGCGTAATTATGGTCACAATGATCTTGCAGAAGAAATTAAAAAACGGTGGATAGCGACAAACGAAGCAATTTATAAAACAGAAGGTAAACTGGTAGAAAAATACAACGTAGAGCACGTCGGTCATGTTGCAGGAGGTGGCGAGTACCTTTTGCAGGATGGCTTTGGCATGACAAACGGCGTGCTAATGGCTTTGCTATGTGAAGATAATTTGCAAAACAAGCAAGGCTGTAAAAAACACGGATAAAACTAACCAACTTGTTAACGGTTCGTACTTCTTTTATACTTAAAACAAAGAATGCAAAAATGAAAAACCGACTAAAATCATTAATCACCCTAAACAACGGCGTACTGTTAGTGGCGGCTTTAATAACTTTTAGCTGGGTGTGGGGAAGTGTAGAGGCAATAGGTCGTAACTTTGCATTGCAGCAGCAGGTAGATACGCTGTCTCAAGAGGTAGAATATTACAGTTTGCAAAACGAAACGTTAGAATTCCAGCAA
Organism: Candidatus Woesebacteria bacterium; assembly: GCA_050115675.1. Lineage (GTDB taxonomy): Bacteria > Patescibacteriota > Saccharimonadia > Saccharimonadales > EFPC-124 > JASFQB01. The sequence goes on from JASFQB010000001.1 coordinate 21,786, forward strand.
AAATATTATCAAACAAACGAGTTTTTAGAGCTGAGTGCGCGAGAGCGCTTAAATAAAGCAAGTGATGGCGAAAAAGTTTTGGTTTTGCAAAAAAATACTGTATCAGCAAAAGAAGAAGGGGCTCAAGCAACCCCTACAGATACCGAACAGCGAAGCAATATTGAGCAATGGCTTTATTTTTTGTTTGCGAACAAGAAGTAATTATTGTAAAAATATATTATCGTGCTATAATGTCACGGTTGGCAAAAGGCAGTCGGGTTTTTTGCCTTGCTAGAGAAAGCGAGGAGTCCAGTGAGACTTCTTGGTAAAATGCGGCCAATTGGCTGCGTCGTAATTGCATTCTCGCTTGTGGCTGGCGTAATCGGATGTGGTTCGCCCGACACGGACTACGATGATGACTACGCCAGTGTTAGCGTGGAGGGCATTTCGCCAGACGTCTTCGTGGATACTGCTGGGAATGCTTGGTGCGTCTACCCAGACGACATGGACGAGCTGGATGGCGTTGACGGCATTGTCAATGACGCCATTGTCGGCGCCTACTGTGGCGAGGTTTTCGACAGCATGGGCAACCCCGTTGCTCAGCAGTACTGGGTTGAGGCCGATGAACCAGACAACTTTGTTGATACCGATACATCGATGTCGACACTGCTTTGGATCTACTACCTCACGTACCTGAACGACTGGTACCTTTCGGCGATGTTTATGAACGCCTACATGCCAAGCCACGTGCACAGCGCGTACAAGACAAAACATAGTGGGTACTCTACTAAGTACTCTGTTCAGGTTAACAGGTATGCGCCTTTGGGTGCTTACCACACCAGAAGGGGAGTGTATGTTGCTCGAGATCAGCTTAACAGTGGCAAGTACAAGATTGCTCCTGCTCGCTGCAAGCTTGTTGCTTACGATGGTGAAGGTGTGCAGTTTGCCCCCGCGGCACTGCAAGCTACTACTAAGCCAAGGGTGCCAACCAAGCCCAAACCGAAGGTGACGACAAAACCGAAGACTGTAGCGCCGCCCAAAACGACAGCTCGGGCAACGCAACCAACGGCTGTGACCGGTACCAAGCCGTCCAATGGTCCAAGCACTAAGTCTACGTACGTTGCTCCTAATGTGAGTGCGACAAAGGCTTGTTAAACGCAGTTAAGCCCTGCATCGACTTGTTCGATGCAGGGTATTTTTTTGTTTTTAAGTAGTATACGGCCTTAAGTGTTTACTTTATCGTAAAAAATGTTATTATACATTAAGCACTGTTTGTCTCAACTGAACTTTTTGGAGGCAGTGATGATTCCGAGCGGTAACCCGAGTTGGACCGAAGCTGCGCGCCGCGCGCGAGCTGCGCAAAAAGCACCCACGCCTGTTGAATCCAGTCTTACAGAGCGACAGAAGGCAGCAAAGCTGCTGGAGCTTTTCATGCAAGAGCAGGGTGATGCTGCGATGACACTATTGAGGGCTACGAATAAGGCGGTTGTCTTTGGCGGTGGCATTTCATCGCAGACTGTCTGGCTGGATGGCAATGGACTTTGCTCTTCAGGCGGGCTGGTGACTGGCGGTAATGTTACGCCTCCAGAAGCTGTTATGGCGTACATGTCGAGTCACGAATCCGAGCAGTTTTCTGCCGAAGCATTCATTGAATGGCTTCGTAAGCAAATTGATGATATTGCAAAGCAGGTTAGCTGATTTGCACAGTATTTGTGCCCGCGCCAGAAGTTTTGGCGCGGGCCTTATAAAATATTGACAAAATAATGTCACTTAGGTATTATAATTAGGAGTTAATATGTAGTTTAGCTCTGTTATCGCGGGGTAGAGCAGTCTGGCAGCTCGCTTGGCTCATAACCAAGAGGTCGTAGGTTCAAATCCTACCCCCGCTACCAAGAAAAGACGATCACATCTGTGGTCGTTTTTTCTTTCTGGATAAGGGTTTGAACCTACGACCGTAGGCATTAACTGCCTGTGGCAGTTAATGTTTTCGTACTTAACGCTCGAGTGGAGGGCCTGCCCAAACGAGAGGAAAAGTGTTAAAGGGTTCAAATCCTACCCCCGCTACCAAGAAAAGACGATCACATCTGTGGTCGTTTTTTCTTAAAAGTTGACAATTGTTATAAAAACAATTATAATTTCACGGTCATCTTTTGTTGTAGGATGGGAGTTCGAGATGGGACAGATTACGCCACGTGTCATAATTCAGATGACACACGAGAGTCAGAATGCACCTCATCGCTCACCAGAATGGGTTAAGATTATTAAGGCTGCCCAAGTTGAGGTTGATCGTCCACCCGTAGGCAGGTCGATTTACGAGCTTGAGTGTGTGCAGGATGGCTGCCATAAGATTGAAACCGTAAAAGTTCTAAGTTTGGCTTCTGCGCAACGTTGGCGCATGATGATGAACATTTTTGGCATTCTGGTGGCTGTGACGGGGGCTGCGCTAACCGTGGTGGGCCTAATCGACACAAAATTGATGTTTATCGGATCAATTCCTGTGCTTGGATTTGGATTTTACTTGCTTCGTAGGGCCAGGCGCTACACTGGTATTGCTACTGGACGTGGGACTGATGAAGATCACTTGATCTTTTCTTGGAACATCTGAATGTAAAGCGGCGAGCTAATTATGGCTCGCCGCGTTTAAATTTTAAACTTTTTTAACGCATAACTTTATTGCAGGCTGTGCGTATGGCTTCGCTCCAGGTTGGAAATGCGTGAATTGTGTTGGCTATGTCTGCAGCGGTCATGCGATGCTGTATTGCTAGGGTAAGTTCGTGAATCATCTCTGTTGCGCCAGGGCAAACAATGGTTGCGCCAATTAGCTGATCGTCTTTGTTGGTAATTACTTTTACAAAACCAGCGTCGTTATTGGTGGTGTTTGATCGGCCAATGATTGAGATAGGCACAACGGCTTTTTTAGTGCGAAGATCGCGTTTTATGCATTCGTCTTCGCTAACGCCCACAGACGCTACCTCTGGAGTGGTGTATGTACAGCGAGGAACTGCTCTGTAATCTGCGGCAATTTTTTGCTTGTGCAATATGTTATTGGCTGCGAGTCTGCTTTGGTAAATTGCCATGTGCGTGTACATATACGGACCAACTACATCGCCCGCAGCATAAATGTTTTTGGCTGAGGTTTGCATATATTCGTTGGTTATGATGCCGCGAGGAGTGTAGTCTACTTTGGCATTTTCTAGCCCAATATCAACGTTGGCTGTTTTGCCTGTGGCTATCAAAATTTCGTCTACTTTTACAGATTTTACCCCTGTTCCTTGCTGGTATGTGACTCGTTTGGTTATGCCGTCTTTAGCTACCTTTATGACTTTTGTGTTGGTTAGTACGGTCATGCCGCGTTTAGTTTCAAACTCTTCGCGGAGCAGTTCGCCAACTTCTTCGTCTTCTTTGTTTAAGATTCGCGAGGTCATGTCAGATAGGTAAACTTTTGTGCCAAAAATGGCAAAAAGCTCGGCAAATTCGCAGCCAGTTGGGCCTGAGCCAATAATAAATATTGATTTTGGTGGGCGAGTGAGGTTCGTGGCTTCTTTAAAAGTTATGTATCCGCATTTTTGAAGGCCGTCAATTGGAGGAATGTAGGTTGAGGTGCCCGTGGCGATCAAAAAGTTTTCGGCGGTGTAGTGGCGGCGATTAACTGTGATTTCGTGCGGGCTTACAAAATGGGCTGCACCACTGTAGACCTTAATTCCTTCATTTTCGTAAGCGCGTTTGCCTTGTGCGGTGCCTGTTCTGTAGACTGCTAAGTCTTTCCAGGCTTTTATGGACGGATAATTGTAACTTAATGCGCCAGATCTAATGCCAAATTGCTGTCCGCGTTTGGCTTGGTCGTATATTGTTGCAGCATGAATTAGCGCTTTTGTGGGAATGCAACCCCAGTTAGGGCACTCTCCGCCTATTTCGGTAGCTTCTATGATTGCTACTTTTTTGCTAGCTGCAGCGGCAATGTGCGCAGCTACGCTGCCACCGCCACCTGTACCCAGTATTATTAAGTCAAAATCGTATTTTTGCTTTGCCATGTTTGTCCCCTATGATATTACTCGATGATGCTTGTAAAGGTATGCTGCGTTTGGATTGTATATTCCCAGATGTTCGGCAGCCTTGCGACGAATGTCGGCAGATGTAACCTCGCTCTTGCCAAGCAGCCAAGGTTTTACATCTTTGCATACGTGATCTGCGGTAATTTCAGCCTCACCTTGCGGGGCTCGTACGCTTAAACAGATTGCATAAATACTGGCGTATAGTTTGCGTTCGTCGTATGGTTCGTTGTGCTCTGGTGATCTTTTTACTATGTTCATTTTAGTTAAAATTTAATGCGCCGTTGGCTATTAGTATTAATATCCAGCCTAAAATTATTAGCAGTATGCCTATTGCTAGGCGAACTTTAGCCTTACTAGATTCTTTCCATTTATGTATATGGCTAAGTGTAACTCCACTGGCTGCTAGCGCCAAGATAATTGCTAGCGGCAAGATAAATATTATGTTGTACAAAATTAGCATCCAAAAAGAATTAATGCTAAAACTGCTGTGCAATATTGTAACTATGGCAAGATATGGTGCACCGGTGCATGGGATTTCTATGACTGTAACAATTACGCCCAATATGGCAATTCCAATTAGGGTTGCGTTGGCAGAGTAGTGCTGAACTTTTTTAACAAAGTTGTGCGACAGGTGTATACTAATTCCTTTGCCGTACCAAAAATAGTCTTTTATCTCTAACAAGCCTGCAATTACAACCAGCAGGCCAATGGCGATAGATAGGTATTGACCTATTGCTAAAGGTATTGCCGATAGTAAAAATGTTAAAACCAGGCCTGTCGACAGGTAAGTGACAAAAACTGCAGTTATATATGTACATCCAAGTAAAATCAATTGATTGGTAGACTTGCCAAGTCCTAAGATGATCGATAGTAGCAATACTAAAACTCCAATTAAACAGGGGTTAATAGAATCAATCAAAGCCGACACAAACACCAATGCCAATGTTGGAAAATCCATTAAAATTCCTCCCATATCGTGCAAGTGTCTCTTTTTGTAGCGCGTACGCCAAACAGGCCACAGCGATTTTTATCTTTTGTGCCGTAGCTATTGCAGAGCTTGTCGGTTTTGTCCTGTTTTGGGCCAAATTCTACAATTATGCAGTCGCCAGGAGGGGATTGGTTGTAATGGGATATTTCGTAATCTTGGGGGGTGCTAATTTTTGTTTGTGTGTAGGTGTCGTTGTTTTTGTTAAATCTAAAGGTGTAAATTTGCACTTCAGACGGCTCGCTGCCGCAGTTTTGACCACTTGTAAAAGTGGCGTAGGTGCCATCTTTTTTGGTTGATATGTTGTTTGCAATCATGCCAGGTTGGGTGGATGTTAGCCCGTCGCCATCTACCGTGTCTTCAAAATAATTCTCGTCATTTAGAGGTAGTGTAAAAGAGTTGGCATTCATGCTACCACCGATAGAACTCATAAACTTAGACAAACTGGCATCTTGTGGCAAATCTATTGGGGTTCCGGTGTAGTGGATTTTTCCGTCATTTTGCTCGTACATTGTAGATGTACCAATTCGGTTATTTAACAAACCTCTCGGGTCGCGAATTTCTAGCTGATTGCCGCAAGCCCAAAATTCTATATCTGCACTCCATCTAACAGGGCCACCAGTTGCCGAGACGGCATTTAAGTAGACCGTAGATCCACCTATTGTAAGTGTTGTTCCCATCGAAACTACAGCAATAAGTACAAACAAAAACATTTTAGATTTTGGCCATCTTTTGTTAATAAAAGCGGATGCTATCACTAAAACGACCAAGCAAATGCCAGCGCCAATAACTGCAGTTACGCAAAAATCGTCTATGGCTTTTTGCAGATCTGTCACAGCGAGACTCGTGAAAGAAGAAAATATTATCGATGTGTTCATTTTTTATTTTTTGCTTAAGCTTATAATAATTTTACTGCACATTGTAAAAAATACAAAGGGCAGCACTTGGCGATGCAAGTGCTGCCTTGTAGAGCTTCTAGATGTAAAAAAGAAAGAACCATCCCAGAGCGGCTACTACAATACCACCGATTAGCCCTAGTAAGATCTCGCTGATGTCTGTGCTCCTTGGTTTTGCATCACGCTCGTCCTCAATGAATCCACCATTGCTCCTAATCTCAATAATTCGAACATTTGGTGGCAGGAATACTGTTGGAATTACGCAAGGCCCACGGCGTTCACTATCGTAGACGAGCTTGTCGATTTTAATATGTTTGCCATTCACATATACGCCGTCATGACACTGGCTTATTTCTGTATCTGTCAAAAAGTAACAAAGCCATTTGCGCCATTTCCTATTTCCCTGGTGAAGGGTAATGTCCACGTGACTCCACTTTTTGTGCATGTTGACATCGGCATCAGCCACCATCACACAGGGGGCGTTACGAATGCGTATGCCCGGATAGGTAGATTCAATGCTAACCGTAGTGATTTTCCTTGGGCGGTTTTTCTTACCCATTCTACACCTCTGTTCAAAGTGTCGAGTACAATAACAAATTATATAATACAAGTAGGATTTTTAAAAGGGCTGTTAGCTTGAAATTAATCAAACTTTGTGGTTAAATAGTCAAAGTCTGCATTCCGTATAATTTGGAGGAAGCATGAAGGCTGGACGGTTGAGCCTGGTGGCTTTGCTGACAGTAATCGCTATTGTTGCTGGCTGCGGCGGTAAAGATGACACGGCTTCGTCTCAAGGCCCATCGTCAACAGTTGCTGGCTCGGCGATGGCAAGTCCAAGCAATTCGCCCAATCCCACTGAGGCCTATAGCGCATCAGAGGTTGTTGAGTCTGTAACGGTTCGCGCGGGTGAGCGCTGGACGGGTGTTACGCCAGCCATGCACAGTGCGCTGAAGGGCGTGGGGTACGAACTTCTCGACTGCGAGTCGGAAGATATCGTGCGCATCACCATTGACGGCGCTGAGTTTTCTAACCGCGTGGATCGAACAGCGGGCTACATCCCGCTTACGTGGCTTGGGTCGCAGGGTGGAGGCAACGCTTATACTGTCTCGGCGGCCACCCCTGTTACGTGTTCGATGAGGCTGGATTTTGTAAATCAGTCCAGTGGCGAAGGGCATGTGCTGGTTTATACCACTGGTGATCAGCAGGGTTCTGGAGATTTTACCACCAATGTTTTGTCAGACGGCTACTTTGTTGTACTGAGTGTCAATTGCAGTATGGACAATGCCAACTTTGTTGTTGGGTATGACGAGCTGGGCACGGATTGGATAAGCTTTACGGCATCAAACGCTGGTGCTCGCTACTATCAAACGATCGACCCTAGTGATGTCATCACAGGGAGTCATGTCTTGAACGTGCAGGCAAAGGGCTGCTACTGGCGACTTGCGATTATTCAGTAGATTTAGTGTGGGCCGGGTGTAAAAACTCAGCCCACATGCAATACATTTAACTTGATATTATAATAAACAAATCTCGTTCGTTTAAGCAGTAGAAAGGCCGAACATAAGTTCGGCCTTGAGTAACTCTATCTATTTTTTGTGCATTTTACGCTTTGGCTTTTTTGGGGTTGTCTTTTTGCGTTTTGTGTAAAGTGCATACGCAAGCCAAATAATAATGGCAAACAGGCCAAAATATAGGACTGGCTCGGTGTGTAGCCCAAAAAGCTGAGGTGTGCTAATAAAATTACCAAGTAAAAATTGGCCAACTGGAATCAGCAAAAATGCGACTGTAAGAACCAGTAGGGTTTGCACGGCTTTGTCTTCGGTTTTTTCTCCAGTAGTCATGCGCAACTTCTTTGGAAGTCTGATGTGTTTTTTGTAAAACGGGTAAAAAAGCGGAACTCCAAGTTCGGTAAGAATGTCCGCAAACAGGTGGGAGCCTACCCCTGCAGTAAGCGCAATGGGTCCAAAAGGCAATCCAGGTTCTTTCCAGATGCTAAAAAAGTGTACTCCCAAATATTGTACCCCTAGCGCAATGGCAAAAACCAAGGCTGTGTATGGAATAGAGTGGGTAAAGCGCCTATGTCCTGGCGTTAGCTTATGCCACCATTTTGGCAAAAGCTTACCCAAAATAGAGGAGTGCGTGTCTGCATCTGACAGTAGTCCGCCAAAAGCTCCAGTGGCTACCATAAAAATGCGAGTTCCAAAGTGTGCCTCAACCGCTGCTCCAGCAACTGCGCCAGCGGCAGCGCCAAGCATCAGATGGTGACGCCCTAACAATTTACCACACCTGCCTTAAGCTAGACAAAAGTGTCTTATTAATAATGCTTTGTTAGTTTGCTAATGTCAAATTTATGTTGCAGTATATTGAGCTGTCTGTCATAATATTTTTTGGCAAGGACTCATCTGCTCTTCTTATGTTGGAGGTATTGTGATTTCCCCGACCGTATACGAAACTGTAATTCCGCGCGACGAGTCTGCAAGGCTTAGGGCTGACACTTATGTAAGTGAGGCGCTCGACGAGTTTTCTTTGAGGCTGGCAGGTAATCTGTTTCGTAGAAATTACTTTATCGACATTGGTTGCGGTGAAAATACTGGTCTAGAACGATTGGTTTGCGGTGCTCGGGCGACCTATGCTGGTTTTGACTGTCGTACAGATCTTGAACGACAAACGACGCTAAGTGAGGCAGGTCCGGTTGCGGTCTGCAATGTTAGATATCTACCATCTTCAAGGCAAGTTGACTTTGTTCACGCAAGAAATGTAATTGCGCATATCGACAAAAGAGTTCGTGCTGGCGTAATTAGCCAACTTCTACAAAGGATTAAGCGAGGTGGACGACTGATTGTTATCGACGAAGACTGGTCTTCGGTTCGTGGTAGCGATGCTGTCGTGGGTCTTCGTGACATACTTTTGCAAGAGGCTGTCTTTTTTGATGCCGACTACGGCAGAAACATGCTTGAAAGAGATGTTAATTCGGCAATTGGTGTAGGTCGCAGCGAATACTTCATGCTCAGGAGGGAGTTCGAGACTAGCTGCGACTATGCTCCATTGCTTGCGCTAAGGCCAATTATTAAAGCTGGTTTTGCTATGCAGGATGGGCCCGCAAATCAAAAAGAGCAGCTTATTGCCGAGGTGGATAAGCTCTTTGGTGATATTCGTGCCGAAGCCAGGCGCAAAAGCCCTCCTGGTTATCGCTGGCCAACTGCTGTTGGTGTTGTGGTTCGCATGATGGTTTAGTCTGACAGTTGCAGCTTGCTGGGTAATTCCAGCAAGCTGACTATAAAACACTAGTCAAAAACAGATCAATTTGATAAAATATGACTGTTCAGTATAAAAATTATGGCAGCGTAGCTCAGTCGGTTAGAGCGTAGGACTCATAAGCCTAAGGTCACTGGTTCAATCCCAGTCGCTGCTACCACGAAAAATCCTCACTTTTTGGTGAGGCTTTTTCGTGGCAAAAGTATTTTTACTAAAAGAGTGAACCAGCGATCTTAGGTATAAACTCCAGTGGAAACTTGTGTTTTCCGACCTTACGCCGAGACGGAGTTTATAAGGAGGGCAGGGGTGGGATAGGCCTTCTACTTTTTAAGCTTATACACCACAGCGTTTTCCATTCGAGGTTCTGTATAAAGTTTAAGCGGCTTGTTATTTTTTACTACAGTTTGTAACATTCGGCCGATGCCATTGTGGCACACGAGTAAAATGTTATCTTGTGGCTGTTTGCTGATGAAGTTTAAAACGTTTTTTGCACGTGCGTAAAAGTCTTTAATTGGCTCAAGGCCTTTGGCTTTTTCCACATCCTCAAAGTTGCCGTCGTACTGCTTGTTTATTAATTGTCCATAGCTAGCTCCCTCCATCTCGCCAAGGTTACGTTCGCGTAAATTAGATAAGGTAGAAATTTTGCCTGGGTTAATATTTGCATTTTTTGCAATAATTTGTGCCGTTTCTTGCGCGCGACTAAGGGGTGAGCAGTAAATTGCATCTATTTTAAAATGCTTTTTTATGGTTCTGCCGGCAATTTTTGCTTGTTCGCGGCCAAGGTCAGAGAGAGGGGAGTCGATTGACCCAACTACCTTGTGCGAAGAGTTGGCAATGCTTTGAGCGTGGCGAATGATGTATAAATGTTTCATAATGTAGTAAAATTAGTTAGCTATACCCAGTATAACAGAGTTGAAGGCTCAATATATTATTAAGATATTACGACTACCAGATATAAAACCGGGACGATATATTGTTGCAGTGTCGGGTGGAGTGGACTCGATGGTGCTATTAGATTTGTTGCAAAAAACGCCAGGCATTGAAATAATTGTGGCTCATTTTGATCATGGAATCCGCGAAGAATCGCAACAAGATCGCAAATTCGTACAAAATTACGCAATGTCGCACAATCTTTTTTTTGTTTACAAGTGCGTGGTACTGGGGTCTGGTGCCAGTGAGGAATCAGCCAGAAAAGCAAGATACGGCTTTTTGCGACACTCTTGCAAAAAATACAACGCTTTGGCAATTATTATGGCTCATCATCAAGATGATTTGCTAGAAACCGCCGTTATCAATCTATTAAGAGGCACTGGGCGCAACGGTTTAACGTCACTTCGTAGTCACAAACAGCTGTTAAGGCCAATGTTGGAATTTTCTAAGATTCAAATTATAAACTATGCGAAAGAGAGAGGTTTGCTTTGGAGAGAAGATAAAACAAATAGCGACACAAAATATTTAAGAAATTACATTCGCCAAAAAATTTTAAAAAACATTGACGAACCAACTAGAAAAAAATTACAATTAATCATTGTGCGACATTTCGCACTAAATCAACAAATTGATACTGAGCTTAATAATCTACAAAAAAAATTTTGTACCATTAATTTGGTAAAAAATTTTGCACTACTCCCCCGCTATCTTTTGGTCATGTTACCGACAGATGTTTCGTATGAGTTGCTGCAAAAAACACTTAAAGATTTAACAGGGAATACTGTTGTAAGAAATGTTGCAAATCAGGCGCTGCTTTTTGCAAAAACAGCAAAAAATGACAAAAAGTTTGAACTAGGCAGCTTTTGGCAGCTGCGTGTTTTGGATGCGCAGATAATTGTAGAGCCCAAGGTCAACATGATAAGCTAAAGTGGTACACATATCTCAGTTTAAATAGCGAGGAAGATTAACTTGAAACCGAAAAAACCAAATAATAAATTCATTCGCACAACCGTCTTTTGGGCAATTATTGTTACATTTGTGCTTGTTGTGTGGGCTGTTTATACACCACAGAACAAACTGACTGATGTCGCCTTCTCTGACGTTATAAATCGTGCAAACAGCGGTCAAATTTCAAAGATCCAAATTCAGGGAGATGAACTAACGATCACGCCTGAAGGTGAAGAATCAGCTACCGAAAAATCGTATAAGGAAGCTGGCAGTAGTATCTACGAGCAAGGTCTAGAAAAAGACGCGCAAGTTCAGGTGGACGTTAAGCAGCCATCTGATAATGGCGCGCTAATATGGAACATTGCAAGTATATTTTTGCCTATCTTGCTGTTTGGTGCCTTCTTCTTCTTTATGTTTCGTCAGGCGCAAGGTCAAAGCAATCAAGCAATGGGCTTTGGTAAATCTAAGGCGCGCTTGTATGGAAGTGATAAAGAGAAGGTTGTATTTAAGGATGTTGCTGGCAATAACGAAGCTAAAGAAGATTTAGTAGAAGTTGTAGACTTTTTAAAGCATCCAAAAAAGTTTAAAGACGTTGGTGCTCGTATTCCAAAAGGCGTTTTGCTGGTAGGCCCTCCGGGGACAGGTAAAACTATGCTTGCGCGCGCGGTTGCAGGCGAGGCGGGCGTGCCATTCTTTAGTATTTCGGGTTCTGAATTTGTCGAGATGTTTGTAGGCGTTGGCGCTAGTCGCGTGCGCGATTTGTTTGCCAAGGCTAAAAAGAACGCTCCATGCATTATCTTTATTGATGAGATTGACGCTGTAGGTCGCAAGCGAGGCAGCGGAATGGGCGGTGGCCACGACGAGCGAGAGCAGACACTTAACCAGATTTTGGTAGAGATGGACGGTTTTGAGACAGACACAAATGTTATTGTTTTGGCTGCCACAAACCGATCTGATGTGCTTGATCCAGCCTTATTGAGGCCAGGACGCTTTGATCGCAGAGTTAATATTGCATTGCCAGAGCGCAAAGATCGTGAAGCGATTTTAAAGGTGCATTTTGCTAAAAAACCAACAGATGACACAGTTGATATTGATGCGTTGGCCGCTAAGAGCGCAGGCTCGTCTGGTGCGGATTTGGCAAACATTACCAACGAAGCGGCAATTATTGCGGCTCGCCATAATCGCAAGCAGATCAACAACAAAGACGTTACGAATGCATTCGAAAAAGTAGCAATTGGCCCAGAGCGAAAAACTCACGTAATGACAGAGCACGAGAAAGAGCTGACTGCATATCATGAAGCTGGTCACGCACTTGTTGGTCATGTTCTCCCCCACTCTGATCCAGTTCACAAAGTTACCATTATTTCGCGCGGTAATACTGGTGGTGTAACTTGGTTTTTGCCAGGCGAAGATCGATCATACACATCTATTTTGGAATTTAAAGATGTTTTGGCTCGAGCACTTGGCGGTCGTATTGCCGAAAAAGTCATTTATGGTCCCGAAAATGTTACAACAGGTGCGGGTAGTGATTTGCGAAAAGCCACAGAGATTGCCCGCGACATGGTTATAGAACAAGGAATGGGTACAAATCTTCGCGACCAAGTGTTTCATGAGGATGCAGGTGGCATGATGCTTGACCGAATGGTCAAAGAGCGTCCATATTCTGAAGAAACAGCTAAAGAGATTGACAAAGAAGTTCAAGGCATAATTAATGAGGCCGCAAATCGTGCAGAAGCTGTGATCGATGCCAATCAAGATGCCCTTAAGCGTTTGGCAAAAGCCTTGCTAGAAAAAGAGACACTTGAGGCAGACGAAGTTGCAAAGGTTCTTGATGGCACTAAGATGCCAAAAGAGGCAAGACTGGCTTAAACTGGCCAGATGTGTGTAGCATTTTGCATCTGTATTAGGCTATAATTAACCTAAACATCAAGTAATTCTTTGCGCAGTATATAAATGAAAAATCTTTTAAGTAAAGCTAACGGTCGCCTAAGCGTTTCGTCTGCGGCGGCATTGCTAGCAGGGTCCTCGTTGCTGTCGACCCTGCTGGGGCTTTATAGAGAACGTTTGCTGGTTGGAAACTACTACGACACGTATCCAACGGCGATCGACGCCTATAAGGTTGCGTTTACTGTGCCTGATTTTATGTTTTTTGTGTTGGTTTCTGGCGCGCTAAGCGTAACCTTTATACCTGTACTAAACGAGCGTCTGTCAAAGGGTAATAAAAAATCTGCTTGGGAACTTTCCTCTAGCTTGCTTAATTTAATGGCCGTTGCAACAATGATTGTCAGTGTTTTAATAATGATCTTTGCAGGGCCATTAATTAGGTATTTGGTTGCTCCGGGTTTAGATGAAGTTACAAGCTCTTTGGCTGTTTCTATGATGAGAGTTATAGCCATCAACCCTTTGCTGTTTGCTATTTCTAGTGTTTTATCTAGCATGCAACAGGCGGTCGGCAAGTTTTTCTTTTTTGCACTTGCTCCTTCAATGTACAGCGTGGGAATTATTTTTGGTGCAGTAGTGCTAGTTGACGGTATAAATGTGTTTGGTTTCCAGCTTTTTGAAGGTGGCATTATGGGCGTTGCATTGGGCGTGGTCTTGGGTTCAATCGCGCAGCTGATAGTTAGTAGTTTGGGTATGCGAGGTTTAGATTTTAGGTATCAGTTTAAAATATTTTGGCGCAATCTTGGTTTTAGAAAAGTTTTAAGCATGCTGCCAGCACGGTCGATCGACCAAGGCATGGATTACTTTAACTATTTGGTAGAAATTAACTTGGCATCTCGTTTGCGTGAGGGTATGATTACGGCTTATCAAGTTGCTACACAGCTTCATATGGTGCCCATTACGCTTATCGGGGTTGCAATATCCACGGCCGCGTTTCCAAAAATGACAGAGCGCATAGCTCAAGGTCAGTCAGATTTGTTTAAACAAGAGCTTCAGACTGTTTTGCGAGTAATTATTTGGCTTGCGCTGCCAACGGCGGTTGTGGCGTTTTTGGGGCGGGGCTACTTAGTGAGCTTTGTTAAGTATGGAGGCGATCCGCTAATGGCTGATATTTTAGGCTTGTTGGCGATTGCAATACTTTTTAGATCAATTTATCACATTGCATCGCGCAGTTTTTATGCTCAGCAAGATACAAAAACACCATTGTATATTTCTATCGCGGCGATTGCTTTAAATATTGCAATAGCCATTTGGTTTGTAACTAAGCTTGATTTTGGTGTACTAGGACTGGCTGCCGCGCAGTCTATCGTGTCTTTTGTAGAGGTTGTTATTTTGTTCTTTATTATGTCTTCGCGCATAAAAGGCTTGTTTGATGCTGATTTTGTTCAGGCTGTGCTTAAAATGATATCAGCGTCAGGCTTGATGTTTGTTGTAACATATGTCATGGTAAAGATGTTCGACTTAACTGCAGATGCTACTGGTTTTTTTGCGCTAATACCAAAATTTGCGCTAATCGTGGTGGTTGGCTTGGGGTCGTATTTGATCATAAGTAAGATATTCCGCCTTAAAGAAACCAAGCCGGTTATGGATTTGCTAAAGCGAACTCTTTTTCGTAGGTATAAAGTACTAGGATAATTCTGTGTCTGACCAAGAACATATTAGAAATTTTTGCATAATTGCGCACATAGATCACGGTAAGTCTACTTTAGCTGACCGTCTATTAGAAATAACTGGCACGGTTTCTAAAAGAGACATGAAAGAGCAGTTGCTAGACCGAATGGACTTAGAGCGCGAAAAAGGCATAACAATTAAATTACAGCCTGTTAAAATGGAGTGGCAAGGTCACCAACTTAATTTAATTGATACGCCAGGCCATGTTGACTTTAGTTACGAAGTGTCACGTAGCTTAGAGGCCTGCGAGACTGCCTTGCTGGTTGTGGACGCTGCTCAGGGCATACAGGCTCAAACACTGGCCAACGTTTATTTGGCACTTGCAGCTGATTTAACAATTATTCCAGTTTTAAACAAAATTGACTTGCCTGCTGCGGATGTTGAACGTGTAAGTCAGGAAGTTATTAGTTTGCTTGGTTGTAAAAAAGAAGAAATTATTGAAGTTTCTGCTAAAACTGGCCTAAATGTAGAGCAAGTTTTGCAGCGAATTATATCTGTTGGTCGGCCACCAATAGGCGAGCAAGATAGTTCGTGTCGTGCGCTGGTGTTTGATTCGGTTTACGATGATTATCGCGGCGTTATTTTGTACGTGCGAATAGTAGATGGCCAGCTGCACAAAAGCGCTCAAATTAGTATGATGGCGGCCAAGTCAGAAGGAATTGCACTCGAGGTTGGAATCTTAAACCCTGTCATGAAACCAACAGAAACTTTGCAAACAGGTGAAATTGGCTACATAGTAACTAATTTTAAATCTGTCTCTCAGGCGCGCGTGGGCGATACGGTTACTCTTGCAAATAAGCCTGCCAGTCAAGCTCTGCCCGGATATCAAGAGGTTAAGCCTTTTGTCTATGCGGGAATATTTCCAAGTTCAAACGAAGATTATCCAGCACTTAAAGACGCGCTAGAAAAGCTATCTTTAAACGACGCGGCGTTGCAATACACGCCAGAAAACAGCCAGGTATTGGGCTTTGGTTTTAGGGTGGGCTTTTTGGGGCTGCTACACATGGACATTGTTAAAGAGCGTCTAGAGCGAGGGTACAATTTAGAATTAATTATCACTAACCCATCCACGAATTACGAAGTTAAGTTAATTAATGGCGAAGTCATAACTATTCAAAATGCTGCCGATTTGCCAGATGTTACAAAAATTGTAGAAATTCGCGAACCATGGATCAAGGGCGAAGTGGTTTGCCCCAAAGATTATGTTGGCGGTGTAATACAGCTAATTGTGCAGCAGCGAGGAGTGCATAAAACGATAGAATATGTTGACGAGCAACTTACGTTAATCCATTTTGAAGCGCCACTAGCAAACATGCTTACAGATTTTTACGACCAGCTAAAAAGCTTAACAAGTGGCTATGGGTCATTTAATTACGACATCGCGCGCTACCAGTCGGAAGATTTGGTGCGATTGGATTTTTTGGTTGCGGGTGAGCGTATTGACAGTTTGGGAATTATGGTTCACAGATCAGAATCTATGCGCATTGGTCGTGAAATGGTAGCAAAATTAAAGCAAGTTATTCCAAAACAATTATTTGTTGTTTCTTTGCAAGCGGCAATTGGCAATAAAATTATTGCACGCGAAGACATACAGGCTTTAAAAAAGAATGTAACTGGTCACTTGTATGGCGGCGACGTATCTCGCAAAAAGAAGCTTTGGGCAAAGCAAAAAGCCGGAAAAGCGCGCATGAAACGTTTTGGCAAGGTGGATATCCCTGCCGAAACGTTTGCTATGCTGTTACATAAAGACTCTTAAAACTGACCGCCGTCAAAAGTGCTTAAACGGTTTCTTCGCCAACGGCGCCACAAAAATATTATTATTGCAATTAACAATGCGCCCAAAAACGACCATAATAAAATTGCGTCCCAGCCGATTTCCTCGTTGATTGTCTCGGCTGGATAGGTGGTTTGTTGCTGGGTCGTAGATTGACTTTCTTCTTGTTCTTCTTCAGTTGTTTCTGTGGATAGATCTTCGGCAGTTTCGGCAGCATCAGCTGCGTATGTTGTTGTGCCAGAAGCAGTTGAATCGCCTGAAGGTGTTGGCGTTGGCGCCTCTGCACATTCTCCATAGGCCGATCCTCCATAAGAATCACAGCTGTATGCTTGCGCCAAAAAAGTATAAATCATGAATTCCATATCTTATTCCTAACTATTACTGATAATGATAGCATATGTAACGTAAGCATAATAACATTAATTGGCATAAACTGCTTGCCTAACATGCCAAAAACAGGTTAAGCTTAAAGGTACTAAGGGAGTAAAAAAATGTTATCAAATTTTGGGGATATTCTTGGGCTGGGTGTTCCAGAGCTGGTTGTTATTTTGGTCATACTACTAATATTATTTGGTGGTAAAAAATTGCCAGAACTTGCTCGTAGTATTGGGTCTTCAGTCAAAGAATTGCGTGATGGCGTAAGTGAAAGCTCGCAAGCAAAAAATGACACCAAAACCAAAACAGACGAGGCCTAAAGATAGCTCCGAGCAACTTACCTTTCTAGAGCATCTTCATGAGCTGAGGGGGCGCGTGTTTAAGGTTGCCTTGGTGCTATTGCTGGGGTCGCTTATAGGGTATGCGTTTCAGGGTCAGATAATAAGTTTTTTGCTGGCCCCGCTTGCTGGCGAAAAATTAGTATATCTAACGCCTGGGGGTGGGTTTGACTTTATTTTTAAAGTTGCGCTTTATGTTGGCTGTGCGATTGCCATACCTTCTGCTATATATCAGATATATCGCTACCTTGCGCCTGTAATGAAGCGTAGGCAATCTAGGCGCTTGACTGCAACGGTTGTTCTTTTGTCTTTGGCGCTGGCTGTGTCGGGAATGCTTTTTGGCTACTACGTTGCCTTGCCAGCTGCTCTTAATTTTTTAACCAATTTTGCGGGTGATTATGTAGAAGCTAACTTAACGGCTTCGTCGTATCTAAATTTTGTTACGGTGTATTCGCTTGGCTTGGCCGCACTGTTTCAGTTGCCAATAATTTTGCTGTTTATCAATTCTATAAATGGTCCGATAAAACCGTCAAAACTTTTGTCTTCAGAAAGATTTGTTTTGGTCGGTGCCTTTATTTTGGCCGCAATAATCACTCCAACCCCAGATGTAGTAAATCAATTGATAGTGGCTGCTCCAGTTATGGGGGTCTATCAAATAGGTATTATTTTAGTAATTTTGCAGAATCAAAAAAACAAAACAAAAGAGGTGCAAGAAACGACGGACATGAATTCTGGCTTTACTGCAAACAGTCGTGCCAGAATTAAATCGGAGGAGTTGGGCTTTGGCGGCTCTGTGTCCAAGACAATGTCGCAAAATAATATCACCACCAGCAAAACACCATCAAGAGCTCTTGATGGTGTTGTTGTGACAAGGGCTCGATCAGCAGGGGCGCCTCGTATTCCGCAACGCCCTATATCTACTACTAGCCGAGTTCAACCGCGCCGCATAGTCCGTCCAGTTAGTATTGACGGAATTGTTGCGGCAAGGCAACCAGCTGAGTAGTTAGTTGGGTATTGACAGCACAAGCAAATAAGCTTAACCTTTAATAAAAGGGAATACAAAAACAAAGGAATAACATGAGCAGACAAATAGACGAATTGCTAACCAAGCAAATGGACAGGCGTGACTTTATAAAACACCTTGGCGTTGGCATGATGGCCTTATTTGGCATTGGTACAATTGTAAAAATGCTTTTACCTATAGAAAAAGCGCCTTCTGCAACTGTATCAACAACCACAACGTCGTCTAGTAATTCAACTACACGATCCACAGCACAGGCTTTAGCATACGGTGGTGGCACATACGGTGGCAAGCGAGTTAATTAACCTCAAAATTTATTTGGTTTAAACGCCAGTTTATTGTACAATTATAACCATGAAAACACCTAGCTTGCACAGACGAGAAGAGTTTGAGGCAATCCTTGGCAATTATCATATTAGCGAGGGCGCCCGTCAAATTCTAAATGAGACGCCATTTGTTGTAATGGTGGCTCCTAGCGCATCTGGCCGTAACACAATAATTAACGAGCTGCTCAAAACTGAGCAGTATCATTTTATCGTATCTGATACTACTCGCCCACCTCGAGTTAACAACGGCGTGCTCGAGCAAAACGGTGTGGAGTATTTTTTCCGTGACGAAGACGACATGCTGGCAGACATAGAAGCAGGTCGTTTTTTAGAGGCAGAGGTTATTCATAAGCAGCAAGTTTCTGGTATTAGTGTTCGCGAAATCGAAAAAGCTCACAAAATGGGCAAAATCGCAATTACAGATGTAGACTTAGGTGGTGCGCAAAACATTGCAAAAACAGATCCAACCGCGATAGTAATTTTTGTAGTTCCGCCAAACTTTAACGAATGGCTAAGGCGCATGCGAGAGCGCGGCAGCATCTCTGATGAAGAGGTTTGCAGACGTGTAGAAACCGCAATTAGGCATTTTAGAGCAGTACTTAATGACGACCGCTTTATTTGTGTAGTTAACGATGATCTGCAAAAAGCCGTCAACGAAGTAGACGTAGTCGCAACGCAGCAGCAAGTTGACGTAATGTCGCAAAATGACGCGCATCAAATTGTAAAAATTCTATTAGGAGACGCCGAGGACTTTATTGCCCAGGCAAAAAATGCATAGCCATAATCCGCCCTTGCCTACTTAGATAGCTGTGGTGAGGGCGGATTTTATAATTAAGAATGTACACAAAACATTATTGACACGTAGTCCTATTGCTGATATTCTGCGACAAGGGTAACCGTTACTAGTGAGAGGACTTGAGCTATGGACCTCAAGTTTATCAAGTCTAGCACTGAGGCTGCGTATCTCAGCGACTGGCGTCTGATTCCAGTTGATGAGTGTGGCGGAAGCTCTTGTTAAGATTGATGATGACGTGGCTTATTCTTGGTACTGTCATGAAATGTGACTGACGCGCGATGCTAACCTCTATCTTCGCGAAAGAGTGTATGAGATGTTCAACAAGGCGCGTAGCTCCCTAGGGGGGATTGGCTATGACCTTAGAGTATATGATGCCTGGCGCCCTGTCGATCTTCAGGAAGAGCTCTTTTGGTACTATCTTAAGCTTTTTACTATCAAGCCGTTTGGGCTGGAGGAATTCTTTTCATCTTGTCAGAATGGTGAGCAGATTGTAAATAAGCTTTCAGAGTTGCCTCAGGGCTTGCAGGACAAGCTTAAAGAGGTTAACAGGCAATATGTAAGTTGGCCGTCAACAGATGTCAAGTGCCCAAGTCCTCATGCGACAGGTGGTGCAGTTGACGTTTGGCTTTTTGAAGATGATAAGCCTGCAGATCTGGGTGTGCCATTTGATTGGATGGAAGCTAGTGCAGGAGCATTCTATCATTTGGGTAGCAGTGTGCAGCCTTGGCCCTCGGGCGATGATCTTGCAGTAAACTTCCGTCGCGAAATCTTGATTCGCGCCATGGTCTCTGCTGGGTTTACGTGCTATCCGCATGAGGTTTGGCACTTTAACTTTGGCAATCAGATGGATGCCGTCGTTAGGGGAGGTGGAGCTCGCTATGGTTATGTAGAGCCATAGCTAACAATATGGCGACGTGAGAACAAAAGCTTTTCTTACGTCGCCATTATATACAACTCGATAAGTTGCTTTTATTATATTTTTCAATAGCAAACTCGATTAACATAGTAATCAAGTCGCTGTAAGACACGCCGCTAGCTTGCCACAGCTTGGGGTACATACTGATCTTGGTAAAACCTGGTATTGTATTTATTTCGTTTACTAAAATATCTCCGTCGTTTGCCACAAACATGTCAACGCGACTCATACCCTCGCATTCCATAACTTGATACGTTTTGAGTGCAATGTCACGTGCTTTTTTGGCAACTTGGGGCGAAATTTTGGCTGGAATTTGCAAAATTGCGCCATTCTCGTCTAAATATTTTGCCTCGTAACTGTAAAAGTCACCTTCGCGAGGTATAATTTGCCCGATCTCTGAGGTCTGTGGGTTGGCATTGCCAAGTATAGAGCATTCTATTTCTTGGCCTTCTATGGCACTTTCAATAATTATTTTTGTATCGTGCTTAAATGCTTCATTTATCGCTACATCAAGTTCAGTGGCATTATGTGCCTTTTTAATACCAACCGACGAGCCCATATTTGCAGGCTTTACAAATACAGTTTGTCCGAGTTTTTTAAAGATATCGCCAGGCAAAATATCATTTTTTTGATGAATTCTAAACGATAAGTATGCAGCTGTGGCAATGCTGGCATTTTGTAAAAGCCGCTTCATTACTTCTTTGTCCATGCATAAAGCCGAACTTAAAACGCCTGGGCCAACGTATGGTACATCTAAAAGCTCAAATAAACCCTGAACAGTGCCGTCTTCGCCAAATGGTCCATGCAGAATTGGCATAGCAACATCTATTTTATGTTTGTGGCCGTCTGCGCAGGTTAGTTCATTGCTGCCAGGAGTTATAGATAAGAGATTGTTCGATTTTGAATTAATTTGCAATTGATTATTGCCTGGTTGCTGTAAGCACCATTGCCCGTTTTTTGCAATTCCAATCAGCAGTAAATTGAATTTATCTTTATCAATTGCATCAATAATATTTTTGGCGGACATTATTGAGACTTCGTGTTCGGCAGATTTGCCGCCAAAAAGAACGGCAACATTTATTTTGGACAGAGTAGTGTTCATATTATCTATTATATAATATTATTGCAAAATGGGCATTGCTTGTAGGTAGAGGTCTTGACCACTGTTTACAATAATATTATTATAAGTTCAACTTAAGGTCATATTTTGCCCATGACAGAACGACAAGCCAAGATTTTAGCCGCAATCATAGAGCAATATGCAGAGGTGGCTTCGCCTGTGGGTTCTTTAATGCTGGCCAGGCTTTTTAACGTTAGCTCGGCAACCATTAGGGCCGAGATGGCGCGTTTGGAAGATATGGGGTTTATAGAGCAACCACATACATCTGCTGGGCGTATTCCAACCGACAAGGGTTATCGGTTTTATGTTAACGGTATAACTCAGGTAGATCGACCTCAACTTACAGAGCCAGACAGAGCGATTTATGCTATAGAAACACGAGTTGCTAACGCGGGTCGAACAGATTTGGCTATTCGCGCAGCTGTAGATACCTTAGTAGAGCTAACGCAAAACGTTGGCCTGGCTACTATTGGTGGGCAGTTGTATTTAAGCGGTTTTGGGCGCTTGTTTAATAGGCCAGATTTTATTCAAAATGCCACGCCTGTGTATGAGGTTGCTCAGTTGCTAGATAATCTAGAGCCGTGGTTGCACGAGGCGGCGCCAAACAAACCGCTTAGCGTTTATATTGGTCAAGAAAACCCAATAGGCAAAACAAGTGGCTGTACACTTATAATTAGCCGTTTTAACTCAAATTATTCTGACAGTAGCTACATAGGCGTTTTAGGCCCAACTCGCCAAAGTTACAGGCAAGTAATGAGTTTAGTGCAGCATGCTGGGCAAATGCTAGACCAAATTTGTAGATAATTATAAAAAGCAAAAGAGCCGCAAGGTCATACCTTAACGGCTCTTTGCCTACTTCTTGAATCAGCGGTTGGCGAGTTCGCGCAGCACGCTCAAGGCCTCTTCGGGTTTGGGCTGCATGTCGGGAAAGCGGCAATCCTCCAGAATCGTTTTAAGCGCCATCAGCGCCTGCTGCGTGGTCTCGGGCCACATGATCGAGAGGGTGCTGTACCCGTCGTCCTGGCGGCAGACCTGCAGCATGATTCGGTCGTTCCACATGCTGATGTCGTAATGGTAGTGCTCGCCGGGAAGCTCGAGGTAGATGGGGTACCCACCCGCGATATCGTCGAGCTGAACATTGAGAGCCAGCAGCTCCACGCCGAACAGAGTGATCGTGCGGTCGTCGATGCCCTTGATGGCCTCAAGAACTTCCGCGATGTTACCGCGGAACCCCAGGTAGTGATACGCCGGGACCTCGTATTCGCAGGCGAAGCGCGGGTCGAAATTCCCCGGAATCTCCGGCGTGATCGGCTGTGTGGGCTGCTCGACGGCAAGAATGCTCATTTTTACCTCAAAAAAGTAGGCTACAACCGCGTTTAACGCGATATTACTGTTATAATAACACAAAATGTAGTTTTTTGCAATGTTTTTAACAAATATTGTTAGCACTCTTGACGTTAGAGTGCTAATTGTCTAACATATAAGTAGCAACATTAGCATGGAGAAAATCATGGCTAAAAATATTAAAAACAATCAGTCAGACGACGTAGTTGCAGAGCTTACGGCGGATTTGCAGCGGATTCAGGCTGATTTTATAAACTATCGCCGTCGCACAGACGAAGAGCGCGTGCAGCTTTCGCAGACTGCAAAGGCTGCCACTGTGGTTAAGCTTTTGCCTCTTTTAGACGACATAGAGCGAGCAATTAGCCATGTTCCGGCTGAGTTGTCTGACAACTCTTGGGCGCAAGGCATTGTAGCGCTGGGTAGGCGGTTTGAAAAATCTCTTGAAGATCTTGGCCTAAGTCGTATAAATGCTAGCAAAGGCACGCCATTTAACCCAGAGCTTCACGAAGCCGTAAGTGTGGAAGACGGCGAAGGCGACCAAGAGGTAATTAGCGAAGAGCTTCGTGCTGGCTATGAGCTAGGCGGCCAAATTGTGCGGCCAAGCATGGTAAAAGTTACACATCAGGTTCAGGCGCCAGTGGCAGCTGACAATGATGTAGAGCAAATTGTAGAAGAACAAATCGGACAAGAACCTGCCGAACAGCTAAAAGATGAAGATTAGGAGAATTATATGGGAAAAATTATAGGTATAGACTTAGGTACAACTAACAGCGCAATGGCCTGTCTGGTTGCAGGTAAACCAGACGTAGTAACAAACGCCGAAGGCAACCGAACAACGCCATCTGTTGTGGCTATCAACAAAACTGGCGAACGCCTTGTTGGTCAGGTGGCACAGCGACAGCGCGTAACTAACGCTCAAAACACAATTTACGGCGTAAAACGCTTAATTGGCCGCAAATGGGACGACGCCGAGGTACAAAAAGACCTCGACATTATGCCTTATCAAATTGTTAAAGGTGGTAACGGCGTTAAGGTAAAAATGGGCGACAAAGAGTACAGTCCAGAAGAAATTAGCGCAATGATTTTGGCAAAGCTTAAAGCAGATGCCGAGGCATTTTTGGGCGAACCAGTAACAGAGGCAGTCATTACTGTTCCTGCTTACTTTGACGATTCTCAGCGTCAAGCAACCAAAGATGCTGGCCGAATTGCCGGACTAGAAGTTAAACGTATTATCAACGAACCAACCGCGGCTGCTCTAGCATACGGTCTAGAAAAGAAAAAAGAAGAAAAAATTGCCGTATTTGACCTTGGTGGCGGTACATTTGACGTATCCATTTTGGAGCTAGGCGACGGCGTGTTTGAAGTAAAAAGCACCAATGGCGATACTCACCTGGGTGGCGAAGACTTTGACAACCGTATTGTAAACTACTTTATTGATGTATTTAAGCAGCAAAACGGTATAGACCTTAAGGGTGACAACGCAGCCATGCAACGTCTAAAAGACGAAGCAGAAAAGGCCAAAAAAGAGCTTTCTACGGTAGCTGAAGTTGAAATTAACTTGCCATTTTTGACCGCTGATGCAGATGGTCCAAAGCACTTTGAGACCAAACTTACCCGCGCAAAACTAGAAGAACTAGTTGGCGACTTGGTAGAAAAAACAGCTATTCCTTGCGAAAAAGCACTTAAAGACGCTGGTTTGTCGGCAGGCGACATTGACGAGATTGTACTTGTGGGTGGCATGACGCGCATGCCAGCTGTTGTAGAAAAAGTTAAAAAAATCTTTGGCAAAGAGCCTCTAAAAGGTGTTAACCCAGACGAAGTTGTTGCCGTAGGCGCAGCAATTCAGGGCGGCGTGTTGGCTGGTGATGTTAAGGACGTTTTGTTGCTTGATGTTACTCCGCTAAGTTTGGGTATCGAGACTATGGGAAGTGTAAGCACCAAGTTAATTGACCGCAACACAACTGTTCCAACCAGCAAAAGCCAGGTATTTTCGACCGCTGCAGACAATCAGCCGCAGGTAGAAATTCATGTTTTGCAGGGCGAGCGCGAAATGGCTGCCGACAACAAAAGCTTAGGCAAATTTGTGCTAGACGGCATTGCGCCAGCTCCACGCGGCGTGCCGCAAATTGAAGTTGCCTTTAACTTGGACGCAAACGGCATTTTGCACGTTACTGCTAAAGATAAAGGTACCGGCAAAGAGCAAAGTATTACTATTCAAAACAGTGGCAACTTGAGCAAAGATGACATCGAAAAAGCTCAAAAAGAAGCCGAGCTTCACGCCGAAGAAGACAAAAAGAAGCGCGAAGCAATAGAAGCCAAAAACAATTTGGCTCAGGCAATTTACCAGGCCGAAAAAATGCCGCGCGAATTTGAAGGCAAAATTAGCGACGACGATAAAAAAGTCATAGAAGAAGCTGTTGCAGAAGCTAAAAAGCATGAAGAAAGTAACGACAAAGAAGAACTAGAAAAAGCAGTAAAAGATTTAAGCGACAAGATTATGCCAATTGGTGCTAAAATGTACGAAGCTGCAAGCAAAGAGCAACCTGCAGACGTAAAGCCAGAAGGCGAAGACAAAAAAGACGGCCCAGTAGAGGGCGAAGTAGTGGACGAGAAGTAAAGATGGATAATGCAGCAAACTTTATCCGGATGAAGTTCAGAGAGTTTCCGGAGCGTGTTGATGTTGATGAGAAAGACGAGCCAGTACTTGAACGAAGGAGATATCTTGAGTTTAGTGAGAGAGAGGGAGGTCCTTTCTCTGAAGTTATTAAGATCGGATTTTTGAGTCACCCTAATTCATCGACTCCCAAAAAAGAAGCCCCATATATTGATAGCAATAAACACAGGTTGTGTATCGTTGATGAAAGCGTAAAAAGTGTCTTCGGGGGTGATTTCTACGATCCAGATTTTGTCACCCAAACAATTAAAAAAATTGAGAACAAAGAACCAGATGTGGTGCATAAAACATGACAAAACGCGATTACTACGATGTACTAGGAATCTCTAAAGGCGCTTCGCAAGATGAGATTAAGAAGGCTTTTCGCAAGCTGGCTGTTAAGCATCATCCAGACAAAGAGGGTGGTGATGAGTCTAAGTTTAAAGAGATAAACGAAGCTTACGAAGTTTTAAAAGATGATTCTAAGCGTCAGCGTTACGACCAATTTGGCCATGCTGGTGTTGGTGGGGACGCTGGCGCTGGCGGTAATCCTTTTGGTGGTTTTGGCGGCCAGGGTCAAAATGTTCACTTTGATTTTGGCGATCTTGGTTTGGGCGACATTTTTGGCAGCTTTTTTGGCAGCCAAGGTGGCGCGAGACGCGGTGCATCAAACAGGGGTAGAGACCTTAGCGTAGACCTAGCTCTAAACTTTGAAGAAGCGGTTTTTGGCGCAGAAAAAGAAATTAGCTTAAGCTTAAATACTCCTTGCCATCATTGCAAGGGAACCACTGCAGAGCCTGGTCACGATCTTAAAACTTGCTCAACCTGTAAAGGTGCTGGCCAAACTAACCAAGTTGTTAATACAATTTTTGGGCCAATTCAGCAAGCCGTGGTTTGTCCAACTTGCAAAGGCAAGGGTAAAGTTCCAGAAAAAGTCTGCACGGTTTGCCGCGGCAAGGGCGTAGAAAGAAAACCTCAAGACATAACTCTTAAAATTCCTGCTGGCGTGGACGACGGAACAACAATTAGACTTAATGGTCGCGGTGATGCAATTGCTCAGGGCGAAAACGGCGATTTGTATGTAAACTTAAGAGTAAGACCACACAAAAAGTTTACGCGCGAGGGCGATATAATTTTGTCTGAAGAGCATATTGACATGGTAGATGCAGCTCTTGGGACCACAATAGAAGTTGATACTGTTGATGGTCCGTTAAGCATGAAAATTCCTGCTGGAACTCAAAGCAATACAGACTTTAAACTGTCGGGTCACGGCGTGCCGCACTTGCGCAGTAGTGTGCGTGGTGCGCAAATTGTAACTGTAAAAATTGATATTCCAACTAAATTAAGCAAAAAACAAAAAGAGTTACTAGAAGAATTTAAAGGCAGCCCGAGCAAAAAACATTTTTGGTAAAAAATACTTGGTTTGATATAGAATAAAAGTGGATTGTTGAGCTACGAAAGGGCGGTTTGGTGTGTCTATCGAAGAATACTATCGTACAGATGATACTGCCGAAGGTAAAATTATTACCGTTCTGGATCCATCCAGCGGCAGCCCACTTTTGTCAAATATCCCACCGTATTGTTTAATGCAAGATCCAAGGCTTAAGATTGGTGCGGATTTTTTAAGTAAAATCGGCAGGCGTTTAACAATTAACTTGGTTCTTTCAACGCATGGAGCGTCAACAGATATGGCGTGCGTCATTAATCAACGTCCAGAAGCTTTTAGCGGAATTGTTCCGTTTTGCGGTGTTGAGACGGATTGGAAATCTGATGGTTCTGATTTTCCGTCAGGCCCTAGTGTGATTTTTGCAGCTGGATCTCAAGGTCGTAAAGAGTTTCAAGCTGCACAGCTAAAATGGCTTGACGAGCAGCATATCGCGCCGTTGCCTTGCGAGTATGAAGAAACAAGGCCAACAGAGCTATCAAAACACCTTAACTATCTTTTGAGCGTTTACTCAAGTGCTGGTAAAGATTCTTTGCCGCAAAAACGTGACTCCGCGATTGCACTAGGCGTATATCAGGCGATTCGTCACTGGATTATGCCTATGCAGCTTGGATATTGGTTGAGTCGACTAGATATCGCAGGTGCTTTGCCAAAAACATCGCCAATGTATGTTCCGCTTATTTTGGGGAGCTGGCATGCTCCAACTGAGTTTAAGATTGGGCGGTTGGGCGCGAATGCTTTGACGTATCGTGTAGTCACCGGAAACGAATGTGGCTCTGGTAGCTCGTTTATGAAACTTGTCAAAACCGGTTGTTTGCCAGAATCTGACATCATGAATCTGTTGACTTAATTAATATGGCCCACTCATCATGAGCGGGCCATATGACTACTAAATCGTAAAAGTGCCGCAGCTAGGCGTTAGTATCGCATTGCGTATGCCGCGTTTAGTTCTGGTTAGCCTGTGAACGAAGTTGTCTTTAGCGCTCAAAACCTTTGCCGTTCTGCCTATGACTTGCAGTGCGGCATGATTGTCGATTCCCCAGCCAATGTAGTTCTGCTCTCTGGTAAAAAGCATTTGCGCAAAAGCGCTGCTGCGTCTTTCTTTTGTTTGGGGGTGCAGCGTGTTGTAATGTGGGCAGGCTAAGCTGTTGAATAGTCCTAGTGCTTCAACTTCGCAATACTGCCAAGGCTGGTTGCTGTCGACATCGTAGCTGTCGCTATCGCTGCAGCCTCCTGTAAACCATGCCAGCGCCCCAGCGCTAATCCCGCAAGCAACAACCGTGCCGGCACAAACGCGCTGCGACAAGATGGCGCTAATGCCAGATTCTACCCAAATCCTTACAGCGTGTCTTGTGTCGCCTCCAGAAATATAGATCATATCTGCCCATTGCATAAGTCGACATGTCCTTTTAATGCTGGGCCGCTTGTCGAATGGGTGAAGTACCTCAACGTTAAGACCGGATTTGCGTTCGTATAACTCGGTGAAGTTGTAAATCGCAAGGTCGTAGGCGTCTTGGGTGCGCTTTGGGGTCGGTATGTAAAGGACTCTTGGCCTCTGTTTGCCCGTCATGTCTAAGGCGGTGTTAACGTGCATGCTACAATTGCTAGCCGGGTTGCCTCCACCAATGGCCACAAGGCGCATATTGTTAGTCATGATGCATACCTTACCATAGTTAAAGCGGTGTGTAAATGGCCTAAAGTTGATTAATGCTGGTTAATATGTTATAGTTATTAATAATAACTATTTACACAAAAAGGTTTTGCATGCTAAAAATGACTAGCCAACTTATTTTTGATGAACTTGCTTCCCGTGGCATTGCAGTAGAAGTGTTTGATTTGCAGGCAGGCATTTTGCGATATAGGCACAATAACAGATGGCATTATATATTTAGTAGTCGCCCAGAAAGCACAAGCGCAATTGGTGCAAAAATTTGTGACGAAAAAAACCTGACCACAAAACTTGCTATTGATCTTGGTGTGTTATCGCCAGCAACTTTGTTTTATAGCGATGTATTGACGGCAAAAGATTTTTTAAGTAAGCACAAAATTATTGTTGTAAAGCCTTTGGATGCTTCGCATGGCAATGGCATTACTGTAAATGTTAAGACCGAGGAAGGCCTAAAAAATGCCTGTAATGTTGCAAGTGCAGCAAGCGAAACAGGTCAGATTATTTTACAGCAGCAGGTAACTGGTGACGATCTGCGCGTTTTAGTGATAGGTGGTAAATATGTGGCAGCCTGCCAAAGAATTCCAGCGCGAGTTTTTGGTAACGGTAAAAGCACGATTTTGCAACTAATTGAGCACGAAAACCAAACAAACTCTTTGCGTGATTATGATTATAAAAATCAGCTAAATGTAATTGATTTAGGTGCTGCAAAGCGTTATTTAAAAGATCAAATAAATAGCATTCCAGCAGATGGGCAAGAGGTCAGGGTGGTAGGCACGGCTAATATGGGTACTGGCGGTGAAGCTATTGATATCACAAACACGTTGCCAAGCCAAATAATTAAAGACGCCGAAAAACTAGCCCAAGCTCTTAAAATTACTGCCTGTGGCGTTGATTTTATGTATAATTCAAAAACTCAAGAGTATAACTTTATTGAGGCAAATAGCACCCCAAGCTTTGGCCTGCACGAAAACCCAACACATGGTCAGGCTCAGCCAGTTACAAAGCGGTTTGTAGAGTACATTTTAAGTTAAAGTGTTATAAAAGCGCCAACTAAAAAGCAGCTGTTAAAAGGTATATTGACTATTTGGCCAGGTTGACGTACACTCTATAAACAGTCAGATTTGCTGGCGCCTCGCCTAGAGTCAAAGTGGCTCTAGCTAATCGAGAGGGTGTGGTTAAGCGGGGCTTATTAGCTTCATTGCCAACGACGGAATCCTTGGCGCTGCAAAGCATCAGATCAATGCGTATGTTGATAGGCATACAACTGCGAGTATGCGATACCTAACCCCGCGACAGACTTGCTTTTTGCTCGACAAATATAATTTTGGGAATGGACTTGCTCCTATGAACAGAGGTAGAAGCAGGTTTACGACGCCGATTCATGCGATGCTTGATGACGGCAGGGAAGTTGCTGTTGCCTTTGGAATTGGAGCGTGTCATGGCCAGACGCTAATTGCACGCGGCTATCTAGGTCAAGAGCAGTTTTATGCACATCGGAGCGGACATGACCACTATGGTCCCAATGGCGAACTCTATGGAGATCGAGGCTGCATAGACTGAAAGACGGGGGTGGATGTTTTGTCCACCCCTCATTTATAAAATAACATGATAAAGTAATGACATGCATGAGTCATCTAAAGATAGCTACGATAAGCCAATTAGCCATCTACTTACTGCCCAACTTGGTTTGGCAGAAGGCTTAATGATTGCGGCAGAGACTGCGGCAAAAAATAAAGACGTTGACACTATTAGCGATTTGATTGATTATTTGATTAGCTCGGTTTTTATTTTAGATTATATCGAGATTGATTTTGTAACTTTTATGAGGGAGTACTTTGATACTCTTATTAATTGTGTCAAAAATGATCTTGACCCTATTAGAGATAAAGAGACGATGCGCGCACGCAATGTTGTGGTAGAAGATATGATAGAGGCTGCAGCCAGATACGATGACCCAACATATACCTTATGGTCGTCTCCGGACGAGTATAATGGGCTGTTGGCCAACTTTGAGCTTAACCAGGCAACATTGAGCAGGCCATATAAAGATCTTGCCTCGGAGGTGGCAAAAAAACCAAGCAAAAAAATGCTATGGTTTTTTGGTAAAAAATAGGCTATTTACGGTTTCGTCACAACATGTACATGCTTATTAACAAAGTCTAAATCTTTGTTAAATTGCTCTGCATCGCTGTTGTGTAGTACAACAATTGCGCACATTTTGTAGCCGTCTGCCGCTTTGCCAACAAAATCTCCTTGGCTGGCTTTTGGTATTAAATTGTTTAGCGACGGTAGTTTTAATAACTTGTCTTCGCCTGCTATGCCTACAAAAAATCCTGGATTTTTAGGAAACAGCTCTAATACTGCGCAAGACTCGTTTTTAGATGCAGTAACTTGAGGATCTTTACCCATAGCCAAAGCTATAGCTGCACCGTCAATGTCTAGCCCGTTTGCCAGTTTGTGCATGCGTTCTCGGTATCCACCGTTGCGGGCGCCAATTTCTACGATGCGCGGGCCATCTTTGGTTATAATTATTTCTATATGGGCAGGTGAGTTTTTCATACCCAAAGCTTTAACGCCAAGTTCTGCACATTTTTTAAACGCTTTTTGGTCTGTGGCACTTAATTTGCTTGGGAGCAATCTGCTGTAATGAAAATTGTCGTTGTAGCCTATATCGTAGCCAGTTTGGTAATCTACTATGTGATCTAAGATGTGTGGGATGCCATCGTCACCCGTAAAGGCGTCAACAGAGTGCACAGAACCTTCTAAAAACTCTTCGATAAGCATTCGTGGTTTGCGATGAGGCGCATATTTAGAGTAAATTGCATCTATTTGGCTAATAGATCGTTCGTAGTTACCCAAAAGCTCCTCGATGTCATGATTTTTTGTAACTAAAAGGCTTTTTGCCAGGTTTGCGGGCTTTAAAATTAGCGGAAAGCTGTGTGTATTGGCAAAATTAATTACATCTGCTTGGCTATCTATAAGCGCAAAATCAGGACTGATTTTTTGTGGAGCTTTTGCAAACAGGTTACGCATTAAAAATTTATCCGTACAGGCCCCTATGCTTTTAATTGGCATGCCTGGCAAGTTAAGATGTTCTGCAATCCAGGCTGCGGGCAGGGCGTAATTTTCGTAGGTGTTTACTATAAAATCAACTGGTTTTTTGATAGAATCAACAGCTGCAAGGATGCTTTGTTTGCTGGAAAAATCACAAACAACCCTTCTTTTAAAACGCTTATGAGGAGATTTAGCTTTAAGCGCGTCTTTTAACAGAATATAATCATAATCGTTACCTTTTAAATAGCTCATTAAGCCACTAAAACCGCTACCAACAATTAACGCTCGTGCCATGGTACTTGAAAAATATCCCTTTTTATGCTATATTAAGTCTACTTCTGTATGGTAATGCAATTATAACGTATTGTAAAGAATAAATATGTCTAGACGAGATTTTCACAAAGTAATTATTGGACGATCAGAATCACTTAGCTTTGTTGGCCACGATATTGTTGGCGTTCCAGCAAAGACCGACACTGGTGCCTACAGATCTGCTGTTCATGCAAGTGATATTAAGCTTAACCCTAAAACGGGCTTGCTTTCTTTTGTGTTGCTTGGCAACCATCCAGTTTGTGGTAATATGAGCACAAAGACCGAGGTTAAAAGCTTTAAGAAGGTATCTATCGAAAACTCTTTTGGGCACTCAGAAGAGCGATACGAAGTAAAACTTAAAGTCAAACTTGGTCCAAAGGTCTTTATGGCTCGTTTTACTTTGGCCGATCGCAGCAAAAAGATTTACCCAATTTTACTTGGGCGTAAGCTGCTAAACGATCGCTTTTTGGTCGATTCAGCCGAATCGGCAATTAATCGCGTAATGTTGCGTGAGCGATACAGCGTGGCATTTCCTGATGACGAAGAAGAAAGGCGGGAATAAAAATGAAAATTGCAATCTTATCACGTGGTCCAGGCAACTATACTACAAAACGCCTTAAAGAAGAGGCTGTTAAGCGTGGTCACGAAGTAAAAGTTATTAGTTATACTAAATGCTATGTTGGCATAGAGTCTAGTCACCCCGTCGTGCGCTACGAAGGTAAAGACCTTGAGGGCTTTGATGCAATTATTCCAAGGATTGCGCAGTCTTACACGCGCTATGGTACGGCTATCGCTCGCCAATTTGAGATGCAAGGCGTTTATAGTACCGCTAGCTCTATTGCTATTGCTCGCTCCAGGGACAAGCTGCGTTCTATGCAGGTTTTGGCACGAGCTGGGGTTGGTATTCCAAAAACTCTTATCGCTAACGAAACTTATCAGTACGATGACCTTATTCAGCAGGCAGGTGGTGCGCCCTTAATTATTAAAGTTGCACGCGGCACACATGGTAACGGCGTAGTTTTAGCCGAAACCGCCAAAGCAGCCAAGGCTGTAATGCAGGCGTTTTACGTAGAAAATGTAAGCTTTTTTGTGCAAGAGTTTGTAAAAGAGTCCATGGGTACGGATATTCGTGCAATTGTTGTTGGCAACAAAGTCGTTGCAAGTGTTCAGAGGCAAAGCTTAGATGACGATTTTAGGTCAAATACTCATCAGGGTGGAGTTGCTAAGCCAATTAAATTGTCTGAAGAAGAGCGCCAAACGGCCATAAAAGCTGCAAAAGCCATGGGCTTGCCAGTTTGTGGTGTAGACATGATGCGATCGTCCAGAGGGTCGCTGGTACTAGAGGTCAATTCCTCGGCTAGCTTTAGGGCTCCAGAAACCATGACCAGCCGAAACGTGGCTGTAAAAGTCATAGAATATATAGAGCAAAACGCCAAGAGGCGCAACAAAAAAGATCGCGTTGGTGCTTAAATCTAAGTGTATAATTAAGCTTAGTGCAGGCAAATATTGATAAAAAAATCTTAAACATCGTTTTAGCAACTACGTTGTTAATGATTTTTGTTTGCTCGTTAATCTTTATAGTCAGCTTTTACGGCAGGTATAGCGCAGATGTATATATTGGGGGAGCCCAAGTTAAAGCAAAGGTGGCCGATGATGATGTTGAGCGGCAAAAGGGCTTGTCTGGCACTAATCAGCTTAATCAGGGTGACGGAATGTTATTTGTTTTTGATTATCCAGCAGATTGGCCGATATGGATGAAAGACATGAGGTATCCAATTGATATCGTATGGATGGACGAAGACAAAAAAGTGGTGGATGTGGCGGTTGAAGTATCCCCAGATAGTTACCCAGAGCAATTTGTGCCTAAAAAGGCTGCAAAATACGTTTTAGAATTGCCATCAGGCTTTGTAAAGCAATATAGCGTAGAAGTTAACACTATGGCAGCCTTTGCGTATTAACTAAATGGCAAGTTTGTTATTATAGGCTTATGAACGGACTAATTGTAATATCTGTTTTGCTGGTGGTGCTGTTTGCTGCTGCGTACTTTTCTAAGCGGCGTTTTGGCGCTTTGGGGTTGGCCTTGTGTGCGGGAGCTTTGCTTAGTAAAAGCTGGGCATCTATGTTAACTCCTATACTAGAGAGTTACGGTTTTTATGTGGATATGCCACCGCTATCGGTTATTGTTACTGTTGGGTTGGTGCTTTTGCCGGCAATCGTATTGTTGTTTAGTGGTCCAAGCTACAAAACAGCAGCCGGTCAAATAGGGGGTGCTATAGCATTCGCTGTTTTTGCTTTTGTCTTAATAATGGATCCGTTGGGCGCGGCAATAAATTTTGACGGCATAACTTATAATATTTACAAAGTAGTTACAGATTACAGCACGCTGATAATCGCCGCTGCCATTTGCCTGGCCATTGGCGATATGCTGGTTGTAAGAACAAAGCACGGCAAACACGGAAAGTAATAACAATCGCTCCCGATCTGTTTATGGATGTTGTTGGCTGCAACCTATTGACAAAACGTCTGCAAAAGTGTAAATTACTACTGTTAGCTATGGGTCCATAGCTCAGCCGGTTAGAGCACCTGCCTTTTAAGCAGGGTGTCCTGGGTTCGAGTCCCAGTGGACCCTCCACGAAAAATACCTCATCGTAAGATGGGGTGTTTTTTCGTGAGAAGTTTAATAATGTGTCTCGAACCCAGGTGTTCTGGGTGAGAACTGCCAGCGGCAGTTCGCAAGAGAATCAACTCTTGAAAACTGGTTTTCAAAGATGTTGTTCTGGGGCCGCGGAACGTGGCCGAGTCCCAGTGGACCCTCCACGAAAAATACCTCATCGTAAGATGGGGTGTTTTTATGGAAAGCTTGGTGTGACTTGAGCTCGAATAGGGCTGTTGGTGGGCTCCTATTTGTCATTTGTGGCAAGCCTTGTATGGGTAATAAAACTTACTGTGTTAATATTAATGACAAGAGCATGCCTTAGCCGTTATCAATTAGGAAGTGCTCGATTTTATAAAGCATAAATAGGAGATGGTATATGGCAAAATATTATGTAAACGAAGACACCTCGGCAAATCCAGAAGGCAATAATGAGATACATACAGAGGATTGCTATTTGTTTCCTGATATAGAAGATACATGTGTGTTTCTTTGCGAAACTGACGATTGCAGCGAAGCTGTTGAGGATGCAAAACAGAGAGGCTATATCAAAGCCGATGGCTGCATGCATTGTTGCAAAAGCTGTCACACGGGATAAAAATAATTTTGTCGCTTATAGATCGGCAAGCTAAATAAAATGCGACTGAACAGATGCTTATGCGGCGTACCTTGCTCAGCCGCGTTGGCTATTTGCTACATTGTGCATTGTAAGCGTTAAGTAGTGCTGTCGCGAATGTGCTGACAGTTCTGTCGACGTCCTCTTGATAGCAATTGGTTGCGAAGACCACGCTCTCCCAGGTATGACTAGTGACGACTACTTCAGAGTAGCGACCATTAGGGCTAAAATACTGCGGTCCGCCGGGTGGTGGGCTAACGCGAATGTGATCTTCGAGCGCCATTGACGTTTGGCCAAGGTTTACAATATTACCGTCATCGTCATATTCAATGACAAGCTCGGCTGCTGCGCCCCGCGCAACACTCCACACCAGTTTCACTAGCTGATCGCTCGTGATTGGTTGCTTGTCAAAGCGGACGGTGGCAGTGGCTGTGGGGCTTTCGCTACCCATGGTTAACCTCTTTAACTGAACGGCAAAGGACTAAGATACTTTAACACTAAAGCCTATGCGTGTCAATTTTGTTATTGACGTAACTGTGTTGTGGCAGGGCATATAATAAGTTTTAAGAGGCGCTATGTAAAAACATAGCGCCTTGGAATCACTTCTCGTATGGGTTATTGGCTTCGTGCACCTCCCTTGCAATGTTTGACCAGAGGGCAGTTGACAACGGGTCGATCACCGCAGGTCCGATTCCGCTGCCCATTGTGTATCCGCAGCTTTGCAGTGCGGCGGGAAACTCGGTGTGGGCCTGCGGATTGGAGCTGACGATGTAAAACATGCCGATATTCAGCTTGGGCCCAACCGTCGCTCGCATCTGGATAAAGGTAATCAGACGCTTGACCGTGTCTGTGCCAAGGTCGTGGTCAAGCACAAGGACGTCTACGTGTCGGGTTGCCAGTGCGACTGCGGCATGCTCGACTGTGCGGGCATGAATTACCTCATACTCTTCCGGAAAAATCAGTGTGCGCAGGTCATCTACCACAAGGGCCAATAGCTTGCTCATTTGTACTCCCAAAAAGAGACAGTTGTTTAATTATACTATATTTATGTAAAAATGTAAAGTTATGTCAATTATTAAAGCTAAGTTGTAAAAAATGCAAAGTATCTTGCTTAAGCTAGCATTGTTTACCCAATTTTGTTTATAATTTTTTTATGTTTTTGTGGCGTTATTATAAGGTAAAACG
Organism: Candidatus Woesebacteria bacterium; assembly: GCA_050115675.1. Taxonomy (GTDB): domain Bacteria; phylum Patescibacteriota; class Saccharimonadia; order Saccharimonadales; family EFPC-124; genus JASFQB01. Next base: position 58,039 of record JASFQB010000001.1, read on the forward strand.
TACAACTTTGATTAGCTTGGGCTGCTTGGCTTTTTTGGGTGGTTTAGCGTTGCCTAAGTTGCAAATAGTTTGTACAGATTACGCGTTGTTGATTTTTGGGTTAAGTTTGCTGCTGTGGTGCAAAAAGCGCTGGTGGCTAATTAGCGTACCTGCTGTGATGGTCGCGGGGTTGATGTTTGGCTTGTGGCGCGGAAGTGTTATGCAGGTTCAGATAGATGACTACAAAGTTTATACCAACCAAAAAGTTGTAGTGCAAGGCGTTGTGCGAGAAGACCCATCCAGAGATAAATATCGTAATACTGTGCTAATGCTTGGAGATATAAAAATAAACGGCCAAAATTTGCCAGGAACGATGCGCATAACCACTGCCGGGATAGCCAGGCCGTTGCGTGGCGATAAGGTAGAGGCAGAAGGCAAATTACGAGACGGCTTTGCGAGTTACCAGGGTTCAATGTTTTTTGCAGAGGTGGTAGTTGTTCAAAAACAAGCAAATTGGATAGAGAGCTTGCGGCATAATTTTAGCGCCAAAATTTTAAGTATTTTGCCCGAACCTCAGGCAAGTTTGGCTTTGGGGTTCTTGCTTGGGCTAAAATCACAGTTGCCAGAGGATTTGAATGGCCAGTTACGATTGCTAGGTTTGACGCATATTGTAGTGGCTTCGGGCTATAATTTAACGATTTTAGTTAGGCTTAGTCGTCGTTTGTTTGCAAGGTTTTCTAAATATCAGGCAACAGCTGCCTCTGGGGCGATGATTGCGTTTTTTGTTTGCATTACTGGTTTTAGCGCCTCTATGTCACGTGCAGCGCTAGTAACGGGACTGTCGATAGCTGCTTGGTATTATGGGCGCAAAATTCACCCTGTTGTTTTGCTGATGGTTTCGTCGGCCATTACTGCTGCGGTTAATCCAGTATTTTTGTGGGGAGATGCGGGTTGGTGGTTGTCGTTTTTGGCGTTTGCGGGTGTAATGTTGGGCGCACCTTTGTTGCAGGCTAGAATTTTTGGCAAAAAGCAGCCGCCGCTTTTAATTCAGGTAGCAATAGAAACAATTTGCGCGCAGCTTTTAACCCTGCCGTACATCTTATTTGTTTTTGGAAACCTGTCGATTATTTCTGTTTTTGCAAATGTTTTGGTTGTGCCGTTTATTCCTGTGGCGATGCTGTTTACATTTATTACAGGAGTCGCATCGTGGATTTTGCCAGGCGTTGCAGCAATAATTGCCCAGCCGGCAATTTGGATTTTAACTTACATGACTAATGTCGCTGGGTTGCTGTCTAAAATCCCGTGGGCTTCGTTGAATGTAAGCGTTAATCTAAATGGCATGCTGCTTTTGCTTGGGTGTGTTGGTTTTTGCGGTTTAATTTTGTATAAAAAACTAAAATTTGATTATTTGCAAGCAAGTGTGGTGGAATAGTGGTAAAATATAATTAGATTTTACAATACTTTAACTAGGAGGCCACAAATATGTCAGGACATTCCAAATGGTCAACCATTAAACGACAGAAAGCCGTTACAGATGCAAAAAAGGGAGCTGCCTTTACCCAGCTTGGCAACGCCATTGCCTTGGCGGCGAAAGGCGGAGCTGACCCAGATATGAACTTTGCTTTGCGTTTGGCTATAGATAAAGCTCGTGCAGCTAATATGCCAATGGCAAACATTCAGCGTTCAATAGATCGCGGTTCGGGAAAGCTTGGTGGGGCAATCATTGAAGAAGTGACTTATGAAGGTTATGGGGCTGGAGGAGTTGCAGTAATAGTTGAATGCGCCACAGACAACAAAAATCGTACCTATCCAGATGTACGCTTGGCATTTAGTAAAAATGGCGGAAACATGGCAGAACCAGGTTCGGTTGCGTTTCAGTTTGCGCGCAAGGGCGTTATCCGTAGCACATTTTTAGGTGATTCGGACGAGGCCATGCTAGAGGTTATTGACGCTGGTGCAGAAGATGCAGATGTAGTGGGCGACAACGAGCTTGTTATTTACACAGACCCCAAAGAGCTAGCTGCTGTTAGAGACGACTTAAAAGCGCGCGGCTTTGCAATTGACGAGGCCGAACTAACATATGTTCCAAATAACGTTGTAGAAATTACAGATTCCGAAACTGCTCGCAAGGCCACAAATCTAATTAATGCACTAGAAGATCTAGACGACGTTACTAACGTACACGCCAACTTTGAGATAAAGGACTAACATGCGCATACTGGGGATAGACCCCGGCACTGGCATATTGGGTTTTGGTGTTATAGAGGGCGATTCGCATTCTCCAAAAATGGTTGATGCAGGTGTAATCAAAACCAAAGTTCATCAGCCAGAGCCCGAACGTCTAGAAATAATATATAATTCACTGCACGAAATAATAGATTCAGCTAAACCCCATGCGGTATCTGTAGAAAAACTTTTTTTTGCACGCAACGTTACAACTGCAATGTCTGTTGCGCAAGCGCGTGGCGTGGTACTTTTGGTCGCAAAGCAGTATAGTTTGCCAATTTTTGAATACACCCCAATGCAAATAAAAATGGCGCTAACAGGCTACGGAAAAGCAGACAAAAAACAGGTTCAAGAAATGGTTAGAGTAATTTTAAAACTGCGCGAAGTCCCAAAACCAGACGATTGCGCAGATGCCTTGGCGGCTGCGTTGACGCACAGGGTGCAGGTTTAGCTATAAAATTTGCACAAACATCTGCAGTTTAACGCCAAATTACATCACCACCTTGCTATAATGTATATATGATTGCACATGTTAGCGGCCAGGTTGCCGAAAAAACCGACGATGCTATTATTATTGATGTCCACGGAGTGGGCTACGAGGTCCAGGTTGCCAGTGGGGATTACGAAGGCGCTGACCATGGTCAACAAATAAAACTTTATACTCATTACCATGTGCGCGAGACCGAGCACCAGCTTTTTGGGTTTTCGACCCTTGTTGCCAAGCGTTTGTTTGAGCTGTTAATCTCTGTGTCTGGCGTTGGTCCAAAAATGGCCTTGGCAATTTTAAGCCTTGGCGATATAGAGAGTATCCGCAGTGCGATTGCTTTGGGCGATAGTGCTTTTGTGCAACGCGCTTCGGGCGTGGGCAAGCGCATTGCCGAAAGAATTGCGGTTGATTTGCGCGATAAAGTTGGTTTGCCAGGTGCGGGCCCTGTTGCGGGAATAGCTCCTCGAAATAATGGCGTTAATGACGACGCGTTAGATGCTTTGTTGGCGTTGGGCTATAGTTTACAACAGGCAAACGAAGCTTTACTGCAAACCGACTCTGCTGCAAATGTACAAAACCGCATAAAACAAGCTTTGCAAATTTTAAGTAGACTATGATAGACAGAATTGTAAACACTACAGTTACCGAAGACGAAGACCAGGCGCAAGAAGTTCAACTTGAGAATACCTTGCGCCCCAAGGATTTTGCTAGCTATATTGGCCAAGAGCGGCTAAAAACTAATCTAAAATTGGCCATAGACGCAGCAAAAAAACGTGGAGAGCCAATTGACCACGTGTTAATGTACGGTCCGCCAGGTCTTGGCAAAACTACCATGGCCGCTGTTATTGCCAACGAAATGGGCACAAACATCAGAATTACCTCTGGTCCGGCCGTAGAGCGCGCGGGCGATCTTGCCAGCTTGCTTACAAACTTAAAAGATGGCGACATATTGTTTATTGATGAAATTCATCGTTTAAACCGCACTGTCGAAGAAGTTTTATACAGCGCGATGGAAGATTTTAAGCTAGACATTATGCTTGGTAAAGGCCCTTCTGCCAGAAGTTTACGACTTGATTTGCCAAAATTTACGGTAATTGGCGCTACGACTCGCACTGGTAATTTAGCTGCACCCTTGCGCGACAGGTTTGGTATGTTGCACAGGCTAGAGTTTTACACTCCAGGTGAAATTGCCAAAATAATCTCACGTTCGGCAAACATTTTGGGCATACAAATAGATGCTGTTGCTGCTCAAGATTTAGCCAAGCGTGCCAGGTTAACACCCAGAATTGCCAACCGTTTGCTAAAGCGTGTTCGCGATTTTGCTGAGGTTAATGGCAATGGTGTAATTAATATCCCTTTGGCGCACGATGCACTAAATTTGCTAGAAATTGACGATTTGGGGCTTGATCCAGGTGACAGGCATTTATTAAACGCAATAGTTGAGCGTTTTGATGGCGGTCCAGTTGGCGTAGAAACTTTGGCTGCAATAACAGGCGACGAAAGAGCGACTATCGAGGATTTTTACGAGCCATACCTAATGCAAATTGGCTTGTTAGAGCGTACGCCGCGCGGGCGAAAAGTTACCAAGCAAGCATATAGGCACTTGGGTAAGAAGCTAAAACAAGACGACAATCAGCAAAACTTGCTATAATGTAATCAAGGCGGTAAATATGCAAGATAGTTCAAAACAACGCAAAAGCAATTTATTTAAAAAGTTAGTCAAAGGCGAAGATTATAAGTCTAAAAAAATCGTACTAAGCGACGATGAACCCAAAGAAGAAGCAGTTTTTGCTTTGCACGAAGAGTCGGTTTTGGCCTACCCCGAACTGCATTTAAGCAAAGATGAATACGTGATTCAATCTGTCAAACGTCACCCAATTGGGGTTTTGTCTATTTGGTTGTTTTATGTGCTGATGACTGTTATTGTTCTTGCGTTTTTGCCATTTTATTCTGCCAACAAAGACAGTATAGATAACGCCTTGTTGATTACTGCACCCACGGCCGCAGATTTGTTTTTGCCAGCTTTAGTTGTGGACGGCATCTTCTTTTTGGGCGCATTTATAGCCACAATAGTATATCAACGTAACAGGTTTTATTTAACAAACGAGAGTGTTATTCAACATGTGAGTAAGAGCTTGTTTCAAAACCAAGAACAAATTGTAAACTTGGTTAACGTTGAGGATGTGAGTTTTGAGCAAAAAGGAATAATGCAGCAGCTTTTAAGCTATGGTACATTACGATTGTCTACTCAAGGTGACGAAACTATTTACAGATTTTATTTTGTAACAAATCCGCGCGTGGTTACAAATGCCATTAACGACTCGGTAGAAATGGCAATGGCAAAGCTAGAGGGAAACCTACGAATGCATCAAATACGAGAGTAGTTTATTGGTGGCGACTTTCTTTTACAAAGTCGGCCTCGGCCTCTAAATCTGCGCGAAGCTCGTAGCTTTTGCATAGACCATCTAGGCAGTCTTTTGGCTCGTAGCGGTAAGTTGAATCTTGCTCGCCAATAGTAACGCCGTCAGGGTCTTGAAGTATCGTTGGGTCAAGGCCTTTTAGCGCGTCTGCGGTTAGAGTCTCTGGATACGCATTGTTTGTTGCGTAATAAACCTCTTCTAAGTTGTAATAAATGGAATTTATAGCAGTTTTGCTTTGGTTGTCGCGGCTAGAAACCTGCAAATCGCGGCGCTGGACTAAAAACACCGTGCCAACAACCAGCAAAAATACTATAACAATAATTAATTCTAGAACGGTAAAACCGCGCTGCTTTTGCATAAAGTTAACGCTCCTTTAAGGATATTGTACTATAGTTTTTGTCTGATTGGGCCAGTTGTTGAAAAATTGGCATGTAAGTAAACAGTGTTATGTTGTGTTTTAAACTCTCGCGCTTTTTGGGAGTTTATATTAAAATCGCCTTACGGTGGGTTATACTTGTAGGGACGAATAGAGAGGTATATTTATGGCAGATGCAGCAAAAAAGGCCGACAAGGCAAAGGATTCTAAAGAGTCTAAGGTGGCAAACGAAGGCAAGCTAAAAGCCCTTGGTTTGGCAATGGAGCAGATTGAAAAGCAGTTTGGCTCGGGTGCAATTATGAAGTTGGGTGAGCACCAACGTGCGGATGTAGAATTTATTCAATCAGGCGCTCTTAGCTTAGATTTGGCGCTTGGCGGAGGATATCCAAAAGGCCGCATTATAGAGATTTTTGGCCCAGAAAGTTCTGGTAAAACCACTTTGACGCTGCATGCCATTGCCGAGTGTCAGCGAAAGGGCGGCACGGCTGCATTTATAGATGCCGAGCACGCTCTTGATCCAGCATACGCACGCCGCTTGGGTGTAGACACAGACAATTTGTTAGTTAGTCAGCCAGATAATGGCGAGCAAGCTCTAGAAATTTGCGAAACATTGGTTCGCAGCAACGCTGTTGATCTTGTGGTAGTCGACTCTGTTGCGGCGCTTGTTCCTCAGGCAGAGATTGAAGGCGACATGGGCGATTCGCACATGGGATTGCAGGCTCGCTTGATGAGCCAGGCTTTGCGTAAACTCACGGGTGTGATTAACAAGAGCAAAGCAACAGTTATGTTTATTAACCAAATTCGCATGAAGATTGGTGTAATGTTTGGCAACCCAGAGACCACCACTGGTGGTAACGCCTTAAAATTTTATGCTTCTGTGCGCTTGGATATTAGGCGAACAGGCCAAATTAAGGCGGGCGAGGATATCATTGGTAATCGTACCAGGGTTAAAGTTGTAAAAAATAAGATTGCTCCACCGTTTCGCAATGCCGAGTTTGACATTATGTATAACCAAGGCATATCTGTTGAGGGTGACGTGCTAGACCTAGCTGTACTGCATGGTATTGTTGGTAAATCAGGTGCTTGGTTTGACTACAACGACGGCAAAATTGGTCAAGGTCGCGAAGCTGCTAAAGCATATCTAAAACAAAATCCAGAAGTTCTAGCAGAAGTTGACCAGAAGGTTCGCAAAAAAGTAGCCGAATCAGAGGAGTAGCTGCCGTGGCGCACCCTGTTTTGCCAAAAGAACCAACTTTGCCGCAGATACAATTGTATATTGACCAAATGGTTAAGCATCGTGGTTTAAACAACAGTAACGCGCATTACGAACTAATGTTGCTAGTAGAAGAAGTTGGCGAGTTGGCAAAAGCAATCCGAAAAGCCACAGGGGGTAAATTTGCCGCAGACACAAGCAGAACAAATCTTGATCACGAAGCAGCGGATGTTTTTATGATGCTAATTGGAATCTGCAACATCTTCAAAATTGACCTAGAAAAAGCTCTGCGAGACAAAGAAGAAATAAACAAGCTTCGCAAGTGGGAATTTAAAGATGAAAATAACTGCAATCAAAGCCCAAGTAAAAAATCCTGATCGCGTATCTGTTTACGTTGACGAAAAATATAGCTTTTCGCTAAATTGCGCGCAGCTTTTAGACTTAAAACTGTGCGTTGGTTTAGAAGTTGATCAAGCAAAATTAGACGAATTTAAAAAAGCAAGCGATTTTGGCAAACTTTACGAACGACTTATGCGCTACGCACTTTTGCGGCCGCGATCGGTTTACGAAATAGAGCAATATTGCAGGCGTAAAAAATATGTTTTAGACGATTGTAGGGAGATAATTCAAAAACTAATAACTCGCGGATATGTAAATGACGAGCAGTTTTCAAAATCGTGGGTAGAAAACCGCAGATTAAATAAATCTGTAAGTGTTAAGCGCCTGCGTTTAGAGCTGCGACAAAAGGGTGTAAGTAGTGATATTGTTGACCAGGTTTTAAGCGAAAGCGAATACAATGAGCAAGCCGCCCTGCAAGATTTAATTGCAAAAAAACGACGACAAACAAAATATCATGACGATCAAAAGCTTTTACAATATTTAGCTAGGCAGGGTTTTGGCTACGACGATATAAAACAGGCTTTGTAGTTACTGCTTTTGCGATGCCTCTGGTTGAGCGTGGGTTTTTCTGAATGGATTATCTACTACTGTGCGGTGTTGCACAGAAGAATGCTTTGCCTGTTCTTTAATTGTGGGCGCTTTGACAATGATTTTTTTGTCGTTAATGCTAATAATTTGTGATCGGTCAATAATAACTTCGGCAGAGCTAAAACTTTGAAAAAACGGCGGACTAACTTGCAATTTAACAATTAAATAGTTTAACGTATCTGTTGTGTAATTTATTACTTTGCCGACTTTATGGCCATGGTCGTCTACAACCAGTTTATCCTCTAGTTTAAAGTTGTAAGACAATATCTCTTTTAGTCTAACTAAATCGTCGGTAGGCATAATTATGTCGGCAGAATCAATAATCAGGCCAATTCCGGCATATTCGCGAATATCGCCTGTATGAAGCAGCGCAGGATGAAAGTTAATTCCAGGCCCCTCGCAATAAAATGCTACAACCGACAAATTGCGTGGGTCAATAACTGTAGAAACAGTGCGTCCAACCTCGGTGCCTGTTTGAAGGCTCATCAATGGCATATTTAATAATCTATCGCGCAAAACTAGCATGCCTTAATTATACCCATTTTTTAGTTATTTAGGCTCTTTTTTGTATAAGGGTTGTTTGGGTCAAGTTCTTGGTAGGTGGTTAGCGTAAAGCTTGCACATTTATCTTCTTCGCCAGTGCAGCGGCTGCCGTCAGATTTGCGAGGGTCATATTTATACTGGTCAGTTATGCTAACGTTTGCGCCCTGGATTTTTGTGCTACCAGAATCATATAAATTTGATATGTCAAAATTGGGCATAAATTTAACAACCCAACCGTCTTTGCCGTCGTCTTGAAGTTGTGACAAGGTTGGGTAGCTGCTATTGCACTCGGTGTTGTAGCAGCTTTCTAATGCAGTGGCGATGTTGTTAATCTCTGTTTTGCGGTCGGTGTCGCGCCCCTTGGCCTGTACGGTCGAAAAACTGTTAACAATTAGCGCAGCTAAAATTCCAATTACAACAATAACAATAATTAGCTCGGTAATAGTAAAGCCGTTTTGAAGTTTTGTTTGAGCTTTTGTCACGTGTTTGCCCCCTAACGCGTGTTATATAGCCCAAATTATAAGCTTAAACGTAAAGATGTCAAGATCGCCTCTGTAAAAAAACTGGCTGGACTCTCGGGTAGAGAATCCAGCCATTGAGTTTAATTATGCTAGGGTTTTAGAAGCTGGGGGTATTTTTTTAGAATTGCTCGGAGTATCTCCTCTTCGCAAGGGCAGGTATAGATGTTGGTGTTTTCTCCGACCTCTCTATGCAGGAGTCCAAGATCTATAAGCAGCTGAGCGTTCGAAGCAAGCTTTGTAATCCCAACTTTGTCAGTAAGCTCCTCAGACGTGTGGCAACCACCAATTACCCAAAACAGTACTTCTGCGCCCTCAAGGTCTACCCAGCCAAGAGCTCTTTCAATATCCACTACAGCTCTCCGTTCTAACGCAAACAGACACTAACTAATAAATAGTACAATATGTGCAACCTATTGTCAATATAGCTGAGTTGCAGCCACCCTCACGACTTCTTCTATGCTGGTAATTCCGCGCAGTGCTTTTACCAGGCCGTCTGCTTGCAGCGGCAGCATGCCTTCTGCAATTGCGTTGTCATAAAGTAGCGGTAAAGTTGGTGCAGTGTTTATAACAGTTTGTAAATTATTTGTTATTGGCATAACTTCAAAAATGCCTATCCTGCCAGAGTATCCTGTGCCTTTGCAAGCTGGGCAGCCTTTGGGATTGGCTTTGTATAGTTTAGACAGTGTGCCGTTTTTTAAGGCTAATTGCTTGTTATTTTTGCCTATGCCTTGTTTTAGGGCAAGTTCTTCAAGGCCTTTTAGCTGGCTAACGACTTTTTTGTGTTTAATACCAAGAGTGTTAAATACAGTATGAGCGATTTCGCGGTCGGGTTTGTAAGATTTTTTGCATTCTGGGCAAAGTTTGCGAACCAACCTTTGGCTAACAACCGTTTTTACCGTGGCTCCAGCCATAAATGGCTCAACGCCCATAGAAAGCAGTTGCAAAATGGCGCCTGCCGAGGAGTCTGCGCGAATAGCTGTGCATATGGTGTGCCCGCCCATAGCGGATTGGGCGCAAAGTTTTGCGGTTTCGCTGTCGTGTAGCTCGCTAGTCATTATTATGTTTGCATCTTGTTTTACCAGTGCACGCAAACTGTTTGCGTAACCAAGTTTGGCGCGAGAGTTTATTTGAACTTGAGTGGCACCAGCAATTTTGTACTCTATTGGGTCTTCTATTGTGGCAATGCTTATATCTGGCGTGTTTAGCTTATTTAAAACAGAGTAAAGCGTGGTAGATGTGCCCGAGCCGCGCTGGCCGGCAATAATAATTAAGCCGTGTGCGCATTCGGATGCGCTGTTTAAGATGTCTAAACTGGGTCCCCAAAGGCCAAGATCTTCAAAAGTTGGGGGAGATTCGGGTTGTGGCAAAATGCGGATGGTTGCTTTTTCGCCACCCTCAACAGGAACAGTGCTAATTTGTAAACTGAAGTTTTTGCCGCCAAAAGTGGCTTCAAGATGGCCGTTTTGAGGTGTGCGATGGTGGTCAATTTGCAAAGACGCAAGCTGTTTAACGCGGCCAATTAACTTGCCCGTGGCAGAAAGTGGCAATTTACTTACAGGCCGCAGCAAACCATCTACACGGTAACGCACCTGTAAAAAACCGTCTTTTGGCTCTATATGAATATCGGTAACGCTAGCGCGAATTGCGCTTTCTAGCATTAAATTAACGGTTTTTGCCGCTGGGGTATTGTCGGCAATATCGCTTTCGGAAACGCTTAAAACAACAGGATTTTCTGCCTGCACTATGCGTAAAACAGCCTTGGCTGACGCAGCCGGTGTTTTTGTTCCCTCAGTCTTCATGTCTTATATATATTGTATGAAATTTTGAGGGATAATGCTAATGCTTTTACGCCCGTAATTTGTTGATATTAATCAATTTTGATACTTGAGTCGTATTTGTACTCGCGAGTAATATTAATGCCATAAGCATACTCGCCATCTTGCAAAGGAATGTCCTTTTTTACGTTAAAAAGATCTTTAGCGCTGGTGTAGAAGTTGGTGTTGTTTGTGTCAAAAATTTTGACATCACACCAGGCATATTGTTCTTCACCAGGTATATCAAGATAATAGGTTACGCCATCTCGACTAGCACTGCTGTCAGATTTTACGCACCCCCCTCTCCAATGCTTCAATCGCCTGGTTTAAACCACTATCTTTATCACCAGAGTTTTTGTAGTACTTTTTGAGTGTGTAGGTGCAGTATGCTCCTTTAAAAAGACCCTTAGTATCGCATCCACCATCCTCAATCCCCTCATACACCAACTCCCCAGGTAGCTGAATAGCTTTGCTTTGCTGTTGCAAATACTCTAAAGCTTGGCTTTTTGTAAAAATTTTATGTGCAGTTACTAAAGATATAATGCTATATATAATGAGTCCAACTACAACAACTCCACAGGCAGCAAAAAACCACCCTAACTTAGTTTTAGGAACAAATTTTTTTAAATCTTTTTTAAATGAGTTTTTTATAGGCATGGTTAAAGTATACTTAGCTTTGGTAAAAAGTTAAATACCCCTTTGCCGCTAAAAACGACAAAGGGGCTCTCCGCAAAAACAAGTCAGAAAAGGGATTATTTACTAAAATACGGCAACAACAGGCGATAGTAGCCTTCGCTAATGCCCAACTGGTTGGGGTGGAACGAATATTCTACATTCAAGCCAGGAGCGGCAGCTACGTCAATTGTTAGGCCATTAAAGTAAGGGGTGTCAGTGCACAGTTCGTGCCCAGTAAAGGGCGAGTCGGCGGCAGTGGGGTCAACGTATACAAGTCGACCGTTTGCGCCAGCGGCATTCGCAGCCGCAACCTGTGCCTTAATTTGGGCGTCTAGCTTGGTAACAAGCTTACGCGCAGCCTTAACTTCGGCGTTGCTAAAGGTGACTTTGGGCTTTTTTACAAAAGTAAGAGCCTCGGAGTAGCTAATTTCTACGTGCTGGTTTGTGCGCATCCAAGACTGAAAGTCGAGAGCTAGCTGCCTGTTAGGCGCGCCCGAGGACTTTAAATAGCTATACAATACTTTGGCTGCTGCATCTGCTGCTTGCATACCTGGCTTAGAACAGCCAGATTTGGGCAGCAATTGCGGGTAGCCAATAACGTAAATTGTAGCGTTTGGTGCTTTTTGCAAAATTTGGTTGTAGGTGGTTTGCAGGTCAAGGTTTGACACCTTAGCCTGAAACTCCTTACTGTGCTTAGCACAGTTAACAAACAAGCACAACGACACAAACTGACTAAAGCCAATATCGTTACCGCCAATTGAGAGGGTGACGAGATCGGCGTCGGGTCGAAGGTTGTTGATCTGTAGATCTTCATTGTTGAAGAATAGAGCCTCTTGTTGCTCGACAGTTAAAGAGCTGTAGTCGTCTGGGGTTCGAACATTCTTTGTCTCTGCTCCCGAACAAGCCACAAACCCACCGTCTGGAGTTACTAGCCTAAGCGCAGCATTTTGCTGCAACAAAGTGGCGTAAGCTTGCAGGCTGCGGTGACAGGTGTTTTTACCTTCAATATCCGTTCCGTCAACAAACGGCGCCGCACCTTCGCCCGAGGCAAACGAGTCGCCCAAGGCATAGTACTTGCGTGCAGTAATGGTTTGCGCAACGGCTCCACGGGGGTAGTCCATTGTCAAATTGTCGTTATCTACTGCGTACAGCTTGGCGTTGTTTGCATAGCAATCTGGCTTACCGCCATTGGTAGAGTACTGGCAGCCTGCGGCTACAAAATACAATCTTCCGTTAGTTAGTGCAATTGCAGAACTATTGTTGGTAGACAAAGTATGCCCACCGTCTGTAGCAGTTGGTGCAAGGTCGACCAAATTGGTAACACTGCCAGTCGCGCCGTTAACCAAACTTACAACAACACCAAGGTTGTTGTCGCTTTGGGTGTAGGTGTTAGCCAGCACAATGTCGCCATTGGTGGTTACACTGCTAACCGTGCTAAAAAAGTTGGTTGTGCTGCCAGCTCCGGGCAGGTCAAGCTGCCAGCGCTGTTTGCCGTCGGCAGTAATGTAAGTGATGTTGTATTTTTTAGTTAGTCCATCATCGCTAGACATTAGGGCCACGGCTCCACCGTCTGGGGTCGGCCTAATTACCTTAATGGTTGTGCAGGCTGCAAGTTTAAACGTCCAAATTGCACCCGCGGAGCCATAGGCGTTGATAGAGTCGGTAATTGGAGTACCCTGCGAGGGGCAAGCATTTACAGTACTTGTGGTTTTAACGGGCACAAAAATTTGCCCGCCAAGCCCAGCGTTAAACTCGGCAAGATACCAAGAATTTGGCACGGTTACAGAGCTGATGACATCACCGCTATAGCTAAAGTACTCTACGTTGGCGTCAAAATACTGCACAATTAGGCCATTTGCATAAACGGCCAGGTCGGCAATAGATTTTTCGCTGTTGTTAACAATTTTCTTGTTTAGTGCCAATGTTGGCGAAGAAGACTCAAGGTTAGAATAGCCAAAAACGTACTGCTCGCTGCCAGTAGTGCTGCTGCTTGTGCCATACAAATTACCATCTGCGCCAATTACCAATTTGGTTACAGAGGTAGATGGTGGGTCGGCGTTCCAGCGCAAGCTGCCGTCTTTGTTAAACGCCAACAGTCGAGTGTTGAAATCGTTAGGGGCAGTAGAATTAGCAATTACGTACAGCGTGCCGTCTCTGTCGGTTGCTGCAAGCTTGTTGGCAGAGTCTAAGCAGACGTTAAGTCCATTAATGCTTTGCTTGCTGCTTAACTTAGCTAATGGTGTGCCGCTAAAAGTGACAAGTTGGCCAGCGCAATTGCCAGCTGTGGCAGAGCCGTCAAAATTGCTGATAAGTTGCGCGCCAGACATGCCAAGGTCAATCCAGTTATTTGCAGACTGAGCATTGGCTTTTGCTGGCATAGCAACTAGCATGCAGGCAATCATAAACAAAGCCGTCACCCAACAGGTGATGCGACTGGGCATAGCATACCTCCCTTTCAGAGATGTTAAGGTTCATAGACAGAAGCCTGTCTAACGGAGTAGCCAACTTAACTGAGTTGACTGTGAATAAACTTTAATTAACATAGGGTAAAGAGTCAATAGTTTTTTGCAAAATTGTCAAAAAAACATCATTAACATACGTTAGCGATAGTTGCCTTATTTGCCAGCTATCGCTATAATACGCTCATGTCAAAAACTATTAACAAAGCCAATAACAAACAATTTTTTTTAAAAATGTCTAAAAAAACCACAATAATTTTGGTGACAGCGGTTGCGCTATTTGCCATTGTGTTAGTTTTGCTGTGGCAAAATTTTACACCTACAAAAAACCAAACCACAGCATTTTTACAGCGGCAAGCTGATAAAATTAATTTTAACGGAACGGTAATTTACGAAAAAATCCAAGACAATGGCTGTGGACCAAATCCAACAAGCTGGCTGGGTTACATGCCAATGTATCATACTTGTACTGTAAGCATGCAAAAGTACTTTAAAAACTCGGGCGATATTAGCGCCGATTTAACAGACGCTCATAAAAAAATGCTAGCTTTGGGATTTGAGGGTAATTACGATGAACCTGGTATGAGTGCAACGGGGTCAAGGAGATATTTGCTGCCATCTGATAACTATAGCACATACATATTGGGTATCTATAATCCTAAAGACAATGTTTTAGACGAAGATTTAAACTTTTTTTTGTTAACTGACGACAATATTCAGCTACAGCCTGGCGAGTATGTATATGGGGTGAGGACATGGAGTTCTTACAAAAGCACCTTATTCTAAACGGCTAGCTAACATTTGGTGCTTTAAGTTAGGGTTAAATATTTATTTTGCAATTTATAGATTAAAATTATTTGATATAATTTTAGAGTGATAAATGTAAAAACAAGTTCTGTTGAAGAAACCAAAAAGCTAGCAATTGCCATTGGCGCAAGCCTTAAAGGGGGCGAGGTTTTTGAGCTTGTTAGTGATTTAGGCGGTGGTAAAACCACTTTTGTAAAAGGGCTTGCAAAAGGTCTGGGTGTGCACGAGGTTGTGCAAAGTCCAACATTTAATATTTGCCGTATTTACGACGGGCATGATGGCTTGGAGTTGCATCATTTTGATTTTTACAGATTAAGCCAGCCAGGCGTAATTGCAGACGAGCTGTCTGAATCTTTGGCGGAGTCAAACATTATTATTGCAATAGAATGGGGCGAAGTTGTGCACGATGTTTTGCCAAAAGAGCGCATTGCTATAAAAATTACAAGTGTCTCTGATGATGAGCGTGATATAGAATTTAGGATTCCAAAAAAATACAAAAACATCACAGAAGCGCTATTATTGTATAAAAAACAACGTAATCTATTATGATCTTGACTGTAAAAACAGATAATCCGCAGGCAGAAGTTGGTCTTTATGACGATACGGCAAAGCAAATTAGTTATTACGATTGGCATGCGCATCGTGAGCTTTCGGCCACGCTTTTGACTGTGATAAATGATCAACTAGAGGCTCAAGATGCTGATTTTAAAGACATAACTGGCATTGTTGTGTACAAAGGGCCGGGGTCGTTCACGGGTCTGCGCATTGGTATTGCGGTTACAAACGCAATGGCATACGCATTGAGCGTGCCTGTAGTTGGCACAAATGGCGACAGTTGGCAAAAAGAGGGAGTAGAACTGCTAAAAAGTAGCCAAAAAAACAACATTGTTTTGCCAGAATACGGTGCTGGGGCAAATATTACTTTGCCAAAAAAGTAGCTATTGGTTTTATTGTGTTTGACTTGCGTTCGTTGTGGCGCGTACAATAAAAGTGGTTTATTAGCACAAATTTTATATTTGTGTCAGACCGACTGACCGTTCTTAATTAATGAAAAACTAAAAACTTGTTTTAGATACCGCTTGTACAAAAAAAGAGCGATTGTTTTTGTTACCTGCTTAATTTTTATGCGAGCGATGTCGTTATAGAAAGGATAAAAATGGAGATAGCTGTTGTATTGGCTGCTATTGTTGGTATTGCCGCAGGTGCTGGTGGAACCGTTACTGTTATGCGGCGCCAAGGCGTTGCAGGAACTCAAAAGGCTGACGAAGTTGTAGGTAAAGCAAAAAACAAAGCTCAAGATATTTTATTAGAGGCAAAAAACAAAGCAGTCGAAATTGCCAACCAAGCTGCAAAAGACGAACAAAAACGGCGTAAAGACATCTCGGCAATGGAAAACCGAATCGCCGAACGCGAATCGGTACTAGACAAAAAACTTGACGAGCTAGACAAGCGCAGCGAAAAAATTCGCAAGTCCGAAGCAGACGTTGATACGCTTAAAAACGAAGTGCGCAACGTGCGTGTTAAGCAGCAAGAAAAACTAGAAAAAATTGCCGCTCTTACAAAAAAAGAGGCAGCAGAAAAACTAATGCAAATGACTGAGCGCGATATTAAAAGCGACTTGGTTGGGCTTATTGGCAAGCTACAAGCTGATGCCGTTAAAGATGCAGAAGAGCGTGCTCAGACCGTGCTGGTTAGCGCCATGGAGCGAATGTCATCAGAGGTGACGGCAGACAAAACTGTTACGGCTGTACGTTTAACAGACGACGAAATGAAGGGCCGCATAATTGGTAAAGAAGGTCGAAACATCCAGTCGATTCAGCGCGAAACTGGTGTGGATGTTTTAGTGGACGATACTCCGGGTATGGTTGTTTTAAGTAGCTTTGACCCAATTCGTCGCCAGGTTGCACGTTTGACTTTGGAAATGTTAATGAAGGATGGTCGCATTCACCCTGCGCGGATCGAAGAAGTTGTTGCAAAAGCCCGCAAGCAGATTGACAAAGAAATCGACCAAGCAGGTGAGGATGCTGTACGCGAAGTGGGCGTGGTTGGCTTGGTTCCAAAAGAAATGATGCGACTGGTTGGTGAGCTAAAGTTTAGAACAAGCTATGGTCAAAACGTACTAAAACACTCAACCGAAATGGCCCATATTGCAGCTTTGATTGCAGAAGAAATTGGCGCAGATGTGCGCACCTGTAAGGTTGCTGCATTGCTGCACGATGTTGGCAAGGCGCTAACTCATAAAATGGAAGGCAAGCACCACCATATTAGTGCAGAGCTCGCGCAAAAATACGGCATGTCAGACGAAATTGTGCACGCAATAGAAGCGCATCACGATGATGTAGAAGCTACAACAGTTGAAGCATTGGTTATTAGGGTGGTTGATGCATTAAGCGCGGCTCGCCCGGGCGCCCGCAACATTTCTGCCGAAAACTTTGTAGAGCGCATGCGCGAGCTAGAAAACGTTGCGCTTGGCTTTGATGGAATCGAAAAAGCCTATGCAATAAGTGCTGGTCGCGAAGTGCGAATAATTGTTAGACCAGAAAGTATTGACGACCTTAGTGCAATTAAGTTGGCGCGTGACATTGCAATAAAAATCGAGAGTACCATGCAGTATCCTGGTACAATTCGCGTTAACGTTATTCGTGAAACACGCGCGGTAGAATACGCAAAATAGCAAATGCAGACAGAAGTAGAAGTTAAATTTTTAAACGTAGATCACGATAAAATTCGTGAAAATTTGCAGGCAAATGGTGCACAGTTGGTTTTGCCAATGCGTACCATGAGGCGTGTAATTATGGATTATCCAGATTGGCGGCTGCAAAGTCAAAGCTCGTATGTGCGAGTGCGCGACGAAGGCGATAAAATTACCTTGACCTACAAAAGGTTTGACGAGTTAAGCATTGATGGTGCTAAAGAAGTGCAAACACATGTGCAAGATTATCAAACGACTGTTGAGCTGTTGTCTCATTTGGGGCTTGTTGTGACCTCTACTCAGCAGACCAGGCGCGAAACATGGCAAATGGGCGAATGTGAAGTTGTTTTAGACGAATGGCCTTGGCTAAAACCGTACATAGAAATTGAGGGTCCAGATGTAAAATCACTTCAGTCTGTCGCAAAGAAGTAGGGCTTTGATTGGAGTAAGGCCGCTTTTGGTGATGTTACGGTGGCGTATCAGGCCGAATACGATATAAACGTAAAACAAATTGGCGGGCACCCAAACTTTGCGTTTGATTTGCCTGTGCCAGATTGGTTAGAAAGCGCACGGTTTTTATAATGCCTGGCGTGCAATATAAAATAGAGGTACTATGCTTAAAATAATGTACTTGGGCGATATTATGGGCAAGCCGGGGCGCGCGGTTGTTGCGAGTCAGTTGCCAAATTTGCGAAAAAAATATAAGCCCGACCTTGTAATTGCGCAGTCCGAAAACGTAAGCCATGGCAGTGGAATGAGTCCAAATCATATGCGACAGCTGCAAGAGGCAGGAGTGGACTTTTTTAGTGGCGGAAACCATAGCTTGGGCAAGCCAGCTCTGTTTTCATATCTAGCTAACGTCGAAGAGCCAGTTGTTGCGCCAATAAACATGCCTGGCGTTGAGGCTGCGTGGGGTGCAAAGACCGTACAAACTGCGCGTGGTAAAGTTTTGGTGGTTAGCTTGTTGGGCGCTACGTTTCCGAGTTTGGCTGAGGATTTTAAAAATCCTCTTCATGCGATTGATCAAGTGTTGGCTGATTTTAAAAAAGATTACGTTGTCTGCGTGGTTAACTTTCATGGTGATTTTTCTAGCGAAAAACGGGTAATTGGCTATTATTTAGATGGGCGAGCAAGTTTGGTGGTTGGTGATCACTGGTACGTGGCAACCGCAGACGCGATGGTTCTGCCAGGAGGAACTGCGCACGTAACAGATGTGGGTATGTGCGGTACTTTGCACTCATCGTTGGGTGTGAGCAAAGAAATAATTATAGACCGTTGGCGCAATGGTATAGAAAACAAAAACCAAATGCACGAGGAGGGCCCATATCAGCTTAACGCTGTGATGGCCGAGATATCTGAAGAGACGGGTTTGGCGCAGAGTGTAAAACCAATAAATATTGTTGTAAAAGATTTGTAAAGTTGGGCCAGCTGTTGTTTAAGCTGGCCCAGTTGCACTAAGGCCACATTCCCATTCGTAGCAAACCATCAATAAATGCTATGCCCAGAAAAAAACCAGATACGATTGCGACATATAGATTTATAAACGGGTGATCAAATGCTTTGATGTGGAGCTTGACGCTAAGTTTTTTGAACCTTGTCTTATAAAGCTGCCTAAACAAAAATGGCAGACAGTGAAACATGATTATAGATACTAGCCAGAGGTAGGCGGAAATTTTTGCAAAAGCAGGCTCCCAATAGTAGGCGTGTTGAATTTTACCGTTGTCTGATATGCCAATGTAATGTCCATTCCAGCTAAGAGTTTCTACTTTAGATCCAGCCTTAAGTTGCTTTGGAAAAGGCTTAAGCCAAATTGTAGATTTGTTGCTGCTTAAAATTACGATGCCGTACAAATATTCTTCTGGACTGGCCCCAGGCCCTGTGCCTCCGCCAATTGTCTTTTTTGTAACCTCGTAGACTGTTTGAGTGGACTTGGTTATGCAATTGCGCGATACCGTTGTGGGTGAATTGCAATATCCTGAGCTGTCGTATTGATGTACTCTGTATGCCATAAAACAAGAAAGGCACGTAAGCGCTGCAAGCAAAATTTTAAAGTAAAACATGCGCTTGCTCATCTTGCCTCCAAGTGGATAGTTTTGCGCAACCTTGTCATTTTAAAATAGTAATTTTGTTAAGTCAAGCATAAGATAAAAGTGTAATATTTGCAAAATAAAAAGCCCGTCGTAGAACGACGGACACTTTATGTGGTCGGGGTGAAAGGATTCGAACCTTCGACCTCACGGTCCCAAACCGCGCGCGCTAGCCGGACTGCGCCACACCCCGTAACGAATTGAATTATATCTTATTTAACAGGTTAGCGCAATAGACGGTGAGATGTAGTTAAAATAACATGCTAAAAATACGATTTTATCTGCTACACTTTGTTTGAGTATGATGCAAATTACCACAAATCAGCCAGTTACCGAACAAGAAATTAAAACAGTCGAAGATGTATTACTAAAATTTGATCCAGGATACTTGCCGTTGCCGTTGTTTTTGCAGATGACACGCCTAATGGTGACAGTTAGTATAGAGATGGTGCCACTAAAACGTGGCGTAGACGGCCGTTTGATGGTGCTTTTAACAAGACGCGAGCCAGACGACAAATTATGGCCCGATCAATGGCACAACCCGGGTGTGCTTTTAAGGCCTACGGATAGTTTGGGTAATTATAATGATGCGTTTGATAGGATTTTTAATCAAGAAATAGGAGTTAAAGATTATACCGAGCCTGTTTTTGCAGGAGCGCTGTTTCATAAAACCAAACGCGGAACAGAAGCTCCGCGAATTTTTTGGACAGAACTTAAATCTGCACCAAAAAACGGGCAATGGTTTGACGTTAATAATTTACCGAAAGACATGATACAAAGCCATGTAAAAGTGGTTGAATTGACGGTGGCTAATTTTAAAGATACTGCTAAATAATTTTTTGAATCCCCCGGCGCTATGGCCGGGGGTGTGGCTAACGAGTAATTAGTGGCACTTCTTGATTGTGTTTAATCACAATCGTAACTAGGCAAGTTGTGCCGTCGCCAAATGGTAGAGTTGCGCGCAATGTGTGTATCAGATCTGTAGGACTTTCGTTGCAGGTTATCCCTTCAAGATCCTCGCGTCCTACATAAGTTGGGTAAAGTGCGATAAAATGCTTAGGAGAGATTTGGTACTCTGTGCAGCCGGGTCCTGCTTGGGTAAGAGCTGCTAAAATCTCGTCAAGTACACGCTTTCTGGCAAAGCTTCTGTTATTAAAACGATAGCTTGCTGTCTATCTGCGTGTAAAGATGTAGTCTGCCCTTCTAACACGCAGACTGCCATCAGGTCTTAGGTCCCATGCATAACCTCCTGTGTGATTAGACATTAGCCCTCCTTGGCAAGTTGAGTAGAAACGCCTTATTAAGATATAAGATTATCGTGCATGTGTCAAGGTTGTAGCAGTTGAGTCCTTTGCTTAAATACAGAAAAGATTTTATAGGCTATGCTATCTGCTACAATAAATTTATTCGGGGTGTAGCGCAGGGGGAGCGCGCAGCGTTCGGGACGCTGAGGTCGCAGGTTCAAATCCTGTCACCCCGACCAAGATACCACTGTTTTTTGCTAATCATAAACCAAATTGCAGGAATTATGGCAACTAGCGCAACTCCTGCCATGATGTTGAAGGCGTTTATTATTCCTAATTTGTCAGAGGCTAGCCCCAACGTAATTGGCGCAATCGTTAGCATGATGCCGGCTGTGGTCGTAGAGAATCCAAAAGCTTTTTCAAAATTGCCGTGATGCTCTACAGAATCAGAAATCATAGTCTGAATAACTGGAGCAGTTCCTTTTGTAAAGACTCCTAAAATTATTGAGCAAGTAATTATTACAAAAGGCTCTGTTGCGTTTGCTAGTAGTAAAATAAACAGCACCATTGCAAGCTCGGACGCAATTAAAACCTGCGCGTTGCCAAATTTATCTACAAGCCTGCCAAGTAGAGTTTTGCCAAACAAGTTGCCGATAAAAAATGTGGCTATAAAGGCGCCAAGCAAAGCGGGGTCAATTCCGCGTTTAATCAGCAAAAATGGCAAAAATACAAAGAGCGATGCGCTTGCAAACGTGTCTAGTGCTCCAGTGGTTGTAGCCAGTATAAAACGTTTGTTTTTTATAACTTGACGCAGAGTCATTGGCGTGGCAGTTGGCTCTTTGACGGCTATTTTATCTTTTTTGTTAATAAATAAATAGTAAAATATAGTTCCAATAATTAAGGCTAAGGCTGCATAAAGCAAAGCAGTTTGCTGCCAGCCAATGGCAACTGCAATAAACGACAAAGCGGTTGTTATCGCAATGCGTCCAACGTCGCCAATTGCTGTAAAGTTTCCCATGTTTTTGCCGCGAGCGGCTTTGGGCGACCACTTTGCAATTAAAGCAAAAGCAATGGGATGAAACGCGCCAAATCCAATTCCACCCAGGGCGTACATTGCAATTATTAAATAAAAATTGCTAAATAATCCGCAGCCAAGTAGCCCTAAACAATAAATTACCAGTGCAAGAATTAATGTTCTTAAGCCTCCAAATTTTGCTGCTATAACCCCTGCAGGTAGGGCAAGTAAAACGCTTGCGCTGTTTAAGATTGTGCCCAAAAAACCAATTTCTGCTAAATCTAAGTTGTAGCTGGTGGCAATAAACGGCAACAACAGCAAAAAGCTGGCCAAGTAGCCATCGTTTAATATGTGTAATGACCCAAGCATCAAAAATTGTTTGTTGGGTTTTGCTTTTGCTAAATTCATCTTGGCAATTTTAGCATGCTACTTGTTGCGAGTGCAATTAACTTGGAATAAGTGTTTAAAAGTGGTAAAGTAAGCATATATGTGCGGAATTGCAGGCTACTACGGTTTTAAAAAAGATGAGTCTTTATTAAAGGCTATGAACAACGCCCAGGCGCATCGTGGACCGGACGGTGAGGGCTATTTTACAGATGAAAATATTGGTTTGGCGCATGTGCGGCTGGCTATTATAGATCGCGCGCATGGCAAACAGCCTCTTTATAACAAAGACAGAACGTTAAGTGTTGTTTTTAACGGCGAAATTTATAATTATTTAGAGCTGAAAGATGAGCTAGAGCAAGCCGGCTACAAGTTTGCAACAAATAGCGATACAGAAGTAATTGTGCACGCGTATGCAGCTTGGGGCGAAGAAGCTTTTGATCGTTTTAATGGAATGTTTGCTTTTGCGCTGTACGATAAGTCGGCTCAAAAACTTTTGCTAGTACGCGACCATTTTGGTATTAAGCCTTTGTATTTTGCTAATTTGGGTGATGTAAAAAAACCGCAAATTTTGTTTGCATCCGAAATTAAAGCACTTTTGGCAACCAAAAAAGTAGAAAAAAAGCCAAATGACCGCGTAATTTACAGATATTTAAAGTTTAGAATTCATGAAGATTCTGACCAGACGTTTTTTGATGGTATTAATAAACTGATGCCTGGCGAGATGATGGCAATCTCTAAGGATGGTGCGCAAATTAGTCGCTATACAAGATTAGACGAAGAGCTGGTTGAGCAGTCGCTAAAAAATCAAGATTACGATCAGCAGTCCGTAGACGAGTATCACAGGCGGCTGACGGACGCGATTAAAATTCGCTTGCAAAGCGAGGTTCCGGTTGGTACGAGTTTTTCGGGCGGTTTAGATTCTTCGACAGTTGTTGCCGTTGTTAATTCTTTAATGAAACAAGATGCAAAATCAACAGATTCTGTTGGTAAGATGCAAAATACCTTTTCGGCCGTGTTTCCAAACTCTGCAAACGACGAAGAAGCTTACGTTGACGAATTGCTAAATCGGTGCAAAAACACGGTTGCCGAACACAAAATTAAACCAAATGCCGACGAGTTTGCAGATGACTTAGAAGATTTTGTTCGCACTCAAGAAGAGCCTTTGATAAGTACTGGTCCGTATGCTCAGTACAAAGTTATGCAAGAGGCAACAAACTACGTAACCGTTTTGCTGGATGGGCAGGGTGCAGACGAAACCATGGCTGGCTACGTTCCGTACTACTTTGTTTACCTGCGCCAGCTAAAAAACTACAAAAAATGGGGCAAATTATTTGTAGAAATTGTAAGTTCGTTAGATATATTTTTACGTTTTGCTCGCGTAAACTTAATGGCTAAGATTTTGCGCAAAAAACCGATCAGCGCTGCTAGTTTGATAGATTACAAGTTTAGGGGCAAATTTAGCGAAGAAAAATTTGATGTTGTAGGCGACAACCTTAAAATGCGCTTAATCGACGACATTTTTTATCATAGTTTGCCATCGCTTTTGCGCTACGAAGACAAAAACACCATGCGTTTTAGCCTAGAAGGGCGAGTGCCGTTTTTAGACAAAGACGTTGTTAAGTATTTGTTTGCATTAAATGACGACGCGATTATTAAAAACGGCTGGAACAAGCGAATTTTGCGCGAGGCAACAAATGGCTTGCTGCCAGAAATGATCAACAAACGTCGCAACAAAATTGGCTTTACTACTCCAGAGCACGAATGGTTTATGCGTCTTAAAAACCGTTTTTACAGCGTATTTTTGTCGGAAAGTTTTGCCAACAGACCATACTTTAATCAGCAGGCTATTCTTGAAGCATTTGAGGGCTTTATAAAAGGCAACAACGACACAAATAGTTTGCTATTTTGGCGATTTTTAAACGTAGAGCTTTGGCTGCGCGAGTTTTTTGACGAAAAACCAGAAGAGATTCCAGTTCACCACAAAAAAGACACTGAGCCAAACGAAGGCAAAAAGTTAGACATTGCAGTAGACGGTCATGATTATGCCAGATACTGTTTACGAACAGAGCTAGTAACAGCTAACGATAATTTGCAAGACTTTATTACAGGCAGGTTACAGGTTTTTTACGACCATTTGCTAAATGGGCACAAAAAACACGCAGAACTTTTGCAAACAAAAGAGTGGTATTTGTTTGTTAGTGAAAAAATTGTAGCTATAACACAAGGGCGCTCGTACTTTATTTGGGATATTAAACCAGGTTGGTGGGCCAGAGCATTAAGTAGGCGCGTGACCAAAACTCCTTACGGAATTGGTTTGGGTAGTCCATGGACAATGCAGCTGGCTATCCAAGAAGTTGGTTTGTTTAAAATTTTGTACGCCTCGATAGGTGGTGTAATCGGCAAAGCCTTTGGCAAGCGCGGTGTGTTTTACAACCTGGTGGGGTCTGATATTAGGGCGATTGATGGTCCAACCGAATATTCGGCATATCCGTCAAATGTTTCTGCAAAGCTTGCGCCAAAAGATCCTGATGCGGTTGCAGAAGGTCTGGCTCAAGCTATGAAAAACGCTTTACCAAAAGAGATGACGGCAAACTTTATGGGGGTAGTGGTTATAGATTCTAACGATATTGGTCGCAATGTGCTTGGTAAAAATGTTAAGCACGCAGACAAATTGTTTGAAGACATCTTTGCAGACAACCCTTTGGGCCAGGCTTGTGAGCAAACGCCGATTGCGGTGGTGGTTAAGAAGTAGCTTTGTTGACTAGCTTCATCGAATATTGTATGTTTATAACATCGTGAGCAAACTTGCCTCTCGAGGCACTTAGCATCTATATAGATGTGTATGACGGGAGTGGGGCCATGTTTAAGCCTGTTTTGAGGAGTAGAAGGAGCGATGATCTTTCGGCAATGACGTTCGTTTTTGGGCGATTTGCCTATGAGTTGCATTTGCTTCCCGAGTGGGAGGTGGAATCGGTTTCGCCCGAAAGGGTGATTATTGTCACCAGAAGGCGTGCTGGCAAGAGTATGGATTGTTTTACCTTTAGGCCAGCGCCAGGTGGCAGTACCTCTACTAGCTATTGGTTGATGCCTCCGCCGTTTAAGCGGGTTGTTCAACGGCGCATCGAGCGCAACAAAAACATTTGGCGCACTTGTTGTTGGATTGTTTATCTTGTCTGTCTGTTATTCAAAAAGCAGATAATAAAGTAAGGCAATTGAATGACAGGCCTTGCTTCTGTCGTTCAATCTTGGGTGTTTTTGCGTTACAATATAATTATGCTTTTTATTAGCATGTTTTCGTGGTGGTACGGCCTTGGCTGGTTGCAGCTTATGCAGCGCGCAGTTGGTAGAGTTGGGTCTGTACTTGATTTCTTCTCTGTCGGAGAGTTATTAAAGACGTTATTTTCGCCCTATAGGCAGATTTCTGTTGGGCAGGTAAACGGGCCTTTAAGCGTAAAGCTTAGGGCTTGGTTTGATCTGCAAATATCGCGTATTATTGGCGCAATGATTAGATTAGTAGTTATTATTGCTGGCTTGTTTGCTGCAATTTTGTCGTTGATTTTGGCATTTGTTCTGGTGCTTGGTTGGCCAATATTGCCAGTACTTCCGCTGATTGCGTTATTTATGGCTATTGGAGGTGGTAGATGAAATCTGGGCAAAACTTTAATTTTAGCTCGGCAAGAGCAAGAAAAGCTCGTCTTGCTGTATTTTTGCAAAGAAAGCTAGTTAGTTTTGCTTTAGTTTTGCTAGAAGCTATGCTTTTGGCTGGCGGCTCATTTTTGACACTTGTCGATTTTTGGTACGGCGTATTTTTGGCAAGCCTAGTTGTTTGGCCTTCAATGCTGACTTTGTGGAATAAATATGAGCTAAAAAATGTTCCGCCAAACACACATTCGCAAACGGTAGATGATATTTTAGGTACAGATGTTTTAGGTAAAATGCCGCCGAATCCGACTCCTCAGCAGATTGCAGAAGTTGTAATGACTGTTGGTGCGGGGCAGTTTTACATGGGGCGTTTTGGGATTGGTCCAAATTTTTTAACAGAGCTTAGTGCAAAAAATGTAGAGGCAAGCGCGGCAGTCTGGCAAAGAGCGGATCAAATTAGAGCACAGTTTGGAGCGCCAGTTATTAGCGCGCCAATGATTATAGTAGCTTTGATCGATCAAATGCCTGGGCGCGATCAGCTTTTGGCTAGGTTGCAACTAGATTTTGACGATTTAATGTCTGGTGTGGATTGGTACTTGCATATTAGCAAGTTGATTGATAGCCAAAAAGATCAAAAAAACAAGGGTGGAATTGGTCGCGACTGGTCGTTTGGATATACTCCACTTTTGCAAAAGTTTGCGTTAAATGTAAGCGATGCCGTTTTGCGCGGTGGATTAATGAAGCGCGATCTTGAGGGGCATCAAGATATACTACGTCAGATGGTTAATGTTTTGGGTGGTAATGGCCGCAGAAACTTGGCGCTAATTGGCCAGACTGGTACGGGTAAAACTACGCTTGTTTACGCGTTTGCAGAGCAGATAATGTCTCCAGATTCTAGCGTACCAAAAACGCTGGCTTATAGTCAGGTTATGGCGCTTGATCCTGCTAGTCTAATAGCTCAGGCGGGAGGTCGCGGCGAGCTAGAAGGACTGGTTCAACGACTGTTTGTAGAGGCAATTAGCGCAAAAAATATCGTTATATTTTTAGATGACGCTCAGTTGTTTTTAGAGGATGGAACTGGTTCGGTTAATTTAAGTAATTTGCTTTTGCCAATTTTAGACGGTGGTGCCTTGCGATTGATAATGGCAATGGACGAGCAGCGTTGGTTAAGGCTTGCGCAAAATAATCCTGCCTTAAGCCAACATATAAATAGGGTTAATGTAGCGCCACTTGGCGAAAAAGACTCAATTAGGGTGTTGGAAGATCAGCTTTTAGTTATGGAATATCGCTACAAGGTAACGTATATGTACCAGGCCTTAAAAGAAGCATATCGTTTGGGTGATAGGTATGTTCAAGATCAAGCCATGCCGGGCAAGGCAATTATTTTGCTTGAAGCTGCTGCACAACTTGCTCAAGATGGTTTGGTAACTGCAAATTCTGTACAGCAAGCGGTAGAAAAATCTTATGGTGTAAAAGTCGGCAATGCTCAAGCGGTAGACGAGCGCGAAACATTATTAAATCTGGAAGATTTAATTCACAAACGTATGATAAACCAAAAGCGTGCTGTTAGTGTTGTATCAAACGCGCTGCGGCGCGCACGAGCTGGGGTGCGAAACCAGGACCGGCCTATTGGTTCATTCTTGTTTTTAGGGCCTACTGGCGTGGGTAAGACGGAGCTGGCGAAGTCGCTGGCATCGGTTTACTTTGGCGGAGAGGATCGCTTGGTTAGGGTAGATCTTAACGAATTTGGCCAGCCTCAAGATGTAAATAGGCTGATTGC
The DNA here is from genome assembly GCA_050115675.1 of Candidatus Woesebacteria bacterium. Taxonomy (GTDB): domain Bacteria; phylum Patescibacteriota; class Saccharimonadia; order Saccharimonadales; family EFPC-124; genus JASFQB01. Next base: position 85,393 of record JASFQB010000001.1, read on the forward strand.
TGACGGCGCCCAAGACCCTAATAGTTTGACTGCACAAATTGGCAAGCAGCCATTTAGTGTAGTTTTGCTAGATGAAATTGAAAAGGCCCATCCAAATGTACTTAATACTTTACTCCAGTTATTGGACGAAGGGGTTTTGCGCGATATCAATAATCGAGCAATTAGTTTTAGAGATGCAATTGTAATTGCAACCAGTAACGCCGGGGCTGATCGCATTAGACAACATATTGATGCCGGCGAAGAGTTAGAGAAATTTGAGGGCCAATTTGTTAACGAATTGATAGATTCTGGCCAGTTTAAGCCTGAATTTTTAAACCGTTTTGATGAAATTGTTGTATTTAGACCATTAAATCAGGCTGAACTTTTGCAAGTTGTTGATTTAATAATGGCTGGCATAAATAAGACACTGTCCAGTCAAAAAATAAGTGTGCAAATTGATGATAATGCAAAAAAGGCGCTTGTTGCCGCAGGTTACGATCCGCGATTGGGCGCCAGGCCAATGCGGCGTGTTGTTCAGCGAGCGGTTGAAGATTTAGTGGCAAGGCGCATGTTGGCCGGAGAAGCTCCTGCAGGTAGTGTGGTTAAAGTTGGCCTGCAAGATATTCAAGAGGCTTTACAAAAATGAAGTCAAAAATAGAGCGTCATTTAAGTGAAATAGTTTTTGGCGCAATGGATGGCACGGTTACAACTTTTGCAGTTGTGGCGGCAGCGGTTGGTGCGGGCCTAAGCTCAACAGCTGTAATCATTTTAGGCATTGCAAATCTTGTTGGCGATGGTTTTTCTATGGGAGCAGGGGCGTATTTATCTGCTAAATCTGGACGCGATTTAAGGCGTCGAGATAAGCGAGTGGTTAGAGGGCATTCGCCACTTTTAACAGGTGTGGTTACCTATGCTGCATTTATTGTGGTGGGCTCGACTGCGATACTTATTTATGTAGTGGATGCGTTATTAAACTTACATCTTGGTAGATATGTTTTGTTTGGTCTTAGCGCTGCTTTAATTGCAGCTACATTTATTTTGGTAGGAGTGACCAAAGCTCATGTAACAAAAACTAGCAAGTTTAAAGCGGCAGCTGAAGCATTGGGTTTGGGGTCGGTTGCGTCAATTATGACTTTTTTGCTTGGCGATATTTTAGCAGATGTTTTGAAATCGATTTGATTTTTTACTTCTAGTGCAAACCGTGTTTATGTTGAGTAGAAGATTTTGTAAAACAGTGTTATAATTATCTAAGTTCGCGAGTGTTGTATAAAGGTTTATTATACCAGCCTTCCAAGCTGGGGATGCGGGTTCGATTCCCGCCACTCGCACCATATGCCCCGGTAGCTCAGTGGATAGAGCAAGAGACTTCTAAGCTTTTGGTCGTAGGTTCGATTCCTACCCGGGGTACCATGTTAATTTGCGCCATAAGCGGGCAGGGTGCCTGTTCTTTGTTAAGAATGGCAAACCTGTCGTTTATGATTTGTAGCTGCGTTGTTGATTTTTGAAAGGCGACCAGCCTGCAGTTGCAAAATTTGTTAGTCGCCTTGGCGGCGGAGACTAGCGGTATCTCATTTTACACCCCGTACAAAGTTGTGCGGGCGCGTTATTTTTGTCAAGTTGTCGTTTGGTGTATAATACATAGTGTATATGGTTAAACAAAGTTAATTATGGCAAGGCTTCCAATACAAGGCGGCGATGATGGCGTATGGGGTACTGTCCTTAATGATTTTTTGCTGGTCGAGCATAATGCTAATGGTACTTTGCGTGCATCTGGATCTTTGGCAAGTAAGGCCGACAACTCAACTGTTGTACATCTTGCTGGCACAGAGACCGTAACGGGAGACAAGAATTTTACTGGAACTTTACAGCACAACGGTTCGGCTGTCGTTGACACTACAGATGTTCGTTTAACTGACCAAGTTGGGTTGTATCCGCCACAGGCCTATGGTTTTTTTGCTATGACGCAATGTCCAAGGGTCTGTGATGGCGAAAGTACTATACAGGGCGGTTTTATAACCAGAATGTTTATTCCGGCTGGTCAGGCAATAACTACTATTGCAGCTTATGTTTATACGGCTGGTACGGTTGGCGGTGGTGGCAACAATGGTTTTGCAATTTATGACGATGATGGTGTCTTGATAGATTCGATATTGAGTGAATCTATTTGGACAAGTTCGGGCTGGGTGAGCGCAAACTTTTCAACTCCCATTGCTGCGCAAAGTTCTGGCTATTTTATTTACGCTGCAGTTATGAGTAATGGGTACAGTTCGGCTCCACATATTTATTACGCTGTTCGTTCAGGAAACCATGTTTTGGGCGGGCTGGGCATGAATGCTAACAAGAGGCACAACATGTTTAATATTGGAATGTCTAGTTTTCCTGCTAGCTTTGATCCAAATGGCTATGCCACTACAGAGAGCTATATGCCAGTTATTGGTTTGGCTTGATAAATAAATGTTAAAACCTCCACAGCTGCTTTGTCGGCAGGCTGCGGAGGATGTACTAGCGTAGATATGGCAAGCTAAAGTTTGAATTATTCATTAGGAAGTTAAATGTAGGCGCTCCGGGCGCTCCATAGCTGTCAACGTAAAAAACGCTGCCCGACGAAGGACCCGACGAGCTAGGAGCTACAAAAAAATCGTATTCTGACGTTATTTTGTTAAGCATTGAGACTACATAGTTAAAGAAGTCGTTGTCTGTTGCAAAGACACCTGTTTTGTATGAACCAGCAATTCCTGCATCGTCTTTGCTAAAAAAAGCGTTGCCTTTTGCGCAAAATCTTAGATGATTAAAGCAGTTTGCTATTCCGCTCGCCCTGCTTCGCTTGCTTGCTGGCAGGCAAAAAACGAAAAAACGTTCTGTCGAGCCATCGCGTACCCTGCTACTTTCGATGATGCGAATCATAGTGGCAGTCATGCTGGACCCTCTCTTGAGCTCGATAGGATACTTGAACTATAGCATAGGTGTTTAAAAAACAAAATTTTCTGTCTTTGTCTTTATAAAATGCTGTGTTTTGTGTTATAATAACGTTTGTTAAAGTTATGGCGGATGTAGCTCAGTTGGTTAGAGCGCTGGATTGTGGCTCCGGAGGCCGTGGGTTCAAGTCCCATCATTCGCCCCAAGGTAAAGGCTCCATTTTTTGATGGAGTTTTTGCTTTGGCGACCTCCGGAGCAAGCTCCGCGCATGATATGCTCGCTCGGATAAATCCTTGCTCGGCTAAACATAGAAAACATAAATCTTCGCTGAAGATTCATGGGCGCGTGGGTTCAAGTCCCATCATTCGCCCCAAGGTAAAGGCTCCATTTTTTGATGGAGTTTTTGCTTTGTGCTTAAAATTATAAGCACCTTGCTTGGGTAGCAAGGTGCGCTTTGGTTATTATCCCAAGATGGGAATGTCGTATTCGTAAACAGGTTTTCCGGCTTCCTTAATCAAGGCCACTTCGGCATGTGATTGCTTTCCGCCGCCAATTCGAATGATTACATCAATGCAGGCAACAAACGTTGGGCTTTCGTCGCCCCAGTCCTCACCAACAATCTGACTCTCGTCAACCGGAAAGCAGTCGTATGTAAGAGCTTTTTTGCTGGTAATGCCAACTGTTCGCCAGCCTCTTTTGGCTGCCTCGGCGTATGCCAGTGCCAAAATCCCAACATTGGTAAGTCCTGAGACAATGGTGATTTGGCGGTCTGGATACTCGTTTGCGATTGCGTCGTATGCCTCCACAATGGCGCGTTTGGCCGCATCCTCGTCAAACACGGTGGGAGGGCATGATCCAACAACGCCTACTTTAAGCTCCACGATTTGCTCCTTGATAAAGGTTGCTTAACAGAAAAATAATAACATTATTTTTATAAAATTCAAATATATTGACCATATTTATGGTCTAGTATAAAATTCTTGGGTGATTCTACTTTAAGGAGAGTTAGTCATGAGCGGTCAATATGGCGCCTGGGACGATATTCGAAGCGAGATTGTGGCGGAGCTTGGAGATGGTCTTAAGTCCACCGAGGCCGACAGGCAACTGTTGCAGAGGGTGCAAGAGATCTACCTAAACTCACCTCATCTTCTTATTGGCGATGAGGGTGAGGTGCTTAGAGGGCTTGCTGACTTGCCAAATGTGATAATCGAGCTTGTCAACGTTGAGGGGTTTAATATACCTAATGTTTACAGGGTGGATGATGCTGATAATTGGTTTTACCTTGGTAGGGTAGGCCGTGATCGTGTGGCTGTTTTCCGCTCCGACTCCTAATTTGTTGCCCATGTGATTCTGTATTTTAGAATTGCATGGGCTAGTTTTTTGCCTGCTATAATAAGTTTATGAGATATGATTATCGCGAGGGCGTAACGCTAGATAAAAAGCGATACCCAAAAATTATTTGGGGTGCCGTTGGCCTTATTTTGCTGGGTGGAATTTATTGGTTGGCAAACTTTATGTCGCCGCAATTAGTCAGTATGCCATTAAGCGCAAAAGCATCCCCCAATGCTACCTCCGTGATGATGGAGTCGACCACTCCAGGAGAGGTGCATTTATATTTACCGCAAATTAACATTGACCTGCCAATTGGCGAAAACTCTGATGATTTATCTGCGGGAAATGCGTGGTTAAAAAACGGAGCAGATCTAACAAAAGAGGGTATTGCAAATATTTGTGCGGTTGGTTTTGAAATGAAAATTAGTCCTTGGCAAACGCGCAATAGCTCGCCGTTTTATAATCTTGGTAAGTTGGCGGCGAATGACGAAATTTATGTTGACTACCAAAATACAAGATATGCATATAAAATTACTGGCGTTCAGCAGTTTGAGGGTGATGACTCTAATTTGAAATCGAGCTCTGATAACCCCGAGCTAGCTTTATTTGCCTGTAAAAAAGATGGTTCAATAGAGGCTGGCGTGCTGGTGCTTGCCGAGCAGGTTGGCAGAGTTTTGACCGACAAAGACGATGACGATGCAGAAACTGAGAGTGTATGGCAGCCAGGGCTTTAGATGTCACGCAAGACTTCTATTTTTGCCCCTAAAGCCTGCAATCTATTGGCTAAATCTTCATATCCGCGATTTATCGAGTAGACGTTTCGCAGCACTGACGTGCCTGGAGTTGCCAACATTCCTATTAAAATTAAAACGGCTGGTCTTAAGGCTGGCGGACAAATCACTTCCGCTGGTTTCCAGTGAGTTGGGCCGCTAACATATACACGGTGTACGTCTGCAAGGTATATGTCAGCGTTTAATTTGTTAAGCTCGGTGTAATATATGGCGCGGTTTTCGTAGCTCCAGTCGTGAATCAAAGTTCGTCCGTGTGCTACAGCTGCTATTGGCACAAAGTATGGCAGATTATCCATGTTGATTCCAGGGTGGGGAAGTGCGTGAATCTTATCTTCTAGCGCAACAAGCTTTGGACTTTCGTGACAAACAATGTCTACGAGTTGAGTGCGCTTATTTGCTGCCAGGTATGTATCACTAACAGTAAAACGCATGCCCATGTGCTTTAGCTTAAGCAGTTCTACCTCTAAAAAGTCTATTGGGGCGCGACGAATTGTAATTGGCGAGTTGGTTGTGGCGGCAATGCTTAAAAAGGTCATGGCCTCAATTGGGTCTTCGGATGGCCAATATTCTACGTCTTTATTTATTTCTTTAACGCCCTCAACCTCAAGTGTAGTGGTGCCAATTCCTTTTATTTTTACGCCAAGTTTTTCTAAAAAGAAGGCAAGGTCTTGCACCATGTAGTTGGAGCTGGCAGATTTTATAACTGTTTTGCCTGGAGTCAGCGCGGCTGCCATTAAAACATTTTCGCAGGCGGTTTCGCCCATTTCGTACATCACAACTTTACCTGGAGTTTTGCGGTTGCAGGTGCAATCATACCAGCCGGTTCGTGTTTTTACGCTAAGGCCAAATTCTTCTAAGGCAAAAATATGTGGCCTTACAGTGCGCTCGCCAAGCTTGCATCCGCCTGCAAAAGGCAATTTAAACTCGCGGCGTAAGTGTAGTAATGGCCCCATAAACATTATTATGGTGCGAGTCTTGCGGGCGGCCTCTGCATCCATTTGGTCAAGTTTGAGCTTAGCTGGTGGTTTAACCTCAAGGTCGTTGTGCTCAAGCCAGCGAACTTGTATGCCAATGCTTATTAAGACCTCGATTATTCGGTTTACTTCTTCGATTCGTGGCATTCTGCGTAGGGTAGTTTTGCCTTTGTTAAGTAGCGTTGCACACAAAATAGCAACCGCGGCATTTTTAGAGCTTTTTACGGTGATTTCGCCGTGCAATTTATGGCCGCCCTCTACCTTGAAGTTGATTGTTCCTGCTGGGTGTAGTGCGATGAGCTCGCGGTTAAAAGCGTCGCTTAAACGAGCAAGCATCTCCATGCTTAAATTTTGACCGCCGTTTTCTATGCGGTTAATTGCGCTTTGGCTGGTGCCAAGCATTTTAGCTACTTCTTGTTGAGTTAGCCCGCGCTCTTGGCGAACGCTTTGAATAAGTTTACCTACACGTTTTTTGTAATCAAGTTCATCTTGCATAGCTTTTATAGTATAGCACATGTGATATATCAGCAAATACTCGCTGTTTAATCGGTATAGATAAGGTATGGTATTATTAGTTCATGATATAGCTTGGCGTTCGTATACCATTTGTAACTTATAATTTTAAAGGTATTTTTATGAACGACAAAATTGTGCAAAAACTTATAAAAGCTGAAGAACAAAGACAGCGAGATGGGCTAGAGCTTATTCCATCCGAAAATTACGTTAGTCGCGATGTTTTAACGGCGCTTGGCAGTGTATTTACCAATAAATATTCTGAGGGCTACCCTGGCAAACGCTACTATGGCGGACAAGAAAATACCGACCAAATAGAAACTTTGGCAATTGGTCGTGCCAAGGCTTTGTTTGGTGCAGACCATGCAAATGTACAACCTCACTCTGGCGCGCCAGCAAACGAAGCTGTGTACCATGCCTGGCTAGAGCCTGGTGACACCGTTTTGGCTATGGATTTAACTCACGGTGGACACTTAACTCACGGTCACCCAATTACAACTACGGCAAAAATCTTTAATTTTGTGCGCTATGGCATGAAAGACGTTGAAACTGGCGAAATTGATTACGACCAATTGCGCGAAATGGCCATAAAACACAAACCAAAAATTATTTTGGCGGGATTTTCGGCCTATCCGCGCGAGCTAGACTACGCAAAATTTGCCCAGATTGGCCACGAAGTTGGTGCACTTTTAATGGCCGACATGGCGCACATTGCAGGTTTAATTGCTGGCAAGGCTCTAAAAAACCCATTTGATTACGGTTTTAATGTAATTACAAGCACTACTCACAAAACACTTCGTGGTCCACGTGGCGGTTTAATTTTAAGTCAAGGCATGGTAGGTAATCCGCTAAAAGCTCCTGAAAAAACTTTGCAAAACATTCCAACATTAATTGACCGCACGGTATTCCCCGGCGTACAGGGCGGTCCACACATGCATGTAATTGCGGCCAAGGCTGTGGCTTTTGGCGAGGCGTCAACTCCAGAATTTCAAATTTATTGTCAGCAAGTGCTTAAAAACGCCAAAAAACTTGCCGACGAGCTTATGAAGCGTGGCTTTAAGCTGGTAACTAACGGCACAGATAACCACTTAATTTTAGCTGATGTTTATACTAGTTTTGGTATACACGGCGGCGAAGCCGAAGCCGCTTTAGACGCAATTGGCTTAAACCTTAACAAAAATGCTATCGCCAACGACCCATTGCCACCATTTAGGCCAAGTGGCGTGCGTTTGGGCACGCCCGCAATTACAACACGTGGGTTGGAAGAAGACCACATGGCGCAAATAGCAGATTGGATGCTGACTGGCATAAACGCTCGAAACGACACCAAAAAATTGGCGCAATTGCGCCAAGAAGTTACGGCTTTGGCGCGAGAATATCCGTTGCCGAGTGATAAATAATTTTAGTTGTGGGCAATAGTAAGAGCTGTTTATAGCTTAGCTTTGCTACAAAAGCCCTAAATAATCCAGTCCCATGTACCCAACTTCTGAGCTGGTTAGTTGGCCAGATTGTAGGTGGGCGCGAAATCCTTTAATAGTCATTAATGTCACTTGGGTTTGTTCGGTAGAGCTGTTTTGAGCTTCACCAATTTTTACGCAGTTTTTTGCTACGCAGCAATGGCGCACAAAAGTGGAATAAGCGTCGGTAAAGCTGCAAGCGACATACTCAAAATCTCCGGTGTAGCCGGTTTCTTCGGTGAATTCGCGTTTTGCAGCGCAAATTGGCTTTTCGCCCGGGTCAATAAAACCACCAGGTAATTCGGTCAATATTTTGTTTGGTCCTGGCCTAAATTGGCGAACCAAAATTACTTTATTGTCTGTGGTAAGTGCTACCGTGGCTGCGGCAGGAGGTTGGGAGATTATATAGCAGTCAGATAGTGATCCGTCGGGCATTTTATAGTCAATGCGATCAATTTGGCGAGAATATTTTTTAAAAACTTGTTTTTGCTCGACAACTTGCCACGGTGTTATTTGTGAGGGTTTTTCCATGGCTAAAATTATAACTGATTTTGCTTTTATTTGACCAAAACTCGGCAACCAACTATTATACAAGCATAAGCGAGTTAAAAACCACCATGAATAAACTATCACGCAGTCAACTAACTCAAGCGATTATTTTTTGGGCTTTGGCCATTCCGCTTGGGTACTTTTTTATTTTGGGTACTATAAGTGTTTCTTTAGTGGCGCTTGTTGCTTTATGTTTTGTATTTTTGATTATACGTCCGTTTAGATTTACAGTTCCGGTTGCAGTTGGTTTGCTTGTGGCGTATTTGGTGATTTGTGGTTTGCTAAACCTTAGCCAACCGTTACTTTCGGACTCGTGGCCAATTTATACGGCAATTGTATTCTTGTCGGCAGCATTGCAGCCCTTGGTGTTTATAATGTTTTTAGATGCCGTTTTGGGTATATTTGATAGAACACGACATGTTTATGATATGGCGGCTGTAGTGTGTTTATGGGGCACTACTTTAGCGGTGACGTATGGCTCTACGGCCTTAATAACAGGAACGGTGGACGGTCTTGGCGTTATGTTTTTAATCTTCTTTGTGCCTTGGATGATAAACGGGTTTATAATTTTGGCTGCTGCAATTGTTGTTTCGATTATTTTACATAAACGAAAGGGTGAGAAGCCGAAGTTGTCCAAAGGCAAGCGCAAGGCATTAAAAACGCGCAAAAATAAGTAAAAATAATTTTAAATTGTAGGGAGCATAGAATAAATATGCTCCCTTGTGCTACATTGTTCTGAGGGATTCTAGGATTCGCGCAAGCGTTGGATTTCCAACTGTTTGATTATCCTCTCCTTCTGGTGCGGGTCTCATTCCGTGCTTGCGTCGCCATCCCACATAATCGAGTGCGGCAGAGAGTACGTCACTTTCTGGTTGCTTTGCGCTATTTAGTGCAACAATCAAAGCTACAATCTCATCTGTTGTTAGTTGGACTCTGAGAATTCGCATTTGCGCGCTGCGCTCATTTGGGTCTGCTGTAACTCTATTGATGATGGCTTGGAGCACCTCAAGGCTATTTGGTCTAGACATTTTGTCCCCCACTTCAGCAGGGCGTAGCCCCAGCATTCTCCGCTGACGATTTCAGCTAAGGAATTATATCACATTAAACTTTGCTGGCGAGCTTAAGCGCTAAAAAAGTTCTGGTTCTTGTTTTAGGGTGACTCCAAACTTGTCGTGAACTTTTTTGACAACCTCTTTTTTAAAGGCGTCTAGGTCAGCAAAGTTTTTTGCACTTTGGTTTACAAAAACTAGGGCGTTATTTTCGTAAGTTTTCATTCCATGTGCCGAATATTCCTTAATGCCAGCCTTGTCTAGCAGCCAGCCGGCGGCAATTTTAACTTGACCGTCTGGGGTTGGCCAGTTTGGTATATCTGGGAATTTAGCTACCAGCGTTTTAAATTGGTCAGCAGGGATTATTGGGTTTTTAAAGAATGACCCAGAGTTAGCAATTTTTGCAGGGTCGGGCAATTTATCTTGCCTTATGGCGATTACGGCGTCGCGAATAATTTGAGGTGAGTACTGGTTTATACCGTTTTGATCTAGGTATCTTTGCAAAGAAGCATAAAAAGGAGGTTTTGGAGTCTCTTTAGAGAGTTTAAAGGTGACTTCGCTTATTATGTATTTGCGATTGTTTACGTCTTTAAAAATGCTGTTGCGGTAGCTAAAACCGCACTCTTTTTTGCTTAGAGTGATAAAGTTGTGATTTTGTAAGTCGTAAACTTCTACGCTTTCAAGATTATCGGCAGTCTCGGCCCCGTATGCGCCCACGTTTTGTACGGGGGTAGCGCCTGCTGTTCCAGGAATTAGCGAGAGCATTTCTAGCCCACTTAAACCAAGCTCTACGGTTTGCTTTACAACGCTATCCCAGTTTTCGCCAGCTCCAACTTTTACCATTGCCGAGTTGTCAAAGGTGGTTACTTCAAAGCCGCTGATACGATTAATGATAACCAATCCGTCAAAATCGTCTTTAAAGATTACGTTTGATCCGCCACCAATAACAATAATAGGTGTATTATTCTCTTGCGCCCATTCTACGGTTTGAACAAGGTCTTTTTTATCGTTAACAATAATTAAAAATTTGGCCTTGCCACCAAGCCTCATTGTCGAATAATCTTTTAGCGAAACGTCGTTGAGTATCTGCATAGTATTTTAATTATAGCAAGACAAGCTAAAGGGGGCAGCGGCTCAAGGCAAAAGTGCCGAGCCTACCGCTCCCAGTGTTTGGCTAGTAGTAACGACGACCGTATAGTTCGTTCTCTCGTCGTGTGGCCCAGTCTCCTGCCGCATGTCCCATCATGGGTAGGAGGATTTCTGCTCCGCGTGCGGCGGCAATTGCGATGTCGTCCTGGTTGTCCAAAATGTCTGGCAGGATCCTTTCTTGGAACTCCCGGTATGGATCAACTCTCCTCCCAAAAAGCCTTCTGGTCCGCATAGACATCCACCACCATAGCGACTTGCGCGCGATACGCTTGCCAGGGCCCTCCAGTCTGCTCAATGCTCGGCTGGCGGCTGCCCGAACCTCTCGGGGACTGTATAGCTTAGATTGCTCACTGTGCGTGGAACAATGTAGCGTCTAGATGAGTAGCTCATCTTAAACACCTCCGTGTTTGTTGTATGTCCGGTAGACATTCAATGATGGTTATTATATATTAAAAAATAGTAAAATGCGCAACTTTGTGTTGTATTTTTTGCATGATTAGCTGGGGTGTTGCGTTGACGATGAAGTAATAGTAAGATATTTTATAGTTATGCATAGTTATTGTGTGTTTTTTAGTCGCTTTTTTATCGCCTGATGGGCGGGTTGTTAAGGGTACTAAAGCACAAAAACAATCCGCCAAAAGGCGGTTTTTTTAAATGAGGTTATATGGATAAATTATCAGAGCTACGAGATCAAATAGACAAAGTCAACGCTCAATTGATTGAACTACTAAACACGCGTGCAACCTTGGCTAAAATGGTTGGACAAGTAAAGGGTGATGCGCCGAAATTTGCGCCAGCGCGCGAGGCAGAAGTCATAAAAGAGTGTCAAAAAAGCAACAAAGGTCCACTACCCAGCAAAGCAATTGACGCAATTATGCGCGAGGTTATTGGCGCTTGTCTTAATTTAGAGCAACAGCTTAAAGTTGCATACTTGGGACCGGATGGAACCTACAGCCAAATTGCTGCACAAAAGCGCTTTGGAGCAATGACGCAGTATGTTCCATGTAAAAGCATCGACCTAGCCATTGCTACGGTATCGCGTGGTTTGGCAGATGTGGCTGTTGTTCCTGTAGAAAACAGCATTGAAGGCCCAGTCACTCGCACGCTAGATTTACTATACGGAGCTGGCTTGACTGTTTGTGGCGAGGTCATATTGCCAATTAACCATCAGCTGCTGGCAAATGTAGATTTTGCTAAAATAACAGAGGTAAAATCTCATCCGCAGTCGTTGGCTCAATGTCATTTATGGCTGCAAAATAATCTGCCAAATGCAAAAATTACCCCTGTTGCAAGCAATGCAGAGGCCGCAAAACAAGCATCTGATAAAAATTCTACTTGCGCGGCAATTGCTAGCACTCAGGCGGGCGAGCTTTATGGCTTGAAAGTACTGGCTGGCAATATTGCTGACGAGCAAAACAACACCACGCGCTTTTTGATGGTAGGTGAGGGTATTGATAATTAAGCCACTAAAGACGATATAACAGCGTTGGTTTGCACTGTGTTGCACGCTCCGGGAGCTTTGCATGATTTGTTGGGCGAATTTGCTAAAAGCAGTGTAAACGTTTTGCGGTTGGTGCCTAGGCCAGAACCTCATGAGGTGTGGAGGTACAGGTTCTACCTAGATGTTTCTGGCAGTAAGTATGATAAAAATTTAGGCTTGGCATTGCAAAATATAAAAAATCGTAAAATTGCGCAAGTAAAGATTTTAGGCTCCTACCCAAAAGAGACATAATAAAGGTGGCAAACTAGTGATTAGCCAATCCGCCACCGGTTGCTAGGTAGGTGCATTATGTCCGATCAGTAGTCGGGGCCGTCGCCTCCGTGGCTGCGAGGGCTGCGGCGTGGCGGACGATCAAACGCCGTCTTATCGCCAGCCCTGTACTGATCAACTCTGTCCTTGGCTTCCTTGCCACGACTGATGATGGTAATAACTAGACCACCAATTGCCGCGAGTGTACCAAACATGACAATCTCCCTAGATGGTTGCAACAATCTTACTTAAATTATTTTAGCATGTTTATTCATTTGCCTCAGCCTCCTCTGCGTCTTCTTTGGTTGGGTGAATTGTGCCGTGCGGGTGGTGTGCTGGTCCGTAGACAGAATAAACCTTAAGGTCTTCTTGCCCGGTATTTATAACGTTGTGCCAGGTTCCTGCTGGTACAAAAATTGCATCCTCGCTTTTTGCGGGTTGTGATGTTAAATCGTCTTGACTCGGGCCCATTTTAACTTTAGCCTGACCTTGCTCTATGCGCAAAAATTGGTCGTTGTCGTTGTGAACTTCTAGGCCGATGTCGTGACCTGGTGCAATTGACATTACAGTAAGCTGCAAGTTTTTGCCTGTCCAAATGGTTGCGCGATAATTATTATTTTGTATTGTTGCCTGCTCGATATTTGTTACATAAGGCGCTGGGCCGTGATCTGTTGTATCCATGCTATTTCCTCTTTATGTTTTTATTGTACGTGAACTGAGCGTTGCTTAAAAGAGTATTAGGTTGACCGAAGTATATTCATATTGTAAGATACCTTGTTGTTGAGATATATCGTACCTACCAGTTTTAGGGGGAGTAATGGGCTTCGAGGCTTTTGCCTTGGTGCTGATGCTGCTTATCACTTTTGTTTTTAGAAAGCAGCTGATTCACGAGGTTAAAATGCAAGTGTTGCCTTCGTACGCGAACAAAGTAAAGGCTAGGATTGACCAAGAGCTTGAGCTGTCAAGGCGTGCTGAAGACGAGCGTATTGCTAATTTGGTCAGAGCTGCAATGAACGTCGAACGCTACAGGTTGAACCAGTTTCTTGATAGAGAACAGAGGGCTTTTAGCAAGGAATTTGATAATTATCATCGGCAAATTATGGAAGCGGTGAGGGCAACTATTGCGAAATTTGCTAACGAGCAGGTGCCCGACCTGGTAAAAAAACTTGTGCAGTTGTCTGTAGAATCGCGAGATGATACCACAGTTATTTCTACTGGTGATTTTGCGGTGTTTTTGCGCCGTATGTATGAGTTTCGGGACAAAAGGGCAAAGCAGACCGAAGAAGAAAGTGCCAAGCGCAAAGCATTCATTGACGAGCTGCTTGTGTGGGCAAAGAATAATACGGGCAATGGTGACGCAGTTAGGTACTTACGCGACACCCTAAAAAGCATGGACGATGAACTGCAAGAGCTAAAGGGCGTTTACGAGAGGTACAAAGAAATCACCGAAAGTTTGCATGGAGATGACTTTGACTCTATCCTTTTGGATGCAAGAATGGCTGATTGCCGCAATGCCATGGAGCAAATTGCTAAGGAGACGAAGGAGATTGTACAGGCTCTGTCGAGTTGTAGTTAGTGTATCGCCAAAGTAAAAGCCGCGACTTATCGAAAGTCGCGGCTAGTTTTTTATCACCTGTCTTGTCTAGATAATAAATCTCCTGCTATTCTGCGGATTTCGGCCTCAATTTGAGACCATTCTGCGGTTGAAGTGCTGCAGGTAACATCTTTGTAGGCTTTGAGTGTTGTGCGGTTTAGTGCAATAAGCTCGCCGTCACCGATGATGCTGTACCATATAGAAGTCACTCCTCCAACTATAATGTTTCTATCGCGGAGAACAACTTGCTTGTATGCTTTAACTTTTCCTAGTACAACGCAGCCTGTTAATTCTACATGCCCATAACGGCTGACGACGTCATCTAAAACTAAAGCGTGTGACAATCTTACAGATCTCGAAGCTTCTACGTTTGCCAGTGCTGCATTAGCGGCGTCGACTTTGCCGTGTTGGCTTTTTAGAGAAGTGCGAATTTGGCCCCTTAAATCTCTTTTAAAGGAGGACAGATTAGGATTTACCCCAAGCGCTTTCAAAAAACGTTGCATGCCCCCTGGCTGTGGTTCTGCAAGATCGCTGCCAAGTTTGTCGGCAAGTTCTAGTAGTTTGCTGGCAACTTCTTCGTATCCGATAGTCAACCCTTGACTAATCAGCATTATCGCAATTTCTTGGTGGCCCATTTCGACCAGGCTTGAAATCTTGACACTGCCAATTAGTGTCTTTGCGGCCTGAATTGAACCTAGAGCATTCCAGTACTCGTGGATGCGCGGGTGTTCAAGTAGGTCCTTTACGGTTGGTTCTTGGTTTTGCCTTCTGAAATAACTAGCCATTACCCCACCTGATGAGCCGTAGAGATAGGACAAAGTATATAATAACACTTTCGTTAATAATGTACAGGTTAATCATAAAAACGATGTACATGTGGGTGGAAATTGTGTTATAATAACAGATATTAAGCACCCGTAGCTCAGCGGATTAGAGTACTTGGCTTCGAACCAAGTGGTCGCAAGTTCGAATCTTGCCGGGTGTACCAAGATAAAACCCTCACACGCGTGAGGGTTTTATCTTGGTCGACTTAAGGTAGTAGTTGCTCATGTTAATTAAAGATATTAACATAGTATTATGGTAAATGCTTATGCAAAAAGATCTTAGTGCGGCTGCTATGATAGATCGTGTTAAAAAATGGCTATTAATTGCCAAGGTGCTGGCGATGCTTTTGTTGCTAGCGCTATTGGGTGCTTGGGGCTCGCTTTTTGCAAAAGAAATCCTAGAGATGCCGGTAGGCTATACCTATACTGCCGATATCGTGTCATACGATAATCTGTACGATTCTCAAAAACAACAGTATTCTGGCAGTGTTCAATCTAAAACGCTGTTTAGTTATAAGGCTTCTGGGGCAGAAGGTGATGTAAATACTGTTGATGCGCTATTTAGCGTCAGTACTGTCGACGACGAGCCAATTTTTTCTGTTACAAGACAGTACGGTATTGACCACGAATCATTTATGCATGTAAAAGGTCATGGCGACAAAGATCGTGAGGGCTATTTGTTTGGTCCAAAAGGAGTGGTGGACAGTTTTAAGTATTGGCATATAAATTATGATCAGCCACTTACAATGATGTATGATGGCGAAGAAGATATCCAGGGTCTTAAAACAATAAAATATACAAGCCATTTTACGGCAGATCAAACCGCAAACTTGACCAATCTTTCTGATGTAGGTGTGACAAAAGGCATAAATCTTGATGGCGAAATCACACTATGGATTGAGCCAGAGACCGGTGATTTAATTAAGTACCAAGACGCCGCAACAGCATACTATTATAATTTAGCAACTGGTGAACGTATTGAGCCATGGAACCAGTTTAGCAATCAATTTAGTTTTGACTCTGTTGCTAATCATGTGCGCATGGCGCAAAACGATAAGGCGTGGTACTTTTTTATAACTCAAGTTGCTTCGGCAGTGATACTGTTGGCGGTCGCAGCTTTAACGGCTTGGTGTGCTATTGACGTTAGGAATCTTTATAAGTTGCGCATCTCTAGTGTTACATTTGCTATAAATAGCGCAGCCATTATGATAAGCTTGATTGTTATTTTTGCTTGGATTATAGATGGTAATTCAGATGTTGTGGCATTGTTTGGAGACGCCTCAGAGGCAAATCCAATAATGGCGGTATGCGTACTTGTTTTATGCTTGTTAAAGATTGTTATGTCTTTGTTTAAGTTAAAGACCAGAGGACTTGTTCTAATTATTTTACTAGCTTTGGCTATGTTACTTTTATTATGCGCGAGCATACTTTGCAGTGTGTTTGGAGTATATATCCCGTTTATCTTTGGTTCATCTTTGATGCTTCCGGCAGTATTAGTGGCGGTAATATTGTTAAATGTCAATTGTCTTGTTTTGGCCTTCTGTTATCTTGGTAAGCGTTATCCTGCTGTTTTATTGGCCTCGGTGCTAACACTGTTATTTATTGGGACTGTATCAGTCATAAGCAGCTTTTATCAGTTTGATTTTACGCAACAGTCTAATTGGTATAGGCCGTTAAATTCGTATAGCGCAATATTATTTATGCTACTTGCAGTGGCCGACTGGCAGTCAAAGCCGATGGCGGGTGGCGGGTGGACACACAAGATTCATAAGCCTTATCTATGGGCGTTGGTTGTTATATTTGCCGGAGTATCGGTCACGGGCCTGGCTTGGAATGCAATAAAAGACGTAATTGATCGCGGCGATACCTTACAGTTTCAGGCGGATGCAAATAAGATAGAAAACCTTGTTGAGCACAGTCTTGATGACTATGTTAATGTTTTGTTTGGCGCTAGAAGTCTATTTGCAGCCTCGGGGGACATCGACAGGGAGGAGTGGAAAGCCTATGTTGATGGATTGGATATGCCTATAAATTACCCTGGAAACCAAGGGGTTGGATTTTCTTTGGTGGTTCCAGTATCGCAAAAAGACGCTGTTGAGGCCAGAATCAGAAGCGAAGGCTTTTTGGATTTCGCTATAAACCCTGTTGATCCCCCAAGAGATGAATACACTGCCATTGTTTACCTTGAGCCGTTTGACGAAAGAAACCAGCGTGCTTTTGGCTATGACATGTTTTCAGAACCTGTAAGGCATGAGGCCATGTCTAGGGCAAAAGGCACCTATGATGCAGCTGCGAGTGGAAAAGTCACATTGTTACAAGAAACTTCAGAAGATGTGCAGGCGGGATTTTTAATTTATGTTCCAGTTTACAAGGGCGGAGCAGAAGGCTTAGTGTCGCAGGATG
The DNA here is from genome assembly GCA_050115675.1 of Candidatus Woesebacteria bacterium. GTDB lineage: Bacteria > Patescibacteriota > Saccharimonadia > Saccharimonadales > EFPC-124 > JASFQB01. Next base: position 102,673 of record JASFQB010000001.1, read on the forward strand.
AAAAAGACGACCTATTGGGTTATGTATACAGTCCCATTAGGATGGGCGACTTTATGGACTCTGTGATTAAAGGACAAACTGGTGGAATAGGAGTTGAGGTATTTGATTCTGAGGATAAGTCTAGTGCTAGTGACCAGAATTTAATGTACTCATCAAGCACTATTTCTGACGCAAACGCTGCCTTTAGCGCGTATGAAAAAGTAGAAATTGGCGGGCGCACATGGACAGTGTATTATTATAGCTTGCCAGGATATGTAACAAGCATATCGCAGGGTGTCCCAATAGCCGTATTGGTTGCAGGTTATGTTATAAGCGTCTTGTTAGGACTGGTTGTCTTTGGTTTAGTAAATTCAAGACAGCGGGCGTTACGACTGGCTCAGAACATAACAAAAGACTTAAAGTTTGAGCGAAATATGGCTGTTCGCACAGAGAAAAAAGACGAGGCAATACTTTCTAGTATAGGCGAAGGCCTTATCTTGTACGGAGTTAATGGTACAATCGAGCGCATGAACGAGGCCTCGTTAAAAATGCTTGGCATCAAAAATGCTAATGTGGTTGGGATGGAGTTTACCGAGGTATTAAAGGCGGCAGACAAAAATGGTAAACCATTAGCTCATATTAAGCGTCCTTCTGTGCTGGCGGTAAAAAATAATCAGCTGATAAATACTAAACTTATTTACTTCAGAAAAGATGGCTCTCATTTTCCGGCAGAAATTACCGTTGCTCCAATTTCTACCCCCCGAGGGGGCGTAATCGGTGCCGTTGAGGTGTTTAGAGATATTACGCAAGAAGAAGCTCTTGATCAGGCTAAGACTGATTTTATATCTTTGGCTTCGCATCAATTGCGTACACCGCTAACAAATACTAAATGGCTGCTAGAAATATTAATGTCAGGTGACGTAGGCAAGCTAAAGTCCAAGCAGCAAAAAATTGCAAAAGATCTTAACGACTCAAACGAGAGCTTAATAGAACTGGTAGTCTCGCTGTTAAATGTTACTCGTATCGAATCTGGCCGAATACGAATCACCCCAACATCTGTAAATGTTTGCAAATTAGTTTCTGATGCTGTGAGCACGGTCAGTCCAAGGCTTAAAGAAAAAAATCAAAAAATCGATTTTGAATGCGCAAAACTGCCAAAAATTATGCTAGATGAAAATATGGTAAGGCAGGTTGTTTTAAATCTGTTGACCAACGCTATAAAATATTCTCCAAATGATACTCAAATATCTGTTAGCGTAACGCGAGATGGAAAGGATGCTTTAGTCAAGGTTAAAGATAATGGCTATGGAATACCAAAAGAGCAACAAAAAGACGTGTTTGGTAAGTTCTTCAGGGCAAAAAATATTGCTCAAAAAGTTCCAGAAGGCAACGGGTTGGGCTTGTATCTTGTAGAGCAGATAGTACGTGCATCAGGAGGTAAAATTTGGTTTGAAAGCATCCAAGACAAGGGTACGGCATTCTACTTTACAGTCCCGCTTAAGGGAGTGCATGCTAAGAAAGGAGAAGTTGCTATAGAAGAAAGGGGTGTAGTGTCTCAATAAAAGGCTGTAAAATATTATGGCTAGTAATAAAATTGCATTACAAAGATAAGGTTATTTTTGTATCTTCAGGCTGCGGCTCTGTTAATTGGCAATATTGCAGGTTGGTATACGGTTTGTAGTGAATTTATGGATTATTGCAATAATAGATAGCACCTTAATTAATCCATGGGCGTCAGCTTGTTTATACGGTTCGATTGCGTTTTTTTGTTGCATTCATTTGGACAGTTTTTGTAATTTTCAAAAAAGAACATGCTAACCTAACCAACCACGAGAAAAACTGTGGCTTTTGCTGTTGCGCGCAGGGGTAAACGGACTCTTCCGAATAGCGCTTGCTATTAAATCTACTAATGGAGGGCCATCTGGGGATCGAACCCAGGACACCCTGCTTAAGAGGCAGGTGCTCTAACCGGCTGAGCTAATGGCCCACGACAAGTAGCATTATACAAGATTTAATTGGTTTTTAAAAGACCATATGCACCAAAAGACATACTAGTTGCCAGCTGGCCAAAAAGTTTTTATAATATAACTATGGAACAAAATTATTCAAACAGACGAAACTACTTCATTGCTTTAATTTTAAGTATCTTTGTGGGGCAATTGGGTGTTGATAGATTTTATTTAGGAAAAATCGGCACTGGTCTTCTTAAGCTTATCACAGTAGGCGGTTTTGGTATTTGGTGGATTATCGATATTGTTTTAATCGCAACTGGTGACATGCGGGATGTAAATGGTCGGCCATTGACGCGCAAGTTTGATATACCTACAGAATAAGCTATACTTAAGTAATGTAAATGTTGCTGTGTTCGACCTTTGGAGGTTGATTATGCCTACCATCAAAAGTAAGAAACGCGCAGGTGAACGTTGTCTGAAAAAAGGGTGCACTTGTTGTGACCCTAAAAATCCTAATGATGGATGTAAAGGTCGTCTTGTGGCTCAACCAGGTAACTTGGTAACATGTGATTGCTGCGGGTTGACCTATGAGCAGGCTGATCCAGTTAGGTAGGTATGCTATTAAGCTAAGCTCAATATGGGCAATAGCTTACAATGCTAAGTATACACGCAGCATGATGCAAGAACATGCTGCGTGTATACTTTTTAGATCATTTTACCTCTTATTCCACGATGCGCCACAGCAATTGCATGTAGCGTTATTCGTGTCTTGGGCTACGAGTTTGCCCTTGCACTTTCTTCCACATTTACTGCATTATTCACCGCAAACGGAGCCAACAATTCTATCGGACGTACTAGGCATGGAAGGTTGCCTTTCGTAAAGAGGTATTTTTTATCCAGAACTCTATTAGTACAGGCGTTTTAATTTGGAAAGTTTTTTATGATAAATCTAATAACTGGTTTGTATCCATTCGCTGCCATTATAAACTTTTACGGGTTTTGTAACCCAAGCTGATCCGTTCCACACTTTTGCCGGCTTGGCTGTCCAGCTGCCATTGTAGACTTTTGCATTTCCGCCCGTGCCATCGCTTGTAATAAAATCTACAACGTTGCCAAATGCTACTGCGTCACCTACAGTTACGCCTGTTGTTCCCCACGCTTGCCAATGATAGCTAGCGCGCGCGGTTAAGCCGGTGGTGGCAACTCCCATTATTTGATAAATGTAGGGTGATTTATCTGTCCACGCCCAACTTGCGGGGCTATCTGTAAAGTTTAGTTCCTGAGTGTCATTAAACCATGTGCCCGAAACTGGTCGGCCGCAAGCGACCAAAAAGTAATCTCCTATGACCATGCAGCCTGCGCTGCGTCTTGCAGAAGGAGTGTTGCTTGTTGCTTGCGTGGTCCACGATGTAAAAGAGCTTGTGCTTGTGTATCTAACGGTATTGTTTACAGCGGAGCCGTCGTATCCCCCAAAGCAAACTAGCCTTTGGTTGGTTGTATCGTAACCTAAAGTTGCTCCGCGAACAGCAAGACCTCCCGTTACTCCTGTGTCTGTCCAGGAGCAGTTTGCAGTGCTTATGTCTAAATAGAATAGTTGTGAAGTAAAAGTTGTGCCTCCAGTATTAGTGGCGCCGCCATGAATGTATAATCTGTTATTTGCCGAATCAAAAGCAAAGCAAGACTGCCAGGCGGTAGCCGGAGCTGATCCGGTTGGAGAAAGCTGGGTCCAAGCTTCTGCACCATCTGTTAAATCTAGCTCCCAAACATCGCCCAAAACTGCAGATTGGCTTTGTCCGCCCCACATAACCATTCGCTGATTGGTTACATCGTAACACCCATTCGCAAACCATCTTTGAGTTGGTAGGCTGCCACTTGGTGATAATTTTGTAGCATGATACATGCCATGAGAATCGGCTTTAAGCTCCCAGGTGTCGTTTGTGCGTTGATTTGCTCCGCACAGGCCGCCAAAATATATAGTACGTTGATTTGCAGAGTCGTAAACTGCCAGCCCTCCTTCGTTTGCCGGTATGCTAAAAGGTCCTTTGGCAGCAAAGCGCCACTTGTTAGCTGTTCGGTCGTATGCCCATATGTCTGAAACGTGTTCGCCACGACTTGTTGTGGCGTCGTCGTCCATTGCGCTGTATCCGCTAATTAAAAGCCATTCGCTGCGATCGGAATCGTAAACACAGGTAGGTGCGTCGCGACCTCTAAAATAATCAATTACTGTTAAGCCATACATTGGGGCGGTCGCGGAAGTGTCATTCATGTCAAACGCCCAGGTGTATTTGTTATTGCCGTCGTATCCGTATTGCGTGGCAAAAACAAACATGTTGCGGCTTGTGTCTATGGCAGAGGCGCAACTAGAAAATGCCAAAATTCCTTGGTTGGTTAAGTCGTTGCTTTTTATCTGCGTCCAAGCTTCTGCGCCAGAGGTTAATGAGAGCTGAATAACGTCATTGCGATTTGTACTGATTGATCCTTGCCAGCCACCAGTCAATAGTGCTCGGCCATTTATAGGGTCGTAGGCTATATTGAATAATTGTCTGCCTCCTGGTGTTGTGCCACTTGGTGATAATTGAGTAAAGCTGCTGCCACTTATGCTGTATTCCCAGGCGTCACTTAAGTAGTTGCTTCCATCGTAGCCGCTGGACACAATTAATCTTGCATTTGCTGAGTCATATATCATTCCTGCGCCAGATCGCCTTGAAGGACTGCCGGCGGCACCATCCGCTGTTAGTGTGGTCCAAGTAACTGCGGCAGGGGAGTTGACATCAAAAGTGCAACGTTGCAAATCGTTAACCAATGCTGCGCTTGATCCCCCGAATAAGTAAAGGTCGGTTGTGCTTGATGTGGTATTTATCGGCACCATGGTTTGAGAGATATACGATCGTGTGGCTGGCGTGTTAGTCTGTGAAACCGTAGACCAGGCTTCGCTGTCTGGAGTGGTGATGTCAAGAGTGTGCATTTCGTTCAGGTTAGATGGAGAAGCGCCGCCCCAAACTATCATGTATGCTTTATCGACCGATCCAGACGTCGTGCCTCGTACAAATGCCGCACCAGCTAAGTTTTTTGCAGTTGGAGGTGTGCCAGAAGGGCTAAGCTTGCGCCAACGAGCATACGCGTCATCTGCAGAAAGCGAGTAAACGTCATTAAAACGAGTTACGCCGTTGTAGCCGCCAAAAAGTATAAAACGTTTGTTTTTTGCGTCGTAAACTAAATTTGCTCCGCGACGCTGTGTTGGTAGATAAGTTTCTTTTAAAATTCGGGCAACATTGGTAGATGTAGCTGCGTCGCTAAAATTTGTGCCAGTTGGTCTGACTTCTGTGCTTAGACTTGTCGCAGATGCTGGTGTTGAGCTATAAACGTCAGATTCCAACCAAATATCATTAGAAATGCCATCGCCGGCAGTGTTTCCACCAGATACTATAGTGGTATATTGATCATCGCGATATTGTCCTCGCGGGACTATGTCTGGATCGCTGGCCATCTAGTTTGTGCCTATCCACACATCGCCAGCAGACGGACTGGTAGGTGCGGTGCTGCTAACAGTTATTTTTGCAAAACCTGAGGCTTCTGCAACAGAAAGATTGGTGCGCGCAGTAGGGGCGTCTGCAACATCGCTTAAATTGCTTGCCGCAGCTAATTTGCCGCTTAAATCAGTAGTTAAATCGGTGATCTTGCTTTGCGAAATTGTGTCTACGTCGCTGTCGCCAATGTTAAGTGCGGCTAATTTTGATTTGGCTATGGCTGCCGTTGCGCTGATTTCGCTGTTGGCAATAGAAAGACTAAGCTTGCTCTGAGCTATTGCTGCTGACGTGTTTACTTCGCTATCCGTAATAGAAAGGCTAAGTTTACTTTGCTCAATGCTGGCGGATGATGCAACGGTGTCATTTGTGACCGCTCCAGATTTTAGGGTTCCACCGCTGGTGTGTGCCTGCAAAAGATAGTCGTTTAGGATTGTTCCCCAAACGCCGTCATCTCCTCCTGATACGGGTAATCTTGCCATTGTCTACCTCATTGCGCCTATGCTTTTACTCTATTATAAAGTAAATACTATAGCTACAAAAGCCCAAAATGATATTAGATTGGCTAAATGATTATTGGCATTGTTTTTGTATTTTGATACGATTTTACATACGGCCAGAGCAACCTAAGGAGTAGAAATGTTTCGCATTGGGCTAGATGTAGGCGGTGTGATTATTGATTCTTTAGCTAATGACAATACGCCAACCGATTTTATGGGCGATCATTACTTACGAACTACAGCTGTTTCTGGTGCTCTCGATGGAGTCTGCGGGCTTGTTGAGCGCTTTGGGCGAGACAATGTGTACATCATTTCAAAGGCACGACGCCAAATGGTCCGAGATAGGATTGTTAGGTGGCTGTGGGCGCATGAATTTCTTCATAGCACTAGGCTAGAACGTGGCAACGTATTTTTTTGCAGTACGTGGATTGACAAAACTCCGATTGCGGCACAACTAAGGTTGAATGCTTTTGTGGATGACAGATGTGATGTATTGCGATATATGCAGGTATCCGTTCCGTGGAGGTTTTTGTTTAGGCCTCAGCCGCGTCTTAGTCAAAACACAACGGGATTGGTTGCGGTTGCGAGTTGGAGGCAATTGACATTAAAAATCGATAGACTTCGTTCTGGTCGCCCCGTGCGCTAGCCGTATTATTGAAGCCCGCTTGATCTAAGCGGGCTTTTTAAACTGGTAATAAAAGTCTTAGCGGTGTAAAATTATAGTATACTTAAACTAGTAAATGGGTAGGCAGTATGACTGACGTAATTATTGGCGTAAAAGGTCTTATTAAAGATTTTGGACACAATCGGGCACTAAACAATTTGGATCTAACTGTTCATGCAGGTGAGGTCCATGGTTTTTTGGGTCCAAATGGCGCCGGCAAATCAACGACTATTCGTATTTTGTTGGGAATGCTACATAAAAATGCAGGCGAGGTGCAACTTTTGGGTAAAGACCCGTGGCGTGACGCAGTAGAGTTGCATAAACACTTGGCCTACGTGCCGGGAGATGTAAGTCTTTGGCCAAATCTGTCTGGCGGAGAAGCTATCGATTTGCTTGGCAGGCTGCGTGGTGGGCCGGTAACTGCACGGCGCCAAGAGTTAATTGATCGTTTTAATCTTGATCCTACTAAAAAATGCGGCACGTACTCTAAGGGTAATCGCCAAAAAGTTGCAATTATTGCAGCATTGGCGTCTGATGTAGATTTGTATTTGCTGGATGAGCCTACATCTGGCCTTGATCCCCTAATGCAAGCTGTTTTTAACGAATATGTAACCCAGTTGCGTCACGAAGGTAAAACCATCTTATTGTCCAGTCATATATTAGCTGAGGTTGACACGCTCTGTGACGAAGTAACAATTATCAAAGAGGGTAAAGATATTATCTCTGACAAGCTTTCGTCGTTGCGACACATGACTTACTCTACGGTTACTGTTCAAACAAAAAAACCAATTACAGGTTTAAACAAAATGCCCGATGTTTCTGATGTTACGGTGAATGGCGATCATACTACATTTAGGGTAAAAAACGGCGGGCTAAGTGCAGCGCTTACGCATGTTGCCAAATTTGGTATGCATAGTATTTACAGCGCTCCGCCAACTCTAGAGCAATTATTTATGCGACACTACGAGGAAGCTGAATAATGAGTTTTAAAAATCTGTTTTCCGGAACTTTTAAGCTTTTTAGGCTTTATTTAAGATGCGATCGCATAAAACTTGCCATATGGATATTCGGTAGTATAGCAATAATGTACGCTTCTGCTTGGAGTGTGGTTGAGCTATACAAAACACCCGAACAAATCTATGGCTATGTGTCTGTCGCTGTATCAAACGCAGCTTCTAGGGCGTTTAACGGGCCAATCTTAGGAGCGACTCAGGCCTCTGTTGTGCTTACCGAAACCTTTTCGTTTTTTACTTTGGTCGTGGCATTTGCCAGTACTCTTTTGGTTGTTCGCCATACTAGACAGGCCGAAGAAAACGGCAGGGCAGAACTTGTTACTGGTGGAGCGGTGGGTGTTTTTGCACCGTTAACAGCCTCCTTATTGCTGGCACTTTGCTTAAATATTGCACTTGGTGCTACATTTACTTTTAGTTATGTTGCTTGTGGATTAGGCTGGGGCGGGTCTGTTATGGCGGGGCTTGCCATGGGGATGGTCGGGGTCATTTTTGCAGCAATCGCAGCAATCGCAGCTCAAATTACGCAAACTTCTAGGGCTGCCAATGCCATTGCTGGTGGTGCAATAGGATTCTTCTTTCTAGTTCGAGCGGTAGGTGATGTTTTAGGTAAAGTTGAACCAAACGGAGTAGAGGTCAAAAGCTCTTGGTTGACTTTTTTGTCGCCAATGGGGTTGGCTCGCGAAACCCAGCCATTGGTTCGCGATAATATTTGGCCGGTTTACGTATTGTTGGCCCTTGCATTTTTACTGGTTATTATTGCATTTATAATATTAAAAAATCGCGATTTGGGCTCGGGGATTGTGCCCGTGCGGCGTGGTCCGCCAGAGGCATCTTCTTTGCTTTCAAACGTTTTTGGTCTAGCTTGGCGTCAGCAGTGTGGTTTAATAGTTGGATGGTCTGTTTGTATAGTTTTAATGGCAGCGATAGTCGGTGGTATGGCAGACGAAGCAGGCAAGTTTTCTTCTTCGAACCAAACAATGAACGATCTTATTACGCTATTGGGCGGAAGCGAGAATATCGTAAAAGCCTATCTAACATTTTGTATGTTGCTGATGGGCGTAATGGTTGCCGCATATACCATACAAGCGATGCAAAAAACCAGAGCCGAAGAAGTAGGCGGTAGGCTAGAGCAAATACTTGCTTGTCGCGTTAGTCGCATGTCTTGGCTACTAAGCCATGTTTTATTGGTGGCACTAGGAGGAACGCTGCTGCTTGTTTTAAGTGGTGTAGCGACGGGTTTGACCTACGGAATTGTAATTAATGATATTTGGAATCAAACATCTTCGTTGCTGGTTGCAGGTCTAGCGCAGTTGCCCGCAGTTTTAATATTTTTGGGATTCTCTGCGCTTAGCTTTGCTGTATTGCCAAAAATTTCTATAATGCTAGACTGGCTATTTTTTGCAGCATGCTATGTAGTAATACAATTTGGTGAAGTATTTAAATTGGACCAGTGGGTTTTGGACTTGTCTCCATTTACGCACGTGCCAGCAATGCCCTCGCAAGATATTGCCTGGTGGCCAGTAGTTAGTATGACGATGATAGCTGTAGTTGGTATAATCGCCTCGCTCGTATTGTTTAGACGGCGTAATTTGACAACTGTATGATTGACTTGCTGAATAAAAGCGCATAAAATAAATGATTAAAGCGGTCAAGTCTAGTTTTAGAGAGAGGTTGCCATGCCAACTTTCCCGACTCCAGAACAACTTTCTCAGCAGCAGCGCGCTGCAGTTCAGGCGGATGTCGAGAAGCTTCGTGCGGCCGTTATGGAGGCTTTTAATCGGCCAGGCTCTGACGGTAGCTATTACGTGTACGTCGAAGGGTACTCTGATGTAGCTGTAGGGATTGTTATAAAGGAGCTTGAAGCATCTGCTTGGAGCGTCAGTTATGAGAGTAGCCCACGAGAGGGCTCTGCGTTGCGAATACGGCCCAATCCTGCTGCTTCTCGTGGGGGCGGAAACGCCACTGCTTGGCTCTGACTTGTGATTGCCCCGTGACCCATATTCTGGGTCGCGGGGTATTTTTAGTTGTTGTCAAAAAACTTGTTAATTGCGCAAGGCGAGGTTGTATTGACTATTTAATTGTTTCGTTGTATTATTTACCAGATTGTTTGACTCTATCGTCAGGCAAATTGTTCGTTACATGTTTATCCTAAAAGGGGATTGCAATGGAGGCTCTAAAGCCAAGCGATCCGACCAGGATTGGTCCTTACGAGGTTGAGGGCGTTGTTGGTCGGGGCGGAATGGGCATTGTCTATTATTGTACAAGGGGCGCTACAGCAGTTGCCGTAAAAGTCATTAATCCAAATCTGAATTACGATCTTGAAGCGCGTAGGCGTTTTAGGCGAGAAATTGTTGCAGCAAAGAAAGTTGGGGGCAATTGTGTTGCAAAGGTTGTTGATGAAGGCTCAGATCAGGGGATGCTCTGGTATGCCAGCGAGTTCATTGAGGGAGTAACCCTGCATCAGGCTGTAGCTCTAGAACGTTTTAACGATGATGCGTTCTCTAACCTCGTCCGTGGGCTGTGCAAGTCTTTGCGTGAGATCCACGGTTCGGGTATTGTGCATCGTGATCTAAAGCCGACAAATATTATGATTGGTCCGCGCGGTGCTGTAGTATTAGACTTTGGTATCTCTCATATTTTGGGAGGAACGGCAATTACGGCAACTGGCGAGGTGATTGGCACTGCCAATTATATGTCGCCTGAGCATTTTGGTATTGGACAAGTTAGTCAAGCGAGTGATATTTTTGCATTGGGTAGTGTTTTGGTTTTTGCTGCTACCGGAAGGCCAGCTTTTGGTAATCACCAAACTCTGGCTACGGCGATGCGCGCCATTTTGGATGATCCGCCTGACTTGCGCGGCGTATCTGGACTAGCGCGCAAGATTATTGAACTTTGTTTGCAGAAAGATCCAGCAAGACGTGCTACGCTAGACCAAGTCGAGGCGCTTTTGCCCGCTGCCAAAACGGTTGTTTTGGGCAATGCCGAATGGCTGCCGCCAACTGTTAAGCAGCGGGTACTGGCGTCAACAAAGGCCTATCCAAAACCTCAGGCTACGCGCGTTGCGCCAAGTTTAGCCGTATCCGTCGTGCCAGATCAGTCGCGGGATGGGAGTGCGGATCAGACGAATGGGCGAAGTAACGCAGATAATGATGAAATTAGCACAACTGCTGTCGCCATTGCTTCTATTGTTACATTAGCTCTTATTGTAAGCGCAGTCTGGTTTGTTGTTAGACCAGCCGGCTGGGCTGATCAGATTAGGGCAAATTCGCTTTTAGGAGATCTTCCGCAAGTAGAGTTTGTACCCAAAGAGTCTGGCTTGATTGATGCTGGTTCTGGCAGAACAATTGCCGTAATCAGTGCAGAATCTGTAGGTTATAATCTCTTGATTAAGGCGTCATTTGAAGGTTACGATGTTCCTGGCGCGGCAGCTGCCGCAAATGCGCTGTGTGCTGCAACAAGCTATCGCGGCGAAGACGAAATAATTAAGTACGAAGGCAGCACTTCGTTGGCTGACCCCGTTTTTGTTATGAGCGACGGCAGTATGCAGGTAAGTGTTGTTTTTAGCGCGGCATTGACGCTTTCTTCCAAGGTCTGGATTGGTCAAGAGTGTGATTTTAGCCAACGTCTTAATGTTGGTTATAATTACTATCAAAGCAGCCATGACACAATGGTTCTTACAAATCAAGGGCAGTCTGTGCCTGTACTTTTGCTTAGTGACGAAATGTTTGTCGTGCCAAGTGGTGCGGACGGCTACTACTACAAAGCCCACAACTCGGATGGATCGACAGAGATTGTTGTTCCACAAAAAATAATCACTAAAAGTAAGGGCAATGTAGATTTTGATGTTTATCTAGCGAATGAAGGCGTAACAGAACCGTGGCTTTGTCTTAAGCGAGAAGCTGATAAAAGCCCGGAATCGTCCTGTAGTGCGACATTGGTAACAACGCATAATCCAGTTGAGTAACGACAAGTTGATGGGGTGGCCTGTAAAGGTCGCCCCTGTTTAATTACTGAAGGTATTTGTGTATAATAATTACCATCAAAAAAGCATAATCAAAATGGCAAAATCATGACAACAAGCTTAAAAGAACACAAAACAAAACCATTGCCCAAAGCCCTGTCTTTGCGCAAAATCATTGGGCCAAGTTTTATAATATTGGGACTTGGCTTGGGCAGCGGTGAGGTTATTTTATGGCCATATTTAGCTTCTCAATATGGGATGGGCATGATATGGGGTGCTGTTTTGGGCTTAACTTTGCAATTCTTTATGAATATGGAAATAGAGCGCTACGCACTTGCGCGCGGCGAAAGCATTTTTGTTGGTTTTGCGCGCAAGGCTAGATGGCTGCCGTTTTGGTTTGCGTTATCTACATTTATACCCTGGATGTGGCCAGGAATAGTCGCCTCGTCTGCAACTCTGATTAGCCATATTTTTGGAATATCTGATGTAAAATATGTGTCGGTTGGGCTTTTGGTGCTCATGGGCCTGATACTGTCTCTTGGGCCAGTGCTATACAAAACGGTAGAGACTCTGCAAAAAGTCTTAATTATCGCAGGCGTTCCATCAATTTTTGTAATTAGCATTATGCTTGCAAAGCCACAAGACTGGACTGCAACAGCACAGGGTCTGGTGGGCGTTGGTGATGGTTATTGGTTATTTCCAGTTGGCATAGGACTGGCATTTATAGCCACAAAATTTACAAGTGCACTGGCGTATGCAGGGGCTGGTGGCAACTTAAACTTGGCTCAGTCGTTTTATGTTCGCGAAAAGGGTTTTGGAATGGGTAAATATGCTGGTCGCATTACTAGCTTGTTTACGGGTAAAAAAGAAAACGTAAGCCTAGAAGGTTTTAAATTTGCTGACACCGCAGAAAATACTAAACAGTTTAAAAAATGGTGGCGCACAATAAACACCGAACACTTTTTGGTTTTTTGGCTTACTGGTTCGATTACAATTATTTTACTGAGCTTGTTGGCCTATACAACCACCTATCATGTAGGTGGATTAAGCGAGGGTATCGGATTTGTTGTAAATGAAGCCAACGTTATTGGCGAAAGGCTGGTGCCCGCTATTGGGATATTCTTCTTGATAGTTGTGTCACTTACGTTATTTGGAACGCAACTAACAGTGTTTGACGCTACAAGCAGAATTATCGCAGAAAACGCAGTGCTAAGTGCTCCCAAGATGTTTAAAGCTAATCTAATTCCCAAGATATACTATGCAGTTTTGTGGTTGTTTATTTCTGTGGGAATAATCATTTCGCTATTCTTTAATGCTCAGCCTTTACAGCTGCTAGTTATAGCTGCAGTGCTAAATGCCTTTGCTATGTTTGTTCATAGTGGCCTTACGGTATGGTTAAATCGCACTAATTTGCCAAAATCTATACGCATAAACAATTGGCGTACAGCAGTTATGGTGTTTGCCTGTGTATTTTATGGTGTGTTTAGTATTTTTGTAATTGTTAGTGAAGTTCAAAAATTATTTAAATAAAATCTTTTATAGATAAAATCAAGATGCTATAATATCCTCTGCTTGCCTATTTTGGAGGTTATTGTGCATTGGCGAGAATCGAGGATAACAAATCCGCGAGGCAGGGAAGTACTAAATAATAATCCCGAGCTGGCTGGTGCTGTTGAGCGTTTTTTGTCTAGTCCAAAGCCAGAGGAGGCTATTGGTGGACAGTCACTAGGCTCAGGTACGTATTCTTCTGCTCGGCGTTTTGGCAATTTTTTGGTTAAAGTGTCTTCTGCTACCACTAATAAAAAGGCCCATCGCAAAAGCCAAGCTGGTTCTGAAGATTTGTTTAGGCAGTTTAAATTTTTGTCTGAACTTTACGACTATTTGCAAATTAAATCAATTACAACAATTGTAACCCCGCGGCAGTATTTTGCGTACAGGTCTCGTTGCGGAGCTTATCTGCTTTGTCAGCAGTATATGGACGGCTGGATTACGCTTAAAGAATGGGCCGAGTCTAGATATAGTCCAAATGTTGAGGAAGATGTGACTTTTGTTTCAGGCTACTGTGAGTATGTTCGATGGCGCGTGATGGATTTTGCTCAAAATGCTGGTTTTGAACGAGATTTAAACGATCTAAAGCTAAAAGATGGCAAACTGCACGCCAGAAACATTCTGGTGCCTCAAGGCTGTGATTCTAGCCCAAGCATGCCTCTTTGTATCATTGATCAGCCCTGTACTTCGGCAAGGGCACCAAGAATCTGGGTGGACATGTTGACATGGTTTATGGGTTGTGCTAACCTTAATTTTGTGCCTAACAAGGGGCATCAGACCTGAAGGTGGGATTCACGGAATGAGTAGCTTCTTTGGTAGTTGGAGTTCTAGTCGGCGGCGTCGACACGGCAGTTATGGTTACGGTGTTCCTGTGCAGCAGCCGGTTTACCCAGCTGTTGACCCGTATGGGAATGCTTATCCTGTTGATCAGTACGGACGTCCCGTCCCACCGCCACAGCCCTACGCTGTTAACCTTCGTCATCCTAGGCGACACGGCCATCGCAGGCATCACGGTAGTGGACACAGTATCTTCGATGCTGTTTTTGGTGGATCGTCTTCGTGAATAAGCGTTGCGCTGGTAGGCCTTATGGCCTGTTAGCGCAACAACTAACTCGCAAAATGCGAGTTATTTTTTATTTAGGCTCAACCGTGTCAACTAAATTAATAGCCATTTGGTTTATTTGTGCGTAAGTTTCTGCGCCTAAAATGGTCCCAACTACCGTAACTTCTTTGCCATTTATGTTTTTTTGAGTAGAAAATAATACGGTGATGTCGGCCTGTAGACTATCGCCGTGCTTTATGCCGCTAAAACCATGCTTGTTTACTAGTCCGTTGTAGTTTGGGATGTCTCCTGCGTAGGGCATGTATCCGCCTGGGCTGCCAACAATTTCGGCAAATACTGGATTTTTCATTGCAGTTTCGCCAAGTCTAACTAAATCGCTAGGTGTGCTAATGGTTTGTGGGTCAAATCCGCTTGCGTCGCCACCAACTTGGGTGGCTTCAAGTTCTAATTCGTAAAGCATCCTGTTAGCGTACATATGATATTCGTCCATAGATCCAAATCCCCAGATAGCAGCTGTGTCAGCAATATTGTTGGCAGACATTAGTAGCATTGCTTCTAGTGCGTCGTAAAGCGTAATTGACACCCCTGCTTTTACAGAGGCGGCTGTGCCGTTTTTTGCCACATAATCTAAGTAGAGCTGTTCGTCTGATTCAGAAATATCAATCTGTGGGCCTTCTTCGCCGGGTTTTAAGGGGTATTTTTCTAGCAGCGCCATGGCGGTAATAACCTTAGCTATGCTGGCAATTGGCCTAGGTTCCGTGTCTCCGCTTGCCGCTATAACACCGTTGCCGTCATCTGTTATTCCAATTGCAGCAGCCTGAGCTCCTTCAGGCAAAATATCGCTTGCTATGTATTCGCTTGGCTTAGATTCTAGCGCAATTTTTTGCCTTTTCGGTGTTGTTGATGTGGTTTGCGCAGACAGTCCTTGATCAAATCTTTGACCTTGCTGATAAAACCAAAAAACTAATCCACCAATTGCTGCAATGCAAAAAATAAGCAACCTGAAACGGCGTTTTTTTGGTTTTTTATATTTTGGTCTTAAAGCCATGTACTAATAGTTTAACATGACCATTATATATGCTATTTTTTAAACTTTTTGTGCAATCTTCTGGCGTGGTTTCGTGCATCCTCTTTATACTCGTATAGCCCAAACATCATAGCAAAGGCGGCGACTGGGGTTAGTAATTTTGTGCTGATTTGCTCTGTTGCGTCAGTGGGGGTTGCGTCAGTGGTGTTATCGTTTTTTGCAGTTATGCCGCTGGCGATCTTTCGACATCTGTTGGTTTCGGGATTCCTTTCATATCCTTCTTTGCAGGGCGTTAACGAGCTTGTTTGTGCGGTTGCTATTTTGCGGCAGCGATTAGTTTCGGGATTGCGTTCGTATCCGGTTTTGCAGGCAACCAGTTGCTCTGCGTCTGTTACAATGTTTTTACATCTGTTGGTGGCAGGGTTTAAGTATTTGCCAGCTGGGCAGATTTTAATTTCATCTTCGTTATCCTCAGTTTTTTGTGCTGGGGCATTTGGCAAATTTGCAGCTCCAGGTGTTGGCCGATCTGTTAATTGCCACAACCCGTCGATGATGACCCATGATTGATCAGACTTTAAGGTAGGGTATTCAAAAATGTCTTCTTTGTCTGTTGCAACAAGCCAAACTTCGCCACCATTGTTAAGCAGCTTATCAGCTAGACTAATTGCTAGATAAGATTTGCTTTTTATTGTGTAACCGTCAAGTAAAATCTTATCTTGCTTGTCAGTGTGCAGCCAACAATTCGCAAGAGATACGTCTTGGTCGCCGCTATTATAAAGTTCAACAAATTCACCACCATTGGTATCTGCACCAGATGGATTTGCTAAAATCTCGGTCACAGTTACGTCTGAAGCATCGCATGTTTCTGTAATTTGGCTGTCTTCGTTTTGATCTTCGGTTTGCTCGCTGGCGTCTTCATCTATAAAAAGCTCATCATCAGAAAGTTCTGAAGCAGGGGAGTAGTCTGATGTTTCGCACACCCAGGCATTATCCGTCCTAGTAGTTGCACACGATTTTGTTTCTGAAATGCTGCTGTATGTAATTGTTTGCACCTCTATACCGTCCACTGTAAGCGTTAGGGTGCCGCCAGTGTTGCTTAAGCTGAATAAATTGGCGTTGTTGGTTTTAGGAAAAATCGCTACTCGTTGATCTGGTTTTAGTACGATTGACGGTAAGGCTAGCTTGTAATTGTCTTTTGTGATAATTGCATTTGCAAGTATTTGCTGGGTGTCGGTAGGATTGTAAAGTTCAATAAACTCATCAATGCCCTGTCCATCACGCTCGCTGCCTTCGGCATTTGGATAAATCTCAGAAATAATAATCCCCAAATATTCATTTGTGACGTCCTGAGCTAAAGCTGGTAATGGAAAACTGGCACTTATCAACACCACTGATATGATAAGTCGTATTATACTTCCCCTCATAGGCAAGTATGATAAGGCCAGTTTCCCATTTTGTCAAAAACTTTACGTCGCAAAGTTACTAAAAGTTGACATCACGCGCATGTTTTTGCGAACGCTAGGTCTCGCTCAATAAGCTGCTCCCAAGAGGTAATGTTGCCGTTTTCGATTTCGCGAAGCGTATCTTCCGTGTATCTAGTAACTTGTGGCCTGTGGGTCGCGACTAGCGCGTTGGCCTCCGGAAGTGCAAACTCAAAATTGTACACCAAGGCAACTTGCGCCTGCTGAAACTTGAGGACCTTGTCTATAGAAGGAGCCTTGCCACTATTTTGCTCTCTGCAAAGCATGTGAGAGGATAATGGGCTAGTAGGCATAAACAGATCGCTAAAATCTCCGCAAGCAACACATTCGGCAACCTTTTTGGCGCTTTCTGATGGGTGGTCAATGTAATTGACTCTTTGTCCAATAAGGTTACCATTCTTGTCAAAAAGCGGCTCCGTGCAAACAATGGCATGGGCGCAGACTTCTCCAAAAACGCTAGGAATACTCTTCGCAGTGTCAATCCTGTTTTTTAGCCATTCTGCAGAGGTTTGCTCATCATGTCCACGATTGGCGGGAAAACTTTGGCATACGTCGTGTGCGAGCCCCGCAAGGCGGCTAGCTCGAACCTCGGCGCGATTTAGTCCCAGTACTTTTGCCAATTTAGTGGACGTGTCCCCAACTAGCCTTGTGTGGAAGCCGTTGTGGTAGTACGCGATTTTCTCTACTCCCTTCCTAAAATGCGGGTATCCACTTCCGTATCTGTGATCAACGTATCTAATCGTGCCTTGCTCAAGCAGTGCAATCTCACGACTGGCACGCCATGAAAGCCTGACACCCTCTAGGCCAATGCTGTTCATTGCAATCTCCCTTACGTCCTTACCTTGCGTACTTCATTATGTTATCAGCTGCTATATAAATTTTGTAATTGTTGTGCAAAAAATGCACAAGTGCTTAAATATAAACATGGTAACAGACACAAGTTATGTAAAAGCTTACTTTAAAAAAATAGGATTTGTTCCAGAGATCGCCAGTATTTATCTGGCGCTATACAGATATGGAGAGCAAACGATATCTGAATTAGCTCGTAATTCTGGCGTAGAACGGACCAAAATATATCGCTTAACAGAAGAATTAAAAAGCACTAATCTAATTGAAATAGTGGTGCAATATAAGCACATGATTTATCGTGCAGCACCAATTTCTAATTTACAAATTACTATTATGCAGCGCGAGCAAGATCTTAAAGTTTTGCAAAATGAGCTTAAAAATATAAGTAATATTTTAGAAGTTAAAAGTTTGGAATCTGCAGTCTCACGAGTTCAGTTTTACAAAGGTTTTGAGGGTGTAAAGCAAATGTTTTGGAACGAAACCTATAGTAAAAGCGAAGTTTTGTGTATTCTTTCTGAAAACATGCAAAGCAAAACAAAAGCAACGTTTTTTGAACGTTGGGCACGCAAATGCAACGATTTGGATATAAAATTTAGGGGAATTGTTGGTGACAATTTCGCAAAAACTCAACAAGAATGGCAAAAAAGAAACGTCAAAGAAAAGCTTAAAAACTGGCAGGAGCGATATGTGTCAGACGACATATTCGCAATAACTCATTCAACAATTATCTACAATGATATTGTGGCATACTATAGCTGGCGTGATGGTGAAATTTTTGGCATAGAAATATATAATCAAGACATTGCCAATGCTCAAAAGGCTTTTTTTGAGATGCTGTGGCAAAAGCTGACTTAGATTGATCCCCCTCAAAAAGAGGGGGGTAGAGCGTAATTAGGTGTTACGGCCCATTGAGAATTGGCCTGGGGACGTGATTGGCTTGGTTTGAGCAGACTTTTTCGCCTTTCTCATCTACCGTTACTGTTCCTGTGCAGCGGATATATTTTACGTTGCGAAAAACCACGCAATTGCAGGAAGTCCCCTGAGACACGATTTCCTCCTAGCATGTGATTAACAGGTTCTAAGTATAATTTTAGTCGTTTTGCGGCTTTAATCAATTGTATGTGTTATTTTTAGCAACAGGGGATCAGTAAAAGGCTCAAGGGTTGACCTTTTGGGTAATTTCTGCTAATATAAATAGCATTGTGTAAATGATCCGGGTAAGTTTGTAGTTATTAGTACTCGATGTCATTCGTGCAATCAAGTATTTAGTAACTGTTTAAAACAGACGAGGATTATTTTTTATGTCTAAACAATTTTATTCTAATTCTAGACGATCATCTTTTAGATCGCGTCGCCCGAGTGCTCCTAGGGCAAAAAATCAAAAGCAGTATATTCATCCTAGTCGCTTTATTAAAGCTGCAAAACCTGTAGAAGAGGTTATATATACTCCAACTCACCAGTTTGATGATTTTGAGCTTAACGATCTAATTAAGTCAAATATTAAAGCCAAGGGCTATGTGACTCCTTCTCCTATCCAGGATAAGGCTATTCCTGTTGGTCTTGATGGTAAGGATATTGTTGGTATTGCTAATACCGGTACGGGCAAGACGGCTGCTTTTGCATTGCCAATTTTGCACCAACTTATGCTTTACCCACAGGCCAAGGCAATTGTTATTGCGCCTACGCGAGAATTGGCGCAGCAGATTGAAGAAGAATGTCGTGCCTTTGCTAAAGGCAGTGGCATGAATGCTGCCCTGTTAATTGGTGGCATGCCAATGCCTGCACAGCTTTACGAGCTAGGTCGCAATCCATCAATTGTTATTGGTACGCCCGGTCGTATTAAAGATCACGTGCAACGTGGCAGCTTAGACTTATCTAAGTTTACTTTGGTTGCGCTAGACGAGGTTGATCGCATGGTTGACATGGGCTTTATTAAAGACATTAGATTCCTACTTGGTCAGATCTCTGACACTCGCCAATCATTCTTCTTTTCTGCCACATTAGATCCAAATCTTAAGGCATTAATAGAAAGCTTTTTGCGCGAACCCGTAACAATTTCGGTTAAAATGGGCGAAACAAGTGATAATGTCGAGCAAAATGTTGTTCATTATACAGACACTGCTCACAAAATAGAGCAATTGCACGATGCGCTAATTCAAGAAAGTACCAAAAAGACTTTGATTTTTGATGACACTCAGCGCAGCGTAGACCGCTTGGCAAAAACTTTGCAGGCACGAGGATTCAAATCTGATTCTATTCATGGTGGTAAAAGCCAGTCTCAAAGACAGCGTGCGTTGAACAAGTTTAAGCGCAACGACATTACTATTTTAGTAGCAACAGACGTTGCAGCGCGTGGTATTGACGTTGCTGACGTTACTCACGTTATTAACTACAGTACACCTCAGACTTACGAAGATTACGTACACCGAATTGGTCGTGCTGGTCGTGCGGGCCGCACTGGCTATGCTTTAACGTTTATCGATAAGCAGTAGTTTATATAAGACGCAAAAATCGCATCGCTTTTGGCTAAAAGGTGCGATTTTTGTTTTGTTTAATCTGACAAAACAGATAACTACTGCTAATATGATTGTATGATACCAATCTGGTTTGTTTACGTTGCCATTTTAATGCGTCTATTTAGTGGCGCACTTTACCTGGCGTCAATTTTAATAGGGCGGGCCAAACCTAATCCCGTAACATGGTTTTTTTGGGGATTAACTCCCTTAATTGCCTTTGCAGCGCAGGTTAGCAGTGGTTTTAGTGTGGATGCTTTGGTGACCTTGACGCTAAGTTTGGGGCCGCTTGCTATTTTTTTGACTGCGTTTATAAAACACCGAAAGCTTTGGAAATTTACAACATCCACTTTTGTTTGTGCTTTGTTGGCGGCGCTAGGTGTTGTGCTGTGGCAAATTACTGATGACCCAGTTTTGGCCACGATTTTTAGTATATTTGCAGATATATCAGCAAGTATGCCTACGGTTATAAAATCTTACTTAAAGCCAGAAACAGAATGCGCGGTGCCGTATCTGATCTCTATGGCTAGCATGGCTACAACCCTTCTGACAATTAATGATTGGTCGTTTACAAATTATGGCTTTATTGTGTATATTTTTGCGATTAACTTTACAATTTTATCGGCCATATATCTGGGCAAACTGCGTCGCACCTAGATACTAAAAATATATAATTTAGTGTTATAGAAAAGTTTTTGACGTTAAGTTATACTTAACGAGTGTAAAAAGGCTACATTGTTAAGCCATAACGTCGGAGGGTAGCGACTATTATTAATTGTGACCAAAAACACGGCAGCGCGTCGTGGATTAACTTATTTAATGTTCAGTCAAGGCCGTTAGAGTTGGCAAAAAAACATAGGTTGGTAAATGTGGCAAAAGATGCATTTATTGACATTCATAAAACATGCAGTAGCTTAGAATCGCCAGTAGACGATAAAGATTTAATCTATCAGTGCTTATTTAGGCTATTCTCTTTTGCGCCTAGTATTTATATCAAAAAAGGTAAAGTCGTGCAAAAAACTTGGCTTGGTAGTAAGTATCATGAAGTAGAAAATGACGAATGTGTAGAATTTTATCAAGATTGTTTGCTGGATATATACAACGAGCAAAAGGCATATTTGGCTGAGCGTTATTACAAGAATAACACCAAGCTGTTTAGCGACCTTCATAAAATATTTTCTGGTTTTTGCTGCAGGGGCAAGATAAAAAATATTGCTGGTAGACCATATTTGGTGACTAGAAGCAGTAAAATCTTGCTAGAAATTAAAGAAATATCGCCAAGTTTTGCCCAGTTGGTTCACGAAAATTTTCATTATATGCATACTCCACGCAACAACGGTCCATGTTTGGGCTTATTTTTGCAGGATAATAAATTGCCCTTTTCTGTTTTAGCGATAGAAAAGGTGGACAGGCATTATAAAAAAGCAGCGCTTGCATATTATGGAATGTCAGCAGACCATTGTTATGAAGTAACTAGGCTGTATAATGTCCATAGCTCGCCCTATAATACCTCAAGTCTAATGTTGTCTCAGGCCTCTACATATTTAAAAAATAACGACAGATATTGGCAGTCGACAATCTCAACTTTTATGCCTAGCTATGCAACAGGAGGTTCGATGTTTGGCGGTGGTTTTGAGCAAATATTGTTTGCGAAGCCTTGTAGGCATTTATATCAAGAAACGCCCCAAGGTATGGCAACGAAAACCAACCGTACAGTCACTGCAAGAAATTGCTTAAGTAACATAACTAAAATTATGCCAGCCATAGAGTTAATTTATGCACGCGAAAGGAAATGCTCTGTTGTACGCAACGACCAGCAAATCTTGGTGAAAAAATCGCCATCAGGGTAGCGTATTGCTTAGTTTTATTGTACAATATGAAAGTGCAACGTAAATACGTCTATTTTACCACCATTAAAAACATCGATCAGCACATAGAAGTTGATCGTCAAGTTAATACTATTTTTAAGCGACACAGATGTCAGCTTATTAATGATTGGTGGCTAAAAGATTTTCCTTATGGCATAGACATTGTCGATAGACGAATAGAAAGTCAACTCTCTGACGCTCAAAGTGATTTAGGACAGGCAGAGTTTGCGGTTGTTGATTTTAGTATTAAATCTCGCTGGGCGTTTTTTAAGTCTATGTTGGCTGTACAAAAGAAGATTCCGCTATTGTGCATTGTTAAAAACAATCAAATCGAAAACGTTCCAGAAATGATATTAGCTAGCCAATCTGGACTTATGGCGGTTGCATCCTACGATACTATAGACGACCTTGAACCTCAAATAAAGCGTTTTCTTAAGCAAACCGGCACACTTAAAAAGCGATTTAATATAATGCTCAACACGACATCGCTTAAGCAGTTGGAAACTCTATCAGAAGAGCTAGAGTTGCCAAAAGCTGATGTTGTACGCAGCCTTATCGCTGACCACTACAAACATTTTTCTCAAAAACCTAAGCGTTAGTTGCTAACTACTGTTAACTGTTTTATTTTATCTGCAGAGCCTTTTAGGGCTTTTTTTGTTTCTTCTAGTAAATCGCTCTCAATGTTTACCTCAATTACAAGGTGAGAGTTTAGTTTTGCAAATTCTTTAATATTTTTTAGATCTTTATTATAGTTTGTTGGGTCAATTTCAAATTTAAAAAAGTGAAATTTATTAAACATAGGCTCAAGATCTTGATTTAAATTAGCAACATGCATTTTAGGCGGTTTTAGAGACTTAACAGAACTGTTTTTGCCTTTTACGGCCTGAACAATCTCGATAGCTTTTTTGCGATCAATGTTTTCAAAAGTATCTAAGTTGTCACTTATTACTGCAGTTTGAATATCGTATCCAGATATGTGGCTAACTACTCGCAATTTGCGAATTGCGTCTAAGTCTATTCCTCCTGCTAGCATTACATTTTGGTCTTTATAAAGCTCTGCCATGTGTTGAATTGTAGGGTAGGGAATGCGCTCGCCAGTGCCACCAACGTAGTTTTTATTAACAATTACATAGTTTGATAGTAAAAATTCATTTGGCCTAGGAGAGATAACGGGTGAGGTAACGCCCATAATTATCAATGATTTGCCAAAATACGATCGCAACATGGCAAAAAGTCCAGGAACAGGTGGATAATGAAGCTCGATTCCTTGACAGCCAGTACTTCTGATAAGCTCAATAATGCGCTCTATGCTTCGCTCTTTTGTTACTAATATGCTTTTGGTCTGAGGGAACTCATTGGCTAGCATACGGTTAATTTGCTGAAAAACCGGAATGCGCTCAAGATGGTCGCGAGTAACCAAATGCAAGCCAATAAAGTCCACGCCTTGTTCGGCAAGAGTGCGGGCTTCGTATATATTTTTGATGTTACTTATTTTAAGCAGTCGCATGTATCCTCCTCTTATAAAATGCAGTCCACTAAAATTTTAAAATCGGTCGTTTTTTCTACCTGAACAAAATTTAACTTGCAGTTTCGCGCAAAGGCGCTGTCAACTCTAATGTCGTCGCCAACATAGTAAAAGTCAGAAGAATGGCGAATAAATTTTTGCGGAACCCTTGACAGTCCAAATGCGTCTGGCTTGTCGTGCAGAATGCCTTTTTTGTCGCGTAAGCTATCCTCGCCAACAACAAAACAAAAAAAGTACGAAGTTTTGGTTTTATCAAGAACGGCTTTAATTACACTTTCGCGCGCACTAGATATTATTCCCAGCGTGCAGTTATTTTTTTGTAGCTTATGCAGCGCTAATTTTAGATTGTGTCCTAGCCGTGCCGACAGGTTGCTTGCAGGCATGCTGTCGATAATTGCCAGTGCATGGGCCTCTTTTTGTTGTACCAGCAACTCTGCTAGTTTATCACTATCTGGCTGATTGTAGTGAGCTTTAAGCCTTTCTGCCTTATTTTTATCGCTCAAAAGATGCTGCTTAACGCGATTTTCGCTGTCAAAACGCTCGTTAAGCCACAGCACTTCTGGCAAATGGGCATCTAAATTTGGCTCAAGATCGGCCTTTTGTAAAATTTGCTCCCAAGCTTTGCGATGAACATCGCTTAAATATATGATTGTTTTGTCAAAATCAAATGCCACAAACCTCTTTTGCATTTTTACCTCGTTTTCTTATTATTTTGTTGTTTTAAAAAAACAAGCCTGTTGCTTGCTTTTTTGAGTTTAGAAAAAAATTTTGTTACTGTAGCTAGTTGGGTAAAAATGCCTGCAAAATGCCAAAAAGGACACGCAACGTCATAAAAGCGAGGGAGGGGTGCCTCGTTTTGACGGGTGTCCTTTGGGCATGCTAAAGTTACTGAGTCACACACAATTTGGTACTGACCAGTAAAACTACGCATAATAAATAATTGTATACACTGCTTGTATATAAATCAAGTAGATTCTAAAGTTATTATTGCCAACAGAGTGGCGGGGTCTGTATTTTTACTTAAATATGTTGTATAATATAATCGATATGACAAAGCAAATGTCCTCAATACTTGACGGATATCCAGTTCCGCCAGAGTTTGACAAATACTGTTTAAAGCTTATTAGCACCAAAGAAATAGATTCGGTCAAAAAGCTTAAAGACTTTTGGCTTTACGCTATTGAAGTTGGCAAAGAATATGGGCCAGAATACAGAGATGCCATAGCCGATTGGGCGATATATATTGCGCATTTTGCTACAAAGATACCAGGCATAAAAGCCGTAGGAGCGACTAAAAATGCAAACTTGTCTGTGGCATATCTGATGCTGCATTCGTATTGTCCTTTTACGCCTGGCGCAAGCACTTCTGATGAAGTGTGGACTCAAATAGAAGGAGTTGTTAAAGGCATAGAAACAAACAAAATGGCGCTGCATCAAAAGATATACTTTGACACAGCGCCGCAGCGCTTTTTAAAGCGGTATTTTAGGCGTTAGTACAGCCTGTTTCGGGTTTTCTTAATAGCTCTAACTTCTTGTTCGCTAAGATATCTTAAGTCAACACCTTGCATGTATTTGGGGTCAACTGGCTCAAGCCAATGAGTTACGGTGCCGTCTTGCAATACGATATGTCCGTGATCGATATTATTTAGCGGATTGCTGCCTGCCCCGCCATAGTAAATATCCATGCGGCCTCTTTTGCTGGTAGAATTAAATACGCAGACGGCGCGGTAATCGCCCAGCCTGCCGTGCTCCATCCAAAATTCGGGATGGTTACGATTGCCTCGGGCGCGTTCTGTCTGTACAATCTTGTGATACTCTGCGGTTTGCTCTGCTACATACCTATCAAGGTCGGCATCTGCGGCGGCATCCATGGCTAGCTTGCGCCTAAGGTCCTCGCGCTCGCGCCGAATTTCCCAAACCGATTTGCCCGTCAAAAACGACTCTACGCCCTCTTTGACTTGGTCAGTAATTTTGCCGACAATCCAAGACCCAGCCTCACCAAAAAAGCCCATTTTGGGCCTCCTAACAAAGTAGAGTAGCCCAGGAATCTCCTGTGCTTAAAGTATTTTATATTAAGCAGGGTAACTTGTCAAATTAACTATTTAAGGTTGGTGCTAACGGCTAAAAAATGGTATAATGACCTTAATGAAAATATTAAATGGTGCAGAGTTAGCTGGTTTTATTAAAGAGCGCCAAGTGCAGCAGGTGCGAGGTTTGCGCCAGGCTTTAGGTGTTAAACCCAGGCTGGCTATTGTGCGCACTAATCCTGCACCAGTTGTAGACGCTTATATGCGCTTAAAACAGGGCTATGGCGAGGATATTTTGGTAGATGTTGATGTACATACAATTGACCAGTCGCAAGCTATTTTGCTTATAAAGCAGTTAAACGCTGACGAGTCAGTTCATGGCATAATTGTGCAGCTGCCAGTGCCCGATATCTCTCAAACAGATGAGATTTTAAATACGGTTGACCCCAAAAAAGATGTAGACGGACTAGGTCAAAACGCTATTTATGATGCTCCTACCCCGATGTCGGTCAACTGGCTACTTGCGGGATATAACATTGAGTTGCGAGGCAAGCAGATAGTTGTTGTGGGGCAGGGCAGACTTGTTGGCCGGCCTTTGGCAAGAATGTGGCAAAATTCTGGATTAAATGTTAGTGCTGTAGACAAAAATACTGATAATATTTCTGAAGTTATTTTGCAGGCAGACGTTATTGTGTCGGCCACTGGCGTACCAGGGTTAATTACAAGCAGTATGGTAAAAAACGGTGCAATTGTGGTTGATGCTGGTGTTGCAACAGATAAAAACGGTCTTGTGGGCGACGTCGCTGCTGATGTGCGCGAACGCGACGATGTTACAATTACCCCCGAAAAAGGCGGAGTTGGTCCGTTAACGGTTTGTGCTTTGTTTGATAACGTTATTAGGGCTGCCCGAAAAAGCGCAGAGTCGTAAAATAATTATTTTTTAGATTTAGAAATTGCTTCTTTTATCTTTTTGACCACTTGGCTAGGTGTTAGGTCTGCTTTGACTATGTAAGATTGTACGTGTAGGCCGTCTAAAGATGATGGGGCTTCTTCTTCGCCTAGATTTGTTAAAACTAACACGGGAATGTCGCGACCCCAGGGTTGTTTACGAATAAGCGCAAGGGCTTCGGCGCCAGACATTTTGGGCATTCTAAGGTCAAGTAAAATTACATCTGGTAGTATTTTTTCTACCAGGGCAACGCCTAGCTCGCCGTTTTCGGCAATTTGTACCTCAAAACCTTCGGCTTCGAACTTCATGCGATACATTTGCGAAATGACTGGGTCGTCTTCGATAATTGCAATGCGAGTCATACTATTACCATAACATATCCAAACTGACACCCACAAAAACGTAGGTGCCAGTTTTGTTGAGTGCTATGTTAAAAATCTGGCAGGTTGTCTAGGTTATCTGTGCCTGTTTCGTCTGGCTCGCTGCGTAAATACATGCCGTCTTTTACGCCTGGATCATGAACTACTATTACCTCAATATCGTCGCCGGTTCCGCTGGTTGTTGTGTATGTTTGTGCGCCACTTTCAATATCTTGAATGGCTTCCATCTTTGTAGCCATGCCCCAGCTGCCTTTGATGGCGGTAATGTCGCCATCATTATCTTTTCTAGTGTGAGTGATAAGTCTTGTGCTCATATCTTCCTTGCTAAGTTAGTTAATCCTATAAATATAGTATCAAGCTTGTAGATGATCTATCAAATGAGCGTTACTGCCTATTTACTTTTTGTATTGATAGTGTTATATTTTTGACATAAGGTCAATTTTACCATCATGACACCTATATCACCTTGGCCTAAATTTTACGAAGACCCGAATCGTTTGATTCAGGACTTGAACAAAGTGCCTGAACAAACTTGGCGCGAGCGAGCAGAGCAATCTGCCCTCGCGCTTTTTTGTTCTGCGTCCAGTAGAGTTCCGGCCTATAAAAAATTTTTAAAAACCAATGGCGTTGACCCTAAAAAAGTCAAAACAATAGCAGATTTTGCCAAGCTGCCGCACATTACTAAAGAAAACTATTTGCGCCAGTATCCATTGGCCGAATTGGCATGGGATGGCAAGATCGGCAGCGCAAGTATGGTAAATCGCAGTTCTGGCTCTAGTGGTCAGCCGTTTTATTGGCCAAGCGATCAAAGTCAGCGCAACGAAGTTGGCGCGGCTTATGACATTGTTTTTAGCCAAATGTTTGGCATGCGTCAGTTAAAAACCTTGGTTATTATTGCTTATGGCATGGGAAGTTGGGTTGCTGGCACGACCACGCTTTTGTCATCTATAGAATATATGAACAAATATGACTGCATGTTTATCACTCCTGGTTACAATAAAAACGAGGTGATAGAAATTTGCAAAAACCTTGGTCCAAATTTTGATCAGGTGGTTATTTGCGCATACCCACCTTTAATAAAAGAAATAATTGATGCAGGTGAGGACGTGGGCATTGACTGGCCAAAGTTAAGTCCAAAGTTTATCTTTGGCGCAGAGGCTTTTGGCGAGGAATTTAGAGATTATATTTTAGAGCAAGTGGGGTCGAATAATCCGTTTTTGGACACTATGAATACAATTGGCTCGGCCGATGCCATGATTATTGGTCACGAAACTCCAATTTCTATTGCTTTGCGCAGAATGATTCATGCTAGTCCAAAGTTTCATGACCAGGTCTTGGGTAGCGGGCGCATGCCAACTTTGGCTCAGTACTATCCTTGGCAAAAATATTTACAGGTTGAGGATAGCGAGCTTTTAATAACCAGCAATGGCGCAATACCTTTGATAAGATACAATATTCATGATAATGCAAAAGTGTTTACCTATGGTGAGCTGGACGAAATCGCCAAAACATATGGTCACGAAGGAATTGTCGAGGCTTTGCCTGCAAATTTGCGCTATAGATACAATTGGCAGCTGCCTTTTGTGTTGCTTTACGGAAAAAGCACAAACGCACTGAAGTTTTATGGGGCCATTGTATATCCCGAAAACGTAAAAGCTGCACTAGAAAAACCGGCTTGGGCGCATTACTTTACGGGTAAGTTTAAGATGGAAAAATACTATGACGCTAGGCAAAGTCAGCGTTTACGCTTGCATTTAGAACTGTCTCCTGGGGCTGTGACAGATGAGGTTGATATAAAATCATTGCAAAAAAACATTGTAGAAACGCTGTGCGAGATGAACAGCGAGTATAGGTCATCTTATCGCGACACGGGGAGTAAGGCGATTCCGGCAGTTAAGCTAATCAATTATGGTCAATTCGAGCTTAACAACAACAATAATAAGCATAGGTATGTGTAATGTTAAAAACTTCTTTAGTGCCATTTTGGCAGTCACCTAAAATATTGTCTGTAAAAACAGAAGATGATTTTGCCGAGGTACAAAAACTTTACGATAGTGGTCAAGTGAGGCAGTTTTTTGACTCGGCAGAGCTTGCTATAAACGAACTTTACGACATTTCTTACCCAGAGCAAAAAGATCTTCCAAAAAGCCAAAAAACAAATTACGACAATTTTGCAAAAAAATATTTATGGCCAAAAGGTGACTTTGTATTTTATCAGCACAATGGATTGCTGGTAAGATTTTTAGGTTGTGAAGAACTTAGGGCGCTGCGCACTTCGCGTAATCGTAATTTAATTACAAGGCAAGAGCAAGATAAGCTTTACAGATCAAAAATTTTTGTTGCAGGTATGAGTGTGGGTAGTAATATTGTAGAATCGCTAGTAACGAGCGGTGTTGGTGGGTGTCTGGCTCTGGCGGATATGGATATAATAGAACCTAGCAATTTAAATAGAATCCGTGTGCCATATTGGCACGTTGGAATGCATAAATGCGACTCTGTCGCAATTAGAATGAACGAAATTGATCCGTACTTGCATTTTGATTTGCATAAAAAGGGCATAGACATGCAAAATATCAGGCAAATCATAGAAGAATCCAAGCCAGACATAATTGTTGACGAAGTAGACCAAATCCAAGTTAAAATTGCTTTGCGTCGTTTAGCAAAACAAAAAAGGATTGCTGTTGTTTCTGCGGCAGATGACGGTGACGATGCGTTGCTTGATATCGAGCGTTACGACACCGATGCTGATTTGCCAATTTTTAATGGCTTGGTTCCAGAAGATGTTGTAAGAGGGCTCGAGGATGCAAACGACATGCCGCGGCAACAACTTGGTTTGTTGATTGGTAAATATTTTGTTGGCTCAAAAAACATACCATTGCGCATGTTTGAGTCGTTGGGTGAGGTTGGCAAAACGTTACCAAGTTGGCCGCAGCTGGGGAGTGCCGCAACTCAATCTGGCCTAGCGGTCGCATACGCGTGCAGAAAGATTTTATTAAATCAGCCAATTAAAGCAGGCAGATCTGTAATAGGTTGCGACGCGGCTCTTTTCAGTGATAAAAGCGATTCAAAAAAACTAAAGATCTACCAAGATCAGTTGGATAAGTTTAAATTCTAGAACCCTCACTGTTTTCAGTGAGGGTAAGTGCTTAGCTTCTTGAGTCAAATTTTTTATCAGTTAAGCTATTTGGCAATTGTCAAAACATTGCTTGACAATAATCTGGGAGCGCGTGGCATCTGTTTTTTTGCCTTCCCAATGCGCACAAGAGCCACGGGTAATTCTGAAGTGCCAAATGCATTTTGTAGAATTTCTCTGCTGGGGGGATATTCTATTGATGCGCCCAGCACGGTTGCGTCTAGTTGATTGTGTGAAACATGCAAAAGTAGATTTTGCAAGGTTCTTCCCGCTTGTATCCAATGCAAAATGTCGTCTTCGTCTGTGCAAATTAGCGCCAATATTGGCGCATTAGATAGGTTTTTTTGATCTTTTTTTGCTTGAGAAATTTGAATTGGGAGGTTTTTTATTAGTGTTTTTGCAACAATCGAAACGGGTCCAGGTATGCCCTGAATTGCTGCGGGCATACCAGTATACTGACTTGTCCAATTTGGGTGAACCCACATAGAGAGTTCGTGTCTAAACTGTTTTGTCATTAAGCTCTTAACTGCTAAGTTTGCTGCTTGGCCAACTTTTTGTTTAGATTTTTGTCGGTTATAAGATGAATTGAGGCGCCATCGATCTCTAGCTGTTTTGCGGGTAGTAGTTTGTTTATGGCGATGGATCTTTTGTGATAATTGCTGTGATTGCACTGTCTTGATGTAAGCTGACAGAGTTGCTTTTTATTGGGCCATTTTACAGATATCTTTGCAATTGGTTGTTTTTTGGTTTGTAGCTTTATTCTATATTCAATTTTGTAAGCGTCTGCCGCTAATGCAATGTTTTGAATTGCCGCACCAATGCTTAGATAGGCCTGGCGCATTACCTTGTCTGACACGGGCAATGTTCGACTGGACTCTAAAGACACGTAAATTGTTGAGAATTTTTTATCTATTTTAAACTTCCAGGGCTGTGCATTGTGTGCAGATGGAGCAATTAGTGCGTAGCCGATCTTTGTTGTTTATTTTTGACAAATCTTCAGGGGTGATCTGCCATGCTTTATGATTAGGTTTCACTTTAGTCTAATCCTTACTATAATAAAAGTATTCAATTATGCTTTTGCTTTTTGTAACAATTCTGGCATTGTCCGCTCAAATACTCTTGGCTTTGGTTGTGCTACTTAAAGACAGCTCTAGCCTGCGCAATAGGGCGTTTGGATTGCTGTCGATGGCGCTACTTATTTGGGCCGCCTTAAATTATTACGATGCAATCCCTGGCATGCCGCATGATATCTATGTTATCCGTTCTATCATGTTTTTTGCTGTACTGCAAAACATTTTCTTTGTTTTATTTAGCTTCTCTTTAAAAAATAAGCCACTAAAGTTTGGGCTGCGGTTTTGGGCTTATGGATTAATTAGCATAATTGCGGGAACCATGTGCTATACGCCGTTTATGTTTTCGGAGGTGGGTGTGGGTGGCTACCCTGTTGCGCAGCCTGGGATGCTAGCGTTTTTGATTCATGCAATTGTGTCAGTTGCTGCTGGCTTTAAGAGTGTTGTTGGCGAATACAAAAAGTCTGTAGGGGTGTACCGCAGGCAATTGTTGTATATCCTACTAGCTTCTGTGGTTTTGTGGGGAATTGTGCCGCTAACTAATTTTGTTTTGTCTATGACCTTAAGAACTGCTGTATTTTCTGCTGTTAGTCCGTTGTATTCGTTTGTTTTTTCTACTTTAATCGCTTATGCAATTATTAGGCATCGTTTATTTGATATTAGACTGGCGATTGCCAGGGCTTTAACGTATCTTTTGCTGTTTGCAACTTTGGTTTTGGGCTACGCACTAATGGTGTTTGGGATAATTCAGCTGTTTTTTGCAGACCAATCTGGCATAACTCCAGAGCAAAACGCCATTTATATTGCTGCTGCTTTGTTTTTGGCAGTAACATACGAGCCTTTAAAGCGCTTTTTTAGGCGCTGGACAAACAAGGTTTTCTTTCAGGATGCTTACGACACCAAGTACGTAATAGATCAAGTGACTTCTGTTTTGGTGCGTGCATCTGGCCTAAGCGATATTTCTAGGCAGTCGCTTGAAGTACTTACTGCGTATTTAAAGGTAGAGTGTGCTGCTGTAATTATTCCTGATGGAGATGAATTTCCGCAAGGGCGAATCGTAATAGTCGGTCATAAAAAAGTTGATTACAACGATATACTGCAAAAACTGCCGAAAAGGCTAGCTAGCGTAACGTTAATAGACGATTTTAGCAATCCCGAAAGTCAAACCTACAAACTAATGCGCCTTTATAATATTGCAGCGTGCGTGCGCTTAGAAAGCTCTAAAGAGCAAATTGGCTACATGATGCTCGGGTTTAAGCAAAACGGTCATGCGTACACCAACCAAGATGTAGAGCTGATTAGAATTGTGGCGGACGAGTTGGCTGTGGCGGTTCAAAATACGCTGCGTTTTGAAAAGATTGCGGCCTTTAATCAAACTCTTCAACAAGAAATAGAAGATTCTACAAAACAGCTGCGCGCCAACAACAAAAAACTGCAAGAGCTAGACGAAGCAAAAGATGAGTTTATCAGCATGGCCTCACATCAATTGCGTACGCCGCTTACGAGTGTTAAAGGCTACCTGTCAATGGCGTTAGAGGGCGATGCTGGTGAATTAAAGCCAGGTCAAAAAAAGCTGATAGAAGAAGCCTACAGCAGTGCTCAGCGTATGGTTTACATGATTTCTGACTTTTTAAACATTTCGCGCATTAAAACAGGTAAGTTTGTTTTAGAACGCGAAACTGTGCGCTTACCTCAACTTATAAAAGAAGAGCTGCCACAGATAGAGTCTACGGCAAAGTCGCGTGGCATAACAGTAAACGTGTTTTTGCCAGAGCACTTTCCGGCTTTGCGTCTTGACGAGAACAAGATTCGCCAAGTGATAATGAATTTTATGGATAACGCTACGTTTTATTCAAATAGTGGCGGCAACATAGACATCGAGCTTACTCAAGATGGTAAAGACGTGATGTTTACAGTAAAAGACGATGGTATTGGTGTGCCAGACAAAGAACAAGCAAAAATATTTACCAAGTTCTTTAGAGCTTCAAATGCGCGTCATATGCGCCCTGACGGCACGGGTCTTGGGCTGTTTATGGCCAAAAAAGTCATAACCGCGCACGATGGCGAACTAGTATTTAAAACAGCAGAAAACAAAGGCAGTACGTTTGGGTTTAGGCTGCCAATTGGGCCAAATAAGGCAAGGTAAAGAGTTTTAAAATAGCCTGACAAGTTCGTAAATCAGCCAAGAAAATATTAACACTCCGCCAACAATGTAGGATATGACTTTGACTTGGCGCTTGTGCTCAAGCCACCACTCGCCAAAACGGCTGCGCTGTACGGCCTGGTAATGGTGCACGACGGGCGCACGTGATTTGGCGTCCTTGCCCCTGTAGGCCTTATTGCGCTTTTTAGAAATCTTTTTAGAACTCATAATGGTTGAATTATAGCAAAAAA
The DNA here is from genome assembly GCA_050115675.1 of Candidatus Woesebacteria bacterium. GTDB lineage: Bacteria > Patescibacteriota > Saccharimonadia > Saccharimonadales > EFPC-124 > JASFQB01. Next base: position 136,093 of record JASFQB010000001.1, read on the forward strand.
TAAACCGCCCTGCGCAAAAGATAAACTTTGTGCAGGGCGGTTTTGTTTTTATCGCATCTTGTCCCTAAACTTGGCAATCTCGTTTGGTGACAGTTTTGAAAGCCTTTGCCAGACTTCTTCTGGGCAGTCTTTCCATAGCTCCCTTTGCTTATCAAGATACTCGTCATGTCCACATGTGGGTGGCCAAAACTTAATGTCGAGCCATTCGGTCAAACTTTCGCTTGATGGAGCTGGAGCAATGTAGCAGTGCACCTTGTCTAAAAGTGCTATTATGGCATAGGCTACGTTGATTGGCGCTTTGTGTCTAATTCGTAGATCTTCTGTCAGAGTAGCGCTTAGCCGCATTTCTGCTGCGCATGAGTTTGCAAGCCTAAACTCCATTCCTGACCCAATTGACCTACCAGGCGTAGGCATAAAGTGAGGTAAGTCTCGCCAGTATTCTCCTCTAAAAAGCCGTGGAGCGTAGTCGTCATAGATATAGTCGGGTTCATCCGTGCCGTAGTGGCTTTTGATGTATGTACGTCGTGGTAGAAGGCTTGACGACAGCTTGGCGCTTAAGCCAAGCTCCCAATTTGACATTACATGACCCGCTGTATAGTGTTTACCCTCGTTCAAAATGGCATACACAACTCCACAGGCTTGCGGCACTTCAAAAATCAACATGGTACTGCGATATGTGAATGTGCATGGTTCGTACACTCTGCCCAGGTGTGTAAAACGCAGTCCGGTGCGCGAAGTAATTTGATTAACTACGTCTTGGATGTAAGCTGGCGTTGCCAGGTGTTTCATCCAGCGGTTTGGATTGCTTTGGCGTGCCATGTGCCTCTCCTGTCTGCTGTCAGAAAGAACGAGTAACCTCATAATTATAGCACTTCTAGTGGCTTAGGCTCTAGACATTATATCTATTAGTGATATAATGTCTAGTTGTCTGTTAGTGCACATACAAGAAAGAGGTATTGATATGGCTGGCAGGTATGATCTGGGGGCACTCAATGCTCAACCTGCTAATGAAGCAACCCCCGTCGAGCGGAAGTTCTTGCGTTTGCTCGCCTCGTCTGGCTGGGATGTTCGCAGCGGCCGTGCTTGGGTCTTTACTGACAATAACATGCTCCACGTATTGCTGAAGATCGCCTCGGGCACGGTGGTTATTGTCCCCTGCCGTGATGCGTTTGTGCCCATTTATCACACGGATCACGACGGCTTCTCTCGAACTCTAGCGGGCCTTCGGCCCGGGCTTACGCCGCAGGAATTTGAGGAAGTTATCGCTTGGTAAGGCCTAGGGCGTAGTCACGAATGTGCTACATTTAGGTTGGTTAGTGCAATAATTTTTGGCCGTTCTGTGCAAAGTTTTATTTTGCACAGAACGGCCTGTTTTTTATTTAAAAATACAAAAACCACTCAGTTTAAGAGTGGTTTTTGCTTTCAGAGCGGTCAGCCCTATTTTTTAATTGTGTTTTTTATTGCACGTCGGCTGCGGGTCCAAGATGTTAATCCTAATCCAATTGCGCCTGTGCCAAATACTGTGCCAATCGTGGCTTCTATGCCTGTAGATGGCAATTCTTCTGGGGTTTCTGGTTGCTGCGGAGTTTCGGTGCAGCGTTCGTCTCCAACTGGTATGCCTGGCTTGCACTCCTCTATAGGAGGCTGCCCAACAGTTAACTTGCCAGCACAATCGTCAGACGTTACGTCTGTAACAATTTTGCCGTCTACAGCAAACGCAATGCTTACACGAGTGGTGTAATCTCCAGGTGTGGCATAGGTGTGAGTTTGGGTTTCTTGGCCTGCACCCACGGTTAGGCTTTGTCCGTCGCCAAAGCTAAAGGTGTATTGCTTAACAACCACCTGGCCTTGCGTAGAAGGCAAAACGGTGAACTCGTATGTATCGCGGCTTTTTTTAACGATGTTAAGCGACTTGCAGGTATAGATGTTATCTACGGGCTGCTCGGTCACCTCAAAGTTAGCCTTACAGCTGTCTGCTGTGACGGTTTTTTCTTGACCGTCAACGTCAACGGTTAAGTAGGCCTGGACACTGTACTTGCCGGCAGTTTGTTGAACGTAGTTTTGGCTGGTGCTGTTAGAAATCTCTTTGCCATCTGCATCTTTAACAACGTAAGTGTATTTTACAAAGTCTGCGTTTTCTATTTTGCTTGTAGCTGTAAACTGGTACTGTGTGCGCGAAATAGTTTTAACAGATAGGGCAGAGCACTCATAAACTGGCTGTACGCAAGTTTTGTTTGTGGTTACATTTGCGTCGTCTTCTTTAGAACCGTTGTCGGTTTCTACTGTGGCAACGTTGTGCAGGGTATTTTCGCCGCATTCTGGAAGGCTGTCGTTGCTGTTGACCTTGGCACTAAATATTACCCAGGCGTTGCCGTTTGGTGCGTAAGAGCCAATGTTTACGCCATCTGTTGTAATGTTGTCAGATATTTTGGCGCCATCAGGATTTTGGCTGTTGCTTAACGTGCTGCTGCCAGCAACGTAGGCCATGCCTTCTGGAAGGTTGTCTTTGATGACAACGTTGTCTTGCTGAACAGCGCCGGTGTTTTTGTAGTAAACAATGTAATCAACGACTTCGCCAGGGGTTGTTTCTAGCGAGTCGACCCACTGATTTTGTCCGTGTTTGCTAACTTTTTTAAACATTTCAAACTTAGCTTCGGCTTTTACCTTAATTTTAAAGGTTACGGCGCCGGCAGAGTTTAAACAGCCGTTCCAGGTGCCAGATAGGTCTTTGTCGCCAACCTTTACGCCATCTGTGATTAGGCTGTCTGCCAATGTAGTTTGCTGGAAGTTAGTATGTAGCATTGCGGATCCGCTAACATACTCAAGTTCAACTTTATTGTCACTTGTAAGTTTGGCGGTGTCGTAAACTTCGCCAGGGTTGGTGTTGCTGGCGTTAACAAAGGCAGCAACAGTGGCGTTGCCGTCAACAAACTGAGGCAATAGAGCGCGCACGGTTACATCTTTGGCTATGCCAACGCCGCTGTCGTTTAGGGTTTCGGAGGCGTTGTTGTGAATGTAAACCTGAACCTGATACTCGTGGCCTTCAATAAGCTTGGTTTGAGCACTTAAGGCCTCGCCTGTCGTTAAGTCTTTTATAGTGGTAAACTCACGCTCGTCACCATAATTTGGGTTGTTGGTTATAGAGTTAAAAACAGGGTAAGAAGCAGGATGCTCCATGGTAAAGGTGGTGCGGTCTGGGCTCCAGGCCATAACTGCCGCAGGCACCAAAATAGCCAAGGCTATAATTGGCAATGCCAAAAAGCGCTTGGGCAGGTAGCTTAATAAGTTTTTATACTTTTTCATGTGTCTCCCTAAACTGTGGTTAATGTTATTAAAATGTAATTTTGGTATAATTTCAAGTTTTACAAATCGAATTGTTACAAATCGTGTAGTGTTGTTGCCAGGAGGAGCAACCACTTGAGCTTGTGGCTCGTTGTGGATGCTCCCCCTGGACGGGTGTCAACAGATCAGCATGCGGTGATTCCAGGCGGACAGCCAGCATTTGTCCCAGGGTTAGTGGGGGCGGGTGCGGCTGTCTCGGGTGGCGGCGTTGAACGCGCCGTCACCTTTGGCGCTGGGGCCGCGGTTGTCTGCGGCACCAGTACGTTTCCGCTGTTCGCCGTTGGCCGGGTTTCGGCCGTTGGTGCAGCTGGATTATTTATTGGCTTCTCGACACCCGCAGGCTGCGGGGCGGTGGCCTTACCTGGAAGTTCCGGCGGTGAAGTCGTTCTGCTTTTTGTCGGGGTCTCCGACGGAGTCGCAGATGGCGTCACCCCAGGCGAACCGGACGGTGCGACAGGTGGAAGTAGCGGATTGCCACACACTGCCTTGTGGGCAGGTCTGACATCTTCGGTTCCGGGCTCGTGGCCAGGAACAAAGAAGACTACCTCTCCTACGGGAAGAACTTGCGTCTGCCAAGCTTGCACATCCGCGCTGTCTTGTGGACAGTAGTGGTTGAGTACCAGCATGGTGGCTGGCAGCTCGATGTACATTAGCTGACTAACGTAGTCGCTTACCCGTTGCACGGGAGTCAGGTTGTCCCAATCGGGCACCGTCTCGTCAACGAGATAGTAGTCCTTGTGGGCGTTGTAGAATCGGTCAAGTTTTTCAGCTTCAGCCTGGTGCAAAAGCAGCCATTCTGAAGCCATTTGAGGGCCATTTTCCTCGGCAAACCCCAGGTCATCATTTGCCTTTGGGGTTTCATCGCGCAGCCAGCATTCGCCGGGTCCTACTTCGCCTTGCGGCTGAGCAGGAATCGTACTGTCTATCACCGTAAAGTCGCCAAGACTGACGAAAGACGGTGATGGGGAAGCATTGGTGGCAATGTTGCCGCCGTAACTTCCGCCAAAACTGCCAGACGTCGCCATGGTCAAAAACGTAACCACGGCTAGCGACGCAAGCAGCCATTCGGTGATGCGTCGCATGACGCCTCCTTACTGGTTGTCGTCGGTGTTGGGCTGTTGTGGCGCGCGCCGGTAGGCCGGACCGGTACGAACTCCCTGACGGGGGTCGGTGCCATCCGGGTTTGCGGGGCGTCGCGCTTGTGTTGTCCTTGCGGGACGTGCTGGACGATCGGGTCGACGCGTGCGGTGACGCTGCGGCACCTGGTGCTGCGTGTCAGCTCCGGGCTGGACCTGCGGAAGCGGAGCGGTAGCGCCGTTCCAGTCCTCGTCCTCCCCGCGGTAGTAATCGTCCGAAAAGTCCGTCAGAGGGTTCTGAGGTGCGTTTGCTTGCGGGTGAGCCTGCTGACGAGCGTGCGGTGCGCGCGTGGCATTGCTGCCGTCGTTCGCATCGTTGTCGTCAGACGAACGCTCCCGCCGCTGCTGAGCGCGTTCCATGTTGCGCCGCCTGGTGTGCATGCGCGCACGAACCCAGCTGATGCACGGCTTCCTCCCGAAGATCACGAACAAGATTATCATTACCGTGGCGATCTTGTTGTCGTTGATCCATCCGAACAGCCCCGAGATCAGGCCAAGCAGTCCGTCTCCGAATCCGGGGGCCGTATAACTTCCAGAGATGTTGACGTTTTCGAGGCCACTGATCTTGTGAAGCTCGGCCGAGATGGCCGCAGCCTGCGTAACGTCGCTGTTGAGCGATGCCTGGTTGATGTACCAGGAGTAGGCGAGGTTGAGAACTACGATTGCCAGGGCCATGAGCCCGGCGTTCTTTCTGATGAACTTAAACACGGCTTTCTCCGTTCTTGATCGATGTCTGATCTGTTGTACGCTGCCTAGTGCAGCAACACACCTTAAAATGGGGGGAATTTTAAGGCGCGTTGCCACACTAAGTGCGCACGAACTGTAATAATTCGATTTGTTAATGTACTCGCTTCTGACCTCCACCTCTGTTGTCCTAAGAAGCGATACTGTTATAAATATAACACTTTTAAGCAAAAAAGTCAATACTTTGTTGTGTAATGTAAAAGGCGGGGACGTTTGAAGATCCCCGCCTAAGAGCTATGCTTTGTTGTCGAGCTTTTGCATTACCCTATGTACCAGGGTGGCAACTTGGTTTTCGATTGCCTTACTGTGATCAGCCTCGCGCTTGTCGCGATCGGCTTGAGTCTCGGAGGCTCTTTCTTGATAGGTCTTGTCGATCACGCCCGACCTCATGTCGCGCCGTACCCTGGTTTCGATGTTTTCTCGGCTAAGCTTACCAAGATTTACGCCGTTGGCAAGGTGACCAACAAGCCAGTTGTTCCAGTAGGTGTCCATGGCCCTAACTGCTGGCGTCCAATGTGCCAGCATTAGGGCAACAACAAAAACTGCGCCAACCGCAAAAATACAGGTCATTATTCCTCCAGAGTCTCGTGTAGACTTGCAATATAGTAAGGCTTTGGTGATTGCTTGTCAATAGAAGTACTGCCCCGTTTTGTTTGTTAAGCAAAACGGGGCAGAGTCTAGCCAAAACTTAGGGCGGCAACAGTTGCTCGCCTGTGGTCTGGCCACATATTACCAATGGTAAGTTCGCGCCTTCGAGGTTTGATAAACCTAGCATTGTTCTGTGTGTCTAGCTCGCCAATTTGGCTCATACTCAGTTTGACAACAGCGGTGTAAACTGTGGTCCAAAAGTTTAGCGTGTGCACTTTACTGGTCGGCCTGATGGCGCGAACGATTTTAAAGCCTGCCTCGGGCGGAGTAAAAATTCCAGCCTCAAGCATTAGGATTCTGCGTGCTGCCGCATGAATACCTTTAACCGTAACTGGGCGGTTGCTCGCCTTCCACTGCGGCATGGTCAGGCCGTAGTCAGCTGGTAAAACATAGCCACCAACAAGTGCCGGAATCGTTCTCCCTTCGGACTGCCTGTCGATGACAAGAAAACTATTATCTGGAGTTACAAGCACCACATCTGTAACAACGTTATTGCCAAAATAAAAACCGTAGCCAATGCCCGTAGGCATGCCAATGTCAGGATGACAAAGCAATCTTACGACGTTAGGATTAATGGGGCGACCATGCAGATCAAGGGCCAGCCCAGAATCCGAAAACACTCTACTAAGCTGTTCTGGAACCTGCCAATTGTTCTTGTGGCTGGTGTTATAGTCTAGATCGATGTCCCGGCTGTGCATGAGTCGGCGATTAGGATGTGATGGAACGTCGTAACCCTCTGGAATAAGATAGCGTCCATTTGATCCGCGAAGCCTTGCGATACTATGTGGACTTCTTACGGTCCAGCGAGCATTCTCTCTTTTGTGTCCAGATGGTTTAACATTATTAGCGATTTCATCTAGATCTTCATCTGTGTATTCGCGTCCTCCATATCCCTGACCCCAAAGCCTATGGTCTGGAACAATAGCATAGTCTTGCTCTGCAAAGTTCACAGCGGTGCTCCAATCCCTAGATGGTGACTACTACTAGTGTAGCAAAAAGCGCACCAGATAAAATAGTGCGCTTAGTGCTAATTGTCATAAATGACGTTATTTTTTAAAGATGGTGTTTTTGATGTCGCGACGAGTTCGTACGTAGTAGCGACCAGCAGCAGCTATGCTGCCTGCGCCCAATGCACCACCTAGAAGCTCGGCTGGGCCTGTGCTTGGTAGCTCTTCGGGCGTTTCAGGAGTTTCTTCGTCGTCGATGGTGATTGTTGTTTCACAGTTAACGCTTTTAACCTCTTTTGCAATGTTAAAGTTGGCTGTTGCGACAATGGTGTATGTGCCAGCTTTTGCATATTCGTGCTTGGTTGTTACGGTTGTGCCGTCGTTGGTTGTTAGGTCTTTTGCAGATTGACTGTCGCCAAAGCTAAAGTTTGCAGTTTTTAGAACAGCTCCACCGCTAGCAGAAGTTGTGGCAGTAAACTCGTAGTTTGTGCGAGTTATTTTTTTAGCGGTTAGCGCAGAACATTCGTAAATTGGGGTAGGTGGTTGAGGAACGTCTACTAACTTTGTACATTCAACGCGGGTGTCGCTTTTTTCTGATCCGTTTACGTTAAAGTAAACTGTTGCTTTGGCTGTATATTGGCCTGGTGCGTAGGTGTGAGTAACTTCTTGGTCGAAGTTGCTTGTTATGGTTTTGCTTTTGCCGTCACCAAAGTCGTAAACGATTTTTGTAACGGTAGCTCCATCTTTTACATAGGGAGTAGCTACATACCTGTAAGTAGAATCGCTAACTTTAGTTTGCTGAAGCATTTCACACTTGTAGCCTGGGCTTTTGCCCCAAGATGGGTTACCACAGGCTGTTAAAACAGCAAGCTTCATGCTGTGGTCGTCGCTGTTAAATACAGCGTAGCCATCAAGAGAGTTAGCAGCAAAGCTTATTTGAGTTTTGCTGTAGTAGTAGGTGTTTCCAGCGATGTTAATAGTGGAACGGTTGGTGCTGCCAGATTGGCGGCCAAGACTATAGGCGTCGGTGGCAACAATTGTGCCGTCGTCGGTTTTAATCTCTCCGTTTTTGTAAACTGTAACGTGTTGACTTTGGTTGGCGACTTCGTTGCCAGTTACACCCCAGTTGCCGTAAATGTTTTGCAGGTCGCCGTATGGGTTTTGTTGGAATTTAGACCAAAAATCACCCAAGTTGCTGTAACCACATTTAATAACCGCGTTGTTATCGCAGTCTACGGCTGCATTTGTTTTTGCAGGGTTAAATAGGCCAAATGTAATGGCCGCACCGCTTAAAATCACAAAAGCACTAGCAACAAGTATTTTGCTGCCGGCTGCATGACGAACATAATTAAAAATAGTCTTAACTTTACGCATAACACCTCCTAATGTGTCTGTATAGTACACTATCACATATGTGCAAAAAAGTCAATTTACTTACGCTTAAAAACTTTGCGTTTTATGGTGTATACTAGAGTTGTTTTATGAAAAAGAATAAAAATTTACCACTGTTGATGAACGCATCAATAAAAGCGGGCTTTCCTAACCCGGCCGAAGACAGCGGGGGAGTGGGGCTGGACCTAAATGACTTGCTGGTTAAGCACCCTGTTAGTACATATTATTTGAGGGTTGAAGGCGATTCTATGACGGGTGTTGGTATAAATACGGGCGACATTGTAGTGGTGGACAAATCACTACAGCCGCGCAGCGGAGATATTGTAGTGGCAGCTGTAGAGGGCGAATTTACGCTGAAAAGACTTAAAAAACAGGGACAGCAGGCATGGTTGTTAGCAGAGAATCCAAATTATCAACCAATTGCCTTGCACGAAGCTCAAGATGCTCAAATATGGGGTGTGGTCACTTTTTGGATACACAAGCAAAGATAATTTTAAAAAAGAGGCCCGCACAAAGTGGGCTGAGTCAAGCGGTATTTAGCCACTTGATGCGAGCCTCCTTGTTCGAGCCCCCGACCTTGTCGGATTATTAGGCGGTTGCAAACCGCTTGTTTAGTACTGCATTGCAGATGCCGTAAAGTATGTGGGTCATGATGATCGCGGGGATCACAATTGCCACGGTGCCCGTCGCCAATCCAAGTGACGCGGCGGTCAGACCGTTTTGGTGACCGATGGCCAGGTACAGCCTGTCTTGCTTGGAGTATCCGCTGCCAATGGTGACTAGTGGAACCACAATTGCCTGCGAAATGAATGCCATTGCTCCCAGGGCAAGACCCCAGAACATTTGGCTGTCAAGGCCATTGCTGGTGACGTGCTCAAAAAGCAGCCATCCCACAATTGTGCCAGCCGCCAAAAACGAGAATCGCGCGGCGGTCTCGAGCTTGGCGTTGATCCAATCGTAGGCCTTAGTCTCTGGGCGAATGCAAAGCCCCATCAGGGCCAGGCCAAACATCCAGTACCAAGTTGCCCCGGCCAGAATGGCGACGACGAGCAGAATTGCCGTAGAAGCGATTTTTCTGAACATGCTACCACGGTATACCAGTCGCCACATCCAGACAGCAACAGCCACTAAGGCAAGGTTGAAGAACAGGTATAGTCCGTAGCCTGTAGCGCTGTCAATCTGTACGCTGTTGATCTGGATTCCCAGGTTAAACTTAAAGGTTTGTTGCGTGATGACCAGCATGACTGTCAAAAGCACCGTAACTGGGTCGTCCAAAGACGACCAAGCGCGAAGTAGGTTGTCGGCCTTCTTAGAGATGTGTGACGAACCAACCAACGCTCCAACAGAGAGGGGGTCGATCTGCGCCACAACCAGTCCGAGCACCAAAAACATTGGCTGTCCGCTGGCAAAATACAGCGCGATCCCGATGATGAGCGCCTTAACAAAGACGCCAACCGTGACGGCCAGTGCGACGACTCGCCAGTCACTACCCTTTAGCTCGTTTTTGTCGATTCCAAAGGTGCAGCCAACCAGGCCGGCGCCTAGTAGTAACGCGTAAAACCAGGGGTTACCTTGAAGGTTAATGCTAGAGGAGTTCCCGATTGCGCCAATAATTAGCGTTAGTATTACCAGTGTGCGTATGCCCATTTTTTGAACGATGTTAAGCATTGTGTGCAACCTCTTTCGTGTATGACGAAAAGACTGTTATATAAAAACATGAAATTGTAAAAAAGTAAACCCCTTGCTGCAAGATGACAAGGGGCAGGTTGTTCTACTCTGGCGGGATACCTCCGATTGCCATCATAAGCTGTGTAAATCGGTATACAATGGCATCTTCGCGACTTGTTGGAGTATCGCTTGGCTCGTTGCTTTGCGTGGTTGGCGGGTTTGTGTTTTGGTCGGCTTGATCTTGGTTGGCCTTGACCTGCTGCGCCATGGTTTTTCCTTTCGCCCGAAAGAACTGTTTTATAATACAACACATGACACGTAAAGCAAAAGTTTTTGCATTAGTAGATTGCAATAACTTTTTTGTAAGCTGCGAACGAGTTTTTAGGCCAGACTTGTGGAACAAGCCCGTGGCTGTTTTAAGTTGCAATGATGGCTGCATTGTGGCGCGCAGCAACGAGGTAAAACAAATTGGAATTCCTATGGGTTCGCCTTTGTTTAAGGTTAAAGATGTTGTGGCTGCAAACAATATAACTTTGTTTTCGGGCAATTTTGCTTTGTATGGTGATTTTTCGCAACGAGTGGTGCAAATTCTGCAATCTGCCTGCCCTGATGTTGAGGTGTACTCTGTTGATGAGTCGTTTTTAGAGATTTCTGCTTTAAATATTGATAATTATCACGATTGGGCAGCAAAACTCAGAGCGAACATTTTGCAATGGACAGGCATACCTGTATCAATAGGGGTGGCGCCTACAAAAACTTTGGCAAAGGCGGCCGCCGAATTTGCTAAAAAGACTTTTTTGCCAGATGGCGTGCATGTTTTGTGTAGTGACGGGCAAATTTCGCCTACCGAGGCTAAAAAGCGCCATGATGATCTTTTAAGATGGCTGCCGATAGATGATGTGTGGGGTGTGGGGCGCAGGCTGGCTCCAGTTTTGCGGCAAAAGGGCATATCTACGGCCCAGCATTTAACAGAGGTGGGCGATAAATGGGCTCAGCAGCAGCTAAGTATATCTGGTGCCAGGACTGTGTGTGAGCTAAGGGGTGAGTCGTGCATTCCAATGACAAAACAAGAGCCTCAAAAAACTATAGCCAGCACAAGATCTTTTGGTCATACCGTGCGTAATTATTACGAATTAGAAGGAGCGATCGCTACTTACGCAGCTCAGGCAGCGGCAAAGTTGCGTAATCAAAACAGTGTTGTAAGTGCGATTTTGGTGTTTTTGCGAACAAGTAAAAAATACGACAAAAAATATGGTGCTAGTATTGTTGTGCAAATACAGCAGCCTAGTGCAGACACAGGGGCAATTATTGGTGCCGCATTGAGCGGTTTGGCCTCTATTTACGATAAAGATTTAGCATATAAAAAGGGTGGAATCGTGCTGTTGGATTTAGCGCCTGCGACTGCATGGCAGATGTCTTTATTGGATCAAAATCCAAGTAAAATTGACCAGCAAGTTGCATTGATGAGCGCCGTAGATACACTAAACCAAAAATACGGCGTGCGTCTTGTGCAACATGCTAGCGAACAGATTGCCGGAAAAAGTTGGCAAAGCAAGTCGCAGCTGTGTAGCCCTGCGTACACCACAAATTGGCTCGCATTACCAAAAGTTGGGTAAATGGCCTTAAGAGTGTTCTTGTTTGGTTCTTGACCGCTACCGATATCTGTGTCACCATTAGTTTAAGCACGGTGTTGTGGCAGGGCTAAAAAAGCTCGCAATAGCGTGCAGTACTGATCGAAAGGGGTTCTGTTATGTCCAGTCATCGTCTTTCTGTTGATGTGGTCCCCCAGGCTAGTTTTGGCCAGACTCGTAGACGTCGTGGACATATTGTTCTTGTTCTTGAGCGGGTTACCGCTATCAAGCACGCGTACACAAATGGAAGGTGGGATGATCTAGCGTGGGGCGGAGTTGTTTTGGCTATTGTGCATAAGCTTAACGCTTCTATGCAAGACGGCAAACCGAAGTTTACAAATGGTGAAGTGGACGCAACTTTGCGTTATTTGTGGGGAGCGGGCGAAATCACAGCGCCAGAGGAAAGTGCGGACGAGAAGGGTAGTCATCACGTAGCGATCGCTGGAGTTTAACGGTTTGCGGTTTTTGTGCCAATAACCATGCTTTAAGCTGTTGATGGTGCAAAGGCAGTAACCCCAAGAGTCTGTAGGTGGCACGTTACGCATAGCGTGTCACCTACGCGCATTGCAACAAAGGACTTTTCAAAGTCCACTTTTTTTGTTATAATTTACATCTGTTAGGCTATGCTCGTAGCTATATGGCCCCTTCGTCTAGTGGTTAGGACATCAGGTTTTCATCCTGAAGATCGCGGGTTCGAGTCCCGCAGGGGTCACCATAAGAGAATTTTTTGCTTCCAGTAATTGGAAGACCGGCGACACCCCTGTAAAAAGGGGTGTTTTTTGATTTCGACCAACCAAATCTGCATAGGTTGGTAATGTACGGAAAATCAGGCCGAAAAACTGGGCTTTTTTGACCGGGTCAATCTGTTTTACGACCAGTTCATCCAAGTTTTCGACGAAATATTTTACGCGGGCAATTACCCGGTCTATACTCATTGGCTTCTTAGCTTCCATCTTCATCCTTTCGAGTGACAGCTGCTTAATTTGTTTATCTACGTCCTCTAGCTCTTCATTTAGGTGCTGCTGAGCCGAAGGGGCGATTGTAGCGAAGTTTTTGGCCATGCTGCGAGCCTGCTGCGTAAGGTCATTGATCTTACTGTCGATTACGGCGATTTGCGCATCATGATATGCCACACGCTTTTCATAAGCATCTTTAATGGCAACGAACAGCGTGTCGATGTCTTGCTGCGAAAATTCCAAACCGCCAACAAATTCTAGCACGCGCATTTCGAGCTCTTCTTTTTTAACGCGGAACTTATGTTCGCGCTTGTCGCAGTGGTAATACGAATAGTAATTGCCGGTTTTGCCGCGAGAGGCACTGCCAAGCAGTGGCTTGTTGCATTCCGGGCACATTACAAAATTCTTGAATGCAAAGTCCGAGTGGCGCGTGCCTTTTGGCGTGGCATTTTCCGGCGCTACATTATCCGTAATCGCAATCTTGTTGTTGGGCATTTCTATAATTACTCGCTTGCCCTTGTTGGCGCGGTTGAATAGGTCGATTGAAACAATCCCATCAAACATACATTTAACCGGCTGGCCTTGTGTCCATTTCTCGACATTTATGCCTGCATAGATTGGATTGCGTACCATTTTCCAGAGCTTCTTTTCGTCCAGCAGGGCTGGCTCGGTTCGCCTAACAATGCGCGACCTGTCGTCTTTTGCGCGGCGTAGCTGCGGCCGTCCGCGATAACCCATATCGTTCAACTTCTTGGCAATCTCGCGGTCGCTAAATTGGCCGCTGGCACGAAGTTCAAATAGCGCAACAATGTATTTAGCTTCCTGCGGGTGCGGCTTTAATACCATACGCTTGCCGTGTTGTGTTTCTACTTTTTCGCTCACTAGGCCATACGGTGCGCGCCGCATCCAATAGCCCATTTGCGTGTAGCGGATTTCGGCACCAATGACGCGGCTCAAAATATCTCGCACTTCGTCTTTTGACCGTTCGGCTTCCAGCATTTCCGATTTGCGGCTTGGTGAGTATTTGCTCCATTTGTATTCCTGCCCGAGGTGCGCCAGTGTGTTGACCTGCTCGTGGCTAATGACGCCATAGGTATCAACGAGCGTCACGCGGCATTCTTCTTTGCTGGCCGATTCCAAGAACACAAAGAACTTTTTGATGGTGATTCCCCGGTTATCGGCGTAGCGTTCGATCTGCTCTTTTTGCGCTTCCGGCGAGTCGCCGTCGGTGCCTTGCTTGGTGGTCGAAACACGAATCGCGGCAACTGCATACTTACTATTTTGTGGCTGCATTTTCTCCCTCCTCAAAGATCATGTCCAGTAGTATGTCGGCCAGAATTTCCAGCTTTTCACCATCTCCAAGACCGACAATCTCAGGTAATTCTGGCTGATTATTTTGTGACCCTCTTGCTGTGCTCATAGAAGTAAACTAGCTTTTATAGTTATAGTATACTATAACAAATAGAGATAGTTAAAGCGTTTTAGGGCACTATTTACACCCTTGCGGGCTAGGGTGTAAATGCAACTATTTCTAATCTGTTAGCGCTTGTTTTTCCGTGTTACCTATCTTATAAATATATGGGTAGGTGGGGTTGGTTGGAATTGTATGTGCCCATTATACCTGCATACTTAAAACTATACCAAGAACAAAAGCTAAGACAGAGAAAATAAAGAACCTAAAGAAGAAAACTAATAACCATGCTTAAAGAACAACTAACTCTGAACCTACCTACTAATACCTATCTAAGAATACGCATACTAACAAACTGACGAATAAACGTAAATGTAATCCGTACATGACGAAATTACCAAAACTAACCAGAAAACAAGGCGAAATACTAGAACTGCTCTACAGGTTCAGATTCCTAAACCGCATCCAGATACAAGCACTACTACTGCACAAAGACCCGAAAACCATTAACCTGTGGTTGCGTGATCTGCGCTCCAAAGGCTACGTCGAATGGATATACTCAACCCACTTCGCCGAGAAGACCAAACCAGCTGTCTACTACCTCGGACTAAACGGTGTACGATATCTGCGTACGCTTACTAGGGAGGAAGAAGTAACGGGCGACGATCCAGAGACCGACGAGGGCGGCGACCCTAAGCCTACACCAGCCTACCCGCCAGAAGAACTGCGCAAACGCTACAAAGAGCCAACCCGCAGTCAAACCTATATTGACCGCTGCATCCTGATAGCAGACTGCGTACTTGCTCTAGACCAAGCGAGCTTTGACAACCGGATGCAAGGCAAAAGGCTCAGCTATTACATTCAGACAGAAGCAGACTACTTGCTTGAACGCAGCTACTACCATTTTGTACTGGATATTGACGACGAACTAATCCACCCGCACCTTTTGTTTTGCCAGGACAAAACAAACAAAGACGGCGAGGAAATAACCCTAGAAAGCTATATCCTGGAAGTATTTGATCCAACCCTGCCGCGCTACCGTATGAAAAAGCGCCTTGGTGATTACGTGAAGTTCCTGGATGACGAGGGTGACACGTGGAAAGAGCAGACGGATACCGACAAGCTGCCAGTTATCCTATTTGTCTACCCCCGAACAACTGACCTCATTTATGCGAAACGAAGAACACGAAAACTCGTTGCCGACGCGTGGTATTGGGAGGATGACGACACCGAAAGGCCACGGGTGCGGTTTACGACGATGGAGAAGTTGAAACAAAGCGGCTTGTTAGCGAAGGAGATTTGGGAGCAAGCCTGACTGTCCGCCTCCGCGTCTTTTATCTGGCCGAGAGCTATTGTAACTACCCCCCCATCCTGTACAATAGAAACCATAAGCGTAGAATAGATATGAGTGTACGAAGGTAATAGAAAAACGGTATGTCACGGCTTCCGCAACCTGGTGCAGATGATGGTGTTTGGGGTGATGTCCTCAACGACTTTTTAGGCGTATCCCACAATAGTGACGGTACGCTTAAAAGCAGTGCCCTGTCTTCCAAGGCAAATGACACAGCCACCGTACACAACACAGGCAATGAGTCCATAGCCGGAGTAAAGACCTTCACCTCCAGCCCTGTAGTTCCTACCCCCACAACCAACACCCAAGCAGCTAACAAACAGTACGTAGACAATACAGTATCTGCCGGTGCGCCAGACGCCACTACGTCCGCACCAGGCCTAATACAACTAGCCGGTGACCTAGGCGGCAGCGGCACCATAGCAACTGCCCCTGTCATATCCGACAGCGCAGTAACAACCAGCAAGATAACCAACGGCGCCGTCACCACAGCCAAGCTGGCTACTGGCAGCGTAACTACCAACGAGATAGCCGACGGCACCATAACAGACACCGACATTAGTGCCACGGCCGCCATAGCCAAAACCAAACTGGCAAGCCTAAACATCACAGATAGTGATGTAAGCGCTATATCCGAAAGCAAAGTTACCAACCTGACAACCGACCTAGCAGGCAAAGAACCAACGATCACTGCCGGCACCACTGCTCAGTACTACCGTGGCGACAAATCGTGGCAAACCCTGGATAAAACAGCCGTAGACCTAGCCAATGTAGACAATACCAGCGATGCAAACAAACCAGTTTCTACCGCCACCCAAACAGCCTTAGACGCCAAGCTGGACTACGCCACCGCCCCCACCGGCTACATTCGCGTGCCCGGCAACCCCAAGTTCGGTACCACTGACTTCTATGTCATGAAGCACGAAGCCAAGAACGTCGGCGGCGTACCTACCTCCCAGGCAGCCAGTACGCCATGGGGCAGTATCTCCCAGGCCAGTGCCATAGACGCAGCTAGAAGCCTTGGCCCGGGCTACCACCTGATAACCGAGGCCGAATGGATGACCATTGCTTACAACGCCCTGTACGTAGGCAGCAACTGGACCGGCGGCAGTGTTGGCTCAGGAGCGCTCTTCTCCGGCCATAACGACAACAACCCGGGCAACGCGCTTGACGCTGATACCAACGACGCCAACGGCTACTACGGTACTGGCAACGTGAGCCCCAGCAACCAGCGCCGGACATTAACCCTCAGCAACGGAGAGGTCATCTGGGATCTAGCCGGTAACGTCTGGGAATGGACTGATGCCCAGATCATTGGCAGCGACCAGCCGACTGTTGCCAGCCCCGGTTTTGCCTGGCGCGAGTTTACCGCCATTACCAAGTGGGGAGCGCTGAACTATGCCCTGCCTACGGGCAGAGGCTGGAACTCCAGCCAAGGCCTCGGCCAGATCTATTCCGACGGCACCAGCACCAATACGACGCTGTACGGCTTCATCCGCGGCGGCGGCTGGGGCCAAGGCAGCGACGCGGGCGCGTTTTCGCTCTACTTGAACCACACGCCGTCGTTCACGCACGCGGCCGTCGGGTTCCGGGTTGCCAGGAGTATTCTGTAATCTATGCCGCGAATAAGGGGAAGAGTATCATGACGAAACAAATGTCTGAGAGCATGCATCTTCAGCGCGCGGAGCGCGCATCCTCGTTGTTCGACCAAGTTGCCAGCTTTGAAAACCTCTACGCCGCGTACCAGGCGGCGGCCCGCGGCAAGCACGACCGGGTCGCTACGCTACGCCACGATTTGCATGCCGAAAAGATTTTGTGGCGGTTACGCTGGGAGCTACTGAATGGCCGGTACCGCCACGGCAAGTACCGGCGGTTTACGATTGTCGAGCCCAAGGCGAGGGATGTTAGCGCCGCACCGTTTACCGACCGCATCGTTCACCATGCGGTTGTCCAAGTGGTAGAACCGCTATTTGAGCGCGGCTTTATATATGACAGCTATGCTTGCCGCCGCAGGAAAGGCACGCACCAGGCGGCTTTGCGGTTGCAGCATTTTCTGCGCTCTGCATCAACATCTATTGGTCATACAGGACGGTTGTATGTGCTTCGTGCCGATATCCGGAAGTTTTTTGCCCGTATTGACCACGACGTGCTCAAGGATATATTGCGCCGCAAGCTCCCCGATGCCCGATTGCGGGAGCTATTGGGCCTGATTATTGATTCATTCTCCGAGATTGTGCCGCAAACGCCGCAGGCGGAATCCTCTCTCTCGATCTGAACGCGGCTTGCCGATAGACAACCTTACCTCGCAGCTTCTTGCTAACTTGTACCTCAACGAGCTCGACCAGTTCGCAAAGCATACATTGCGATCACGCTATTACATACGGTATATGGATGATTTTATTATCCTGCACCCGGACAAAAGGTATCTTCGAGAGGTGTTGGCATCTTTACACCAGTATGTTAACCAAAATTTGCGGCTTGAGTTACATTTCAAGAAGACCAATATTCATCCATTTTGTGACTACGAGCGTTTTGTGGGTTACGAACTAGGCTTGTATCACCGGCGGCTGGCCAGGCCGACAGTACAGCGTTTTCGGCGGCGGTATAAGAGGCTGCAACTCCGCGACCCCGCTGCCGCCGATGACAGTTTGGCTTAGTTTACCGCTTACGCCCATTTTGCCCATGCCGATGGATTACTGCGGACGTTTCGGACCAGAGAGGGCCGACCATAGATATGCACAAGAAAGAGATAAATAACCACGGTTTCATCCGCGGCGGCAACTGGAACAACGGCAGCAACGCGGGTGCGTTTACGCTCAACTTGAACAACACGCCGTCGAACACGAACACGAACATCGGGTTCCGGGTTGCCAGGAGCTTGGCTCCAAGGCCTGTAAGGGCCGGCAGGGGTGCTACCTTGGTTACGGCCGGTAGCAGCGTGCTTTCAAAGATCTCCCGTTTGCCTCTGTCCTGGCCGGTGCGTTTATGCTGCGGCCGAATACGAACGGGCCAGCCGTGGCGGTATTATGCCGATTCTGTTGGCCCGGCCCTTCGGGGTACGGTGCGGGCTGGGTGTCATGGATGACCTGATCGTATTCCGCAAGATGTACGAATACCTATCCTGGTTACGGCCCAGCGTTGAACGCTTCGCGCGGATGCACCGTTACGGTCTAGGGAACGAGATGGAGCAGTCAGCGCTGACGGTACTTCGTCACATAGTTAGTGCGAACTTTGCTGCGGACAAGCTGCCTGCCATCGGGCGGGCTTTAGTGGAACTTGAGGTCTTGCGGATATATCAGCGCCTTACTTATGATTACAAGTTGCTTAGTGGCCGCCAGTTTACTCATGCGAGTGCGCTGCTTGATGAAATAGGGCGGCTACTGCGGGGTTGGCATAAAAGCTATCGCGGTCCTCGCTAGAGGTGTCGCCCGGGCGGCTCATGCGCATATATTGGTAATAGGGTATAATAATTCTGATATGAATACGCGGATTGGCAAAGTTATCGGTGCGAACTTGCAAAAGACTCGTAAAGAGCTGCACCTCACTCAAGAAGAAGCCGCCAAAAAAGTTGGCTTGACAACCAATTACTATGCAATGTTGGAACGCGGCGAGGCTACAGCGTCAATCGAGACCTACTACGCAATATTTTCCATGCTAGGCGTCAAGGCGTCGGATATTCTGCCCGAGCGCGCCTAGTTCTTGCTTTTTTTCTTCTCATCCAACGATTTTTTAAGCTTCTCGGCTAGCCCCTCATCGGCACGCGCTAGCTCATTGCCAAAGCCCTCTATCGAATCAAGATACTGGATGGCATATTCCCGATTGGTATTCTTGGGGTCATAAACCTGCAAATACCGGAGTATCTTTTGGATATCTTCTTCGTTTTTGTGGTATTCGTCGTACATATATGCTCCAGTATATCATTCGAGCTAGACTAACAGATTATCGATTCCTATAAACCGTACCATCTGCCATGCGCGCGGCGTAGTGTAAGCCCCCCCAATACACTAAACACACACCGGAAGTAAAATCCTGCTAAAAAGATCTAACTAAAAAAGGTGTAAAATAAGTAACATTGTGGTTAGCATTGCCACGCAAACAGGGAGTATTTACATATGGCCAAACCCATAGATCCTCAGCTAAAACAAGAAATAATGACTGCCGTCTCCAGCGGTATGACCCAACTGGAAGCCAGTCGCCTCTATGGCGTCAGCTCCAAGACCATTAGCACTTGGTGTCGTCAGGATGTGATTGGTAGTGATAAAAATTATATAGCTCAAATTAACAAACTCAAACGAGAGTTGGACAACGCCTACCGTGTCATTGGTAAGCTGTCAGCTCATACTGACCGCCCAAAAGGCTAGCCGGCCCTGGAGGAGGTCGAACCGGGCTTTAAGCGGCAAATGGCTAGCGCTGTGGGTATTGGCCGCACCAGCTTGTACAGTCATTCTACAGTTCAATCCAGCAAAGACCTTCAAGCAATCCGGGAATTGCAAGTCGCTCATAACCAACATCCGCTATACGGCGTTCGTAGGCTCGCACTGCACATGGGCTGGAGCGAAAACAAGACCCGGCGGATTCGTCGCCGTGCCGGCGTGGTAGCGGTCAGGCCACGCAAAAAGTACCGTGGTTACGGTGGCAAACCTGAGATTGCTACACCCGGTAACCATCTGCACGTCTATGCCCTGTTCAAGGACGGTTCCAATCCGCAAAAAGGCATGGATCACAGTCTCATGACCCAAGAAGCCAATGCATGGACGCAAGATTTTACATATTTACGTATTCGCTCAGGCATGTTTTATCTGGCGTTGGTCATGGATCTTACGACCCGTAAAATCCTGAGCTGGAAGCTTGGCACTAACCATAGTGCCAGTCTGACACATATAGCGCTCATCCAAGCGCTTAGAAACAACCCCGGTCCATCGATTCTACATAGTGATCGCGGTAGTGAATATCTTAGTGAGCGCCATCAATCTACCTGTGTTAGGTTTGGCATCCGGCTCAGCGCAAGCAAACCGGGATCGCCCTGGCAAAATGGCTACATGGAACGATGCATTAAAAGTATTAAGGAAGAGCTCGGTAACCTCGCTGCTTACCGGAACATTGACGAGTTGTATTTTGGCGTTGCCAGCGCAATTGCCTATTACAACAACGACCGTATTCACTTGGCTCTCAAAACCACACCGACGGCTTACGCCGCCGGTTTACGGAGTCGAGACGGGGTGTTCGGGGAAAAGGGAACTTGACATAGACTCAATGCGCCGCATCACTTCGCAACTGTCGTTTTGTGACAAAATGTTGAGCGAGCCTTCGTACAGTATATTCCGGTCAAGAATAGCAACTTTGCGGTGATGATTGCCGGTATATAGAACCTGCACGCCCATGTGTTGCAGCTTAGATATCGCCTCGTGGGCGTCATCTTGCCATCGACCTTCGTCGTGAGTGCGGGGATCGCGGGTATTGATAGCTATGCGCACCCTGCGGGATTTTAGCTTCTCTAATGTCGGCAGTAACGTCTTGAGCCGACGATTTGTTATAAACGGGCACTCAATAACAACCTCGCTATGGCAACTCGCCAGGTCTTTCATAAAAGCCGGGTAAAAAGTATCTTGATCGTAGAGCTTTGAGCTAAGCAGATCAGCCGGAGCCGCCGAACGGTTGAATAGCCTAAACATGGTTAATCTCCTTGTCAGCAAGCATCACGCCCAAGGCTTTCAACCGAGGCTCAAGATACTCCAACTCCTCTAAAAAGGTTTCGACCCTACTCGTTCTTGGGCTCACCATAAAATTATTCCATATATAAAAAGAGTTCGACGATTTATTCTGCCGGGCTCTTTTTGTATTGCTATCTCTGTTATTTTGAGTTCGATTCTCTTTTGGTACCATTAGTCGGCATCATGAAAAATTATTGACATAAATACTTCGTGTATATACAATTGTAGATATGAATACGTATACAGCCACCGTTATCAAGACAGGAAATTCATATGCATTGCGCGTACCTAAAAAGTATGTTGAAGACGCGCAGTTAAAGTCGGGGCAGAAAACTTCTATTGCCTTACCTTTGCCCGAGCCGACTCAAAATCGTGAGAAAATACAAAACATTCTTCGCCAGTTGCAAGAGGCTGGTGCATATAAAGATGTCACCGATCCCGTGGCATGGCAGCGCGAGATACGTAAAGATCGCCCACTGCCCGGAAGAGGATAGGCTAGTCATGATTATCCTTGACTCAAACATCTTTATTTATCTTGCGAGTGGCGTGCTTGATCGAAAGGTTATTAGCGATAAAGAAATTGCACACGCAAGTATTACGAAGATTGAATGCTTGGGCTTTTCGCGCATCCATGCAAACGAGCTTTTGTTACTCGAAGCACTTTTTGGTGAATCGTATGACCTGCCACTTACTGTAGGTGTTGTAAGACAGGCAATACAGTTACGCCAAGCCAAAAACATTAGTCTGGGAGATGCCATTATAGCCGCAACTGCACTTGAGCACGGCTATGAGCTGTGGACGGCAAATATAGATGACTTCGCCCACATTGAAGGTCTGCGCGTCCACAACCCTCTTCAGCGTTAGTTACCTAAATACCCAATACTTTCAATCGGAGCTCAAGATATTCCAACTCACCGAAGAGGGTTTCGACCGGCGCCTCCCTTAAGATCACCATAAATTTATTCCATATATAAAAAGAGTTCGACAGTTTATTTTGTCGGACTCTTTTTTACGTGATCACCTCTGATAAGAGGTGTTCGATTCCTCTTAGGCAGCATTATCCGTTTAGGCCTGATTTCTTGATGAGGTCGGCGTACTCGTCTAGTAAGCCTACTATACCCAATTTCGTGTCTTCACTGAACTCGCCTAATAAAATTAGATCATCGATTATCACAAGTAACTTATCTTTTGAGACAAGGTTGGCCGCAACCCAAAGTACGATATTCTCCATCTCAACTATAAATTTTGGGACTAAATTATCGTATCCGTTAATAGTGAGAAAGTAGGCACCTAGCACAATAGCCGTTCGTTTGTTTCCGTCAGTAAAGCAATGGCTTTTTGCTATTGAGTAAACTAAATGAGTTAGCTTGTGGGTCATATCCGGATAGTAATCATCTACCCGAATATGCGCGAGCGCGCTTTCTAGCAAATTGCGATGAAGAACGCCGCTCAATACTCCAGTCTTACTTCCTGATATAGTAATAACATTGTCGTAATGCTCATATGCTTGATCGACACCAAAGTAGAGAAATTGTGACATTACTTATCCTTTAGCCTCTTGAATGTTTCCTTGTATTCCTCGATTCTTTCTGCAAGTTCAGCACTCTTATCCCCTAGGAAGCGTTCGAATTCGGCAGTATTTAGTGGCCCTACATATTCCTTTAGCTCAGGATGCAACACATCGCGAAACCCATAATCACGACTTGCCATTTTTGTTCGAGCCATTTGTATCTGTGGAACCCATGCGGGGTTGCTCTCGAAATTATTGAATAACTCATCAACTTCCGTGGGGGATAGCTTCCTCCCTTTCTCTTCGCTCTTTTTTTGCAGTTCATTAGCTAAGCCGGTTTCGTACATTGATATAGTAGTTAAGACTTCTGAATACATTGTATTCCGTATGTCTTCTTTTTTAGCAAGATTCAATAACGTTCTATACTCTCTGGCATGTTCTTTAAAGATACTCTTATAAATTTTGTCGGTGTAAATCGTATATTTGAAATTGCCCATGTCAACACAGCTGGTTAGGGCATCGATAAATTCTTTTTTATAGTTCTGCCCTGCGAAAAGACTAAGTAAATATGTATCATCTCTCTGATTTATGTACTTGGGGCTTCCACCTGCTTTCTTGCCTACGACATCTATAACAATATTTAATATAACCCCTCTAAGGAGGCGCGCTTTGTCGCTTTCCGTAAGAAGCATGCCTATATTGAGAAAGGCTCGAAAATTCATTATGCCGAGCCGTCTTGTTTTTTTGATACCGACATTCGTGTCGGTATCAAACTCTTTTTGGTACTCCCTAAGAAGTTCTCCGGTCAAAACTTCATAGCCATTTTGCTTTAATTCATCGGCATAATTGACAAGGTAGCGCTCAATGGTGCGCTGGTCAACTTCATAAAATTGTGCAACCTGGCGAACTGTAAACTTATACTCTGACCTAAATTTGACACCCGTCAAACCCACTTCCTTCTGAATAGCTTCAAGGGCGTAAGGATTATTTAGAATATTACGCCTGTCAACTTCTGAATCTGAAAGTAGATTTCCCATATGCTTCATTATACCGCAGAGCAGCTACCAGGACTATCTGGTTAATAAGCAGGCTAAATGTAGTCAATCACGCACCTCATCTAGGCCAAGCATCTTCAACCGTGGCTCAAGATATTCGAGTTCACCAAAGAGGGTTTCGACCGGCGTCGTCCTTAAGCTCACCATGCCATTATTGTAACTTCTACTGAAACACTAACAGATGAACAAAAACCTGCACAAATCGTGCGGGTTTTTTGTTGGTTTGCGCCACCTCTGTTGTGAGTGTTCCAGAATTTATCTTTCGCTTTGGGCTAAGCGCATTTCACTATCAAACACAATAACTCACACCAATGCGGTACTTAGTTTTGCCTATTCACTTATAATTTTATATTTACCCTTGAACCTCGGGGCAACCTTTGGTAAGCTACGCGGTCAAAACTTCCAAATATGTAAGTAACGGCAAGCATATCCCATCTACAGAATAGGAAGGAATTGGGATGAACCGTTTCGTGCGCCGGATCGTTACCGGCGCGGCGATGATCGCTACGGCGGTTGTTGGCGTAGGCCTGCAGGCTACGCCGGCAAATGCGCAGACGCGACCAATCGTCATCACCGACGATGTCAACATCCGACCAAATCCGAATACCGGTCAGGCTCCGCTCAAGCTCATGCCCAAGGGCTCGCGCCCCACGTACATCTGCTACGTGGACGGGCAAAACGTGGGCGGGACCACCAAGTGGTTCAAGGTCAGTTGGGGAGGCGTGCAGGGGTACTACTCGTCCATCGCGGACGACGTGCCATTGTCTGCGCAGGGCAACATCCAGGGAAACTACGGTATCCCACGGTGTGGCACCGGCGCGGACATCAACCAAGGGTCTGGCAGGGACGCGGTGGTCACCGTACAGCCCGAGATGCTCGTGTCCGAACCGTACAACCGCTCGACAACCGCCACCTAGGCGTTCAATCACGCCATGGACGTGCGCGGCAACATGTTTGCCGACTGCACGTGGTTTGTGAGTCAGGCGCTGTGGGCTGGCGGCTTGCACCAGACCAGCATGTGGAACAGCTACTTGAGCCGACAAGGCGCCGTTCTGTCGCAGCCCGGAACCGACACCGCTCGTGGCGCGCCAAACTTGGTGAGCTACTTGCAGCAGCGGTTTCCGGTGACATTGGTTGACCTCAGGGATGTTTTCAGCACGAATGTCGTATCGAAAGCTCGGCTGGGCGACATCATCGCCTACGACTGGGAGAATGACGGCACCACTGACCACCTCGCGTTCATCGTAAACATCGCTCCCGGGCAATACCCGGAGGTGAGTGAATGGGGAACGCTGCCCATCCAGGAGTCTTACAAGAAGCGCGGATGGACGTGGTCAGACCTGAACGGTGCATGGCTGCAGGAGGTGTATCCTCGTAAAGCAGATGGCACGGGCGGAGTGAACGCTCGACTTCTGCACTTCAACCTGCCCGGCTAGATGGGATCCCAGTGTCGCCCGCATGACCTGCGCGACGGCACTGGGATACCCCAAACAATAATGATAGAATAAACGCAAATGCAAAATCATGATCCAAAGAGAATACCTGTTGTGCGCAGCCTAAAAACACTGTCTGCACTCATTGGGGTTACATTACTGGCATATTTCGCCTATCTAACTTACTCATATTACAATCCACGCATAGATTTTCAGACATATCTGCCAAGCAGCCTGCCGCAAGGCTTAAATATCAATTCCAAAACCCTGGAGGTCTGGAGCGCCCACGGACTGGACTTATGGCCAACAAATAAGAATATTGATATCAACCTTGGAAGTTTTAGCATTTACGAAGAAAAAATTACACCAAGACTCACTGGCAATAACTGTAATCTTGCAATTGAAAACGTAACCTGCTCAATACAAAAAACAGCAAAAGGACAGGTGTATCGCTTAGAAAAAACATATAGCGCAAACGATGCCAATACAATCGAACAATCTCGAGTTTTTACGGATATAAACGGTACTCGCATTATAATTACCGCTATCGGCACTTCTTTGCATATTTCTGATGAGGCTTGGAGCACTATAGTTGATTCTCTTCAGCCTGAAAATATTTATGATTTCCAAATAAAATATATGCACCCGGGGCCGTAGAAGATTCACGCAACAAGATTCGCTATTCGTCCTTCAACGCCGAGATCGTCAAACCGCGCCGAAATCCGCTTCAAACTATCCTGCAAAGTGTTCCAGTTCTGGTCCCGCAACCTCACCATGACATTATTATCACTTCTGCTGGAGCACCAACAGATCAATAAAAAACCTGCACAAATCGTGTGGGTTTTTGTTTGTTTGCGCCACCTCTATTGGAGGTGTTCCAGAATTAATTATTCTCTTTAGGCTATAGGTCTCGGGGTATGTAATGGCTTAAGTACTCTATGCAATAAGCAGCACAAAGCTGAATAGAGATGAGAGAACTAGATCGCACATCTTTTGACGATGACACGGCTACTGACGTGGTTATTGACATTTAATATAACTTATTTCGTCGATAGGGTATAGACGACCTTTTGGAGAGAGTCGTGCAAACTGCACACAATAATACTTTACGCGTTCTTGTTACGCCGATGTGTAACATGTCGTGTGTTTTGTTATGAAGAAGGCGGCGATCGATCTGCTTTGCTGAGCAAAGGAAAATTATTGCCAGAAATGGCTTGAAACAACGAATTCACCCATGTAAACAGGGGTGTTTTTGGTTTTCGACCACACAAATCTGCATGGGTCGGTAAAGCCTTGAAAACCAGGCACAAACTATATATTTTTAACCGAGTCAATCTGTTTCCTGCAAGCAATTCATCTAGGTGCTATGCAAGATATCGCAAAAAACAAAACCATGCATTGATAACTCAAATTGCTAAAAAATGATAAAGTTGAGAATTTAAATGTATTGCTGTATAATACTGTTATATACACTAATGGTGATAAAGTTATATGAATAATGAAAAAAAGTTTCATCATGCTCAATTAAAAGTTCCGAAGCCTGAGTGGGGCTCTCCTTTAGTGGGGAACATAATTGAATTGGAAAAATTGCGTGAGCGACGCTTCATTCCTTACAATTTGGACATTTTCTTCGACCTAAAAGCAATTTTTGACCAGTTTGAGAACTGGGCCTCGGCGCGAATTGAAGGTAATCAAACCAGACTTCTTGATGCTGTTGATCCTGGTGTAAGGAGCGAAGTCGTAAAAACCACAGATTATCAAGAGCTTCAAAATTTGCGTGCGGCAACGGCCTTTATTGATGAATATTGCAAAGAGAATAATCAGATCACCAAAGCTTTTATACTTGAGGTGCACAAAATTGTTACACAAAATTTACCGGTTGGCCAGAACTATCCCGGTGATGATAATCCCGGAGCTTTCCGACATAAAGATGTAGAGATTACGAAATCTTCTCACGTACCCCCATTAGGCGTGAAGGTGGGTGACTACATGGAGGAGCTAGTAGAATTTGCGAATTATGATGATGGAAAGCAATTCTATCTACTCAAATTGGCAATATTGCATCACCGCTTTACTTGGATACATCCTTTTGGAAATGGCAATGGCCGTTTAGCACGCTTACTAACCTATGCGTCTTTGCAGATGATGGGTTATGGTGCATCAAAGTGGCGAATTATTAATCCTGCGATTGTCTTCTACACCAACCGCGAACTATATTATAAAAAATTAAGCGTTGCAGACAATGGCTCTGCAGAAGGGCTTTTAGAATGGGCGGATTATTTCCTGGAGGGTTTGCTAAGGGAGACTAACAAAATCGACCGTCTATCAGATGGTCAATATGTAGTAGAGAAAATTATTAAACCCACTTTAAAAGACGCCCTAGAAGCATCCCGTATTGGTTCTCAAGAGTACGCAATTCTCAAGGCGTCCCTAACCCATCGAGAAGATATGAACATTGTGGCTGGAGATCTAGATTCAATATTGGGAGAGAAAAAAACGCCCGTCTCACGAAGTAGAATTCTTGCAAGTCTGCGTAAAAATGGATTAATCAAGCCCGCTTGGAATAGCAAACAGAAGTACGTCATTCAATTGACTTGCCCTGTATTGATCCGTCATCTAGTTTACGTGTTTGAGCAGGAGAATTTTATTAATGAAGACGTTAATAAAATTTAAGATCAATCCGTTAGAATCGGTCATGAAAACACTCAACCTAGAACAATTCAACCAACTTATTGCCTTGGCGCAGCTTAAGCTTCGCTTAAAACGCGAGCTGCGGTTTATCAATAGCACCTCAGGCATGACAACTGATGATTGGCATGAGGCAGAGCTATTGTCTATTTCTGATCGCACTGGCAATAAAGGCATATTGCTACTGGCGCCAGACAACGACATATTTGTTGTTCCGTACGAGCTGTCAAGAGGAATTGTCAACCGGCAGACTGGACGTGCTCAACCGATTATTTGTGATTTCTGCCGGACATGGCAGAGCGGAACCAATGC
This sequence comes from Candidatus Woesebacteria bacterium, assembly GCA_050115675.1. Classification (GTDB taxonomy): domain Bacteria; phylum Patescibacteriota; class Saccharimonadia; order Saccharimonadales; family EFPC-124; genus JASFQB01. The sequence continues at coordinate 164,028 of JASFQB010000001.1, forward strand.
TGCCAGTGTTAGTTTTAGAAAAAACAGGCAGTCGCTTAATAGTGTTGGCTTTTTATGTTGTGGTGATCTGGCGTGCAGTCAGCATGTCCGTAGCAAAACGCATGTTTCATGCGTCTCAAGGGCGCAGCTTCCTGAAAGTTTAACAAATGAACAGCGTATCGATCGCCTGAAAGGTCGATTGCGGCAGATTATTGTTGATCTTGATTTAAAGCCACTAATTGCTTAGTCGTTTAGTCAAACAAGTTGTTGTACAATTACTGCAATAACCCTAGCCAACTCAAATTATTCAATTCCATCGTGCGAGAACAATACGTCTTCTAGTACATGCTCTAGCGCTTTACTTATAAAGTGAATTGCATGGTTTTTTACTTCATTTTTGTTGATCCACTTCAAATCATTGCACTTATGTGGCTCGCCAATCTTAGGCTCACCCTGCCATTTTTGAACTAAGAAATAGTAGTCAACATAATCTAGCTCTTTTTCGTGTCTTTGCATCGTATGTACAAGCTTTAAATCTTTACGATCAATATCTACACATACTTCTTCTTTGGCTTCGCGAACGCATGTGGTTAAAAAAGTTTCGTTGGGGTCAACGTGGCCCGCTGGTAGGGTGTATTCGCCGTCGCGGTAGCCAGTGCTGTAGTGACGTATCAGGAGTACTTTATTTTCTTGCTCTAGAATTATACACACTGCTGCACGCAGTTGGTGTCTGGTTTGGTTTATTCTATCTCCTGATGATGTTTTGTGACTAAGAGCAGTATCTTATATGTACGCGTTAAGAGCAAATTATGTGCATGTGCAATGCTATAATCACTAAAATGACTACCACAAAGCACAACCTCCCCCTCCACAACCATCCAATCCTACAAACCCCATACATCTGGGGTCCTGTAACTTCGATGTTTGCCAACACGCCACCTGCTTTTGAGCGGACTGGTAATGTGCATGTTGTGCCGTTTATTGGCGATAATTGCATTTTAATGCACGCCATACAATCAGGTTGGTCCATGCCCGGTGGAACTCTGCTTCCAAGCGAATCTTTAGAGTCCGCTCTAAAGCGCGAACTTAAAGAAGAAATTGGCGCTAACCTACTTAGCTATCAATTTTTTGGTGCCTGGGAGTCAAAATCGTCTTTGGCTGAGCCATACCGTCTGCATCTACCACATCCCGAATTTGCTATAGCGCTTGGCTGGGCAGATGTGCAAATTGTAGATTCTCCGTCTAGTGATAACGGCGTAGAGATGGAAACAATTACAGAGATTGTAATCTTGCCAGTAGAATCCGCCATTGCTCAACTAAAAGCAAATGGCCGCGAGCATCTGGCGGCGGTGTATGAGTTGGCGGCGGGGTGTAGGACTTTATATTATAATGATAAGGTTCTTGCCTAAATTGAGTTCCTCTCGGTCTGCGCGCTAAATAAGAATGCGGCGACCATTGTGAAGCTGCGACAGAATATTATTATATAATAAGCTCAATGCTCACCAACGAACACAAACACTACCCACACCTTACTTTCGACACCATCGATGGTGTAAAAGTAGTTGTCAAAGATATTACACCTGTTGAGACTGAGTTTTTTAGTGTATTCCCAAATCTTGATTCAGTTTTATACCCAATTGAAATTGCGAGTAGTAAAGCATACTATCCCTTTTGCCCCGACGGCACGATTACTGGTAAACCAAAAGCTATCTGGGAACAGGCCGTACGCAACATTGCTCGGCTAAATAACGTTTTTGTTCCGCGTAACCTAGAATACATTCATAGCCTCGGCAAGCAGCACTATACAACCAGATTTCAAGAAACACTCAATCTGGCGGCTCAACACAACATTAAATTACCCGAAACCGGACTAGACTTTGTGCAAACAAAAATAAGCCAGCTCAACTTTGCCGAATGCATAACACATGACGATCTTATTGCATTAAATATTCTTGTTGATAACAACACTGTTAAAATCATTGATTGGGAACACGCCAAACTTAATTTCCGCGAAAGCGACATCGGTAGACTGCTGGGTGATTTATACTTCGACGCGCCAGAACAAAACAAACATTATTACCCAACATCTTGGCATGACGATTTAGTAATTATTTACCTAAAAGAAACCAAAAAGCTAAATCCAAGTTACAATTTGCGCACAGGCGCAGAAAACATCTTATTTGCTGAGCTTTGGAACCATTTGGGAGCTATACGGGCAACGCTTAAAAGTGGCGACATTCACAGCGAATGGTTGCGGGCGAATGCTGAGAGTTTTGATGGCTTATGTGCGAAGATAAAGCTTTTATAATGCGAGAGTTTCCACTAGCAGAACAACTCTAGGGCTATACATACTAGATTTCTGGTGGGATATAATAAATTGCAAAAGGGAAAAAATTATGCTCGAAGTCGAACTAGAACTCACATACTTAGCCAAATACCTACCAGAAGGATTGTTTGATTCACCATCAAAAATCATCATAGATAATTATTATCCGCTGGATGGTGGTGGGCATCCTAAACTGCGTATTCGCAAAAATGGCGACAATTACGTTATAACAAAAAAGATTTCGGTGGATGGTAAAGATTTTTCGCATCAACACGAGCATACAATTAAACTTACAGAGCATGAATATAACGACCTAACAAAAACACCTGGCCGCCAAGTAGCCAAACGACGCTATTTTTATCCGTACAATGGTAGGACGGCTGAGGTAGATGTGTTTTCTGGCGCGTTGGCGGGTTTGGTTTTGGTAGATTTTGAATTTAATGATAGGAAACAGCAGATGGATTTTGTTATGCCGGATTTTTGCCTGGCAGATGTCACACAAGACGAGATGATTGCCGGTGGGATGCTGGCAGGGAAAGCGTATGCTGATTTGGAGGTGGGGCTAGATATTTATGGGTATAAACGATTGGATAGTTAAGTAGCCCCGTGAAAACAATTGCAAAGGCACTCGTACTTGATGCTGCGGGCAGTATATTGCTGCTTCGTCGTAGTTTGATTCATCCAAATTATCCGCATCATTTTGATTTTCCTGGTGGTGAGGTGGAGGATGGTGAGGATTTTAACGAAGCTTGCTGCCGGGAGCTGCTGGAAGAGACTGGCATTGTTGCATGTAAAGAAAATGTGACTAACGTTCATAAAAAACAGGCTACCCCCAATTTACTTCACGTTATTTGCCAGGTTAAACTTTTTAAGCCGCGACCCTCAGTTGTACTTAGCTGGGAGCATGATGATTTTGTTTGGTTGACTTTAGACGAGTTTTTGAGTAGTTCGGTTCCTAATAGCCCTGATGATTATTATCAGACTGTTTTGAACTATCTTCGCTCCTTGTGATTACAAGTTAGTAAGTTTTATAGTGATAGTTATTTTTTATAAAGTATTTGACGATTTTGGTGTTTATATTTTGTTAAAGTATTGTAAAGTAGCTGCTATAATATGTAGTATCCTAAGGTAGCGTACAAGAGGGTTGGTGGCTATGCGAAGAATAATGTAGCCACTTGCCTTCTTGTGCTTGTGTAAAGCATACTCGTGCCTTACGGGCGGCGAAAGCTGAGAAGCTTAACAAAGGAGTCATTATGATTGAGCCGGCAATTGGTGTTCTATTTATTGTGCCTCAACGCGTTGATCGCGAGCCCGTGATTGACGACTTGGCGCGTAAAATGTCTGGTCTGCTTTTGAGGGCTAAGGCCGATGTAGATCTTTCTGGTATTTATTATGCTGACATGCAACAGTTCTCTCCTCGTATTAGCACTAGGGGCGTGCACTCTTGTTGTTGTGGCGCTTGTAGTACTAATCAGGACTATGTCATTGGCCGGCTAGAGGGTTGCATCGTAGTTGTGACCAACTGGCTTGCTGTGCATTATTTGGTACATCATCGTTCGAGCGTGACGCAGTCTGATCTGGATCTGATTGCTGGCCTTGACGGAAAGCTTGTCGAGCCAACGCCTGATCTTCTGATATCTCCAGCTTCAAGATAAGTCTTGGCGGCTAGAAACTTTAGCCACTGTGCGTGAAAGGCCCGATACCAGCTTAATAAAAGCGGTATCGGGCCTGTAGTTTTTTATGCATCAGGTTGAATGCTTCGTAGCCAAGCCAAGAGGTTGTCTAGCGTTGCGATGGTAGCTTGCTTAAAAGCTTCGTGATCTTCTTTTGTAGCTCCTCGCTTGCCGCGCATGCGCGCAATGTTGTAGGTGTGAAGGGCATCGTAAAATGGTTTGCGAATGCGACGCAAGTCTGTTTCTACAAGGGCGGGTGCGCCAGTTTCTGTCCATACTGCAATTACGTCGATGTCTGTAACGATGCTTTGCAGTTTGTCTTGTGTATCAGGACCAGTCTGTTCTAGCTCTTGTCGTGCTCTTTCCATTGAACAAATAGAGTTTGTAATGGCAACCTCGACTCGATCGCGCAGAGCTAGAGTACTGCTGTTGTCGGGGTATCCTCTAAACAGCTCGTCAAACTTTTGCTGTGCCATGCTGACTGCTCCCTGGTGTAGATGGCTGATTGATATATTATAACATATCAATCAAATTAATGATAGGTATTATGAGGTTGCTTTTGCGATGAGTTTATGCTAGTTTGTGGTTATTGTCATAAATAGTTCGAGGGGGTGACGACATAGTATTGCTTTTGTCCGTTGAATTGGCGGTATAAGGGGGAGCTATGTCTAAAACTGACAAAGACCGACCGAATGGTATTCGTTGCGATGATACTTATGCGAAGGGGCGGTATATCGAACATCGTCGTTGGCTAGGTTCGTGTGATTATCATCCTCGTAACAATACAATTTTGCATCAGCGGCGTTTTGATCCACGCTTTCGTACTGGATGTAGTGGCAGATTGCAATGGCCGCGCTACGACTCTTATCGTTCAAGAAAACGAGATCGTGTTATGATTGAGCGTAGATTCCGTCGCGCTTGTCGCAAAGCGTTGCGTAATGCTGTTTTGGCGGACGTTGTTGACGATTCTGCAATTTTCTTACCACACCCGAGTTATTATTGTGGCATGAAGGTACTTTAGTGAAAACGCGGCGAAGCTATTCTTCGCCGCTTTTAATTTTAAGCGCAAACATATACATTATAATCAGTGGGCGCTAATTCAAAAAAAATCAGCAAAATCTGCCAGCTATGCTTTGTGGGCAGTGCTGTTGCTGGGTTTTTTGGGCGGGGTGCAGGCTGCGGACCCAATAATATCTTCTATCGCACTGGTTAGCGCGTCGCAGGAGTTGCATTTTTCGGCAAGTGTTGCAGCTTTGGCCTCGAGTATATCTACGCTGGCGTTGGCGGCAACAGTTATTGCAACTGGGTTGCTGGCGGACAGGTTGGGGCGCCGTCCTCTGCTGATCGTGGCGCTTGGTACGGCAATATGTGGTGATTTGCTGGTTGCAGCAAGTACAAATGAAATTATGTATTTATTGGGGCGGACTGTTGCGGGTATTGGTTTGGGTGCGGTGTTTGCAGCGGCTTTTGCCTATGTGCGCGCGGTGGCGCCAAATCGTATGGGGGCGGCGTTGGGCCAGTTTACTGCTATGGCTGGGGTGGCTACGCTATTTGGCGGGTTATTTGGCGGTATGATGGTTACTGTCACCTGGCGATTGGCTTATTTAGTAGTGCCTGTGCTTTGCGCGCTGGGGATTTTGCTTATTCCGTTTGTGCTGCCCAAAGTGGCTCGCGTGCGTGGTGGAAAGATAGATATATTGGGTTTGCTACTGATTGCTATTAGCACATCTGGTATTCTGTATGGTGTTTCGCAGGCATCTGACCACAGTTTGACCTCGCCGTTAACTTGGGGACCTGTATTGGGTGGAGTGATTGCTTTGGCGATGTTTGTTCTAGTGGAATTACGTTCGGCTAATGCTGTATTTCCGATTAAATTGTTTAAAAGCCCAGTATTTACTGCGGCTGCGCTGGCTGTGTTTGTTTGGAACTTTGCCCAGGCAGTGATTGTGCTGCAAATATCTAACTTGTGGCAATATGTAGAACACTACACACCCACAATGGTTACGCTGGGTCGGCTGCCGTTAAGTGTTATTGCTATTTTGGCCTCTGTTTTGGTCGGTCGTAGTTTGGCGCGCGGGCGCAGTGCGCGTTCGCAGATTTTGTTTGGTTTTGGCTGTGTGGCGCTTGGTCTTGCTAGCCTAGCTGTGTTGCCGCTGGGTGCGATGTATTGGGTGTATTTGCCATCGCTGGTGCTGATTGGTTTTGGTTTGCCGTACGTGGTGGTGACGTCTGGGCAGTTATATATGAGCGAGGCTCCGGCAAAATCTTTTGGACCTGTTACTTCGTCTAAAACCACTGTTGGCCAGTTTGGTTATGCCATTGGCTTGGCAGGGTCTGTGGTGATGGTTGATGGTCTGGCGGGCGGGGGTATTACGCGTAAGCTTATTGGCGCTGGAGTGCCGCAGTCGCAAACTGGGCAGGGATTGGACGCGGTTACGGCTTATGTAAACACAGGTGCTCAGCCAGCTACAGATGTTGTCCGCGAGGCACTGCAATCTGCCGCAGGTGCGTATTTGTCTGCTTTTAGTACTACAATGCTTGCTGTTGCCGTGGTGGCACTTACGATTGGGGTTGTCTCATATTTATTGTTGCGTCATCGTTAACACTTAGTTTTGCTTGTAGGTATTGTATGTTTTACTGATTATGCTTATAATACTGATTAAGAGATAAAATAAACATACATAAGTGGGGATGGTGTTGTGTTTTTTGTGGTTAGACGTGCTTGTCGTGCGTGCGGTTACTTTGTTGCTATTTTGTTGGTTTCTTTGCTGCAGTCGTCAATCTGCAGTGCTTTAGTGCCATACGCTGCATCGTCGGTTATTGGACAAGAATCATTTGATTATGGCTATAAAGGGCCGCAGTCTGTGGGTGCACCTTATGGTGTTAGTTTGGATGCCTCGTCTCATTTGCTTTTTATCGCAGATCAAAGTAAGAATCGAGTACTTGTGTTTGAGACGGATCCAATAAGCAATAAGCCAGCTAGCAAAACTGCTGTTCATGTTTTGGGTCAGCCAAATTTTGCGACCTATAGTGCAGGTAGTGGCGATAGTGGTATAAGCTGTCCACAGGGGGTATTTGCGGATAGTGCAAATAAAAAGCTTTATGTGGTTGATGGCGATAATAATAGGGTTGTAATCTTTGATTATTCGTTGGGAATTACTGATGGTATGGCTGCAAGTGATGTTTTGGGTCAGCCTGACTTTACTACGACATCAGCTGGAACTACCAGTTCTAAGATGTATTATCCCGTTGGCATAGCTATGGATAGTGTGGAGCATAGGCTATTTATTGCTGAAGATGGCAACAATCGTGTTTTAGTGTTTAACCTTAACTCAAGTAATGTTTTGGTAGACTATACTGCTGACAATGTGCTTGGGCAAAGCAATTTCACTTCAAGCAGTGCGGCCACAACAAGGTCTGGCTTATTTTCGCCAGCGTCTGTGGCTATGGATAGTGTGAATAATAGATTGTACATATCGGATAAGCGTAACAGTAGGGTGATAATTCATGATATTTCCACAATATCGGACGGACAGGATGCCGTGGCGATGCTTGGACAGGTTGACTATTTTTCTAGGGTTACTGGCACTACTGCATCTAATTTTTATTATTGTGATGGTATTGCGGTTGATATTGCAGGACATAGACTGTTCGTGTCGGAGCAAAATAATTATCGAATACTAGAATTCGACCTAGACTCGACAAACTTACCAATTGACGGCGTGGCAGATGGTGTTATTGGTCAGACAGATTTTGTTTCAAGAAGTACAAGATATCTTGACATGGACACAGACACAATTGCTGCTGGTCAAGCTTTAATGTTTGATCCTATTAATAACTATTTGTATGCTTCAAACTACTTTTTGGATCGTGTAGGAATATTTGACGTGTCGTCAATTACGACTGGTGAGGACGTTGTGGACTTGATCGGTATGCAGCGCTATACTAGCGACTCGGTTGTGGACGTTGTGCGTCATCGTTTATTTGTTGTTGAATCGCAAGGCAATCGAGTTATGGTATATAATTTGGATTCCAATAACAACTTGATAGACACCACGCCAGACAATGTAATTGGCCAGTTGACGTTGGTTAGCCAAATTTCAGGCACGTCGGCCTCTAGGCTCAATTGCATTGATGCTTCGTGTTCAGTGGATTATGACGCCGATAGAGATATGTTATTTGTGGGTGATGGCGCCAATGGGCGTGTGTTACTTTTTGATCTGTCAAGCGGCATAACTAATGGCATGGATGCCACGTATGTCTTGGGTAAGCCAGATTTTACGGATGCTTCATGTGGTAGTCCGACACAACGAGATATGTGTGCTAACCACGGGGGGTTAACGTATGACTCTGTGAATAAAAGACTGTTTGTGGTGGATGGGTATAACTATCGTGTTTTGGTGTTTGATTTAACTACGCTTGAATCGTATAAGACTGCTTCGTATGTAATAGGTCAATCTGATTTTACTAGCTCAGATTATGGTACGTCTGCTACGCGGATGACATTAGATTATGCGGGAATTAAAATCGATCCAACAACTCAATATCTATATGTTTCTGATGCCGAGAATAATCGAGTTATGGTATTTAATGCCTCGCCAGCTACCATTGCTAACGGCATGAGCGCCTCATATGTTATAGGCCAGCCAGACTTTACTAGCTCAGACTATGGTACTAGTCAGCAGTCTTTTGATTATCCCCAGGGCCTAGCGCTAGATACGTCGCGACAAGAGTTATATGTATTTGGATGGGGTAACATGCGAGTGATGCGTTTTGATCTGTCAAATCTTGCAACAAATATGAGCGCATCTGCGGTCATAGGCCAGCCGGATTTCACAACTGGCTCCACGAGAGTTGCTTCTCAGACGGCCTTCAGATCCGATAGTATAAACATGGGCTTTGATGTGGCAAACCGTCGACTGTATTTACCAGATTCCGTCAATCATCGCGTAATGGTGTTTGAGCTTGCGCACATATCAACCGCGACACTAAGTGATGCTACGGTAGGTGTTAATTATTCGGCGACCATTGAATCATCTGGAATACAGGGCACTGCTAGCTACTCGTTAGCTTCTGGGACACTGCCTACAGGACTCAGCTTTGATGCTTCTACTCATAAAATATCCGGTATGCCAACCCAGTCTGGAACATACACGTTCTCGATTAGTGTCGCTGATGATAATGGAGCGGTGGGTATAAATACGGATACTCGTTCCTACAGCTTGACAGTCGAGAATGGCGGCTCTGGGGGTGGAACCGACCCGTCTGGTGGTAGCGGCACCAGTTCAGCTAGTGCAGAAAGTGCTTCTGTCCGAGGTAGGGCATATGTGTATGCGCAGAGCGATGAAGAGCTTTTAACGCAGACGTCCTTAGACGAAATGTATCTAAGCTCTGTCACAGGTTTTTCAAGTATTTCTGGTCAGACCATAGACATTGTTATTGGGCAGGTAGTACACATGTCTTTGCAGAGTGGCCAGCAGCATACTGTAACTCTTAAATCTATAGCATCAGATCAAAGATCGGTAGTTGTTACTTTTGCCTCAACTCCACAAGATGTAACGCTTGATTGGAACGTTGCCAGGCCTGTTGATCTTGATGCTGATGGCAATCCTGATGTGATGGCTACTCTTGTTGATGTTGATGATGACGATACGGTTAGCTTAAACCTGAGGGATGTTAGTCTGCCAGTCGATCAATCGGCAACTGTCTTTAATGACGACGCTCAGAGCTTGAAGATGGACAATAGCGACGACAACTTTTGGGGAATTGCTGTGCTGATAATTGGAGCAATCGCAGTGCTTGTGGTCGCGACTATTGGTGTAGTTGTTGCAAAAAAACGATATCAATAAAACTACTCTTCAGGTGAATGTAAATACTGTTCTTGAGAGTCTGCTATAATAACACAATGATACACAAAAGTTTGGCTGCTTTTGACATTGACAGAACGTTAAGTAGGGAGTTCTTGGTCGTTCCAATTATGCGTGCCGAAGTGGAGTCTGGTCTTTTGGCTAGTGAGGTATTTACAGAGGTAATGAGATTACTCGCAGTGTTAAAAAGTGGCAAGCTAGGATATGAAGACACGGCACATCAAATACTAACGGTTCACGCAGAAGGGCTACAGGGTAGGACTGTCGATGAGCTATTTAGAAATTCACGTACATTTTTAAGTGATCATACTGAGCTGTTCCGTCAATTTGGTAGCGAAGTCATGAGTTTGCTTCATTCAACGCATAAACTTTTGGCTGTGACCGCCGAGCCAGAGTATATGGCGCAGGCAGTTGTTGAAACGCTAGATATGGATGGAGCTATATCAAGCGTATATCAAACTGAAGATGGGCAATTTACTGGTAAAGTAAATAGGTCGCTAGCGTATCGTAGAGAAAAACGTCGTCTTTTGGGTGAAATGCGACCTGATTTTGCTTTTGGCGACAGTGTAGGTGACGCAGATATGCTTTTGCATGCGCATCATGCCTTCTGCATTAACCCAGATGTTGAGCTTGCTGCTATAGCCCAAAGGCACAATTGGAGAGTATTTAACGGCGAAGAAGACACTGAAAAAATCATTCAATCTATCTCATGCTGTTTATGATATGTTTCCTTGACGACTGATCAGCCATTTCATGTTTGGAATCCATCTTGATTCACCTCAGCCCCTCCCTAATCAGTTGGGGCTACAATATAAGTGGTATGGAGGACGATCTAATCGATTTGCTGCTAGCGTCGCCAGACAGCATGACCCGATATTCAAGGCTTTGTACGAGAAGAAACGAGCTGAAGGAAAGACCTACACGGTTGCGGTTTGCATAGTGGCGCGAAAAATGCTCACCGTGATACGCGCCATTTGGCTGGGCGATGTGGACTGCCAATTGCCGGAAACAAAAACCACCTGAAGGCTCAAGCATGAGCTTGAGCGCTCGGGTGGTGCCCTCTGGACACCACGCCTCCCGAAGTTGCTCGGGAATTGCGATGCCCAGAGGGTTGATACAGGTTGGCGTCAGGTGACGCCTAGCTCACTCCGTCGGCGCTTGCCACACGACGCTGCCACCGAAGGTGACGAGCCGGGGGCTGACGCGCAGCACGTAGGTGCCAGCGCCGCTCGCGGCCAGGTCGTACGTCCACCCGTTCAGGTAGATCCCGACACCGCGGAAGCGGTATTCGAGATCCTTGATCACGGGGATGGGCGACGTGAGTCCGTGCGCGTCCGAGTGCTCGCCGATCTTCTTGAACGTGAACTCGATTTCCTCGTTCTTGCCGTAGGGCTTGTGGTCCCAGAAGATGTGGAGGCGGTCGGCCACGGTGGACGCGAGGAGTTCGCAGATCCGCTCGCGCATCTCCGGCGTCGAGGTGTTGCCGCTCATCTTCGGGTCGGACACGTAGACGCGCTCGGTGAAGAAGAGCCTGATGGCCTCGGCGGGGTCGGAGACGGCGTACGGGAACGCGGTGGGCTCGGTGTGGCTTGTGGAGGTGCTCATTTCAGGTACCATCCTTTCGGAATGGTCGTAGGGAATGGCATGTGCAACGGTACGCCTGTACGTACTTAGCACTTTATACATAATAGCATAAGACCTTTAATATGTCAAGGGTTACGTAAATTTTGCCAAATCTCCTGACACAAACAGAATGACTTGACATGGGTATATGAGGCCTTCCAGATAAATCAAAAAAAGAACTTGATGACCGCAAAAAGCACACGTTTGTTAACGATAGCGGCAAAATCAGAGTAATGCCAGGTTGGATATAAGCATCGATAGCGCTCGATATTCAACGTTGGGCGCTATTTTAATGTTAATCCGTTTTGTGCGGTAGATCGCTAGCCGATAATATTGCATTCGTTATCAATTGCAATTGCCCGAGCACTAAGGGAGATATTGAAGAAACGGCAGATCCAATCGCGGACAGTGCAAATTCGTTTTAATAGCCCATCTGTAAGTGTCGTTATGAATAATCAACAGCATGAAATTATATAATGCAAGGATGCTTAGAGTTTTGGGCAACTATGTATTTGCAATTAAGTCAGAGTGGCTGTTATACTAAAAGTGATTAAGCTTTGAGGTTTGGGGAAATGGCAAAACTTAAACGTGTTTGTCTGCTGGTTTTGGGGCTGTTTATGTCGTTGTTTTCGGCAACCGTTACAAATGTCGGAACAGCATATTCTATGAGCGGCAGTGGAACATCTGAGGATCCCTACCAAATTGCCACTTGTAGTGACCTGCAAGATATCTCTTTACACACAAGCTCTTATTATGTATTAACGGGCGACATCGATTGCTCAGAATCATCATCTTGGAACGGTGGTTTGGGTTTTGCGCCGATCAATGGTTTTAGTGGCTCGCTAAACGGGCAGGGCTATAAAATCGAAAACTTTACCATAAATCGTGCAGGCACAAGCAATATAGGCATGTTTGGGTCGAGTGCAGGCGCTGCCACTATTCAAAACCTATCTTTTATTGGTGCATCTGTGACGGGTGGTAGTTATACTGGCGTACTGATCGGCCTAAACAGTAGCGGTACAACCATTCAAAAAGTTGCTATTAGCGGATCGGTAACGGGCACGACCGATGCTGGACTGTTGGCTGGTTCGTTAAGGACTGGCTCGTCAGTATCTGAAGTAGCGGTTACGGGTACGCTGTATGCCTCAAGCTCATACTCTGGCGGTATGGTTGGTATTTTGCGAGATAGCACAATCACCAACAGCTACGCCAACGTGACCATGACTGGCAATACAAACTCGGTTGCAGGTTTGGCTGGTTCGGTTTACACAAACAGCGGCACCGCCGGTATTACTAACAGTTACAGTGCGGGCAGTATTGCATCAACATCCAACCAGGCAGGGCTCGTCGGCGAGACCGCAACAAGCGGCAGCACAATGACATTTACTAATAACTTTAGCGTTATGTCTTTGCAAGCAAGTGGCAGCCGAGGCGCAATGTTTGGTTTTATGGTTAGTGGTACTGGTCAAATGAATATTAGTGGACAATATTTTGACGCTACTGCTGCCAATTCATTAAACTGCAATAACACATATTCGATAGCTGGTTGTACTGCGGTAAATACCGACGGTACAGATGGCTCTCATTTCGAAAACACCACAGCTGTTGCGCCACTTAGCAGCTGGGATTTTACAAATGTTTGGCAGCAAACCAGCGGACTGCCAACCTTGCGTAATGCCAGCTTTCCGTCAACTCCTGGCACCCCAACTGATTTAACGGTCACGGCAGGCACAAGCGAGACGGCTGAGCTTAGCTGGACAGCGCCAAGCGACGGCGGCTCAAGTATTACAGACTACTCTATTCAGTATCAAGTTGAAGGCGCAGGCAGCTGGACTAGCTGGAGTCACACGGCATCGGCAGCGACATCTGCCTCCGTAACTGGGCTTACGAATGGTACCACGTATTTGTTTCGCGTTGCTGCCGTAAATGGCATGGGCATGGGTAGCTATGCCACCTCGAGCGGTACGTTGATAGCAACAACACCGTCCGATCCTCTAGATTTTGCCGTATCTACAAGTGACCAAACTGCCAGCTTAAGCTGGACAACACCTACGGATGACGGTGGTCAAAGCATTACGGATTACTTTATTCAGTATCAGCTTCAAGGCGCAGGCAGCTGGACAACGTGGTCGCACTCAGCCAGTGTTAGCACCTCATCTTCAATAACCAGCCTTACTAATGGCGAATATTACGGCTTTAGAGTTGCTGCTATAAATTCTATGGGCGCTAGCTCTTATGCTACACTTTCGTCTATATTAGTGGCAACTACGCCAAGCGCACCGCAAAGCTTAACGATTATATCTGGCAGCGATGTTGATTTGTCATGGTCTGCACCTGCTGACAATGGCGGTAGCGCGGTAACTGGATACGATTTTTATTATAGAATACACGGTGCTTCTAGCTGGACCGAAGTTGCTGATTTAACAAGCGCTAGCTATACGCTAAGCGGACTTACGTCAGGTACATATTATGACTACAAAGTAGCGGCCAAAAACGTAAAAGGCGAAGGAGCTGCTCTTCAGCAAGACAACGTTTTGTATAGCTACAGTTCGGGTGGGTCCTCATCTTCATCGTCAACTTCTAGCTCAGGCGGCTCATCATATATAACAACAAGGGCAGTTGCCAGCTTGCTAAATAGTGACGATGATTCAACAACAGTTGCTATTGATTTGGACGATTTGGCAGATTACATAAGTGGCAAAGCTCAAGAATTAAGTCTGTCTTTGCAGCAAGTAGTCAGTTTTACAATAGAGCGCAATGGCTTAACAGAGACTCATACAGCTACAATTACAGAGATAAATAATGATTATATAATGCTAACAGTAAGATCAACTCCATTTACACTGCGTATCGATTTAGGCGAGACGAAACCAATAATAATTGATGGGTCAGAGGTTATGAGAGTTAGCTACTTAGGTCTTAATGCTGATGGGCAAGCTGATTTAACGTTTACGCAAGTTAGTGCGCAAGATGTGTCTGATACTGAAAATGACCAAATAGTAGAGCCTTCAGTAGAAGAAAGCGATAGTAGTTTAGGTATTATGGTGGCAATTGGATCTGTTTTAGCATTAGTTATTTATATAGTTTTGATGGCGCTTAAGCGAAAAAACAAAGTTAGTTAGTTTAAGCTGTTTTTAGACTTAGCTTGGTTAAGCGTAAAAGTGCTAATTTACTTGTTTTGCGTTATAATGTTACATGTAAGTTACAGTCATACAAAACGGAGGTAACATAGTTGGTCTGATATCCAGGATGCTGGGTTTTGATAAGATGTGGCGCGAAGTCAAAAGCCAAACAAGGCAGTGCTTTGTGAGTGCATACGAGACGGTTTGCAGAGGTTTTGAAACTAATGTTCCGTACAGCGTAGACCAGCTTAGGCTCGCGGCCGCGAATGGTCAGACAGTAAACCTGATTGCTGATTTGTCTGGCGTGGAATTCGGATTTAGACTACTCCCCGAAACGTTGAGTCCTGCCTCAGTGCATGTTAGGCATGTAACGCTAAAAATTGGTGGCAAAACTCAACAATGTAAACAGAATGAACATCGCAGACTCACCTTTGTAAACCACAATGGCTACATTAAAGTGGTGACTGGTTGGGTGCAGGCGTTGAGGGGTGCTCGTGTATATCGAGCACCCTTGCAAATAGCTTGCGTATTGATAGGTTTTCTATTGTATCATTGACATTTTTAAATTAATATTATATTTTAGTTGTGAGCTCGTTCTAATCACTAGGGGGCATTGTGAGCTGTTGTTCTATCATAGAGCGTGCAAAGCGCCCGTTGAAATTTATGGGAGTAGGCGTATTTATGACAGCAGTTAACGCAGGAGTGCTCGTGCTGCTTGTTGACGGATTTGGAATGTTGCCTGTTGCGGCAAACCTCTCTAGAGTGGCATTTACTACGCAGTTGCACTTTTTGCTTCATCGCAAGTTTACTTGGAAAGGCAATCATGTCACTACGCTTTGGCAGCAGTGGTATCGCTATCACTTGTTAAAAGTGCTAAGTGTTTTAATGGGGCAGTTGGGCTTTATGTTGTTTTACTTGTTGGCTGGCTTGCCCTGTGTTCTTGCATTTTTGGCCAGTATTACACTAGTAGGCGTATTAAACCTTCTGCTTTTTGACAAACTTGTATTTATGCTTGCAAAAAAGTAATATCTGTTAGCTCGCCCCCGCTGATATAGCGGGGGCATTAAAATAAAAAAGGTGTTGCAATGTGCTAAAATATATGATTTAATAGTCATGTTCATCGTACCGTCTATGAAAGGGCTAAAGATGCGCAGGTGGCTGACTTGGATTGGTGCTGCGATTGCTGTAATTTTGGTGGTGGCGCTTATTGGCGTCGGTATCTGGTACAGCGAAAAGCAGCGGCAAGACCAGCTGGCTGACTTCAAGGCAGACGTGATTGCCAGTGGCTTTACATTGGCCCCGGTCAAGGACAATCCGTCCATTGAGGACGAGACCAAGACCAAGGGTACGGGCGCCAAGGCTAAGACCAAGACCAAGACTACCTTCGAGGCAATCGTTCTTGTCGATGGTTGTGCTGTCGAGCTTGAGCGTAACATGGACGAAGACCGCAACATTGGAAAGCGTGGCGGTCGCATCATCGAACTGTACGAGCTTGATGAGGGTGTGGATGCCAGGGGTGACGAGATTGAGATCGACGATGCTCCCATCGCGCCTACACCCAGCCAGGTTTCGCAGTACCTCGGGTCTGATAGGCGATTTGCCTTTTGCCTGAGGGTATGACGCAGTGATGACGATGCGAGGCCGCAATTTGGCCTCGCATTTTCTTTTAAAATTATTTATAGGCGGGCAAATTTATGCAAGATATTGTAAGGTCTATAGCGTATAAAATAAGTAATATCCAAAAAACTGTGCTTATTTGTGAATTTTTTAATCTTAAAAAATAACTTTGGCAAAATGGATATACCCAATAAATAAAAGCTGTTGCGGCCAAGCCAAACACAAGGCTGGTTTGCAGGCTTATGTAGCCGTTTAGGTTAAAAAAGTTGGTAGAATAATCCCAAAATTTGTATTGGCTAAAAAAGTGGGCGGCAAAAACTGCACTAAAATACTCAACAAAACTAGTAACGATAGTACTTAGTGTAAAAGTTACAATAACATTAATTTTCTGTTTTTTACTAAAGGCGCAATAAATAAGATTATTGCTGTCACGCCCAGTCCGTAGGGTGCAGAAAGTGAAATTGCTGTAATGATTATAGGATGCCAGGCGGGCGCGCCTGTAAACAAGTGATAAAACTGTGCGCAAAAAACCTCAAGATAGTGCCCAATAAGTGCAAAAAGCCAAAAATAAATATAAAGCGTTTGCCAGTACCTTGCTGTCTTCCACTGTGTATTTGACAAATTCTTGTGTTTTTTTATCATATAGCTTTGTAAATTATTAAACTTATTATAATTATAAACAATAGTAGATTTACTTGAAACTGTAGAGTGGCATTTGATAAAATAGTCTCTGTTCATTTACTATGACAGTTTGGGGGTAGACATGCGTTGGACGTGTCCAAATTGCGGCACGACAGGCAATCGTGGAAGAGTTTGTAGAGGTTGCGGCGCGGTTGTTGCTAAATTTACGAATCTTTTTAGCCGTTTTAACTGAATATAGAAATGGAATGCCGGGCCCAGTTGCAAATCTGGGCCCGTTTTTAAATAATTTATAAATGCTATAATAAAATTAATGCTTAGGGTAGCTAAAAAACGCCGGCTAATTTTTGGGATTATAATTGCGTTGGTTGTCGTTGTTGTTGCGTCGATCTCTGCTTATGTTGGTTTGATGCTACTTTTACCCTTGCCAAAACCAACTATTACGATAAGCGTGCAGTCTGAATCTTTGGATACTGGGGTAGCTAAAGATATGAATTGGCCTGCTAGTGGTAGTGCTGCTATTAGTTTGCCCGATTTTGATATTGTAGAGTCAAATAATTCGGGCAGGCCAATACCAACTGCCAGTATGGCTAAAGCTATTTTGGCTATGGCGGTGCTTAAACAGCGTCCTATCGAGTTTGGTCAAACTGGCCCAACTCTTACTTTGACGGATGCAGATTATCAGTATTATCTTGATGAAATTGCCAGACAGGGGTCTATTGTTGCTGTGCGCTCTGGCGAGCAACTGACTCAATATCAGGCACTTCAAGCGTTGCTTTTGCCCTCTGGCAACAACATGGCTACTACGTTGGCGGTTTGGGCGTTTGGGTCAGAGTCTAAATATGTTGAGTACGCAAATAACATGATTAAAGACTTGGGTTTGACAAACACGACCATTGCGGACGCCAGCGGCTACTCTGCTTCTACGGTAAGCACGGTAGAAGATTTGGTTGTTATTGGCAACGAGGCCATAAAAGATCCAGTTTTAAAAGAGATTGTGTCTCAAAAAACTGCAACGGTGCCAGTTGCTGGACGCTTAGTTAACACCAATAGCACTTTGGGAGTGAGCGGCATAAACGGTATAAAAACTGGGCAAACTACAGCTTCGGGCGATTGCCTGTTATTTTCGGCAACGCAAACAATTGGCGGTGAAGACATTACGTTAATTGGTGTTTTGCAGGCTATGCCTGGCGATTATGGCGCAATCGAGGCTGCACCTGGGCTGGTAGATCAAGGATACAGTAATTTTACCGTTGTCGAGGGTATTGCTGAGGGGCAAATTGTTGGATCGGTTTCGGTGCCTTGGGGATTGTCAGTTAATATTACGGCCGTTGATAAAATAGAACAAACTGTTTGGATGGGCACAGAGCTAGACCGTGTCGTAGAAGCAACTGCGGCGTTTTCGGGCAAGGTTGGGCAGGTGATTGTGGGTGACAAATCTACAGATTTAGTTTTAGAATCGTCAATTGAAGAGCCCGACGCTTGGTGGCGACTAACTCATCCAGCCGAAATGATAAAGGCAGGTGGTCAGTGAATTTTATAAAAAATCATCCGATATTTACTTTTTTGTTTGTGGCATATGTATTTTCGGGCCTTATGTGGCTGATGAGTTTTGCCATTGCTGGGGCGAATGGCTTTACGATTTATAGCAATTCTTCGATATTTTTAATATTTGCACGAGGATTTTCTAGCCCGCTGCATTTTGTTACTGTTGTGCTTTATGGTCTTGCTGTTTATGGTCCGTTGCTTGCTGCGATTATTGTGCAGCGAGTTTTGTATGGTCGTGGTGCGCTAAATATGATTTTGTCTCAACTTAATTTTAAAATTAAGTTTAAATGGTTTTTGCTTGCTGTGGCAATTGCAATATCAATAAATGTGCCAGTGGTTTTTGCGATATTTGTCTCGACGGGGTTTTTAAACATTGGTTGGATGGTGGCTCCGCTATATTGGTTGGCAATTGTTTTGCCGTACTTTATTTATCAGTTGCTTACTAGTGGTTTAGAGGAGCCAGGCTGGCGAGGTTTTTTGTTGCCATATTTACTAAAAAAGCACTCGTCTGACACTGTCAGCGGACTGGTTGGTTTGGCTTGGGCTGCGTGGCACTATCCATTGTTGCTAACGATGTACTGGGGTAATGATGCCACTTCGATTTTGGCTACTTTTGGTGGTTTTACGCTTGCAATTATTGGTGCTTCGTTTATTTACACTTGGCTGTACAAAAAGACAAAAAGTCTATGGCTTGCAATTGTGTTTCATGCGGCCATGAATACTGCTTCGCTATTTATGGCCACAACAGGCGAGCCACTACTCTCTTCTTTGCCAGCTTTGGCGACTTGGGTGATTGTATTTATATTAGGAATAATCGATAAAAGGTCGATTAAAAATGTCGCACGCCCTTAAAAGCTATTGCGCGTTTTTGCGCATTGTTTTATTATAACTGAGGTAGTTTGATCGATTTTTGGAGGAAAAATGGTCAAGCCAGTTCGTTTTGGTGTTATCGGGTGCGGTGGTCACTCTGCATCTCATATTATGCCAGGTGTGCACGCCGGGCTAGAGCTGGTTGCGGTTTACGATCGAAGTAAAAGAGCGATGAGTGCAGCAGTTGCGCCTGCCGTTGCGGCGAGTCAAAACGTGCGACAGTGCAACAGCTACGACGAACTTTTGGGCATGTCCGAAGTGCAAGCTGTTATTGTTATTACTGGCGATGCTGATCACCCTGGTCATTTGTGGCAGGCGGTTCAAAGCGGCAAGCATACGCTAGCCGAGAAGCCTATGGCTATTGATAATGACGGGCTGCGTTTGGTTAAGAATGCTTTTGCGGTGGCAAAACATCGTGGACTAATTGTAAGCACGTGCCATCCGCGACGCGTGAGTGATCCTTATATGTGGCCCAAGAACAGCCTTGGTTGGCTTGTGCGAACCTGCGGCAAGCTTGAAAGAGTTGAACTGATGTTTGACTATCCAGTGCCAAAAAAACCTGGTAAGCACGAAAGCCTTATGGTTGATCATTTCTCGCACGAGATTGATTATCTGCGCTGGCTTCTTAGTGGACTTGCGCCAAATGAACTTCCGTTTGCTGTAAGCCGTAAGAGCGATGGAGCGGATGAATACGTCGCCGACGGCGTTATGGGTGATGTTGAATTTGAGTTTTCTGGCTCAAGAAAAAACACTAGCACAAAACGTGTCTTTGCCGAATATATTACTTTGCGGTTTAGTAATGGCTGGTGTAAGGTATCCACTGTTGATGGGCGAGTTGAGATTCATGGCAAAGGAAAATCAACAACATATGCATCTGCGGGCCCTACTGATTATAATAAGCACTTTGCTAGGTTGATGGCTGGCTTTGCTGCAGAAATTAGTGGTCAGCCTACAAGCTACTCGATTTCGGTGCGCGATATGTTGGTTAATACAGAGTCGACAATTCGTCTGGCGCAACATGGCAGCTTTACGTACGCGCCCGCGCCATAGTTAAATGGGGTGAGGTCTAGAAGTTCTGACCTTACCCCTATTTTTTATGCTAGCTTTTGCCCTACTTTAATTGAACATCTTTCCAGGACATGCCTGGTGGCAAACGTTAGCTCTTCTGACAGCGCTTCCGCAGGTGTGAGCCATATGGGTTTTGAGCCTTCTGTTTCTTGAACTTGAACTTCAGCACTGCTTGGTACTCTGATTGCGTAGATGTGCCAAAGGTGATTGTCGCATCCGCGTCTGCATTCGTCTCCGACAATGTTGAGAGTCTCGATTGGAACTAGCTGACTTACTTTTGAGCTAATCCCTGTTTCTTCTTGCAGCTCGCGCTGCGCGGAAACAATGGGATTCTCAACTCGTTCGTTGTACCTGTTAACGTGTCCGGCTGGAATTGTGTAACCAAACGGGTGTCTTGATCTGTTAAAAAACAGCCACTTGCCGTCGTTATTTACAACGCAGATACCAGCTATTCTGTGCCAGTATGTAGCACTTGGACTTAGCCAGTACTCAACTTCAGGATCAATGATGATGGCCCTCGTGGCAGCGTGTCCACAAGTCTCGCAGATGTAGCTATCTAGCCCGCGAATCTTGGTGTGAATTGGGTTTTCAGATTGGCAGCTAACACAGTAGGTGTGGACTGCATCGTCTGTCGGAAGACTGAAAGCGAGTCTCATAACTCTACCCCTCAAACTCTAGACTAAAGCAACCATAGTATTGTATAGCTGCCATGTTTTAATGTAAAGAGCGTAACATTAATTAGTTTAGTTCATGATTATGCTACAATTATAATACGCTATGAAGGAGCAATCAGTTAAGCCGGGTTACGCAAAGGTATGGATAAATAGCAGGCATATTATTGTTTGCGAACTTGTTGGATTGATAGACGAAAGTGTTACGGATGTTTCTATACCGCAAACAGACGCAGCCGCAAAAGAATTGACATTGCAGGGTCGTCCCGTGTTGCTGCTTATTGATGCTAGTAGGGCTACGAGCCAAACTAGCGGTGCTAGACTGGCAACAAAAGAGCTGGCTAAGATGCGCATTCAAAAAATTGCGGTTTGTGGCAAAGAAGCTTCTTTGATGCTTGCTGCTCAATATTTAATGCATATAACGAAGGCTGCTAAGTTTGCAAAATCGTTTAGAACATTTAAAAACGCTCAGGATTGGTTGATCAATCCTTTTGTTGGGGCATCTTTGTCTCATGATAAAAGCATTGTTGGTGCAGTGTTTATCGGTGGTGTTGGCATAGTTGCGCTTTTGGCTAGTTTTTTACTTAAGACTATTATTGTTAATCCTGTAATTGCTGTGACATTTGTTGCATTATCGGCAGCTTTGCTTGTTTTTGGACTAAGTTTTAAACGGGGTGGAGGCGCTAGAAAAAGCCTCAATGCTGTTTTGGCCTGCTGGGTTATGATACTTGCTTCTTTAGTGTGGTTAAGGGTGTTTTGGGGAATCGATTCTAGTATTGACCACTGGTTGCTTTCTGATATCGTAACGCCGTATGCATATATTACGCCAAGGTCTGCTTTTAACTTTGCGCTTGTGGGTGTTGCTTTGTTGGTGCTGGCTATGGATCATAGGCGTAAGTGGGAGCAGTATTTATTGCAATTTGTTTTGTTTGCCATATTTATAAATTCTGTTCTTACGGTTTTTGGATCGGCGTTTGGTGTTAATTTTGCAGAGTCTATTGGATTTATCCCCATGCCTACTGTTGAGGCTCTTTGTTTTATGGCCGCAGCAAGCTCTATGTGGTTTTTGCTTGAACCGACTAAAGGGTTTAAGAGGGCGTTTGAATCTATTGAAAAATATCAACTTGTAATCATAACCTTCTCTGTAATGCTAATTGCTACGGGTGCTTTATGGCAACTTAGTCTAGCGGATTTAAGATCAAATATTAACTCTGCAGCACAGCGAGCTTATGCAGAACAGCAAAACTCTTTTGACGAAAGACTAGCTAGTTATACTAGCGTTCTTTATGGATACAAGTCCTTGTTTGAGGCGAGTAACGAGGTGACGTCACAGGAGTTTGAAACGTATTTCGATTCTTCAGAGACCAAAAAAAACTACCCTGGCTTGAACGGGATAGCCTTTATCAAAAAAGTTTTGACAGAGGATCAACAGCAGTTTGTAGACCATATGCGTCAGCAGCCTGTATCAGTAAATCCTAATTTTGCAGATTTCAATATTAGACCGCAAAGTGATCAAAACACGCTATACGTACTGTCATATATTGAACCAAATGATGTCGAGGGAGCTGTTGGATATGACTTAAGTAGTAGCGAAACACGGCGTAATACGTTAGAGAAATCGCGTGATACGGGCGAGATTGCCACGACGGGGACAGTAAACATTAACGCTGCTTTACCTGGTGACGCTGTAGAGAAGCTTGGTTTCTTTTCGACCCTGCCAATATACTCTGGCAAGGTTGGCTCGTCTGTGTCTGTCACAGTTGAAGATAGGCAAAGTAGTCTTTTGGGTTATGTAAATGCCTCTTTTGTTTACGAGACATTATTCGCGGACGTTTTTAAAGGAGCGGTTAATTCGGATGTTAAGTTTATAGTAAAAGACCTGGCTACAGATACTGTGTTATATGGACAAAATTCGGATATATCTTCGGATGCTATTCCCGCATATCAGGGTAACATAAACATTAATGGGCGAATTTGGCAATTGCAAATGTACTCGAATAGCAATTTTGGAGCTAGTGATTCTGAAAGGCTGGTGCCAGTAATCGTAATTGTTGGTGGAATTGTTTTGTCTTTTTTGGCAGCGTTTTTAACATTGTCTCAAATTCTTAAGCGCCAGGAGGCAATGGGGATTGCCGAAATTATGACAGAAGATTTAAGTAATGAGCGCAACAATGCTGTAGTCGCTCGAGGCAAAAATGATACTATTCTTGCAAGCATAGGCGATGCAGTTTTTGCTATAGACAACAAAAATAGAATTACCTTGTTTAACTATGCCGCAGAGGTCATAAGTGGACATTCTTCCAAAGAGGCTGTCGGCAAAAAGTATGATCAAATTTTAAAATTTGAACACCTAGAAAAGGGAGCATTCAGGGCAACCTCGAGTTTTATTAAGAGTGCTTTGGATGGTCGAATTGCGCATATCCAAGATAACTCATATTTGGTTCGCAAGGATGGGAGCAGGGTTGTGGTGTCGGATTCTGCCGCACCAATAAAAGACGATAGAAAAAAAATTGTGGGCGCGGTTGTCGTATTTAGGGACGCAACTCGCGAAACAGAACTAAGTAAAGCCAAAGATGAATTTGTATCTTTAGCATCGCATCAGCTGCGCACGCCTTTATCGGCTATAAATTGGTATTCAGAGATGCTGTTGAGTGGCGATGCGGGCAAGTTAAATAAAGAGCAGAGTAATTACTTGCAAGAAATATATAGTGGCAATCAGAGAATGATAAAACTGGTCAACTCATTATTGGATGTCTCGCGTATTGATCTTGGAAAGTTTATTAATGAGCCCGTATCTGTATCTATAGGGTCTGTTGTTAAAAGTTTAAGAATTGAGCTATCAGAAAGTATTAAAGATAAAAAAATTGATTTTATTTTTCATATATCTAAAAAGGTGCCTCACGTTAAGGCTGATCCAAAGCTTATTAGAATAGTGATGCAAAATTTGTTTTCTAATGCTATTAAGTATTCAAGAATGGGTGGCAAGATTGAGGTTAACGTGCGGTTGGCAGGCCCGGAAGATCGCCCAAACCGTAGATGTCCAGCCAATAAAGCTTGCATAATTATGACCGTAAAAGATGAGGGTATCGGCATACCTAAGATGCAACAGCCTCATATTTTCGAAAAGCTGTTTCGTGCAGACAATGCACAAACGCAAGAGGTTGAGGGCAATGGACTTGGATTATATCTTGTGCGAGAGATAGTAACACGCCTTGGTGGATTAGTGTGGTTTACCTCGGAAGAAAACAAAGGAACAACATTTAATGTGATTGTGCCTTTAGAAACCGAAAGGATAAACAGCAAATAATTATGATACAATGTTAACTAAATAGAGGCAATGTAATGACAAAGAACATTCTAATAATCGAAGACGAAAAACCCTTAGCAAAGGCAATGGAGTTAAAATTAAAAAAAGCTGGACATAATGTTCAGGTGTTTTATGACGGTCAAGGTGGTCTAGATGCTGCGGCAAAGCAAAAATTTGATGTAGTTCTTCTTGACTTGATTATGCCGGTCTTAGATGGGTTCCAGGTTTTAGAAAAACTAAACAGCATGTCGTATAAGCCGTCGATTTTTGTACTTTCTAATCTTAGTCAGATAGAAGACGAGCAAAGAGCAATCAAACTGGGGGCAAAAAAATATTTAGTCAAGTCCGACACACCACTTACGACCATTGTAGATTACGTTAATAACACTGCTACGTAAGTGCAAGTAGAGGTGGGTATGTATCCAGAAATTGGTGCACTAAAATCTATATTAACTGGCCAAGATTATATATCTCAAAAAGATAGCAACTTGGCAGAAAAGGCGTCAAAAAATTCTGACGAGTATGTTGATTATTTATTACGAGAAGGTTTGCTAACAAAGGCGTTGCTTGGGCAGGCTCTAGCAGAAGCATATAGGCTGCCGTATTCTGACTTGGTGATGCACCCACCTTTAAAAGAAGATATATCTAAGATTCCTGAGGATCTGGCTAAAAAACAAAGAGTGGTTGTTGTTAAGGATGCTGTAGATTTAACAACAATTGCGACTGATTCCCCTAATAATATTGATGCGACTGCATTAAAGAGTGTTTTGTCAAACAAGGCAATTAAATTGACATATGCTTTGCCGGAATATATCGCCGCAACGCTTTCTGGCTATCAGCGTCCGCTAGAGACAAGATTTTCGCAAATTATTGCTGGTAGTAGAAGAATTGCCCCAGAGATTGTAGAAGAAATTATAAAAGACGCCGTTGCGTATCGTGCGTCTGATATTCACTTTGAGCCACATCAAAACAGCGTTGTTGTGCGCTTTAGGGTTGATGGCAGACTGCGTAATGCAGGAACCATCCCAAAAGAATTTTACGAAAATGTTTTAAACCGTATAAAGGTAGAAGCGGGCTTAAGGATAGACGAGCATTACGCGGCGCAAGATGGCGCAATCCAAAAAAAACTTGAGTCTCGCACGGTTGATTTGCGTGTATCGCTTATTCCGACCGTTGATGGCGAAAAAGTAGTAATGCGTGTTTTGGGGTCGTATGTTCAAAGCTTTAACTTTGCAGATGTTGGTTTGAGTGATGCAAATCGCGAAAAGCTATACAATTACGCAAATAAACCGTTTGGTATGATTTTGGCAACTGGCCCTACTGGTTCGGGTAAAACAACTACGCTATATTCCTTGATAAAAATGTTAAATACACCCAGTGTCAATATTACTAGTATTGAGGACCCTGTGGAGTATAAAATTTTTGGAGTTAATCAAATTCAGGTGCGCGAAGCTACGGGCATTACTTTTGCTAAGGGGTTAAGATCTATCGTCCGCCAAGATCCAGATATTATTTTGGTTGGCGAAATTAGAGATCGTGAGACTGCCGAAATATCGGTAAATGCTGCGCTAACGGGACATTTGTTACTTTCTACATTTCATGCTAACGATGCCGCTACGGCAATACCGCGCCTAGTTGATATGGGAGTGGAGCCGTTTTTGATTGCCTCTACTTTAGAGGTTGTTATTGCACGGCGTTTGGTGCGCACAATCTGCAATAGCTGTAAATTTGGCATGCCTTTAGCTAATGCAATAAGTTCTTTGCAAAATAATAAAGCCAAAATAGAAACATATTTTTCTGCTAATGATACAGTTTATGCTGGCAAGGGCTGCGAGGTTTGTGGAAATACTGGGTATAGCGGTCGTACGGCACTGTTTGAACTTGTTGAGATCACTCCAGAAATGCAAGACTTAATACTAAAAAAACCATCAACACGCGAAGTCGCCGAACTTAGCCATGGGCAAGGTTCTAAAACCATGTTTGAGGATGGCATAGACAAAATTAAAGGGGGGCAAACAACCATAAGCGAGGTTTTGCGTGTGGTAGAGGCTCCAAAAAATGACGAGCGGAGTGATCAGTGGCAGGGGCAATAGAAACACTAGCGCATCGCAAGCAGGTGTATCTTCCGAGCAAAGATCGTATGTATTTTACGGCAAACTTGGCGCTGCTTTTGCAGGCTGCTGTGCCATTGGGCGATATTTTAACTTCAATGCAGCAGGCAACTAAGTCTAGTAAGTTTAAAAAAATATTAGATGACATGAAGTCAGATATTGCAGAAGGTATGCCTTTATGGAAAGTCATGGAGAGGTCAAGAATCGTTTCTTGGCAAACTGTGTCGTTGGCAAAGTTGGGCGAAGAATCTGGTAATTTGGCGCAAAATTTAAAAATTGCCGCACAGCAAGAGCAAAAACAGCATGCGCTTCGATCAAAAATTACTACAGCGATGCTGTATCCGGCTTTTGTTTTTGGTATAACAATTGTTGTTGGAATAGGTATTGTTTGGTTTTTGTTGCCGCGGCTTGCCGACACCTTTGCGGGTTTGGGCGTAGATTTGCCACTAATTACACAGATTGTAATAGCAATTGGTAAATTTGTGGGACAAAATGGTTTTTGGCTGATACCTGCGGTTATTGGTGTAATTACGCTGTTAGTTTACGTGTTATTTATTGCAAAAGCAACTAAGTCAATTGGCAGAAGCTTACTGTTTCATACCCCGGGCGTGTCGCGTTTAATGCAAGAAGTGGAGGTGGCTAGTTTTGGCTATTTATTTGGTACTTTGCTTGGCGCGGGCTTAAGTGTTACTCAATCTTTGCGCATGATGTACGAGGCAGAAAACACTCCCGAATACAAAAAACTGTATAGCTTTTTGTATAATTCTTTTGACGATGGCTATAATTTAAAAACTAGCCTTGATAAGTACAAAAACAGCCAAAAATTGTTACCGCCAACAGTCCAGCAAATTGCAATTGCGGGCGAAAGCTCGGGCAATTTATCTCAGTCGTTGCTTGAAATAGGCAAAATTTACGAAGAAAAATCTGACACGACAGCTCAAAACTTGCAGGCAGTTCTTGAACCAATTTTGCTAGTAATAGTTTGGCTTGGTGTTTTGTCGGTGGCTGTAGCGGTTATTTTGCCAATTTACAGCCTGGTTGGGGGTTTGCAGGCGTGAGAGATGATGGTTTTAGCTTGTTGGAAGTATTGTTGTCTGTAGCAATTCTTGTTATGTTGGCGGGATTGTCGTTACCGGTTTTTGCGTCTTTTAACAATCGCAACGATTTAGATATTGCTGCTCAGTCGCTGGTTGACTCGCTACGGCGTGCACAGGTTTATGCGCGTGGCGTAAAGGCGGACGATCAATGGGGCGTGAATGTGCAGCAGGGTTCAATTACGGTATTTAAGGGGTCGGACTTTAATGCCAGAGATAGCTCTTATGACGAAGTGATAAGTATGCCATCAACTTTAACGCCAAGTGATATGACTATGGTTGTATTTGCAAAAAACAACGCCAATCCTAGTCAGGCTGGTAGCTTTACATTAAGTTCGTCAGCGGCAAGCCAGATAAAAACGGTAACAATAAATGAAAAAGGTACTGTCGAATATTAAACTCAAACATCAAGATGGATTCTCGCCCATTGAGGTTTTATTGGCCGTTACGGTTTTTGGTATGTTTGTGGTAGCTTTGGTTGGCGTAATGGTTTTTGGGCAGTCGTCTGTTGCTAGTGCGGGCTATAATGAGCGCGCAACTTTTTTGGCGCAAGAGGCGCTTGACGCTGTTGGTAATATTCGAGACGAAAATATAAACAATATTAGCGATGGCACGTATGGCCTCGTGCAAAGTGGCGGAGTTTGGACTCTTGCAGAAACTCCAGACATTACGGACGTTTATGCCAGATCCGTAACTATTTCTAGTATTGACGCTTACCGCAAAAATATAAATGCGCACGTAACTTGGTCGTACCGGGAAGGTCAAAAAAGCGTTGACCTGCAACGGTTACTAACGGGCTGGGGAAGCGTTGGAAAAACTTGGCTAAATGCTATAAAGGCTGGGTCGTACAATATATCTGGCACAAACAATGCGCTGAAAGTTGCCACCAGCGGCAATTATGCCTATGTTGTTCGCGGCAGTGGAAGTCCAAACTTTGCAGCAATAGACATTAGTGATTCTGCGACACCTGCTTTGGTGGGTGAACTAAGCTCACTAGCATCAAGTCCGACGGATATTTTTGTAAATGGCAATTATGCTTTTGTAACAACTTCGTCAAATTCGGCGGAGTTGCAGATAATTGATGTATCAAATCCAGCAGCGCCAACTATTGCTGGTACATATAATGCTCCGGGCAACGCAAATGGGTTGGCGGTTTTTGTTGAAGGTAGTTATGCATATTTGGCTCGTGCGTCAAACGGAAATTCGCAAGAATTTTCAATTTTAGATATAAGTAATCCTGCATCTCCATTGCTTCTTGGGTCGTATAGCGACAACATTTCTATGCGCGATGTGGTTGTGGGCGGCAACTACGCGTATATTGGAACAAGTTCGGTCTCGCAGGAGGTTTTGGTGATGGACGTGAATAACCCTGTTAGTCCAAATTTAGTAGCCACAATAAATATTGATGGCAATAAGTCCGTGTCTGCGTTGGCAAAAAGTGGCAATGTGCTTTTTGTGGCCAGATCAAGCAGCTTAGCAGCACTTGACGTTAGCGATCCTTTGGCTCCAGTGGTTGTGTCAGAAATATCCTCAGACGGTGGGGTAAATATTAACGATTTATCGGTAGATACCACGGGCAACAACTATATTTTTATGGGCACAGATTTTGCGACTGGCGAGTTTCAGATTATTGATATGTCTGACCTTGCCAATATGACAGTAGTAAAAACGGTAGATGCAGACGGCGACATCAACGGTGTGTCGTACGATGCGGCTTTGGACGTGGTGGCTGGGGTTGGCGTGTCAAATAATGAGGAGTTAACGGTATTTGTCAAAAATTAATATGAGTACTACACAAACCCCAAACATAAATAATCGTCTTGCAGGCTTTACTTTGATAGAACTTTTGCTTTACGTTGCCATAGTTGGTAGTTTACTTTTGGCTGTTGTTGCCTTTGTGATACTGTCGTTAGATTTGCGAGTAAAAAGTCAGGCGATATCAGAGGTGGATCAGCAGGGCGTTGCAATTATCCAGCAAATACAATACGCGATTAAAAATGCCAATTATGTAGTCTCTCCATCCCCTGGTGTATCTGCAGAAAGTTTAAGTTTAGCTGGGGCAAATTCTGTTACGTTTAGCTTTTATTCAGACGCGATTGTTGTGTCAGAAGATGGTGGTAGTGATATTGCCTTGTCAAATAGCAAAGTAAAAATAAGCGATTTGCAGTTTACTAATTTATCTCGTCCGGGCACAAAAGGAATTGTGAAGGTTAGCCTTACGATTAGTCGCGTAAATACGTCTGGAGGGCAAGAATATAATTATCAAAAAACATTCACAACCTCTGTGACGGTAGGGCAATAGTATGAGTGGTTATTGCAAAAAAGCAGACGGATATGTTGCACTAATAGCTGTTTTAATAGCTGGGGCTTTGGGGCTGGCGGTTTCTGTTGCGCTTTTGCTTGCGGGGACGGATAGCCAGCGTTCGGCGCTTGTTGTTAAACAATCGGCAAAGGCTAGTAGTGCTGCAAAATCGTGCATAGAAGAAGCAATGCAGCAAATTCGTTTTGATCATTCTTATACTGGTTCCGGATTACTCGAATTAAATGATTCAGATTGTCAGTACGACGTCACGGATGTAGGCTCAGAAAAAGATATAAACGCAACTGGGCAATCGGGCAGCGTTGTAAAGAAAGTCCAAGCGCGTGTTACAATAACATTATTAAGTATATCTATTGCATCTTGGCAAGAAGTAGATTAAAAAGCAAAAGGAGTGGTATGTCAAACTCGCATAATATTAAAGATAAAAAAGGCTTTACGCTGCTAGAAGTTTTACTTGTGGTTGCAATTATTGCAATTTTAGCAGGGATTGTAATTTTGGCAATTAACCCTGGCAAACAACTGGCAGATACCAGAAACGCGCAAAGACAGGCTGACGTCTCTACAATAATTAGCGCAATTTATCAATATTCGCTTGATAACGATGGCAATGTTCCGGCTGGAATTACAACAACTGCAACAGAGATCTGCGCTACAGGAGCAGCTAGTTGTACAGGCTTGGTTGATCTAAATGTCTTGACAGCAAATGGTGTTTATCTTGTGTCTTTGCCGTCTGATCCTCAGTGTAATACTGTTTGTGCTACAAATGGCAATGGCTATAGAGTTGTGAAAGATGCTAACGGTCGCATTACAGTAAGCGCGCCATATGCAGAGCAGGGTAGAGACATATCTGTGAGCAGGTAGCAAAATGATACCAAGGCGCACCAATCAGCTAAAAGTTGATCCACTGTCTTACCTCCTTGTAATAACCTTTACGGTGTTGTCACTTGTGTTTTTGGGTATGGCAATCTGGCGATACTGATTAAATGAAAAACGCCCAGAGTTATTCACATACGTAAACAACTCTGGGCGTTGTGCGCTACTTGATGAGTAGCGACATCAGGGCTCCCTCGAACGGCAGGCCGTTGACTAGTTCGATCTCGACAGCCAGTCCAAGCGCGGCAGCGACCTCGATCCTGTCGTGCTTGGCAAGTTCGTCGAGGTTGACGGTCATCTGGCGGCCAAGTGCCCACGAGATTGCCAGGAGTGCGCGTTGCAGATTTGTATCTGGCAACTGCTCTGGAACCTCGGGCGTGAATGCCCGAGTGGTTGTGGGGTAGGCGATGCCAAGACTGTCAAGCGGCTCGCCACTATTCAGCGAGTCGCTCCACCACTGAAACCGCATGAGTGTTTGCGCAAGCTTTTTCAGTAGTCTGCCTTCGTCTTCGCGGCCTTCAGGCTTGCAGTGGGCAAGGACAGTTTTGCTAGCTGACGCCACACCCATGCAACCGTATTTGAAGTCTCCAAAGGCCTCGTTGTCGTCGCTCTCGGCGTAGACTTGGATTAGGCGGCTCGCAGCTTCGGCGAGAGTGACCTCGAACAGCCCCTCGTCTTCCAGTCTGGCGTAAGAGCCTTCTGGTGTGTTTAGGTAGCGATTAAGATCCAACAGGCGCATTCCATCGCTCCTTTGTGTGTAGGATATGCACTCTAGGTCTCATTATAATATATTTTTTTGCATATGTCAATGTTACCTAAAGGCGAATATCCCCCAAGCAAATAAAGCTGATTGTCTTGAGGGGATGGTTGCCTATCTAAAATTAAAACCGCTTAAAGCAATTTCTGCTCTAAGCGGTTAATGACTAGGCCGCAAGTTCGATCATTTGATTGATACAGCTGTTAAGTCTAAAGCTTGCAAGCTCTTCTCGGTCGGTTACCATGCGGCAATATACAAACATCCATTCGCCAATGAGTACGTGCGCAAGTACGCAATGGTCCGTACAGGGGTTGTTGTCGCGTAAAAGCGTCAATAGCACCTCTTGCTGATTGTCGGTTGTGCGGGTTTCTCGCGGGACGCCAATAAAAATTAATTCAGCGTCGATTATAGGGTTGCGCTGGTTGCGGTAGGCTTCGAGCCATGATTGCACCGTTTTGTCGGTATTAATTCCTTGAGTCGTGTCAGTGACGACGACGAGCCTCATGGCTAAATCAAAAGCGCTCATCTTGCTCCCTTTCGATAGTCGAAAGATATAATCGTATTATACAATCAAAAACCATTTTTACAAATACTGATATAAAAATCAACAAAAAGCAAGAATATAGTATAATATTTTGGTCGACACCTACGCTTGGAGGCTGTTGTGAACTCTTGCGTCAATCCATTTGGTAGCGTATTTAAAAACCCAACCTTGCTTCAACGGCTTATTTGCGCAAGGCTAGAATTGGATCGACAGCAGCGTTACAGTACATTGGTGCAGTTTGGTAATCTTACGGGTTGCCTGATGCGCTGTATGACTGCTCGAAAAGCGTGTATTGATGATCCAGATTTGGGTATTGCGTCTGATGAGTTAATGCGCATCGAGGATGAAATATCTAGTGTGGTTGAGGCTGCAGTTCAATTGTGGCCAATTGGGTGCGGTGACAGTATCGCAATTACTCAACGCAGCAGGCATGACTTGGCGGTGCAACGGGTGATCGAAGTTGCTATGAAATATGGCTTTACAGATATTGAAGGATATTTTTTGGCACATCCATATCCAGTTGAGGTAAGTGTGATCTGAAAGTTCCCCAGAGTGCCAGTTGCATTCTGGGGATATAAATTTTGAAGTTGGGCGACAGTGTAAGCTGTCGCCCTGTTTTGCAGTTTTATCCTTTAATTACAGACTTTGTATTTAAGACACCGATATTTAAGCAAAAAAGCCGTTGCGTCAAAAGTAGTCTCGCTGTTAGATGGAATGAGTCCCAGGTACTCTGGGGGGATTGGAGATTCACCAGTAATCTGAAAGGCAACCCAAGAAACTAGCGCTGGCGATGATGGCACAATATATCTAAGGTGTCCATCTTCGGTTACGCCATCCCAGGATGCCAAAAATGATCCAGTATGTGCCGGTCGGTAAAACGTACCTGACTTCATATATAGCATGCCATTGGTAATCTGCGATCTAATCGTTGTTGCAGCGGCAGCGTCTGCAAAAGCCTGCGAGTTCTTGTTGCCGTAGTTGTATCCAAGTTCTGTCTGGAGCGCTCCAAAAATCGAAGTGCGAATTCCACTCATTTCGTTGCAACTAAATGGCGTGCACTTTGGTACGCCGTAGCCCGTGCGGTTCCATTGACCCTGCAAATGGACAGCGATTTCTGCTGGAGTTGATCCTTGCAGCCACCAGCTGTTTTTGGGGTGCTCGTAATTTGGGTCTCGATATTTTTGAAGCGTCGTAAGCGCCTGCCAAGCTTGCAAAAAGGTGTCTCTAGCGCCTATTTCTAGATATGTCTTCCTAAAAAGACAAACCTTGCTTTTGTATGCATATGCTAAACTTGTTGATTGTGGCAGATGGTCGCAGTCTTCGTAGGCTGCTTCATCAAAAGGCAGCTCGTCTGATAGTTCGTTCGACAGGTCAAACAGAGGTGCACGCATATCTAGTCCTGCAGTATAGCCATTGCTTTGCAAGAACCTTGCCAGAGTATCTGCTTTGCTCACATTACCTCGCTTAAGCCAGTACATGTATGCTGCTTGTGTAGCATGGCGCACAGTGTAGCGTAGCATACGCAGTTTGGTTGTATCTGCCTTTGATATGTTAATGGTTTCTTCTTTTGTATTGTTGTCAGAATACGTTGTCAATTTAAATTCGTCCAGCCATAGCTCCACGGGTTGTTTAACCTGTTTAGGTGTGAGCGATATTGAAAACTCATCAGATGTAGTGTTCCAGTCAATGGAAACATCTACCGAAAAAGCGTTTCGTTGCGATGATGAACTAAAAACGACAGCATAATCTTCTGTGTTTTTCCCAAAAGAGCCAGGATTGATAGAGGATGTGGGTTTGCAGGGGGTTTCTAGGCACTCTTCGACTTCTTCGCCAAGAAGCACCCACTGGTTTGTGTCAGTAAAATGAGCCTTTAGTGGCACTCCAGAGGCCTCGCTCTGTACGGCCATATTGTTACCAATCGGCTTGTAAAGCGAGTTGATGTACAGTTCTGCCGAAGCGATTGCGGTATTGAGCTCTTCAAGCGTTGGTGCTTTGGTCGTTGGTAGTCTACTGAAGTCCAATCCCCAGTCGCGGCTAACCGTCATCGCAA
The DNA here is from genome assembly GCA_050115675.1 of Candidatus Woesebacteria bacterium. Lineage (GTDB taxonomy): Bacteria > Patescibacteriota > Saccharimonadia > Saccharimonadales > EFPC-124 > JASFQB01. The sequence goes on from JASFQB010000001.1 coordinate 198,087, forward strand.
TAGGAATTCCGCCAGTCGCAGTAATTGTCAGACATAGTGCAAACAGTGCGTAGCGCCAGCGGTACCATTTTGAGTATTTAGCATGGCGTCTTTTTGGCGCAAATGTGCGCATTGTTAAAAAGCGTGCCAGTGTGGCAATGTACCATCGTTTACGCGGTTTGGTAGCGGCCGCCATCAAAGCGGTCATTTTTTACCCCTAACTCTAGCACAATCAGGTTCCCTTCGTGAAAGATGTTAAGGTATGCAAAACAAAACAATATTAAGCTGAAACGGAGTCAATGTCAACTGCTTTGCTGCTGTAAAAAAGTCTACGCTACTGGCAGATTGTGTTCTACGATCTTTTGTGAACCAGTTCCAAGGTCGTTGATTTTTGGAGTGTTGTTGTTGCCGTGACAGTCATTGCTGGTAATTATGTAATTGTCCGAGGCGCCTTCGTCAATATGAATCGCATATCCTTGTGTGTCACCCTGCTGGTATCCGCCGCCAATGCGACAATCTACAATCGAAAATTCGCTTATGCCACCACCAACTTCTACGCCATGTCGTGCTGCAGAGGAGGTTTGAGAATTAGCAATGATGTCACAGGCCGAAATATGTACATCTTGGCCTCCAGCAAGCCTAAAACCGGCCAAGCCGTTATGAAATATTTTGCCGCCAACCCAGCGAACACCCTGAACGATGCCGCCGCCTGGTCGATCGATTAGCACACCATAGTTCGTAGCGGTTCCAGACCAACAGTTTGTAAAGGTGAAACCTACGGAGTTGCCTGTGTCGGTATTTGATATGTGTACGTTGTTGTCACTACAGGTGTCCATAATTAGGTTATTGAAAAAACCAAAACGAGACTCTCGGCCTGCTGCAGGATTTATGTAAAGTCCAGTATTAAAGCGTAGTAGGTCGACGTTGCTTACTACAAGTGTTTCTCCACCGTTCCAGTAGATACCACTGCCTGTATTGGATACATCGGGATTATCAAACACGCAATTGTTAACGTACCAGTCAAATCCACTCATCAAGTCGTGGTCAAGATATAGGCCGTGCTCTTTAGTGTCGCGAACATCTGTAGAGTCAAGCCAAACTTCGGTTGTATTAGAAAATTGCAAAGAACGGTACTGTTTTTCTATTAATAAATTTTGTAACCAAATTTTAAAACATTTTGTTAAATAAATGCCGCGACCGGCTGTTTTTTGACCGTCGGCATTAATGCGCATATTTTGGATTGCACAATGAGCGCGTGTGGTTGAGCCGTTGCCAATTTTAAATACGTCAATATCTAGTGCGCCGCTTGCAACTCTAATTATTGTAGATGGTCCAACGCCCGTAATAATAGTTGCATCTTTGTCGATTGTTAAAGTTGAACTAACGACATACGTTCCGGCCGGAATTACTACCTTACCTCCACTAGTAGAAATGGCGTCAATAGCAGATTGCAGAGCAGAGGTGTCATCGGTTGATCCATCTCCTTTTGCTCCGTAAGATTTAGCATTTATTGTTGGAGTAAGTAAAGTTTGAACGCCAGAAGCTAAATCACTTTGAGGTATACCACTGCTGGGCTTTTGATAATATGCGTCTAAAGTTCCGTCAGATCGTAACTTTAAAGCACCATCGCTTGAATGTTCTTGCGTTAAAAAGTCGTTTAAAATTGCTCCCCAGGTGCCTTGGTCCTGGCCTGATCTAGGCAGTCGTGCCATTGTTTTCCTCCGTGTTGCAAATCAATATACAGATAAAATCGGATGATTTATTAGATTATCTATTCACTTAAGATATCCTAACAACAACTCCCGCAAATGACAATGCTTTTGCTTAAATTTTACATCATTTTAAATACGGCGACTCCTTACGTTTCTTGAAAAACGCAAGGTTTGCGAGAGGTCTCGCAGGGCAGTCGCCATGCCCTAAAATTAGTCGTTTTGTGACAAGCTGCTGATTTTTTTGTCTATGCCAGCGCACTTTACTATAAACAAGAAAGCCGATGTAGGTAGCATTGTTACAATCAACAAAACGCCAATATAAACTCCCGCGCCAGTCACTGCGTAAAACAAGCAAATTAATACAAGCCCAATCATAAATGCCACAAACGTAAAAAACGATGCTAGTAGATAATGGTATCTTTTTTGTTCAAGAAATTCCAGCTCATCGGATTTCTCGGACATGATTGCTCCTAAATGCTGGGTGCGCGAGGTCTGCATGGCTATTTTGACATTGTGCTTGCTATATGTCAAGAGATCGTGCGACCAGTAATATGCTAGCAGAGTCGAGTTTTGTCTAGTTATAAACTTGGTTAAGTGATCCGTTTTTTGCAAACATATTTTTGACGCCAAGTATTTTGTGCTTCAGTTTCATTTTGCTGCATAAAACAGCGGCGATATGTTGGCTTAGATCATAATTGGCTAGGCTGTTTTCTAAAAATAGTACTTTCTAGTTTTAACGTCTCGCCAAGAGCTACAGCATTAATTTGCCTCCTTATTTAATCCGTTGTATAATATGCCTGTCCAATCTTGCTCACATTAAGGGGTAGCCATGCACTTGCTCGTCAAACCATTTATGGAGACGCCAAGCTGGTCGATCTATGCTTTGTTTGCAGTGGCAGTAGTAGTGATCCTGGTCATTTCGTTTATAGTGCGCCGTTCTACAGTAAATGGTAGAGTGGTTTTTAAGAGTGGATACGAGGCCATTAACGAGACCGGAGAAGCTACAGATCCAAAGCTTGACCCTCGCAATTTGCAAATCGGGTCGCGATTTCGCTATCAGCCAGGGGGTGATGTTTTTACGATTGTAGGCATCATTGTTCTTAATAACGGCAGCGTCTCGTGGGCTCACTACTTTGCTCAGCCTGATGGTAGGCAGGATCCAGAGATTAGGCGTTTTTCGTTTGGTAATAGCGCAATTGTTGCTTGGGAGTCACTGAGCTCTGGTCTTGTCTTCGATGACTCCGGCGTTCAGTACGGCGGCAAGTCGTATAAGCGCCATGCGGCGGAGCGAGGTTCAGTCGAGTATGCCTTGCATGGCAAGACCTGGGATAGGGGGCAAGGCGAGAGCGGCTGGTTGACGTATCGTATGTATGTTGGTCCAGATTCTAAAGAATGGCTGATGTACGAGCGGCCAAGTGATTCAAGTGGCTGGCAGGTTTACTACGGATGTGAGGAGCCATCAACGCATTTTGAGCTTATCTGATGCGACATGTGCATGTAGTTAGGGAAGTGCCTTAGCTACATGCATTTTTTTATTCTTCAAAAAAATTGAATAATTAATTTATTCATTAAAATAATGTAATAATCTATACAATATAGTAACAAAAACAACAAAAATGTTGTAAAGATCGATTTTATTAAACTTTATATTGCGCTACAATAAGGTCATGAAATGGAGCAAAGTCTTGAAACGTAAAACTCTTATTTTAATAATAGCGGCAAGCCTTTTAGCGTTTAACGCAACGCCTTTGTGCGCAGAGGCGCAAACTACTCAATTGCAATCTACTCAGCAAGGTGTGTTGCAGACGCAAGATAAGGATAAAACATCAAAGGTGGGGAGCAGCGCTAACGTTGGAGAATCTTTGCAGCCAGCTTCTAGCGGAAAAAGCTATGCACAAGCAACACGTGGCTTAACTGTGGCTGGTGACACACAAGTGCAAACTCAAAGTCAAGGAACTTCACAATGGGTAACCTTGACGGCAGCAACCGTAGGCTTGGTGGCATTTGCAGCGATTGTGTATGTTGCTAAAACTAGACGTCGAAAGCATACAGGGGAGTACCGTTTGCCGTCAGAGCGCCCTGTAGAAGACGAAGAGATTGAAGAAGTATTTAGTCTAGAGGAGGAGTCTACGCCAAAGGCAAAAAAGACTAAAAAATCTTCAAAAAATACTGTTAGTAAATCAAAAAAAACAAAAAAATCTAAATCAAAAAAACGCAAATAGCAGCATATAGATATCGACAGCTTGTTTTTGTGTGTGATATTGTCGTTGTGTATATCGGCGTCATGTTTCTATTTAGGAGCGCTTATGTGGTACCGTCCAGTAATTAATGAGCCGGGATTGGCTCGTAAGATCAATGATCTGAGTTCGAGGATTTTTAGATGTCAGGTTTACGAAACTGTCGGTGAAATGCTTGATGTGACCTTTGTTTCTGACGTGGGTGTTGAATGCGTAAGTGTTTGGGCGCGACTTGTTGATCCGACAACTTATGGACGCAATGAATTTATCGACGCTAAGATAAGGTATGGTGGAGCTGCTCTCAGTAATAGGCGATCTACAAAAGGCGTATCGTTTGGCTTAGATGGCAACCATCTGCCTGCTGCAATAATTTTTGGACGAGCTTCGCTATTTAATTCTATACCCTTGAGTGCTTTGGTTGTGCGAGCTGACTCTTGGCAGAGTAAGTCATATTTTAAAAAACAGCTAACCATAATGATTGGCGCCATTAATTCAGCTATGCCAACTGCTCCAGAGTGATACAAAACCCCGGCATGTCCGGGGTTTATTCGTTTAATCTATTATGTTGCATATTCCTTCAATAATGTCGGCAGTCACTTCGTCTCGCGTTTTAGATCCATCTATCTCAACTAGCAAGTTTTTTTGACGATAAAACTCTATAACGGGCATGGTTTGTTGCGCAAAGTTTACTAGGCGAGTTTTTATCACCTCTTGGTTGTCGTCATCGCGACCGCCGCGATCGTGCAACGTAGTTTGTGCTGTGTTAAAGCGCTTCCACACCTCTGGCTCTTGCAATGCTAAAAATATAACTGCTTTTATGGGATGATTGGAAGATTCGGTCGCTTTTAATATGGTAGTTTCTTCGCCCTGCATGCGGCCCACCGAGCTTAGAATTAGTGGCTTGCCGTCAAACTTTGGTTGGGATAAATAGGGAAGCACCATGTTAAAATACTCGTCGCTAGGAATAAGCCCGCCGCTATCTAAAATCTTTTCTATCTTTGCTGGCTCGTGGTGGCTGCGCAAAATGTCTCCACCGGCAATAAGTTCGCCGCCCAACATTTGGGCAATTTTGCGAGCTTGAGTGTCTTTGCCGGCAAAAGGGCAGCCAAAAATGTTTATAGACCCACTACCAAGCCATTGTTCTATTTTAATAATTTTATCAGTAACATCCATAAGCAGATTGTACATTATATATCTGTTTTTTGCACTTGTTGTAAATTGCATTTGTACAATTAAGAAGGCCCAGTTCGCACGCAAAAACCACGCACAAACCAGGCCAAAACACTTCAACACAAAGCACAAAAACAAGCAAAATTAAACAGCCAGCGCAACACTGTTTAAGTATCACGCTGGCCAAACACATATCAAACAATTGTAAAATTAATAGTGGTAGACCTAAACTAATGGTGACGTTAA
>JASFQB010000002.1:0-196813 GCA_050115675.1 Candidatus Woesebacteria bacterium
CTACCGCAAAAGGTTACCGCCAACGCGGCAGCTCTCAGCAGGTCAAAAAGCCTGCGCATCTCGATCACCGCTACAATGGCTAACGCTTGGTAAGGAGCTGGCTTGGTCTTTTTGGATCAAGCCAGCTGGTAACATTTGAATGTAACTTTATATAATAATGCCTGTTTGGTATAATACCTCTGATATGAATGCTCAACAAATCCGCAAAGCTTATTTAGATTTTTATAAAGACCGTGGTCATGTAATAGTTCCGCGGGCGCTTTTGGTGCCGCAAAACGACCCCACCACGCTGTTTACTGGTAGTGGTATGCAGCCGATGATTCCGTATCTGTTGGGCGAGGAGCACCCAGACGGTGTGCGCATTGCAGACAGTCAAACTTGCGTTAGGGCGCAAGATATTGATGACGTTGGCGACAACCGCCACACAACCTTTTTTGAGATGTTGGGCAACTGGAGCTTGGGTGACTACTTTAAGGCCGAACAACTGCCATGGATGTACGAGTTTTTGCTAGATGTAGTAAAGCTAGACGTTAACAAAATTTATGCAACTTGTTTTATAGGCGATGAGCGTTTTAATATTCCTAAAGACACCGAAAGTGCTGATTTAATTAAAAAAATCTTTGCTGACCGTGGCGTTGACGCGCAGATGGCGGATATTGGTTCGGAAGAAGACGGCTACAAACGTGGCATTAAGCCTGGCGAGCGAATATTCTACTACGATGGTTACAAAAACTGGTGGTGGCGTGGCAAAGGCGTGGCCGAAATGGCAAATGGCGAACCTGGTGGTCCCAGCAGCGAGATGTTCTATCGCTTTGACGACTCTCCTCACACTCCAAACGAAGTTAAAGAGTACGGCGAGCATTGCCACCCCAACTGTGACTGTGGTCGCTTTATGGAAATCGGCAACAACGTATTCATGGAATACATGCGTCGTGGTGAAGGCTTTGAAAAACTGCCAAAACACAACGTAGACCAAGGTTCTGGTCTAGAGCGTATTGCCGCGGCCGCAATAAACAGCCCAGATGTGTTTAAAATTAGCCTGCTGTGGCCAATTATCGAAAAAATTCAACAGCTTAGCGGTAAAGATTACGATAGCAACACTAATGCCATGCGTGTTATTGCCGACCACTTGCGCGGTGCAACGTTTTTGGCCGTTGACGACATAGTTCCAAGCAACAAAGAGCAAGGCTATGTAATGCGTCGCCTAATGCGCCGCGCTATTAGATTTGCCTTTGACTTAGGTATAGAGCAAGACTTTGTGCAAGAGATAGTGCCTGTTGTAACCGGCCTGTACAAAAACGACTTCCCAGAGGTAGCCGAGCGCGAGCAGCAGGTTATAGACGCGCTAGCGCGCGAGGAGAAGGTGTTTAGGCAGACTTTGAGAAAGGGATTGGTGGTTTTGAATAAAATCGCTGATTCGAATAAAGGTGACAATGGCGAAATTATGATTACTGGTGATCTAGTGATCTTCCCAATGTACGATACATATGGTTTTCCGGTAGAGCTTGTTCTAGAAGAGGCATTTAAGAATGGCTGGAGAGTTCATGATGACTGGCGTGCTCAATTTGAGCGTAAAATGACCGAGCAGCGCGAACGTTCCCGTACAGCTGGCAAAGGCGAGTTCAAAGGCGGCCTAGCTGATCACGGCGAAATCACCACCAAATACCACACCGCAGCTCACCTAATGTACAAAGCCCTAAAAATGGTTTTGGGTAATCACGTAGTGCAGCGCGGCAGCAACATAACTGCCGAGCGAATACGTTTTGACTTTAGTCACCCGCAAAAAGTCACCCCAGATGAGCTTAAAAAAGTAGAAGATATAGTTAATGAGCAAATTACCAAAGACTGGCCCGTCGGCTGGCGCGAGGAAAATGCTAAACAGGCTTTGGCTAATGGCGTATCTGGCGCATTCGGCGACAAATACGGCGAAGTAGTAAAAGTTTACACCGTAGGCGATCCAGACGGCGAAAACTACAGTCGCGAAATTTGCGGCGGCCCCCACGTAACCCATACAGGTGCTTTGTCCGAAGACGGTAAACGTTTTAAGATCTTAAAAGAAGAAGCCAGTTCGGCTGGTGTGCGCCGCATAAAAGCTGCTTTGGTGTAGAATAAATTTGCACTTTTAAGCCAAGAAGCTTGTGTTTTTGGTCGTTTTGTTGCAAATTTTGCATTCTTTGCTTTAGACGTAAGTGTCATTGACAAAAAACTCCAAGCTCGTGTTGTAGCTTTTGGCAGCAATGTAAAGTGCCCCGCGACGCAGGCAAAATGCTGGTCGCGGGGTAATTGTTGTGGTACTTGCCCTCTTGTCGGACTGGCCAGTTCCTACTCTGTAGTTACTCAGTAATCTTGCTAAAAACACTCGAAACAAAAGCGCTGGCTATTTCCCATACCGCAAGAAAAACGCTTAGGAGGTTTTCGATCAGGAGTTTTGTGATGTCATAGATTGTGTCGAAATCACCACTGATGATCGATACGATGTACAGCAGCAGTATGAGCCAGCCGAAGCCAGTAACAAAATGGTTCACCCAAAGGGCTATCTTGTTAGCCATATGATCGCTTCCTTTCTCAGTTCGGATCAAGGCTTAACATATTACAACACACTAGCCCTATAATCTGCAATACCTCCTTTGGTTGTAGCCAGTGCGATCCACGTAATTTCGATTAACTTGAGAGGTGGCGGTATGTCCGTCGCTATAGCCATATCTGGCGTAATCTTGAGGAAAGTCTTCACCTCTTGGCCAAGCGGCGCCGGTCGCACTATTGCTAAGTGCGTCGACTGAGTAGGTAGAGGTTGTGTAGGGCTGGTTTGGCTCATGCGCCTGACTCATGGTTGGCGCTTGGACTCTGCGCAGTTCGGCTTGCTGCCGTCGCTTACAGGCTGCGCGCTCTGTGCGACGAATTAGGTAATCTCGATCTTCTGCAATTCTGCGCAGCAGGTAGCGAAACGAAAACACATAAATCCAGGAAAAGGCCTGTGCGAATGCCATTCCACTATAGCCAACGATAGGATCGGTTTTGATTAGTGTAATGTATCCAGTAAGCGCTCCTAGCGCGGTCGTCACGATGAAGCCAATGACCGAAAGAAGCGACAACGTAGCGCCAATATATTGACGCTTGGCGCTGCGATGAATGGCCCTGATCTTGCGCACGTGGCGCATCTCGGCGAGCCTGCTCTCGGTACCTGGCAGGGGCACGGTAGCAGTAATTGACATGACGGTCATTTTAGGTACCTCCAACGTAGTTTTGGACAAGCACAACGCTACAATTTTAAAACACACTTGGTTATTTAGTCAACTAATAGATTAAGGGCTAGCATAAACAAAATATCAAAACTGGTGTATAATCGCAGTGATGATACTAGACAAAATTAAAAAAGCCTTGCCAGCGCGAGGCGATGACGACCATATTGTAGCGCTAGACATTGGTACCGAATTTGTAAAAGCTCTAATTGCAAAAATTGAGGGTGATGATCTTAAAATTGTTGGAGTTGGGCGCCAACATCAGGAACTTAGCGATATGCATTCTGGTGCAATTGCTGATATCACTGGCGTTGTGCGCAATTGCGAGATAGCTTTAAGTGATGCCGAGCAGCAGGCGGGCATACAGGCGCGCAGGGCGGTTATTGGAATAGCTGGCGAGTTGGTTAAGGGTATAACTCAAACTATTCGCTATAAGCGACCTCAGCCAGATTTACCGCTTGATGTTAGCGAAATGGAATTTATTATAGAAAAAGTGCAAGAGCGTGCTCAGACTAAGGCTCAAAAACAGATTGCCTGGGAGATGGGAAACGATGATGTTGAGATTAAGTTAGTCAACAGTGCAATCGTAAGTATACATATTGATGGATATAAAGTCAGTAACCCTATTGGTTTCCAGGGCAAGGATGTGGCTATACAGTTATACACTGCATTTGCCCCCATGGTGCACATTGGTGCGCTAGAACGTACGGCTGGCGAGTTAGATTTGGATTTGGTGGCTGTTGCAGCTGAACCATTTGCTGTAGCTAGATCTGTTTTGGGAACTGATGCAAGCAGTAGCTTTACCGCAGTGTTGGTAGATGTGGGTGGCGGGACGACCGACATCGGTGTTGTTAACGATGGTGGTGTAGAAGGTACAAGGATGTTTGGTATCGGTGGGCGTAGTTTCACTCGCACAATTGCATCTGATATGGACATAAGCTTTGATGACGCAGAAAAGCTAAAATTAAATATTGATACCGTCAGCCTAAAATCAGAGGTCAAACAAAAAGTTAATCAGTCAATAGACAAAACCTTAGAGGTTTGGCTTAATGGCGTAGAGCTTGCATTGAGTGAGTTTGACGCAATAGACCATCTTCCAACGCGAGTTTTGCTTTGTGGTGGTGGTGCCAGTCTTAAAAAACTTGTTCAGGTTTTAGAGGATCGTGACTGGCACAAAAATTTGCCATTTCCACGAAAGCCAAGTGTTCAGTTAATTGATCCATCTCAGGCTATAGGAATTACCGACAAAACCGGGCACGTAACCGACCATACCTTTATTACTGCTATGGGCTTGCTGCGGGTAGGCTATGATACTATAGTGGGAAGTCAAGACACATCAATAAAAGACAAATTTAACAGAATCTTAAGCAACTAGTATGAAAAAAGACGTTATCTATATAGACATCGAAGATGACATAACTGCAATTATAGGCAAGGTCAAATCTTCTGCCGAAAAAATCGTAGCACTTGTGCCACCAAAACGTGCCGGTGTTTTGCAGAGTGCCGTCAATATGAAGCTGTTGCAAAAGATTGCCACCGAAGAAAACAAGCGAATCGTGCTAATTACTAGTGACGCGCTTTTGACGTCATTGGCCTCTGTTGTTAAAATGCCTGTCGCAAAAAACCTTCAGTCACGTCCAGAGGTTCCTGAAAAACTTAAGCCGCAAGACGAAGAAAGCGATGTTATAAATGGCTCTGAGCTGCCGGTCGGCGAAATAGCAGCTGCGGCAGGTGCAGGTGCGGCGGTAGAAAAAAACAATCTTGAAGATTTAGACTTTGTTGATAAAAAAAGTGCAGACGGTCCTAGCTCTGGTAAAAAAGAAAAGCCAAGCAAAAAAGGAAAAGGTCCATTTGGAAAAGTCAATGTTCCAAACTTTATGGCATTCAGAAAAAAGCTGTTTTTGCTTGGCGGCGGCGGTGTTTTGTTGATTGGATTTTTGGTGTGGGCTTTAGTTTTGGCTCCATCTGCTACTGTAACTATTAGTGCAAAAACCACGGCTGTTGATATTGATCGCTCGTTGGCTTTAGTGCCAAGTCTGGACTCAAGTAAAACTGGTGAGCTTGAACTAAAACCAAATGTTCAAGAAATTAAAAAAACCGCCTCTGTAGAATTTGACGCTACAGGTAAAAAAGATACGGGAGACAAAGCCTCTGGCTCTATAACGCTGAGCAACGCAGACAGTAGTGACGCCATTGCGGTTCCAGCAGGAGCAGCCTTTACAGCGGCAAATGGTAAAAAATTTACAAGCGACGGTGCGGTTACGGTTCCTGGCGCAACAGTGTCGGGTGGGCAAATTAAGCAAGGGACAGCTACTGTAAGTGTTAAGGCTGCCGAGATTGGTCCCGAATATAACATTGCAGCTCAGGCGTATACTGTTAGCGGTGTCAGTGGTCTTAGCGCTGGCGGCACTGCAATGGCTGGCGGTACAAAACAGCAGGTAACGGTTGTGTCGCAAGAAGACGTAGACAGCGCAAAATCAAAATTGTCTCAACAATCTTCAGACGAAGCCAAAGCTGAGATTACAGCAAAGTTTGGCAGCGACTATATCGTAATAGCCGAGAGCTTTTCTACTAATGTTGGCGATCCGATCGTAACCCCAGCCATTAATGAGCAAGCAACCAAAGCCAAACTGAGCATAGAAACGACGTATAATCTTGTGGGTTTGGCAAGGTCTGACGTAAAAAATATACTTGACGATGCTTTAAACGATGCTCTAAGTGGCACGTCAAACCAAAGTGTGTTTAACGATGGAGAGAGCGACATAAGGTTTCAGAGCTACAAAAAACTTAGTAACGGCAATTATGTCGTAGATATGAAGACCACCGGTTATATTGGTGCCACGATTGACACGGCCGAACTTGCAAAACAGCTAACTGGTAAGCGCTATGGCGAAATTGAGCAAATTGTAAACAAACTTCCTGGCGTAACTAGTGTGGATATTAAGTTTAGTCCTTTCTGGGTGGCTTCTGCGCCAAGCGATCCTAATAAAATCTCTATTAAATTTTCTGTTGTAAATGAGTCAGACTAAACAAAATGTACTGGCGTTGGATGTTGGTGAAAAGCGTATAGGCTTAGCGGTTGGCGACACCATTGGCAGACTAGCCTCACCCTTGTTGACGCTAATTGTTGATGGTACTGAGATTGTTAGACTGCAGTCAATATTGCTAGACTACGATATAGATAAAATTGTAGTAGGCTTGCCGCGCAATCAATCTGGCGAGCAAACTGCTCAAAGCGAGCAAGTTAAGATGTTTGTAAAAAGAAAAATCGAGGCTTTTAGTTTGCCAGTGATATTTCAGGACGAGTCCGTAACATCGGTTTTGGCAGAGCGGCACTTAGTAAAAAATAAAAAAACATTTAAAAAGGGTGATATTGATGCGCATGCCGCAGCGATAATCTTGCAAGATTACTTGGAGGGTCTATAAATGGCTGATATAAAGTTTAAGCAATCTCAAGAAGATTCAAATAGTGCCGGTCAATCAGCTTCAAGATCTACTGGTCGGCCAAAAAAGCTTTTACCAGTTTCGGCCGAAAGCTTAAAAAAACACTTAAAATTAAAGTGGCTCATTGTTGCCTTTGTGATTGTCGCGATACTTGCTGTGTCAGGTGTTGGTGGATTCTTTTATTGGTATAACGATGCGCTAAAGCCTGTCTCTACGCAGCAAAATCAAATTAAAATCACTGTAGAATCCGGAGAGACCGCCAAAACAATTGCTGCAGAGTTACAAGAAAAAGGTATTATAAAAAACGCCTGGGCTTTTGAACATTACGTTCAGCAGAGTGGAGTTCTAAATGATTTAATGGCAGGGACCTATCTTTTGTCGCCCAGCCAGTCTGTTCGAGATATCGTGCAATGGCTTGTAGAAGGAAAAGTAGACCAATTCAACCTAACAATTCTACCAGGTAAAACCCTAGAAGAAATCAAGCAAGCTTTAGTCGCAGACGGCTACTTGGCAAGCGAAGTTGACGCGGCATTTGTAAAAAACTACGACCACCCGCTTTTAAAAACAAAGCCAGCGGATGTAAATTTAGAGGGGTATGTCTACCCTGACACTTATCAAATTAGTTCTGATACGACCGTCGAGCAGTTGCTTACAATGGCATTTGACACGTTTTATGAGCAAATTCAAGATTTGGATCTAGAAAGCAAGCTTAGTGATCGGGGATTCGCCCTGCATCAAGGTATAACCCTGGCCTCGATAGTTGAGCAAGAGGCAAACTCTGTGCAAGACCGCAAACAGGTGGCACAGGTGTTTGAGTTAAGACTCGCTAACGGTATGGTGCTGGGGTCTGATGTCACATACATGTATGCCGCAGAAATTGAAGGAGTTGAGCCATATATTACAATTGCTTCACCTTACAACACTAGAATTAACGAAGGGCTGCCCCCTGGAGCAATTTCTAACTTTACAATAGACGCACTAGAGGCAGTCGCAGAGCCAGCTGACGGCGATTATCTATACTTTGTTGCAGGGGACGACGGTAACGTATATTTTGGCAGAACCGAACAAGATCATCAAAATAACATAGATAATTATTGCACGATATTGTGTCAATAACAGAGGTGACAAAACTCGTTGGCGTTGACACAAGCGTTTGCGCCAGATACAATATTGCTTACGCAGTAGGCGTTAAAATAGTATGCAAAAACTAGATTATAGCAACACCAAGGAGCTGCATATTAGTGATCAAAATTCTGAGACAATTCCTCAGAAGCCTGTTTCTGTATCTTTGTCAGATGCAACCCGTGGAGCTGCCATAAAAAATGCTGCTCGTTTAAAGACACGGGCGAAAAAAGTTAAGCTTTCGATAATGGCATCACAAATATTAGTGGTGGCGATCGTTGTGGGTATTGTTGCTATTGGCTACAAAACCCCAGATGCTTCTGACACAGCCAATGTGGCTAGCCAGTCGATTATGGACCAACAGGTCACTAGTGTTGATCAAATTGCTGCTGCAAATGTTGCTACCTCTATTGCAGAAGCAGCAAACTTATCTGTTGAGACCAACGTATCAAACTTATCAATATCTTTAAATACTAAAACGGAACTAGCTCAAACGGATAGTGCCTTGCTTGCAAAGCCTCAAATTATTAGTCAAGTTGGGCGAAACGAAATATTAACCTATACCGCCGTTGCTGGCGATACTGTGCAGGGCGTGGCGACTAAATATGGTATTTCTGAAGACACGGTTCGTTGGGCAAATAATTTAACCTCTGACTCAATCGAAGAAGGTAAACAGCTAAAAATATTAGGCGCGACAGGCGTTTTATATACGGCAAAATCTGGTGACACCGCAGAAAGCCTAGCAAGTAAATACAAGGCAGATAAAGATCGAATTATCACATTTAACGACCTAGAGCTTACCGGCGTTAAAGAAGGCAATGAGCTAATTATTCCGGACGGCGTTTTGCCAGAAAACGAGCGTCCGGGTTACGTTGCGCCCGCAGCGACTACCACAACATCGTCTTATAGTTCAAGCTCTACTGTTGTTGCATCGGGCATTACTGTTTATGGTAACAACGGCTATGCCTATGGTTACTGTACATGGTACGCGTACAACAGACGCGCGGAGCTTGGGCGTCCTATTGGCGGTAACTGGGGTAATGCTGCTACCTGGGCAATATACGCTGCTGCGGCAGGGTTTAGGGTAGATAAAAATCCAGAACCAGGCGCGGTCTTTCAGGTTGGTGGTGGATACGGTCACGTTGGCGTAGTTGAGGTAGTTAACGGTGATGGCAGTATTGAAGTCTCAGAAATGAACTATGTAGGTTGGAACATTATCTCTAGGCGTACAATTCCTGCTTCGCAAATTACTTCTTATAACTACATACACTAGAGTTAAAACATTATTTAGGGTATAATACAAGTAATGTTTGTAGATAAAGTAACAGTACAGGTTAAGGCTGGCGATGGTGGAAACGGCGCAGTTAGCTTTAGGCACGAAAAATACGTAGAAAAAGGTGGCCCAGACGGTGGCGACGGCGGACGCGGTGGCGACGTATTATTTGTTGCGGATTCTAACAGTAATACTTTGGCTGGGTTTAGGTATAAGCAAGAGCTAACCGCGCAAGACGGTCAGGCAGGTGCAAAGCGCCAAAAGCACGGCAAAAATGGCCAATCTTTAGTGGTAAAAGTTCCATTGGGAACTCAGGTCTATCGCGAGGGCGAATTAGTGGCTGATTTAACAGAGCTTGGCAAAGAAGTTGTTGTTGCAAGTGGTGGCGATGGCGGTTTTGGTAACGCTCATTTTAAGTCGTCTGTTAGGCAAACGCCAAAAGTTGCCGAGTTAGGCGAGGAAGGTGACTCATTTGAGGCCAGACTGGAGCTAAAATTATTAGCAGATATTGGTTTAATTGGGTTTCCAAATGCGGGCAAATCTACATTTTTATCTGTTGTTACAAACGCAAAACCAGAGATAGCAGACTATGCTTTTACAACACTTTCTCCAAACTTAGGAGTTGCAGATGTTGATGGCGAATCTGTGTTGATTGCTGACATACCTGGTCTTATTGAGGGAGCCAGCAAGGGTAAAGGCTTGGGCGATGAGTTTTTGCGTCATGTTGAACGAACAGCAGTTTTGCTGCATTTAATTGATATTTATGGCGACGATGTGGCTCACGATTTTGAAGTCATAAACAACGAGCTGTCTGCATACAGCAAAGAACTAGCAAAGCATCCACAAATAGTTGCACTTACAAAAGCAGAGGGTCTAGACGAAGTTGCTATTAATCAGCAAATAGATCGCTTGCGTACTGTTGTTTCTACTAAAGTTCCAATTTTTGTTATTTCTGCTCAGGCGCATATTGGTACCACAGATCTTTTGCGTGAGGCTAAAAAACTTGTTAAAAATGTGCGCATTAAAGAAGAAGATGCTAAGCAAGAATCTGACACTCCAACGATTACGCTAAACGATACGGCAAAACAAGCTGCCTGGAAAGTTAGCTTTGAATCAGGTTGCTATATAGTGACCGGCCAAAAAATAGAAAAATTTGCTGCACGCACAAATTTTGATACAATACCGGGAATTCGCAGACTGCTGGACATCATGCGCAAAATGGGGATAATGCACGAGCTTGAACGACGGGGTATAAAAGAAGGTGACAAGATAGCTATTGGCGAAAAAGGCAAATACAAACTCGAGTACGGCCAGTACAATTGGTAGTCACTTTATTGTAAAATAACCTTCAAGATGTTATAAAAGGGTGTACGCATTCTATCGAGGTGGAGGATACCAATGACTAGGTACGAGTTTCGCTCGGATGGTCATAATGCAAAGAAAGGTCGACCTATTAAGGAAGAAGAATTGTTTACTAACAGTAGTTCTCCCCTTTATTTGCTTTGGCAGCTTTTTGAGAATAGGGCGCAGCGCGTTATCGTCAGGGATGGATTGGGCTGGCGATATGTTTTTGAACAAACAGATGCTTTGGCAGCTCGTGCTAATTATGTAAATGGTTTGCATATTGTTGATAGGCCACGCACAATGGTTGCTGAGCGGATTGTACGAGTAACTCAGGTTTTGGTTGGCAGAACTTCAGGTAATCCTGGGTCCTTCTGTTTCGATATTGGACCGTGGCGCACAGGTGCCTTGCATGAATATAGTATTATGTGCGGTTAGGGCGCGTTGATGGGCGCTGCAACAGAGTCTGCAGCGCCCTTTTTGCGTAACTGGATTAGAATGCTAAACTATAGAGGTGAAGTCAAAAACAACTTTCTTTTTTTACGATCTTGAAACATCTGGAATTGATCCTCGCGCTCATCGCATAATGCAGTTTGCCGGTCAGCGTACAGATCTAGATTTGCAGCCAATTGGGGACCCAGTAAATATTTTGGTAACTTTGACTGACGAGATATTGCCTGACCCAGGTGCAATTTTGGTTACAGGGATAACTCCGCAAAAAACACTCGAAGAAGGTTATAATGAGGCTGATTTTTTGCGCTTGCTTTATGACCAAGTTGTAACTCCTGGTACAATTATGACTGGTTTTAATAGCGTGCGTTTTGACGACGAATTCATGCGCTACGCCATGTACAGAAATTTTTACGACCCTTACGAATGGCAATGGCAAAATGGGCGCTCGCGCTGGGACTTGCTAGATGTTGTTAGGTTGACTCGAGCTTTGCGACCAGAGGGTATTGAATGGCCGTTTGATGGTGACGGAAATCCAACAAATCGTTTAGAGCTTTTAACGGCAAAAAATCAGCTAAAGCACGAGGCCGCGCACGATGCCCTAAGCGATGTTTTTGCGCTGATATCCGTAGCTAAACTTATAAAGAAAAAGCAGCCAAAATTATTTGAGTATATGTTTAAAATGCGATCAAAGCAGGAGGTTTCAAACTTGGTGAGCTTGGATGATCCTCAGCCTTTTGTTTATGCTTCGGGTAGGTATTCTCGCGATTTTTTGCATACCACTGTAGCTTTGCCAATTGCAACCGGAGGCAAACCAGGATCATTGTTGGTTTATGACTTGCGACAAGATCCAGATTCATGGGCGGATAAAGCCGTGCAGGAGCTTAAAGACATTCGTTTTGCTCCATTTGCCAAAAGGCGAGAGCCCGGATTTGTGGCTTTGCCAGTCAAAGAGCTGGCCTGTAATCGTTGCCCGGCGGTTTCGCCAATGGGTGTTGTTAATGACGACGTGCAAAAAAGGTTAAAAATAGATTTGGGTGAGGTTCAAAAAAACTTGTCTAAATTACGTACCAGCGGAGTAGCAGAAAAAATGCGCGAAGTATTTAGCACCGACAATGATCGTTTTGCTAAAAGCAAAGATGTAGATGCGCAACTTTATGATGGCTTTGTGGGCGAGGGCGACAAAATTAAAATGGCAGCAATTAGGGCTGCAGATCACAATTCTATTGCGGATTTTAATCCTAATTTTTCTGATGAGCGCTTGATAAAATTGCTATTAAGATATAAAGCGCGTAATTATACGCAGAGCATGAGCGCTGACGAGCAAGCAGAATGGGAAGAATATCGTGCGTCTCGCATAAATAATGATTTGCCGAACTTTACCAAAGAATTGCAGCGTCTAAGCGCAAATGTAGATGATCGTCAGGCGTTTTTGCTGCAAGAACTTAAGCTTTGGGCCGAGAGCGTCGCGCCCGCTTTTGACTAGCGGTCTTTTTTGTTGTTGGTGCGCGTTTTTTAGTGTTGCTTTTGCTTGGTGTATTTTTTAGATCTTTAATTTGTGTTACAAGTTGTCGTTTTTTTATCCAGTATGCTACAACCAGTAGCATTAAAGACAAAAATATCATCATTGCAATTGGCGGCAGTAAAATGTTTGTGCCCGGTATAGCTCCGGCAATCATAAAAAGTAATATAAGGTTAAAGATGTCGGTAATTTTTATTAACCACAGTATAAAAATGCCAACAGATATCCAAAATACGTATTTCATAAGTGTAAGATCATTTAGTTAGATGTTTTTTTGCAGCTTCGGCGGCTTGCTTAAATTTATCTATTAGTTTTATCTTTAATTTGTTGGCTGTAGCAAATTCGGTAGCCAAAATTGCAAGACCTAAAAATATTGTTGCCCAACCTGGACCGGGCAAAGCAAGCATGACTATGCCAGCAATTATAATAGCACCGCCAATTAGGGTGATTATAGGCTTGCGTACGGTAGCTGGTGTTTTTTGCCAACGCTTTTTTAGGGTTTTCATATTTGCATTATATCACTTTTATGTTTAAGGTCTAAACCAAAGCCAAATACGTTCTATTATAGAAAAAATAAAATCCAACACTCTAATACACGCCTTAAAGGTTAGATGGGCAAATTTTATCAAGTTGGGTTTTGTTTTTTGCCAGGATTTTTTAACTTTTGGAACAATATTTTGCGTAAAACTGCGCGTAATTGTAAAGAGCGCGATTATTTTAGCTAAAAAGCTTACATAATATTTTTTAAGATTTACAAACTGTTTTGGTTGTTTTTGTTTAGATTTTTTGGTCTTTGGCACGGGATTGGCAGTGTTGGGTGCTTCTTTTTTTGGCTCGGTCTTTTGTTGAGGCGTTTTTGACAGATATCGCTTGGCCAATCCACACCAATAGCCACTTGTGTATCCAAGAATATAGCCCACTAATAGTAGCAACATCGCATGTAGACCTAGCAAAATTACTGGATCAAGCGTGTCTCCCTCGGTCGTTATACCAAATATCAAAAAATATGCCGCGTTCGATAACGCGCCAGTAGCTACGCCAATCCATAAAGCTAGGCAGGCGGCAATAATAAAAATAACCAAATATCGCACCCGCATGTAATAAGTTTAAAGTAATAGGAGCCAGGTCGCAATAACAACCGCGACCTGGCGTGGTCTAGTTTAGCGTTTTCCACATCATGTCTACTTCAGTCTCAGGCCCGTGCAGAATGAATTCTGTAGTCAAGAAATAGTATTCTGTGGGCCACTGTGCCTCGGTGAAAGGAAGCAGCATAATTGCCGCTACGTGTCTTAGAGTCACTCGGAGCTTGTCGTCGGTAGTGTTGGGGTCGTTTGGAATGAGGACGATTGCATAGACACCCTCATCTTGGTGGTCGTATGCACAGTATTTGACCTCAAAGCTTCCTACCTCTGTGCTCTCGCCGTCAACATCTTTGTGAACGTCAGCCATAACCTCTTGCTCTTCGTCAGTCAAAGGTCGTGGCAGAAGCATCAAAACCATTTTGTTGCTTTTTTCCGTATTGGTGGCAAAATAAATCATACCATCGTGCAAACGGGCGGCGGACATTCTTCCTCCAGTGGTGTAGATTGATAGAAAAACTGCCGTAAACTAGTATACAACATTGCGCCATAAAGTAAAATTAAATATTAATTGTAGTATCTTTTTAGGTTAAATTACTCGCAAAAAGCTTAAAAAAGATGTATAATAGACGGGTTATGTCAGAAAGTATTGTTGTTCGTGGTGCAAGGGAGCATAACCTTAAAGATATTGATGTTACTATCCCGCGCGAAAAATTAGTTGTTATAACAGGCTTGTCAGGTTCCGGTAAGTCTTCTTTGGCGTTTGATACAATCTACGCCGAAGGTCAGCGCCGTTATGTAGAAAGTTTATCTAGCTATGCGCGGCAATTTTTGGGCTTAATGGAAAAGCCAGATGTCGATCAGATTGACGGCCTAAGCCCAGCAATTAGCATTGACCAAAAATCCACCAGCCGCAACCCACGCTCGACTGTGGCCACCGTTACAGAAATTTACGATTATTTGCGTTTGCTTTTTGCACGCATTGGTGTGCCTCACTGTCCGATTGGAGGAGAAGAAGTAGAGCGCCGTACTCCTCAGCAAATTGTTGACGAAATTTTGGGTTTAAAGCAGGGTGCTCGTTTGATGATTTTGGCTCCTATTGTTAGCGACAAAAAGGGCGAGTTTGCTCATGTTCCAGAACAATATCAGCGTGCTGGGTTTGCTCGCGTGCGTGTTGACGGCGTGGTTTATGCTTTAGACGAATTTCCTGATCTAGATAAAAATAAAATGCACAATATTGATGTGGTTGTTGACCGCGTAATTAACGATGTCGAAAATCAGGGAAGAATTGCCCAATCTGTAGAGCAAGCGCTTGACTTGGCAGACGGCATCGTGGCTGTTGTAGATGTAGATGCCGATGAAGACCATGTTTACAGCCAAAGATACGCCTGTGTTAATCACCCAGATGTTGCAATTCCCGAACTTACTCCTAGACTTTTTAGCTTTAACGCGCCTCATGGTGCGTGCCCGGTTTGTACCGGTTTGGGTACTAGGCTTGAGGTTGATCCAGATTTGGTTATTCCAAATCACAATTTAACTATTTCTGAAGGTGCTATTAGGCCATGGAATAGGGTGCGCGTAGACACTTGGTATATGAAAAAGGTTATAGCTGTGGCGAAGGCCTATGGTTTTTCTGTTTACGAAACAACCGACAAGCTAACGCCAGAGCAAATGCATGTTTTGCTGTATGGTACTGGCGACCAAAAATACGATGTTGAGCTTGGTAGCGGTCGGATTTTTGCAACAGATTACGAGGGTGTTATTCCTAATCTCGAGCGTCGCTATAAAGAGACTGAAAGTGATTTTATTCGTCGCGATATAGAAAAATTTATGCGCGAGCGCAAATGTCATGTGTGTAATGGCGCACGTCTAAAACCAGAGGTGCTGGCCGTAACTGTGCATAATATGAACATAAATGATGTTTGTGGTTTGAGCGTCGCAGATGGTCTTGAGCTATTTAAATCTTTAAAACTAACAGAGCAAGAGGCGTTTATTGCCAAGCAAATTATGCGCGAAATTATCTCTCGCCTAACGTTTTTGAACAATGTTGGACTAAGCTATCTTGAGCTGTCGCGCAGCGCTAACACATTAAGTGGTGGTGAGGCACAGCGCATTAGGTTGGCAACTCAGATTGGTTCTGGCTTGCAAGGCGTTTTGTACGTTTTAGACGAGCCGTCTATTGGCTTGCATCAGCGCGACAACGATCGCTTAATTGCTACCTTGCGGCACTTGCGCGACTTAGGCAACACTGTAATTGTAGTTGAGCACGACGAAGATACTATTAGGGCGGCTGACTACTTGCTAGATATTGGCCCGGGCGCGGGTGTGCACGGTGGGCGAGTGATTGCAGCTGGCACTCCAGACGAAGTTGCAGCAAATCCAGATAGTATAACTGGGCGTTATTTAAACGGAACCGAGTTTATTGTTGGCCCTAAAAAACGCCGATCAGGCAATGGCAAAGAGCTGATTATTAAAAACGCCAGAGAGCACAACCTAAAAAATATTGATGTTGCAATTCCACTGGGTAAAATGGTGGTTATTTCGGGCGTGTCGGGGTCGGGCAAGTCGACCATGGTTAATGACATTTTGGCAAAAGAGCTAAGTCATAGGTTGCATCGCGCCAATGCTGTTGCAGGTAGGCACGACGATATCGAAGGTGTAAAAGCACTAGACAAAGTTATTGTAATTGACCAATCTGCAATTGGCCGAACTCCGCGCAGCAACCCCGCAACTTACACGGGCGTGTTTACTCCAATTCGCGATTTGTTTGCGTCTACCCCAGAGGCAAATATTAGAGGCTACAAATCTGGACGCTTTAGTTTTAATGTAAAGGGTGGACGCTGCGAAAACTGCCAAGGCGACGGTGTTATTAAAATAGAAATGCACTTTTTGCCAGATGTTTATGTAACTTGCGAGGTCTGCAAGGGCAAGCGTTACAATCGCGAAGCTTTAGAGATTCATTATAAGGGCAAAACTATTGCAGACGTGCTAGAAATGACGGTAGAACAAGCGGCCGAATTTTTTGCCAATATTCCAACTATTTCTAAAAAGATGGAAACTCTTGTAGAGGTGGGTTTGGGCTACATAAAGCTTGGTCAGCCAGCCACGACTTTAAGCGGTGGCGAGGCTCAGCGTGTTAAGCTGGCAACCGAACTTGCCAGGCGCGCAACTGGTAGGACTTTGTATATTTTAGACGAGCCAACTACTGGCTTGCACAGTGCCGATGTTAAAAAACTGCTGCAAGTACTGCACGCTTTGGTTGACGCGGGTAACAGCATGGTAATTATTGAGCACAACCTAGATGTAGTAAAATCTGCCGACCATATTATTGATATGGGTCCAGAGGGTGGCGATGGAGGCGGTACTGTTGTAGCTCAGGGCACGCCAGAAGAAATTGTTAAAATTGATAAGTCGTTTACGGGTAGTTACTTAAAACGAATGCTTTAAGAACACAAGTTTACACTTTTACTAACGGTCATGTTGCGTCTAGGGTAGAAGATGTAAAATTTACAGAAAAAGAAGAACCGGCAGGTGTGAACCTGCCGGTTTTGTTGTTGGTGCGGCGCGTGCTTTAGCAATCTTCGATTAGCTGCCGCACGCCACCAGCGGTCAAAACACTTCCGCCAAAATAGTACGCCCAATCCATGGGGCCAGTCTGGCCGATGTGTACCCGACGTGGAGACACGACAAACATGGCTTGCTGGCTAACAGTGGCAATGCTATGCGGATACCGCAGAGGATTATTGATAACCCTGGGTGGCAGCGCAATAAACAGCTGGTCTGGTCGAACTACCGTGGCGATACGACCTAGATCGCAGCTAGACAGATCTCCTTGCCCAATCAGCCTGCAGCTTTGGTCAAACCAAGCTGCGTTGGTGGCGAGACAGATGTTATTAAGGCCAGTTTCGATGCTTTGTCCGTTGGTCAGTCCGTACTGCGCCAGTAGATCGCTGTTGGTCGAAGGCTCGGCGGTAGCAAACATTGTAAGCATCCTTTGTAGTAAAATGACGACAACAACCAAAATATTTTACAATAAAATCAAAAAAAAGTCCATAGTATGGCGAAAAAACAACATTTACGTTATAATACGCAATGCAGTAAAACTATAATTGGTTTGTTGCCCCAGATGTGCGCATGTTACAGGCTTGCGCACATCTGGGACTTCTCTGTATTAATTTTAAACTCACTTAATGCTAACAATTGGTTCGCCGGTATGAATGCCGCCATCGCCCCACCAAGTCTCGTAAATTACCGATTTGTGAGCGGTGTAAAGTTGCTGATACCCTAGACTCTCGGACTTGTCAATTTCTACAATGGTATTTTGCGAAATAGTAATAAGCGGCGGAGCGTCTTTAACGCCTCCGCTGGTAGCATTCCACCAATACTCATATACATGGCCCTTTGTGGCCACATACAGCTGGTTGGTAGAGTTATAGTAACGCTTTTTAACATCAACAACATATTCGCCAGAAGGAACCGTAACAATCTTTGCCGGATGGCTAAAACCGGTGTAGGTTTTAGTGGTAGGGTCGTATTTGTACCAGGTCTCGTGAACACCAGTTTGCGTGGCTGTATAAAACAGCTCGGTGTTACCAACATTTTGCTTGGCAATCGCAACCGTGTCGCGAAGCGTACTTACAACTTTTTGCTCTACGCCTCCGTTAACAGGCCACATCATGCGGTAAGTCTGAAAGTCGGTAGCAACAAAAACTTGATCCAGCCCGCTTACAGACTGACTCTTAATCATGTCGATACCATTATTAATGTTCCACAAACGGTAACCGTTGCTAATGCCGGTACCATCACGCCACCAATATTCGTAAGGGCCATCATTGGCCAAAACGTACAGTCGGTGAGTAGCAGTGCTGCCACTTTGCTTATTATCAGCAATAACGCGCTTGGTATTCGCCAAATTAACAATTTTAGCCGGATTGCTATAGCCGTGACCGTTCCACCAAATTTCGTAAACGCCAGTATTAGTGGCAACGTACAAATTTTGCATAACGCCGTCAGGCTGAGTAATCTTGTCAAAATCAACAACTTTTTCGTTTGCAGGAGCGGTAAAAACCTTGGTATGACTGATGCCATTACTGCCAGGCCACCACTCGTCAACGTACACAGCGCCGTCAGTAGACGACCACAACTGATTAGCCTTGCCATAAAAAGTCTTTTTGACGCGCTTAACAAAGTTAGTAGTGTCTTCGGCTGCGGGGGCAGCGGGAGCTGCAGGAGCATCCTCTAGGTCTTTGAAGTGGATGTAGCCAGAAGCACTGGACTTTTTGATAGTGCGACGGTTGTATTTGCCACTGCCTGCTGGGGTGTTGTACTCCTGAATGACGACATTATCTCCGTCTACGGATTCTACCCAGGCGACATGACCGTACGTACCATAATCCCACCATGCTACAGAGCCCTTCTTGGGCTCTTTATCTACAGTTATCTTGCGGTTTTTTGCGTTTGCGCTCCAGTCCTTGGCGTTGCCAAGACCAGATGTGGAGCTATAGCCATTGGAGGTATTGAGCTTCCAGGCTACAAAGTCTGTGCAATTTCTGTAAGCATATCCATACCCCGAATACATATTGCCACTATTGTCAGTCCAGACATATTGTGAAGCGTTTGTTCCAGGCCCGTTATACCCAGCATATGGATATCCGTCATCGTCAGCATAAGCAACTCCAACAAAAGCAAAAACAGTAATCAAAACGCTAACAAGCATCGTTGCACAGAGGCTAGCGCCTTTACGCATGAGCTGTCGGTTGCGGGTCATGCCAATCATCCCTCTCATCGGATGGTAGTAGTAAAAAGTGAGGTTCAGCCTTGGTCGTACAGAGTCAACCAAAGCATGACTAAAAATTTATCATCAGCTCGGGGTATTTGTAAAGGGGTTTTTGCAACTTTTATGAATTTTATATATTTACAACAAAAAGTTATTGCCTTTGCCGCCAAAATAAAATAAACTAGTCGTAAAGTTTAAAAATACTAACTAGCTAAAACGAAAGACCCCCCATGCACAACCAAAAAGGCTTCTCCCCAATCCTCATAATAATAACCATAGCTACCATAGCCCTATTAGGCTTTATAGCCTGGAGAGTATGGGATACTAACCAAAACAACAACCAAACCCAACAAACAACCACAGACCAATCTAAAACCACAGAAACCACCAGCACAAACTCCCAACCCACCCAAACAACAGACCCAAACCAAGGCTACGTTGTAATCAAAGAATGGGGAGTAAGGTTTAAGCCTGTTGAGGGGTTGGATGCGGAGGATGTGGTGTATTTTGCTGATGAAGCAACAGACGGAGATGAGAAGTACGTCTTTACTACGAAGACTCTTATTGATAGAGAGCCTAGCTGTGACAACACTGGAATAGTCGGTGTTGTTAAGACGGGCGGTGAAAAAGATGCAGGCTTGATGTATGGGAATCTACTAGGTACTATTGGCGGTAAATATTACTACACGCGAAGCTTAGGCGCAGCATGTAGTTCATCTTCGGATAACTATACTTTTGAATCACAACAAGGGTCGCTAATAAGGGACTCTATTCTAAGTCTCGAAGCGGCCAACTAACCCCCAAACGAAAGACCCCCCATGCACAACCAAAAAGGCTTCTCCCCAATCCTCATAATAATAACCATAGCTACCATAGCTCTATTAGGCTTTATAGCCTGGAGAGTATGGGATGCTAATCAAAACGGCAGTGATAATCAACAGCTTCAAACTAGCACCGATCAAGTGCAAGGCGTTGTTTCTAGTGATGATGGAGATCTATATGCGGGATGGAGCCTATTCTGCGATGAAAATGAACAGTTGTGTTTTAAATATCCAGCCGATTGGGACATTGAGTCTAGTATGGAAGGGGATATTACGAGCGTGGTCTTAAGGAGCCCTGACAACCGAATGGCTGGAACGTATACCAATTACGATACCCGTGATGGTAGCGATGGCTTGTATTATGTGGCTGCATTACGGGGACTTGAGTTTATGTCGACAGCCTCAGATAAGTACTCTGTGCTGGGTGGGTATGTTGTTGGCTCTACCGGCGGCGTACTGCCTAAATACAAAATCATTGATAAGGACTTGGCGGACAGTTTGGTTGTAGGACGCAACGCTACGATGAACGTTACTGAGCGATTCACTCTTGACGATGGAATGACTGGTCGGTTTGAAGTCTATCCCATCGGGGTTGATAGTTTTGATGAAGAATCTGCAAAGCTGTGGTTTGACACTGACGATGGCAGACTCGCTGAGTCTATAACACATTCTTTTTACGAGGCCGAATAACCCATGCACAACCAAAAAGGCTTCTCCCCAATCCTCATAATAATAACCATAGCTACCATAGCCCTATTAGGCTTTATAGCCTGGAGAGTATGGGATGCTAATCAAAACAAATCCACCAACAACAATCAATCTACTAACCAAGCCGAAACTACAGAAAACACCAACAGCCAAAGCCAACAAACAACCAAACCCACCCAAACAACAGACCCAAACCAAGGCTACGTTGTAATCAAAGAATGGGGAGTAAGGTTTAAGCCTGTTGAGGGGTTGGATGCGGAGGATGTGGTGTATAAGATTTCTCAAGATGAAAATGGCTATGGTTTTGTGGCTTTTTCTACCAAAAACCTAATATCTCTTGATGCTGCGTGCTCCGTTGACGATCTGCCAATCGGGACTATTACTCGCACGGGCCCGCAAGGAATTGATGATGGTGCGGTTCGTATAACTATTGATGATGCGATTGAGATTGATGGCTACTATTATCTCTATATGGGCCCACAGGCTTTGTGTGGAACGAGCAATGCTGCGGACGTTGAACAGTCAGCAGAAAGAGAACTACTTTCTGAATCAGTAAAGACGCTTGAAAAGGTAACGGCGCTCTAGAGGTATGATGCACAACCAAAAAGGCTTCTCCCCAATCCTCATAATAATAACCATAGCTACCATAGTTCTACTAAGCTTTATAGCTTGGAGGGTGTGGGGTGCCAATCAGGAAGAATCTACAGTCAGCAGTGAGCAGTCGCAAACTTCAACAAGTGATGTTGGTGGCGAACTGAGTGATGCTCAGGTTATTGCAAGTAGTGACTATCTTAAAATTGATCAACTTCAGATTAAGCTTAGGCTAAATTATTCAACAAAGGATATATCGTACAGAGGGGATTCTGATCTTTTCGATTCAGCAGGTGAATGGATCGTATCTGAGGATATGAAAAAGATTGACGATGCGAATCAATTCTGCGCTGGCGATCAGTCTGGTGTAATTGGGCGATTGGAGCGAGCAAAAGATGCGACATATTGGAGCGAGACTCCTATAGAAGTAGATAACATTACCTCGTTTAAATTGGGTGATTATTATTATGTCTTTAGGCCACTGCAGGCTGAGTGTTCTCAGGACGAATCTATTAGTCAGCAGCGCGTGGTTCATGTTGAGTCTTTTAAGGAAATTCTAAAAACTATTCAGGCCGAATAACCCATGCACAACCAAAAAGGCTTCTCCCCAATCCTCATAATAATCGCAGCCTCTTGCAACCTCTGTTAACTCGCCGTATCATTAATATTGAACTATTAATCTTAAAGGATGTGCCCATGGAAATTAAATCCGTTCATGCCCGACAAATTCTTGATTCTCGAGGGAATCCAACTGTTGAGGCAGACGTAACTTTACAAAATGGATCGTTTGGTCGTGCGGCTGTGCCGTCTGGTGCTTCTACAGGTAGTCATGAGGCTATCGAGCTGCGAGATGGCGATGCTGCAATTTACGGCGGCAAAAGCGTTTTAAAAGCGGTTGCTAATGTAAACGATGTTATTGCTCCAAAAATAATTGGTTTTGATGCCTCAAAGCAAACCGAGCTTGACCAAACTATGGTTGATTTAGACGGTACGCCAAATAAAAGTAAGCTTGGCGCTAATGCCATTTTGGCGGTTTCGTTGGCTGCCGCAAAGGCTGCGGCTCAGGCCGAGGACATGTCTCTTTATCGCTATTTTCAGCAAATTACCAATACTAGCAAGGTGACTTTGCCTGTTCCTATGATGAACATCATTAATGGCGGTAAGCATGCGGCAAACTCTACAGATATCCAAGAGTTTATGATTATGCCTGTTGGTGCGCCAACATTAAGCGAGGCTGTTCGTATGGGTGCCGAGATTTTTCATGCTTTGGGTAAAATTCTTAAAGAAAACGGCTACGGCACAACTGTTGGTGATGAAGGCGGTTATGCTCCACAGGTGCGACAAGGCAACCAAGAGGCTTTGGAACTAATTAGCAAAGCGGTAGAAAAAGCTGGCTACAAGTTGGGCGACGATGTCGCTTTGGCGCTAGACGTTGCTGCAACCGAACTTTACAGCGATGGTAAATACCACTTGTCAACCGAGGGTCGCAGTTTAACGTCAGACGAAATGGTGGACTGGCTAAGCAATTTGACTCAAAAATACCCAATTGTCTCGATTGAGGATGGTTTGGCCGAAGATGACTGGCAGGCTTGGACCAAATTAACCGCCAAGATTGGCGACAAGATCCAGATTGTTGGTGACGACCTACTGGTAACCAATGTAGAGTTTTTAAAGCGTGGCATTGAAGAAAAAGCTGCAAACGCAATTTTGATTAAGCTTAATCAGATTGGATCTTTAACAGAGACTATCAAAGCTGTCCAAATGGCGCAAAACGCAGGCTGGCGCGCGGTAATTTCTCATCGCTCTGGCGAAACAGAAGACGTAACCATTGCTGACTTGGTAGTTGGCATGGCTACTGGTCAAATTAAGACTGGCTCGTTGTCGCGAACCGACCGAACTGCTAAATATAACCAGCTTATTCGCATAGAAGAAGGGCTGGGCGACGAGGCTGTTTACGCGGGTCGCGAAGCTTTGTAGAGTAAAATTGTTGTTGTAAAATTTGCAATTGCAAAAATCAAAACCCCAGTGTTAGGCCGGGGTTTTGATTTGGTTGTTGGGGTCTGGGTTTTGTGTGGTTATGAATTTTGCATTTTATTCTTTAGTTACAGTATGACGTCAGTAGAAAGTGCTAAAACTCAAGCGGCAAGGTCGCCAGTGTAAAACACAAAAGTTGCAACTGCCGCGCTAGGGTCGCTAGCTCTTTTTAAATAATTTTTTAATTTTGCTTAGAGTTAGTTCGCGACTTTGCTTGTCTTTAATCATGTGAACAATTGGCGAAGCAAGTGTTAGTAGCATGGCAAGGCCAACTACAGGCAAGATCAGGCTGTCTACGTTTATACCTTGAGATTCAAAGAACGCTCCCGCGTAATATCCTAAAAGCACGACGCCTGCAGTCCACAAAAAGCCGCCAATTACGTTAAATACTAAAAATGATCGGTATTTCATTTTGCCAACGCCGCCAAGTACAGGAGCAAAGGTTCGCACAATTGGTACAAATCGCGCCAAAACAATGGTAATTGGCCCATATTGTTTGTAAAAATCTTCGGCCTTGTTTAGGTAGTCTTGCTTAAAAAATATTGAGTCCTTTTTTTTGAAGATTTTTGGACCAACTTTTTTGCCAAACATGTAACCTACGCTGTCGCCAGCTACTGCAGATACAAAAAGTAAAAGAATTAGCGGAGCAACGTCAATTCCAAGTGCGTTTTGACTAGTTAAAAAGCCTGCTGCAAATAATAAGGTGTCTCCTGGTAAAAAGAAGCCAGCTAAAATTCCAGATTCGGCAAAAATAATAGCCATAACGCCAATTACGCCAACGGCTTTAATGAGATCGGTAATTTCTATTCCAAACATGATGTTATTGTAACACAGGCTGTAGTGGTTTAGATCAGTTTAATCCATTAATCTGCTATAATTAAATAGCATAAGCATTTTGAAAAACGGAGATATAATGGCTGATAAATTTGAACTATTGTTGCAAGATCGAACGGCTGAAGGCAAGGCGGTTAAAAGGCTGCGGCACGAGGGAATTATTCCTGGTGTAATCTATGGAAAAAACATTAAAGCAAAATCAGTTCAGGCTGGTGAGGTGCCAATGCTAAAGGCGTACTTTGAATCAAGCAAGGGTAGGCCAGTAAGCTTGGTTATTGGCAAGCAAAAGCATTTAGCAATGATAAAATCTGCAGATTTTGATCCTGCACAGCGCAGGCTGCGACATTTGGCGTTTC
The DNA here is from genome assembly GCA_050115675.1 of Candidatus Woesebacteria bacterium. Classification (GTDB taxonomy): domain Bacteria; phylum Patescibacteriota; class Saccharimonadia; order Saccharimonadales; family EFPC-124; genus JASFQB01. Next base: position 24,591 of record JASFQB010000002.1, read on the forward strand.
ATGTTATAAAGCAAAACGAAAAAGTAGAGGCTGCCATACCGCTGGTAATTGTGGGCGAAGGCGAAACTCCAGCGCAAAAAGCAGGGCTATTGGTAATGACCACGATAGACAAGGTTTTGGTAGAGGCTTTGCCAAAAAATTTGCCAGAAAGCATAAAGATAGATGGCAGCCAGCTAGAATCGGTCGGGCAACAAATTACTGTGGCAGATTTGGATGTGCCAAATGGCGTAACTATGCTGACCGATTCCGAGCAAGTTGTGGCCATGGTCCATGACCCAGAAGCCCTGCAAGCCGCAAACGAGGCTGCGGGTGGCGAACCAGAACCAGAAGAAGAAAAATCTGCAGAGCAAATAGAATCTGAAACCGAGTCTAAAACAGAGACAGAAGAATCTAAATCAGAAGCTAAAGAATAATAGGCTATTCTTCGATAAATCCACCCGACTGGTGCGCCCAAAGTTTGGCATATTCGCCCTGCTTTTGCAGTAGATTGGAGTGGTTCCCTTGCTCAATGATTTTGCCGTTTTCTAAAACAACAATCTGGTCCATTTTTTGAACAGTGCTTAATCGGTGGGCAATTACAATTGCTGTGCGATCCTTCATTAATTCCCAAAGTGCTTTTTGAATTAGCACTTCAGACTCGCTGTCTAGCGCGCTGGTTGCTTCGTCTAAAACCAAGATTGGAGCGTCTTTTAAGATGGCGCGCGCAATTGCAATTCGCTGTCGTTGACCGCCACTTAGTTTAACGCCACGTTCGCCAACTAGGGTTTCGTAACCTTGCGGCAGATTCTCGATAAACTCGCTGGCGTTAGCTTTTTTGGCTGCTTGTTTAACCTCGTCCTCTGTTGCATTTGGCTTGCCGTAGGCAATATTTTCTTTTATAGAGCGGTGAAACAGCAGTGGTTCTTGAGGAACGTAGGCGATATTACTTCTTAAATCTGTTTGAGTAATGTTAGTAATGTCTTGCCCGTCAATTAAAATTTGACCGCTGTCAATGTCTGCAAAGCGCAAAAGCAATTTTGTTAATGTGGTTTTACCAGATCCAGAATGTCCAACCAGGCCAATTTTTTCACCAGATTTTATTGTAAGATTTAGATCTTTAAACAAGCTGTCGTCAGCGTCTGCGTGCGTAAATACAACATCTTTAAAAGTAACCTGGCCGTTATTTATGCGTGGTCTTTCTGGCTTGGATGGGTCTTTGATCTCTGGTTCTATTGCCAAAGTTTTAATCATGTCGCTGGCGTCTCCAAAGGCGCGGTTATACTGGCGCATGACCGACTGAAAATCCCAAAGGCGTATGCCAATTACAGAGGTGTAGCTAACCATTAAAAATATGGTTGCTACGTCTGCCTTAAAAACACCAACACCAATTACTGCAATAAGCAGGGCAGATATGGCAACTAAACTTGTAACTATGCCGCCAAAAATCTCTCTTTTGGTGGTTGCATACATCGATTTTATGCCAGCATTTCGGGTGCTGTCTGTGGCGGTTTGATATCTGTCAAACTCTCTTTGTTCGGCCGTAAAGCTTTTTATTGCCATGACGTTGCTTAGCGAGTCTGCGAGGTATCCAGTTTGTTTGTTTTGTGCTTCGGCTTCTGCGGCGTTTGCTTTTGCAACTGCCTTAGATAAAAAGAACGTACCAATAACATATGCAACCGAAAACGCAACAAGTGTTAGCGCATACATAGGAACCCGAGGTGCAAGTATTGCAACCGCTGCAATAATAGAGATGATCAGCGCGTAAAGGTTAAAAATTGTAGAATCTGCAAATCTAATGTATGATCCCCAGAGCTTGCTGCTTTGCGATACTAAGGATCCTGCAAATCTGTTAACGTGAAAGTTTGGACTCATTTTCATTAGATGCTCAAAGGTTTCTTGCGCGATGTTTTTAACAACTTTTAACTCGAGCATCCAAATCAACCAAACATTAATTCGCCAGCCAATAACTCCGCTAATAACAGCCGCTATTGCAAATGCAAAAATATACCCACCAAAGCTGCCCATTAAATCGTTTGGATCGTAGGTATTTTGGCTGACCATATTTAACACTTGTGATGTAATGTACGGTTCAACAAAGTTGCCAACTACGATTGTAATTGGAATTGTTATTAGTAGTGGAATGATGTATTGCGGGTAGCTAAAAGCGTGGCGTAAAAAATATTTAATAGTAGGCTTTATTGTAGAATTTTTCATAGATGTCCTTTAAAAAGATGAGATTTTGTGTTGTGTGCAGTGCTTGGCCTTAAAGGCTAGGCGACATGTTGTGCGTATCTATGCGCATAGTGGACCGCTCTTGCAGCCATGGCGTGGCCAAGAGTAGTCATAATAAAGATAGTGGGCTTATTTTTTGAAGCCATATTATCTAGTATTATATTATATTTGCATGTACTTTGACAATAGCCATTTTAAAAAAATAATGGCCAAGCGCTTACAAGAGGCGCTTGGCCGTGGAAGTCTTACTTTATTGCAGATTCTTTTTGTATTTAATCCCATGCCATACTGTTGTGGCAAAAAATCCTAGCAGAATTGCAATAAATAGCCAGTGCAAAATTGGAGTAAACGCCACGTAATTTACTGGCAGGCTTGGATCTTGCGAAAGGTAGACATTTCGCCAATCAAGCGTGCAAACTGTGGCGTAAAGACAGGCGGCAGCTGTTGTATTGGCAATCCAGTCAACAGCCTTTGGTACGGGACTACTAGCCAAAAATCCCACGCCAAGTAAAAGTTGAACGCCTGCGATAACTGTAAGGGTGTTTGCGTAACTGTGTAGTGAGCTAACGCTATTTTCGGAATTAGACTGAGAAACGATTGCATAATATGCAACATTTTTGGCAATTACTGCCAAAACTAGCATTGCCCCCATGCCAATAATCACCCGGTAAAGTCTTGGGTGCCTTTTTCGATTAAAAAACATGATTGTCGACAGAGTTACAGCGCACAATACTGCAAGTGCGTTGGGAGCTTGGCTCCCTGACAGCCAATCAATTCCCATTTTTTGCCCCTTTGGTTGTCGAACCAACACTCAGACCAATTATATAATACCGTGGCAAGTAGGGCAACTTATTGCGTGTGGTAGTTGACTAAAGTTTAAAAACATACTATTGTATTTTAGACCATATTTACAATTGCTCCAAAGGAGTGAGCGATGGCGAATCCATTTGCCAAGGGATTTAAGTATCTGATGGCACTTTTTGGTGCTAGGATTGATGAGTATGCGGACCCGAAGGTTCAAATTCAGCAAGCTATTGAAGAGCACCAGCGACAACATCAGGCGCTAGTGCAGCAGGCTGCTGCGGTCATAGGTAATCAGCGACAGCTAGAAATGCGGCTTTCGCGAGCACTTGCCGAAGTCGAGCAGCTTCAGGCATCTGCGCGGCAAGCGCTGGCTCTTGCAGACAATGCTCGAGCCAGTGGCAACGACGCTGAGGTCGCAAGATGCGAAGATGCGGCTGGGGTTTTTGCTACTAAGCTAGTTGCGGCAGAGCAGTCACTTGAAGATCTTAAGGCAATGCACGATGGAGCAGCGCAGGCTGCCCGGCAGGCCCAGCGGGCTGTAGAAAACAACGCCATGGCGCTTCAGCAAAAGCTTGCCGAGCGTACTAAGTTGCTTAGTCAGCTTGAGCAAGCCAAGATGCAAGAGCAGACCGCCACGGCGCTTGAGGGTATGTCGGCGCTTGCCGCGCCTGGCAATACGCCGTCGCTTGATGAGGTTCGAGATCGGATTGAGCGGCGCTACGCCAATGCTATGGGCAGGGCTGATCTGGCTCAAAATACTGTTGAAGGCAGAATGCTAGAGGTTCAAAAGACAACGTTGGATATGGCTGGGGCGGCAAGACTCGAGGCTATTCGTGCAGGCATGAATAACAGCGGTCAACCGGCCGTTGCCGGTACATCTGGCACGCCAAGCGCAATTGGTGGTGGTTCGGTAGTTGACCCCAAGGTTGCCGAGGCCATGGCGCGTCTGCGCCAGCAAGGGTGATATGGTAAGTTTTTGGTGCTACACTTGGCAATAAATACTAAGTGTAGCACCACTTTAAGCTTGATTAATGTTCTTGTTTGTGCTTGGGTATTACAAATTATAGAAAATCAGCAATTTGTAATACGCGAGATTCTCGCCCTTTGGTTAGCTTAAGCGTGGTATGCTTTAATATTGATCGAATATTATCCTTGGTTGTAATGGCTTGCCATCCAATTTTTCCTATAAGTATCGATGAGTTCTCATAAATGTCTAGCTCATCAATCAAAGCTTGTTCTTGGTTGACGGTGTCGCCTCTTAAAAACTGCTGCGTCTTGCTGACAAATTCTGCATTAAGCATGTCACTAATGCCTGTTTTGCAGGTGCTTAATATGGCGAACCACTCAGGTTCGGCTTTTTGCCAGATACGAAATATCATACCAGACTTAACGTCTGATTCTAATGACTGCTTGGGGCTGTTTGTTGCCATCAGATAACTGTTATTTTCTGCTAATTCGTTTGCAAGATTGTCTAGAATAGCTGACGCAACAATGCGGAAGAGCGGTAGTAGTTCTCTGTTGGAATCTGCAAAGGAGTTGTCAAATAGCAACTCGCATCGTAATTGTCGTGTTCTTGCTGCTGTGCTGGTTGTCCACATAAGCCTTCGACTTCGACGATGGTTGTGCACGTCGAAAGAGCCAAATTGCTCAATTGGACACCAAGGTGTTGCGTCAATTTGTTGTAAGTACTTTATAGCTGACTCGTCGTCTTTGCCACTGAATATGACCTTTTTTTCTGCGATTATCTCTTTAAGGCTATTTTCAATGCTACTGTTGTCAAATGACAGCTTTAAAAACTGTATATCATTTTTTGCATTTTTTGCTTCTTCGGAGTACAAAATAATTTCCACCCATATAAATCCACCATGGTACGTTTTGCCTTGATAGGCGTAATCCAGATAATTCAGTAATTTACGCTTTTTTAAAAGACGCACAACTTGTCTAAGGTATATATGCTCATATAAATGGGCCAATTCAATTTCGGGGCAAATTTTTAGAAGTGTAAGTGTTTGCATAATAAGGTTGAGTTAAATGTGACTGCTCCCTCTATTATGCATATATAGAGGGAGCAGTCGAGGGCTAATTATGGCTATCTCTTTTTGCCGCCACCTTTACCCTTGGTGCCAGTCAGCGAGTCGTGGTGGTTTTTGGACTTGCCAAACTTACCAGACTTCGAGCCGGCACTCTTGACAGTCTTCTTTCCGCTACTCAGAAAGGTCCAGCCAAGGCCGCCCTTGCCACCTTTACCACGAGCCATTTTGGTTACCTCTTTCAAGGCGAGAGTGACAACAAAACATTGTCACACAACGTACCTAGGCGGTCGTCTAGTCAGAAGTAATTATATATATATATATTAATATTTGTCAACTGGTATAATAAACTTATGAACTCAAAACTGCAGCAAAAGTTAAAAACATTGCCCGCCACGCCTGGAGTTTATTTTCATAAATCCGCCAGCGGCGAGATTATTTATGTTGGCAAAGCTGCGGTTTTAAAAAATCGCGTGCGGCAGTATTTTCAAAAAAATCGTTTGCGCGATGCTAAGACGGACGCGCTTGTTGCCGAAATAGCAGATACAGATTGGGTGCAAACCGAGTCCGAAATTGATGCGCTATTTTTAGAATCCGAGATGGTAAAACGCTACATGCCGCGCTACAACATATTGCTGCGCGATGACAAATCGCTAAATTACGTGCGTATAAACATGCGCGATCCGTATCCGCACATAAGTTTTACGCGTCAGCCAATGGACGATGGCGCAGAGTATTTTGGCCCATACTACAACGGCTATGCTGTTAAAAAAGCGTTGCGCTATTTGCGAAAGGTGTTTCCGTATTCTACTCATCACACAATGCCGGCTCGTGTTTGTTTGCAATACCATTTGGGGCTTTGTCCTGGGGTGGAGGCGCAAAAAATATCTAGTAAAGATTATAAAATTACGCTTCGCAAGCTAATAATGTATTTAAAGGGCGAGCGTAAGCAGCTGGTTGCTCAGCTTGAAAGTGAGATGAAACTTGCCGCAACAAATCAAGAGTTTGAAAAAGCAGCAAAGCTGCGAAACCAAATATACAACCTAAAAGAGCTGCAGAAACAAATTTTATTTAGCGACCGTGAGTTTTTAGATATCAGCAAAGACGAAGCTTTAACTGGACTCGCTAATCTTTTAGGTTTGTCAGACGTGCCGCGGCGAATAGAAGGCTACGATATCAGTCACATGCAGGGCACAAACAACGTTGCCAGTATGGTTGTGGCAACAAACGGTGTTGCAGACAAGGCCGAATATCGCAAATTTAAACTTAGAATTCCTGGTAATAACGACTTTGCGCACATGAACGAAGTTATAAGCAGACGCTTTGACGGAAAGCACGCTGACTGGCCCAAGCCAGATTTGCTGCTAATAGATGGTGGCAAGGGTCAGCTTGAGGCGGTTGCCAAAATTTTAAGCGAAAAAGACTTAAAAATCCCGGCAATTGGTTTGGCAAAAAGGCTAGAAGAAATAATTGTAAGTAAAAAATCGTCCAATGTAATTTTAAACGCTGTAGCCTGTCATGACACAATTATTACCGAAAACACAGATTATTTTGTGGTGCTGCTACCTAAAGATTCGCATATCGTAAAGTTGTTGCAGCGCATTCGCGACGAGTCTCACCGTTTTGCGGTTAGCTACCACACGGTTTTAAAAAGACAAAGGCAAACGGCCAGCGAGCTAGAAGAAATTGCAGGAATTGGCCCAGCAACCCGCAAAAAACTAATTCAGTCTTTTGGGAGTTTGCGCGCAGTAAAAGCTGCTACTCGTCAACAAATTGTGGCTGCGGTAGGTGAGGCAAAAACTCGTGTTTTGTGGCCGTATGTGCAAAATAAAAAGTAGCGTGTGTTGCTAAAAATGCAACACACGCTGTGGTATCAGGAGATTCTTCCGCTAATTGTTTTAAACTTGCCGCCAGCTCCAGGTCGACGACCGTTAAGGAGTTGTCTAGCTCCGCCTGGCCCGATTTGAATAATAGGCTGCTGACAGTTTGAGCAGCAGTAATACGTAACGGCGGCATCAGTTTGCGCTGATCCAAGCTTTGAGCTGCAACAGTCAGTGCGAATTACTCCATCGTTGCCAACATAGCCATTGCCAGCGGGCAAGCTGTAGTTGTGCATTGTGTAAGGCATTGCTTTCTCCTGTCGAACGTAGTTGAATGTCCCGCCTATTTTTATCACATTATTGGTAACAATATCAAATATGTTACGCTAAAAATATGTTTGATGCAGATTTTTTTACCAATAATCGAAAGAGGCTTTATAAAAAACTTGGACAAAATGGTTTTTTAATGCTAACTGCAAATGGTCAAATGCAGCATTGTGATGATCAGTCGTACAAGTTTAAACAAGAGGCCAATTTTTGGTATTTAACAGGCTTAAATAAAAGCGACTGGTTTTTGTTGGTAGATTTGCACAGTCAAAAAGAATACCTGGTTGCCACAAAGCTGGCTTGGTATCAAGAAGTTTTTGACGGAATTATTGACGGTGGTAGTGCTGCAAAAATTAGCGGCATATCAGAGGTGCTAAATGACAAGCAAGGGCGGCAGCTGCTTAATGATATGCTTAAAAAATACAAAACCGCCTATACAATTTTGCCGCGTCCGCGCAAATATTATGGATTTTATACCAACAGAGCCCAGTATGATCTGGTTAAAAAGCTAAAAAGCGTAGAAGTTAAAGATATTAGACTTAAATTACAGCAACTGCGTGCGATTAAACAGCCAGTCGAAATTGAAGCAATCCAAAAAGCCATAGACATTACCTCTGTCGGAATAACAGAGGTAGTAAGGCAACTGCCAAATATAAAATACGAGTACGAGGCAGAGGCAATTTTAAGCTACGAATTCCGCCGCAGGGGGGCATCTGGCCACTTTTTTGACCCAATTGTTGCAAGTGGTGCCAATAGCCAAACCTTGCATTATGTAGAAAATAATTCACCAATCAAAAAACCTACCTGGCTTTTAATGGACGTAGGCGCAGAATATTGTAATTACGGCGGGGATATAAGTCGCACCTTACCAGTGGGTAGTCCAACTAAGCGCCAGCAAGACATTTTTAACTCTGTAAAAAATGTTCATGATTTGGTGATAAGAAATTGCCAGCCAGGAATGTCTGTAAAAGATTATATTGACGGCTTTGAGCGTGCAATGGGTGAAGAGTTAATAAGTTTAGGATTGATTAAGAACTTATCCGACAAAGAGCAAATATATAAGTGGATGCCGCATGCTGTTTCGCACGGTTTGGGTATTGATCCGCACGACTCGTTGGGTGGTGCAAAAACGCTTGAAGAGGGTATGGTTTTGACGGTGGAGCCAGGAATTTATGTAAAAGCAGACAATGTTGGCATGCGAATAGAAGATGATGTTCTAATCACAAAAGATGGACCGGTTGTCTTGAGCGGCAAGCTGCCAGTTGTGTTGGCGCGGTAACTTCTTGAATAGTCAACAAGGTGCTATAATAAGCACATATGGGCAGACAATTTGCACTATTTTTACTACGATGGCTATTAAATAGCCTTGGATTGTGGATTGCCGCACGTATTTTACATGATAATGGCTTTGTCTACGACGAGTCTCAAGGTTTTAGTTTGTTCTTCTTTTCGGGGCTGGCATTGTCGTTAGTTAACGTTATTATAAAGCCCCTAACTGTAATATTGTCATTACCGGCAATTTTGCTAACGTTGGGGTTGTTTACAATAATCGTTAACGGCTTTATGGTGTATCTTGCGGTGGCGCTTGTTCCTAATATTCAGGTGGGTTTTTGGGCGGCGGTGTTTGCAGGTGTTATTATAAGTTTGATAAACTATGTGCTAACAAGCTTGCTTGATATGCATAATTCGAGGACTAAAAATGGATTTTAACCCACTTTCATTATTAACTATTATTTCGGCTATTTTGATGGTTGTTTGCATATTATTGCAGGCTAGAGGCGCTAGTTTGGGTGCAGGTTTTGGAAGCTCTGGCGAACTTTATACTACGCGCAGAGGCACAGACAAAAGCTTGTTTGAAGCAACGATTGTACTGGCGGTGATGTTTATAGGGTCGCTACTTGTAAGCTTAATTATGGGGTAAATCCAAAAGGTGGTGGGCATGGATCAAGACAAGATGGAGCAGCTCAAAAAAGTTACAGATGCCGAAACGCATAAAAAAATTAAGCGTAAGTTACTGCATCTTGAAGGCTTAACTATTCGTCATGCACACCATTTTATTATTAGACGTTGGCAAAACCTAAAAGAGGTTAGGCGTAGCGCGGCGGGGTGGGTGATATTGGTATTATTACTTAGTGCTGCTGTTATTTGGCAATCAAGTGAAACAACAAATTATTATTCTCAAGAAATTCCTAGTGAAGGTGCAACATATTCTGAAGGAGTGGTTGGTGCAGTTGATAACTTAAACCCAATTTTTGCTAGCACGCAAGCAGAACGCTCTGTGGCACGTTTGTTATTTGCCAGCTTACTTAAATACGACGAAAAGGGCGATCTAATAGGTGAGTTGGCTCATCATTGGTATTCCGATGACGCAGGCAAGGTTTATGAAGTTATATTACGCGATGATGCCTATTGGAGCGATGGCGAACCTATAACATCCGCAGATGTAGTTTATACTTTCTCGGCAATAAAAAATGCTGATTCGAAGTCTCCTTTATACAGTAGCTGGCGCAACATATCAGTAGAGGCAATTGACGAACAAAAGGTTAGATTTACGCTGCCGACAGCATACGCACCATTTTTAAGCTCGCTAACGGTTGGTATTTTACCGCAGCATAAGCTAGAGAATTTACGATTTAGTGAACTGCGAAACAACGCCTTTAATAATAATCCAACGGTTACAAGTGGCGTGTTTTCGTTTCAGGATGTTAGATCTATAAACAAGGAGCGCACACATTTTTTGGTAAGTATGGCGGCTAATGACGATTATGTACTGGGCAAACCAAAATTAAATAGATTTCATTTGCACGCCTATGCCGACAAAGAGCATTTAGCTAGCGCATTTACAACTCAGGAGGTTGCAGCCGTAAGCGATGTGGATACTAGTCAGGTAGCAGATTTAAGCGAGTTTCATGATCCAACGATAACTATGTCGCCACTTTACAATGCGACCTATGCGTTTTTTAACATGGATAGTCCTTTTTTAACAGACGGAAATGTGCGTCATGCTTTAGAGCTTGCAACAAATAGGTCAAGCATTATTAGCGCGCTTGATAACAGGGTAGAATTGGTCGCTGGGCCGTTGCTACCAGGACAAATTGGCTATAGCTCTGACCTCGTTCAGCCAGATGTTAACCATGCTGTCGCGGCAGAACTTTTAGATAAAGCGGGTTGGGTTTTGGATTCCTCTGGACACAGAGTCAAAGATGGTCAGCAGCTTAAGATTAATTTAGTGACGGTAAATAGCGATGTTTACTCTAGGGTGGCACAAGAAATTGTAGATCAGTGGTCAAAATTAGGTATCAGCTTTGAATCGCAACTGGTACGTGCGGACGATATTCAGCAAAACGTAATAGTGCCGCGTGCGTACGATGTGCTTATTTATGAAGTTGCGATCGGCAAGGATCCCGATGTTTATGCATATTGGCATTCGTCTCAGGCAAACGAGCGCGGGTTCAACTTGTCTAACTACAAATCTACAAAGGCCGATGATGCATTAATTAGTGCACGTGACAAATCTGATGTTGCCTTACGTGAGGCAAAGTATCGTAGCTTTATGCAGCAATGGCTTGCTGACGCGCCCGCGGTGGGGCTTTATAGATCAAACTTGATATATGTTCAAACCAAAAAGATAACTAGTTTTGAGCCGCATGCTCTTGCTGAACAGATTGATCGCTACGCGAACATTCGCTATTGGTCAGCAAACAAAGAAAAAGCCAGGCCAACACTGTAGGTGGATGTCTTGATTTTTTGGTCATAAGTTATTATTATATTGCATAAAGCTGGTGCTAATATTTGCGCTATAGATAAGTAAAAACCAGTTCTATGCGCGAGTGGCGGAATGGCGAGTATTGCCAGTGGCAATGCGAGTTTTCCTACTTAACGCCTGAGTGGCGGGCTTTGCCCAAACTAAGGGATAAGTGCAAGACGCGCTACAGACGTACTTTACAAAACCAGTTCTATGCGCGAGTGGCGGAATGGTAGACGCGCTACCTTGAGGTGGTAGTGTCCTAACGGACGTGGAGGTTCAAGTCCTCTTTCGCGCACCAAGTTGAATTACAGATATAAAAGTGTTCCACAGCTCAAACCATTGAGCATCAATGTGGAACACTTTTGTTTTTTACCTACAGACTGAAATGAGATTTAATAAAAAGCTATGATCACGCGAATGTGAGTTATAGGCACTTTCGTGGAGCTTTTTAACGAGTTTTACCTCTGTTATTGACGGATAAGTAATGTCGGTAGACATTACTTATCTATGAAACAAAGAGGTTTTAGGTATTGTTCGACGTGTAAAAACAAGCTAAAAAAGCGGGGCAAAACAGCTTCTGGGGCACAGCGTTGGTACTGCAGAATTTGTGCCACAAGTTTAACGAAACCACGGTCAGATTTGAGCCGTGGTTTTGTGTTCGAGGACTTTGTTTCGTGGCTGCTTGGCAAGGCTTCGCAGGCTGAGTTGGACGTGTCTGGTCGCACGTTTCGCGACCGAACTTCATGGTGCTGGGACGTGCCTGTCCCAAGCGTTTTGACGGGCGAAATACACCACACGGTCATTGTCGATGGTATTCGAGTTGGCGGCAGAGTTTGCCTCATCGCTAGAACCACAAAGTTTGTCATTGCTTGGCTTTGGGTTCCGTACGAAAGCAGCACTCACTGGATCGAATTGTTCCGTTTGTCGCCACCACCAACTTATGTTGTCTGTGACGGTCAGAAAGGCCTCCTGAAGGCAATCTCCATCTGTTGGCCCAAGACAGTTGTGCAGCGTTGTCGGTTTCATGCTTGGCTCAATGTGAGGGCAAAATTAACACTTCATCCTGAATCCAAAGCTGGTCGGGAGTTATTAGGATTGGCTAGAAACTTACCACACGTTCGAACCAAAAAGCAGGCTCGACGCTGGAAACGACAGCTCAAAAACTGGCATAAAAAACACAAAAAATATGTCAACAAAAAGACCATAAAACACAACCCAAAACCCAGAGAAAGAACCTGGCGTTATACCCACGAACGACTGCGCAGTACATACCGTCAATTGGCAAAAATTACGGACGATTTGCTACGTTCGAGCTACCATCCAAGCCCAAATCTACCGAGCACGACCAACCACGTTGAAGGCGGCATTAACAGCCAAATCCGTACCAAAATTAAGCAACACAGAGGCATGACTAATGAGCACCAAAAGGTGCTCATTAGTTGGTATCTTTACGCTCGCTCTGAAGAGCAAAAAGCTCCACGTTTTTGCCTATAACCCGCCAAAACTTATTTTTTATTTTAGCTGTTTGCGCTGAGCTTTGCCATATTTCTGGTTAATGATATACTTTGGGGGTCTCATTGTTATCAGCATGCAAGGCCGCAAGAGCTCTGCTTAAGTTAAGCTCCATTCGCAGTGTTTGGATCGAAGGGAAGGTAAGTAAAGTGAACGAACACTCTACGATGAAAACTTGCGAGCTAGTCGAGTCCGTGAGGAGCCAGTTGCCCCCGATGACCAAATTGGCACTGGGGCACACAGTCGAATTTGATTCAGGGGTATTCGCAAGGCTTTTGCAGCTTGGCCCTGGGCCTCGGTGCGATGGTAACATCTTCTTTGTCGTCTATAAAAACGGTATGAGTGTTGCTACCATTGACTGCGAAGGCGAGATTGAATACACGCTACCGAATCCGGGATGCCCTATTGATGAGTGATTTATGTACGTCGGCAGGAGTCTCTATCCTGCCGACGTCTTTCGCTGCTAAGCTTCACTATGACTCACCAATCATACGACTAGTGGATTACGATCTCGCATGTCATGTAGTATTACTTTGGAGGATGGTACTGCTCCACGAGGTCTTTAGGCGAATATGACTTACGCAATACCTCGGTGACCTCTTCCTGAATCTTAAGAGCACGATTATTGTTGTTCGCGAGCGGCGCGTAAACTTTTAGGCCAGGAAGGAGAATCGTTACTTGCCAGGTGCCCGGCCATTTATTTATGGTGTATCGTGCTAGCCAGGACCTTCTTTGAACCCAGTTTTATTACTGATAAAATTAAATAAAATGAAAAAATCTGTATTAATTACTGCTGTTTCTGGTACGGGCAAAAGTACGGTTTGCAAAGCGCTTAATGCAAGTGGCTACGATTCTATTGATATCGAGTCTGTAGATGATTTATACGAATTAGTTAACGAAAAAACCGGTGAAATTGTGCCTGGTAACCTAGAGCAAATTAGCGAAGGTGTTGATTGGAATTGCAATAAGTTAAGGTTAAAAAAACTGGTAGATATCCAAACATCAGAGCTGGCATTTTATTGTGGCGGTATGTCTAATACTTTTGACGTATGGGACGTTTTTGATTTTGTTATTATGCTAACTGTCTCAGACGAGGCTACAATTAAACGACTTTCAACACGTCGGCTCGGAGAGTTTGGAAGTACTAAAGTAAATAGAAACTGGGTGTTAAGCTGGAAACATGGTTTTGAAAAACGACTGCTTAATGCTGGCGCAGTGCCTGTAAGCGCAGAAGCGAACCCTAAAGAAGTTGTAAGACTTATTCTAAGCGTTGTTGATGTTGTAAATGAGGGTTAAGAGGGTGGTTCGTTTGGTGAGCTTTTGTGAATTTGCTCACAAATAGTAGTTATGAGATAATAAGTTGTGCCAAATTCCTATGAAAGAGGTTGCGCAATGAATGCAAGCCTGCATATAGCAGCGATTGCCGTGTCAGCTATTCTTGTATTGGCCAGTAGTGCATGTGGTTCGTCAGAGCAAGAGGATGCTAGTGCGGCGATACCTACCGCCATTGGCTGCGAAGATGCAGATAAGTTTCAGTTGCAAGCTGACGCAAGTGAGTCTGTAGCCAGCGAAGAAGATAACTATAATGGAATCTTGCAGCATCGTGCAGAGGGTATTTTTTGGGCTGTAGCCGTTTTTACTGCGCATTTGAAGTGTTCGGGAGCCGCTTCCTCCGAAGCCGACCAGTTGATCGTTAGGGCGTTGGCAGAGGCGCGAAAGGCAGGATCTGAATTTGACTATCGAGGGACGACAAATGGCTGGAATAAAGCAGTAATTATTTTACTACAGGCAAACAGGCTTCTGATGGACAGTCAGGCCGCCACAATTTCCGCAAAGTGATGGCAGGGCACCGCCCAGTAACTCGGGCGGCGCAAGATATATTAGAATTTAGCAATGCACCATTGCTAGGCGACCTCCTAGCTACGGGCGCTGCGGATGTGCGTTGACAAGATATTTTGTTTTTGGCTACAATAATACAGTCCTTGGGATGGTTATGTCCTGTTAATAATCTTCCCGTTGTTCATTGCTAGAAGGCAGGTAGGTGCCATGGGCTACTATGATCTAGATCTTAGAACTCAACTGTTGCTGGAGGCCCTATTTGCCGGTATCAAAATCTCGCCTAGTACTAGAGAGGGTAGGGTGGCTCTGGATGAAATGACAAAAGAAGGACTATTTGTTTTTTCAAATTCGATGTTTCGTCTTGGCTATTTGCTAACACAAGTCGGAGAACAAGTAGCTAATAAGGTGTGGCGAGAACTCCCTATTCAGCGGGTTGTTGATACTAGATATTGTGGGCATCCGCAGGTGCGAATTACCCTAAATAGACGTAAAGAAGAAGAGCTTTTTGTTGTTGGGTCAAAGTATACTAAGGGGCTCAGGTGCGAGAGCTATCTGTTCAGCGTAGGTGGGTGGTTGATCATCCAAGTGATAGACGCGATAGGCAGTTCACGTCTGCCGACAAGGCTATTAGGTGGGCGCTTAAGCGGGTTGGCGAAGCATTGTGACTTGGTTTGCTTAACTGATGCTATAAATTACCCACGGCGCAAGGCTAGAGTTTTGTGCCGTGGGTATCGTTATTACGTGATATTGATGTTGGGTATGGTGCGGTTATTGCCGACCCCTCAATATCAAGCTATAATTATCGATTAATAGGCAAAGAAGGGGTTTATATGGAGATCATAAGTATTTTTGTAGTATTTTTATTGGTTATTTTAATTGGTGGTGTGCGAATTATTAATCAATATGAGCGTGGTGTTATTTTGACTTTGGGTAAATTTAGCGGGATTCGTGAGCTAGGGTTAAGATTGGTTGTGCCAATCATTCAGCGAATGATAAAGGTAGATGTGCGCTCAACTCCTGTAGACGTTCCAAGACAAGAGGTTATTACAAAAGACAACGTTACAATAAAAATGTTGATGCTGTAGTTTATTTTAAGGTTATAGACGCTTCTAGAGCTGTGCTTGAAACTAACAACTATGTATATGCCACTTCGCAGTTTGCTCAGGCTGCTTTAAGGGACGTAGTTGGCAATGTTGAGCTTGATAGTTTGCTTAGTCAAAGAGAGCAAATTAGCCAGCAAATTAAAAAGATCGTAGACGTAGAGACTGACCAATGGGGTATTGATGTAGAAAACGTTAAAATTCAAAATATTGAGTTGCCTCAAGACATGAAGCGCGCCATGGCCAAGCAGGCAGAGGCAGAGCGAGAGCGCCGAGCGGTAATAATTAGTGCAGCAGCAGAAAAAGCAGCTGCACAAGAGGTTGCAGAAGCAGCTTCTATGCTAAGCAAAACTCCAGGTGGAATAAGCATTAGAACGTTGCAAACTCTTGAAAAAATCTCGGTTGAGCCATCTCAAAAAATGGTATTTGTTTTGCCAGCCGAACTTATGGATTTTGCGAAAAAAATTGCAAAATAATGTTTGATAACTGAGCTGTATGCGTCTAAATATAATACGGTGTTATTATATTTAATAATATGGAAGAAGAAAAATTAGATTTTGGGTCGGTAAGTTCGCCTGTAAAAATCGGCAATACTGTGCATCGTCAGGCTGGACCTTTGAGGTGCTTGGTTCTGTATTTGGCTGGCCTGAAGAAGAACTGCATAGGGTGTGTAAATTTGGAGGGAAAAACATTGAGCCATGGGCAAGCTTTTTGCGTCATGGTGACGTCGAAGAAATTACCTCCGACATGGGCTGGCTGAAGGAAGTTTTAAAAAGCTAGATTAATGGCATGCTCCCAATGTTGGGCGCTGTACAGTATACTTGTGTCATGAACCTTATCTTTGTGTACGGGCCACCTGCGGTGGGTAAGCACACCGTAGGATTAAGACTGTCTGAGCTTACAGGATACAAGTTATTTTACAATCATTTGACAGTTCCGGTGGTAAAGGTTATTTATGATCAGGAGTGTCCAAGTCGATCCGAATTACTTAAAAAGATTAGATTGGCGGTGATTGAATCTGCGGCTTTAAGCGGTATTGATTTAATATTTACGGTGGCGTACTCTGGTGGTCCAGGCGATGAAAGGTTTGTTCAGGATATTGCTAATATTGTAGAAGCAACTCCTGGTGGTCGCATGATGTATGTGCAGCTTTTTGCGCCAAACGAAGTGTTGCTGCAGCGTGTAGCAGAACCATCGCGCAGAGAGCTGCAAGCGCATAAAATGACTGACCCTGTAAGATACGGCGAAAAGCTTAAAACTCGTAATACGATGGTGTCTATTCGTAAAAAAGGTGTGCTATTGCTAAATACTGCACAATTGTCGGCCGTGCAGTCGGCAGTCGCCATTGTTAGGCATTTTGGGCTTTAGTATCTGCTACTTTATTTGATGTTGACACGCCCAAATATAACTTCCCGATATCTTGCTGTTGGTGTTAAGGCAAGATATCGGGAAGTGATTTTTATTTTTTGGCAAAAACTAAAATAGTTTAAAAGGTGTTTTATCAAATGATAAACGATTTTGCCATTAGAGAAAGCAGCCATGTCCGAGCTGGTAGGTTTAGCCTATTCTTGTTTGTGTACTTTACATTTTTAATATATATTGTAAAATATAGCACTGGGCCCCAATTGGTACATTCTATGGAGGATGAATTGACCTTTCAGAGCGCTTTTGACATTTTTCTGGCAATCACAACCATTGTGATAACGGTTATGTACATCTGGCAAAGTGGCTGTCTTTGCGTTTGGCCACTTCTGATTGTTCCGTTTGCTCTTTTGTGGATTCACGTAGTGGGCAACTATATGCAAGAGCAAGAAATCGGCGCCAGTTTGGTACGCGGAAGTCTGCATAATATTGGAGTGGCTTCGTGTACTATGACTCTTCCTTTGTTTTGTGTTCTTTGGCTCGCATCTCGACGCGGTGCGATGCTCCTGCGTAAAACTGCAGTGGAGTTGTACTCTAAATTGTTGTTGGTTGTTTGGGCACTTACAACTTTGGCAGGGATAGCCTACGAGATTTACACCATTACTTATGATCGCGAGGAAGCCATAAAAATGGGATACTCTGGCAAGATTGACTGGTGGGACATTGCGGCCTTTGCTCTTGGTTTTGTACTTATGTGCATAAACTACTTGGCTTTGCATCCAGTTGTGATGCGAAGGGCTTGTCGGTAATGGTGTTTCGCAAAAACTGCTGAGCTATGTTATGATTGCACATGCAATTGTCGCTCATTTTGGAGGATGGCATGAGTCGTGACGGCAGGAGTTTGCTTTATCGCGTAGGCTCAAAATTCGAGAACGGTTATGACGACGGAGACTGGAATGTTAAGCTGATCTATTGGGTTGTGATGACATTTTTGTTCATTGTTAGTGGTGGCCTTATGCTGATTGGCTTCGTTCCTTGGTATGTTTGGCGTCTTAAGAATAAAGTTGGTAATCAAAATTCGAAACCAGCCACAGATGAAACGTAGAGTTTTTTGAGTTGGCGCTCATCATTGATGGGCGCCTTTTTACTTTTTTGTAGGGTGTTGATATTATAAAAGTAAGCAAAACCGTTAGAATTTATAAGAAAACAGGTGGTATGAATAAAGTTGCAAGTTATCTGCAAGAGCATCTAAGTGGTGAAGTTATTACGTCGTCTAGCGTGCGAAAGTATTTTTCGACCGACAGTAGTATATTTGAGGTTATTCCAAACTTGGTCATATATCCTAAAAATGCCAATGATGTTCGTAAAATTGCGCGTTTTACCTGGCAGCTAGCCGAGAAAGGCCATGTTTTGCCAATGACTGCTCGTGGTCGTGGTAGCGATCAAAGTGGGGCGGCTATAGGTAAAGGCGTTGTTATGGTTTTTCCGGCGCACATGCACAAAATTTTAGAGCTGGATACAAAACAAAGGTTGGCTCGTGTGCAACCTGGCGTTAGTTTTAGGACGTTTCAAGAGGCAATAAAAACGCATGGTTATTTTTTGCCTTGCTATCCGTCTTCTATAGATTTTTCAACAATTGGCGGAGCGGTAGC
This sequence comes from Candidatus Woesebacteria bacterium, assembly GCA_050115675.1. Classification (GTDB taxonomy): domain Bacteria; phylum Patescibacteriota; class Saccharimonadia; order Saccharimonadales; family EFPC-124; genus JASFQB01. Next base: position 42,996 of record JASFQB010000002.1, read on the forward strand.
CAACAACAGTGCGGGCGAAAAATCGCTAAAGTATGGCGATATGAGGCGCTATGTTGACAGCCTAGAGGTTGTGCTAGCGAACGGAGAGATAGTCCAAACGGGACGCATCAGCAAGAGGGAGCTAAGTCGCAAAAAGGGTCAAACTAACTTTGAAGGTGAGGTTTACCGTCAGCTTGATAACTTAATAACAGACAACTGGGATTTGATTCATAAGCACGCAAATTCTTTAGCAGTGTTTAAAAACTCTGCTGGCTATAGCCTTGCTGACGTAAAACATAAAGACGGTTCGTTTGACCTTACTCCGCTGATTGTGGGGTCGCAAGGAACTCTGGCGGTCGTAACAGAGGCGATCTTAAGGCTGGAGTCTTATAATCCAAAAACCACGCTTTTTGCGGCCTACTTTAAAGACGTTGCTTCTGCTGCTGCGGCAATGCCAAGCTTGCTTGAGCTGGAGCCAAGCGCTGTAGAGATGATAAATGATCGTTTGCTTGAGTTTATTGGCAAGGTCAATCCTGCCAGGCTTAAAGATTTGGTAGAAGAACCGTACCCGGGTGTTATCTTGCTAATTGAGTTCGATGATATGGGTGACCGAAAGCAACATTCTAAGGCGAAGAAGCTAGAAAAAATTCTAGACAAAAGCTGTGATCGCTATGCACAGACTGATGACTTTGACGAGCAAGATAGGCTGTGGTCGTTGCGCCATGCTGCAGCCGAACTGATTACCTCGTCAACAGGTAGTGCAATGGCTTTGCCAATTCTTGAAGACGGAATTGTGCCAAAAGAGAACTTTCAAAAATTTGTTGAGCGTATTTACGTTTTATTTGATAAGTATCGCCTGTCTGCCGCAGCTTGGGGTCATGCTGGCGATGCTAATATTAGCACGCGTCCGTTTTTGGACTTGGCGAAGGTTAATGATCGTCAAAAAGTGTTTAAGTTAATGGACGAATATTATGACATTATTGCCGATTTGGGGGGTAGTACAAGTGGCGAGTATGGCGATGGCCGCTTGCGTGCGCCATACTTGGCAAAAGTGTGTGGCGACGATATGTACAAGCTATTCTGCGCTGTTAAAAGAGCCTTTGACCCGTATGGCACGCTAAATGCTGGTGTTAAAGTAGAGGTAACAAAAGAGTCGTTGGTCGCTGTAATTCGTAAGGAATTTGCGGCAGATCATTTATATGATCATTTACCCAAGCTTTAAGCGTGGCTTGTCTTGAATTTTTTAAGCGCAGCAGTTATGCTGTATCTGTTGGTGGTTTTATGCGCGAGTGGCGGAATTGGTAGACGCGCTAGTTTCAGGTACTAGTGTCCTAACGGACGTGGAGGTTCAAGTCCTCTTTCGCGCACCAAAGTTCAAACCCGGTCATTGTGGCCGGGTTTCAACTTTGGTTTGTTGAAAAATCCTTGAACCGTAGGTCGAAAACAGCCAGTGACTGTTTGAGTCATTCATACAAAAAACATGCAAAAAGCTTCGTAGAGATCAAAAAATAATCTCTACGAAGCCGGTAATTTATCTCCTTCGCTTCGGTTTCTTCAGCCAAGACGAAATGATGATGGGCGCCAAGGCCGGTGCGACAATTTCGTATTTGCCATGCAGGACGGCAATGACAATCACGATGAATCCGGCGCAAAAAAGAATGTTGAACAACTTGTTTCTTGACGTCATTGCCTTAAATTCGCTGTCACTGGGTAGCTTTTTGTAGACCATGACAGGGAAGAACGCACCAACGAAAGTTACGGTGATGTACGCAACTGCCTGGCCTGATGGCGCAGCCAATCCAGCTAGTGTTAGCTCAGTGATAATCATAACTGCGTAAAGCAAACTGACCATAATCTGTTTTGGATTTGTTGGCTGCGTAGATGTCTGGTTGCGCATTATTACACTCCTTGACTATAGAGTTAACAGCCACTGGCAGGTAATAAGTATATAACTAAAAGTAGATAAGGTCAAGTTTAGATTATTTTTTTGGGTTTTCTTGTCGCTTAAGGTTTATTGATGATAAAATGCCACACATGCTTATCTACGCAGTCCGATGTGGACTTTCAACGCTAGATGGTCACAGTGGGTCAACGCCGCCAGTTGCTGCCATCAAGGCAGCGCATCTTACTAGAGGAGGTAGACGTCAAGCCCGTGTTGCAGGCAAGCGCCTAACGGTTCAGTACGGGGTTAGTCCTAGAGAAAACTGTGCAGCTACGTCGTGTTTTAAAAGTGCCGAGGAGACGGCATTGCAAATGGGCTTTGTAAAAAGCCAGGTTGTTAGCTGTCATTTGCTTGATATTGTAGACTGTAATCTAGTTGATATTGCGGAGCGCCCCAGCTTTAACCTGAAAGATCGTTCAGAAGGCATGGTGCAAAAGGCTCAACATATCTTAGGCAATCCACCCATGCAATCTATTTGGATTACTCATGGTTGGGTGATTGCTGGACTGACAATATTGCTTGGGGTAAGAAGCCATTACGAGAGTGTTATGCCAAGACATTGCGAAATCAGGGTGTTTGCAATATAAAAGTTGATAAGTATAAATTGAGGGTGTGTGTAAAATACGCACACCCTTGTTTTTAGATTGGTTGAACTGCGCGGGTGACTTTATTGTTTAATACCATAAAATCGCAATATGATAAAAGCGGAGGTTTTGAGTTTGTCAAAACCTCCGCATCCAGCAGTGGCGAACAGGGTTGCTAGTTTGCGGGAACTCTGGTTTTGTTACGTCGCTTGATGTTACGTCGCTCATTGTCAGACATTCCGCCCCATACGCCATCATCTTCTCCAGAATCCAGAGCCCACTCGAGGCACTCTGCAATTACACTGCACCTGCGGCAGATAGACTTTGCTTGCTCTGCCTGCAGTAGTGCTGGTCCTGAAGTGCCAATCGGAAAGAACAGCTCTGGATCTTCATCTCGACAGGCGCTCTTGTGTCTCCAATCGGACGACATTGCCATCACCCCTTGTCATTTTGTTGTTAACGCTGGCACAAAAATATTATCATACTTCAATAAGATTGCAATAGGTCGTTGGGGTGGTATATCTATGTAATGTTGCGCTAAATTAGAACAAAATTTGCCAAAGCCTTGCAAAAAGAATCATCTAGGCGTAGTCTAAATTTGTGAAAAATATAACAGGTGTATTATAAAAATATGGAGATTATCGCTTCGATTGCTGGCGGATTGTTCTGTTTTGGCTACTTGTTAATTACGTTAGAGCAAAAGTTTGGCACGCATAAATCGGCAATTGCACTTACTTTAGGTGGGGTGCTCTGGCTGCTTGCCGCAATACAATTAAGAGACAACAGTGAAGGGCTTGAGCATGCCCTTAGTCATACGGGTAGCGAGATATTTAGTATCGTCGCTTTTTTGTTGGCCGCTTTAGCGCTGATAGAAATACTTGTTCATTACAAATTATTCGACCTTATTAGAGCCAAGCTTATTAAACTTAAAGTAACAGACAAGCAGCAATTTTTAGTAATAATAGCCTTGTCTTTTGCATTTTCTGCAGTGTTAGATAATATTGCTATTACAATTGCGATGTTGCAAATTGCACGTCGCTTTTTTACTGGTAGAAATTTGCTTATTGCTGCTTCGGGTATTGTTGTTGCGGCCAACGCAGGTGGCGCGTGGTCTCCAGTTGGTGACGTAACAACGGTGCTGTTATGGTTGGCAGATAAATTTACGGCTACCGAAGTAATTAGATATGCCTTTTTGCCGTCATTGTCTTTGGCCGTAGTGGTTGCATGTCTGCTTTACCGAAAGCTAGATGATGCCAACTTTTTGAAGAGAGAAAAGGACGATTTAGTTAAGCTTGATCTAGGCGAAAAGATGATCATTGGAATGGCTTTGGCTAGCTTTACGCTACCTTTGCTTATGAGTTCGGTTGGCCTGCCTCCATATATGGGCCTTTTGCTTGGTCTTGGTCTAACTTGGTTAATTATCGAATATGTAAAGCATTTTAATAAAAACCAAAACGAAACGCACATGTCGGCAAATATTGATAAAATTATTCAATCCGTCGATCTTGCATCTGTTAAATATATAATGGGAATTTTATTAGCAGTGCTTGCGCTTTCTACTTTAGGCGTACTGTCGTGGTTGTCTTTGATTGTCGTAGGAGCAAATCCATCTGAGGCGCATTTAATACTTGTTAATATTGGTCTTGGCTTTTTGTCTGGAATAGTGGACAATGCCTCGTTAGTTGCGATTGCGATTCAAACATTACCAGTGGACGATCCAGAGCTTTGGTCTTTGGTGGCTATTGCGGCCGGCAACGGTGGCTCGTTAATGATTATTGCCAGTGCGGCGGGAGTCGTTGCTATGGGTGGATGTAAACAGCTTACTATTGGTGACTATTTTAAAATTGCAACCTTGCCAGTTTTTCTAGGGCTGCTAGTGGCTCTAGGTGTTTGGTATGTGCAATTTGCATTTCTTTAAATAGAATTTACAATTACTGGAACTTTTTAAGCTTCAACCTGTAATATGTAGATATGGAAGACGAAGAATATATTGAAAGTTCATCCGATACATCAAAAGGTTCAGATATTTATTATCATATTTTGGCAACGTTTGTCTTATTATCAATAATTTTCGCTGCGGGATCGTTTTTACTGTTGTTAAATAGATGATCGTCTAAGAAATATCTGCTTGCAAATTTCTGTCACTTGCATCCATGCAAATGCCCAGCCCCACACCAGCAGAGCTTGGTCTATGCTGATTTGCTGAAACAGCAGCCCCGACATAGCAATGATGGTTGCAAATATTTGGGTAAGTGTAGTTGCCCAGATAACAGATTTGCTGGGTAGCCAGCGCCACCAAATATGCTTGGTGTGCGCAACATACACCAACATGTGACCAGAGACGGCCAGTTTTAAAAAGAACATTGTTTGCACTACTGACATTGGCAATCGCATAACGCCGTGTACCAGCCAAAAAAACGTAACACTGGTGGCAACGCCAATTAGCCCCAACATGGTAGCGTAGGCAAAACGCTGGCGAACTTTGATAACAGATGGGGCAGTGCTGATTTTTACGCGGTCGTATGCTAGAGTGATGATCGGCAGGTCGTTTAGTAGGGCTAGCAAAATTATTTGCACGGGAGTTATGGGAAAGTCGCCGTAAATAATGCTTAAAATGGCAATGCTTATTATTAGCCTGCTGCTTTCCGAAATTCGATAAACCGAATAGTAGTATGTGCGCATAAATATCTTGCGCGCCTCAATAATTGCATTGCGAATAACGCTAATGCCATCTGTCATTAGTATTATGTCGGCGGCGCTTTTTAGCGCATCTACTGCGTTTTTGACTGCTATGCCCACGCTGGCAACTTTTAGCGCTGGTAGATCATTCACACCATCGCCAGTTGCAGCTACGGTGTAGCCTTTGGCTGCGGTTTGCACGATTCTAAATTTGTCATCTGGCAGGACTTCGGCAAAAACATCTGTATTATGCAGTTGGTCTAGCGCAAGGTGGCCAGTTTTGCCCGAAGCTACCATAACGTTGCCGTTCAGTCCTAGCTGCCTGGCCACGCGTGCGGCAATGGCGCGGTTGTCTCCAGTCATTATTTTGGTCGATATTCCGTGCTGCGCTAAAAAGCCAATTACTTGCTTGGCGTCTGGTCGCAAAGTGTCGCTAAGTAGTAATATGCCAACTAGTTTTAGATTTTTTTCACTGGTTCCTGATCCAATTGCTAGCGCCAAACTGCGTTGACCGTTGCTAGCAGCTTGCTCTATGTCTTGGTTGAATTTGTCTTTGGTGTGTTTATCTAGTTTGCATAGTCCTTCAATAATTTGTGGAGCGCCCAGGCTAACAATTTGTTTGCCGTCGGCCTCTATGATTGCCGTGCTGCGTTTGCGCTTGGAGTCTGCGGGGGTAAAATCTAGTTGTTTAAAAGCAGCTACCTTGATCTTGAGTGCTTTGGTGAGTATTGCTTGATTGATTGGGTCTAGTTGATTGTCTGTGGTGGCTGACGCGGCGTAGCGTATAACATTGCTGTCGTTTACGTGGTTGTAAGTTATGATGTTTTCGATTTGTATTTCGTTTTGGGTAAGCGTGCCTGTTTTGTCGCTAAGCAGCATGTTTACGTTGGCTAGATCCTCTAGCGAGCTTAGGCGTCGTACAATTACTCGTTTGCGAGTTAATTGCAAAACGCCCAGGCTGATAATGAGGGTCATGACCGTTGGCATTGCTACTGGTACGCCAGCAATCAAAATGCTTAAGTCTAGTTGCAGTAGGTCGCTTAGTGGTTTGCCTTGTAGCATTAGATAAGCTGTGCTGACTGTTGCCGCCGTGATTCCCAACACCATTAGGTATTTAGAGATTGTTAAGATGTCGCTTTCTAGCAGGCTGTTTTTGGGATGCGATTCTACCATAGTGACGGTTTTGCCAAATTTAGTGCGTTCGCCAGTGGCCTTGACCGTGCCAGTCAGGCTGCCTTCTGTTAAAAATGAGCCTGTAAATACTATATCGTCAACGGTTTTTTGGCTAGGTAAAGACTCGCCTGTTAGCACGGATTCGTTTACTCCAACGTTTTTGCATTCGGCAATTTGTACGTCTGCAGGTACAACATTGCCCACGCCTAGCTGTACTATATCGCCAGGTACCAGTAGGCTAGATTCGATCAGTCGCCACTGGCCATCGCGTTTGGTTTGTGCCTTTATGCTTAATTTTTGTTGTAAGGATGAAATTGCATTATCGGCCTTGGCTTCGTGCCACTGGGCGATGGCAAAATTAAACACAAAAAGCACTGCAATAAACCAGCCGTCAAAAATTTTGTTGTCAGCAAAAGACAGGGCAGAGGCAGCAATCAGTAGTAGCGACATTGGTGAAGTCAGCCAGTGCAGAGTTTTTTTAAAAAACGAGGTTTTGTGCTCGGTAATAGTATTTGGCCCTATTTGTGCCAAAAGTGTTTTCGCTTGGTTTGAACTTAATCCGTGCAAGCTATCCATACTTTTTATGCTAGCACATAAGTTTTGCCCAAAACAAAACGCTCCAGATATTTGGAGCGTTTTGTTGCTGAGGGCAGTTTGCATTAGCGACGCATACCACCGCCCATCATTTGCTCTTCGGGCATGGTAGTGATTTGGCTGCCGTTTACAATTACCGTACCGCCATTTAGCTCGCCAATGCCGTCATAATCTATAGACGACATTCCTGGCGCAGTTAGCGTCACTGTGCCGCCATTAATGTAAACGTTGCCGTTAGAGTCTATGGCGTCAGTATCGCCCTGGCCAACTGTTACGTTTATGTTGCCGCCATTTATGGTGATTACAGGGGTGCTGGTAAAGTTGGACTTTGTGGCGTTAATGCCGTCATCGCTGGCATTGATGGTGACATTGCCGTCGTTTATGGTAACTAGGGCTGCCTCAAGCCCCTCTAGGCTGGATTTTACGTTAATTGTGCCATTATCTATGATCAACTTTTCTTGGGCCTCTATGCCGTCGCTGCCAGCTGCGATGGTGATGTTCCCGCCCTGGATGGCAACGTTACCCTTGGCCTGGTCTACGTCGTTAGATGCTTTTATAGCGTCGCCCTGGGCATCTACGGTAATTGTTCCGTCAACAATGTTCACGGAGTCTTTGCCGCGAATGCCATCATCAACACTGGTCACGTTGTATGTACCAGACGAAATTTTTAAGTCGTCTTTAGACACAATGCCGTCTGCAAAGTTGCCTGTTACGTTTAGCGTGCCGTCTCCTTGCAGGATCAAATCGTCTGACGAGTAAATCGCTGCGTCAATTGATTCGTCGCTGCGGGTTGTGGCATCTTCTACATTGTTGGTTGTGCCCTCTACGGTTTGAATTATTACGTTTTTGGCGTTTTCTACGTAGATTGCCGCACCAGAAGCGTTACTAATATTGGCGTTGTTTAGTGCCAAGCGTACGTTGGTATCGTTTGTGTTAACAGTTACGCCCGCGGTAGTAGTGCCGGTCAAGATGTAGGTGCCTGCTTCTGTGATTATTAATGCTTCGCCGTTCAGCGTTATATCTGTAGTTGGCAAGCTTGCCCAGTCAATGTCTTCATCGCCGTTGTCTAGGTCGATAGAATTTACTGCTTTGTCTGCCTCAGTTGCAACAGAGGCACTGGTGCTTTGTGACGATCCAGCATGCCAAAAATATGCACCTGCGCCACCTAGTAAAAGTAATATTATGGCAATAATAATTACTGCCTTTGATTTGTTATTAGATTTAGAACGCATGTTCTATAGCTCCATTGTTTAAGCTAATATTTAAATTACCGTTATGGCGGCGCAGCTCATCAATAAGTGCCTTGCGGTCTTGGTCTTTAGACATTTCAATTATGTAAACAAGCTCGTAAACGCTGCCCAAATCGCGTGTGCCAATCTTGTCTAACTGATACGAGGCAGTGTGCTTGCTTAGTATCTTGGCAAAAATGGCCTCGTTATTTGATGTATCTGGGGCTACGATTTTTAGGCGCAGCTTTTCGTTGCTGGATATGCCGTAATTGACCTTGTACAGCGCATATTGCACGGCAGCCATAACAATGGCAAATATAATACCGTACAAATAAAGCTGCACACCATAGGCTAGTCCTGCACCAACACCAAACAAAATCAGCAAAATATCTTTGGCGCTACCTGGGGCACTTCTAAAGCGAATTATCGTAAATATACCTGCCAGGCTAAACGCGGTGGCAATGTTTTCGCCCACCAGCATAATGATGGTGCTAATTACGGCTGGCATAAATACCAAGGTAATTGCCAAACTTTGCGAGTAGTTTTGCGGGTTAGTTTTAATATATAGCCAGCTAATTAGTAGGCCGGTCACCAGCGCAATAGCCATAGAAACCATAACGGCACTAAGGCTGCTGGCGGTTGAGCTTGTTGTGGCAAGCATGGTACTAAGCATAAATGTCTCCTGTTAATAATGTTTGTTGCGTCTGCAAATGGCCTAGATATTCTCGGCCGTATTTTGAGAAGCTTCGCTTGTAAATGTCCTGGCTTGACAGTATTTCCACCAACCAAAGAGGCATGTTAAACGAAGATTTGATCTCCATAATATACGTATCCTTTTCTAACAGATGATTAACGTCTGTTTTGTCAAAACGGCGCGCAATTAGCCGCGTATCAAACGTTACGCGCAAATCGCTGCCTGAGTCCTTGCTAAAAAAGGCTAAACGATCGTAGGTTATAAACGTTTTTGGAACGTATTGCTGGGCGTTAAGCATTGCTTGCAGCTCGCTAACAACCTGGTGATTCATGTAGTCTTGCAGCTTGGGTGGCTTTCCGGATGCAATAAACTTTAATGCATCATCGTATTTAATAGTGGTTCGACGCTTGTTGGTAATGCGTTTGTAGCGCTTTTTTATCTCTAAAAAAACCTTGTCGCAGGCGTCAAAATTATCGTACGAACGAATCCGAATCTTCTCTTTGTAAACTGGCTTGCTAAGACTATGGCGAATAAGCTCGTGATCTTCTGTGTCTATGTACAGATTGTAGAGCGTATAGGCCTGGCCGTTTTTGTTGTACTTGTCGGGCTTCACATGCTCGGCAATTGCTTGCATAATATAGCTTGCCTGATTAGCGTCAACAACAAACTTCAGTTCTTGGCGATTAAATATCTCTATAGCCATAAAGCAGATGATACAAAACGTTGCTTGCTTTTTGCTGAGAAGATTTTAATACATAGAAAAACCCAACAATCGTTGGGCTCTTTTTATGGTGTGATTTTGCAACCAAGTCCAAACGGATTTCGAGCAAAACGGCTGAGTCGTGCAGACTCAGCCCCAACGCCCGCGCCCGCTTGACCCACCAGAAAAACCTTTGCTATATTTTTTGAATTTCCCCCGCCGAGACCTCTTCTTTAGCTGTAAAGGGCACTTTCTGGTGGGTCGACTGCTGCACGAGTGGTAGAGGTGTTGGGGCTTTGCCCAAGCAGCAAGGCTGCCGCGCTATACGTCCTTAATCCACAAGCTATGCGACCGACTCACACAGCTAATACAAGAAAAGTATATTGAGCAATACGGAAAACTAGCCGATGGCCTGTATGAAATTACCTTGACGTTCATTATGGAGTGAGCGCCATTTGAGGCTGGCGAGCGAGGCGTAACGAATGCCCATATCTATATCGAGAGTCGTGGCAAGCGTGAAGATAGAGGGTCGTTCAATAAGGTACTTTATCGAAGTTCACAAATAGACGCTGCGCGCTTTCAGTGATTATTTGATACAGACGCAAGCCTACGATGCAAAACGGACGGTGAAATAGACATCAAGATTGCCGATTTGTGCGCCCATCCGATCGCGCGTTATTTCTTGGATAGTAGTGAGCTAAACCAAGCATTCGATGACATAAAGCCAAAAATTCGCGCCAATGCACGCGGAGAAGTCATAGGCTATGGTATTAAAGCTTTCCCACACTTAACTACGCGCAAATAGAAAATAAAAAAGCACCACAAAGTGATACCTCTTATCGACTGGGAATGTCCCAATCCTTATCTACAGTATAGCATTGAGCAGTCAATGTGAGCGTCGCTTTGCTTACTTAGATGTTGTCTACAATACTCACATCAATGACATCTGAAAAAACCATCAGCTCTGAACCGACTTTTGAGTTGTGATGAGCCGAGTATTTGAGGTCAAAAGTCCTGTACTGTCTGTCAGGGTAAAGGTCGAGAATGTCCTTTTCATTGTCATAGCTTAAAAGCCATCTTGCTTTGCTGTGGCTGTTTAGCGAATTTGCGAGCTTTTGGTGGTCTTTTAGCTTAAAAGCGTTCAAGTAAAGGTTTGCGCCCTTAACAAAGTAGGGTGGGTCAACATAGAAGAAGCTCTTTGGGTCTTTTGCATATCGCTCGATGACGTCTGCGCCGTCCTCGTTGAGTACAGTGATTCTATCACTACAAAGCCCTATGAGTCTGATTTTCTCAATAAGATTCTGCTTGTTATATCGTGCGTCAATTTTCCATTTGCCTAGTTGCTGTTTGCCGCCAATCGGACCGGCGTTCAAGATGCCAGAGCGATTAGTCCTATTTAGAAAGAAAGTAGAAAAACCAAGAGATAGTCTATCGGACGTATCGGCCGCTTTATAGATTTTTTTTGCCGCTCCCACTCCTTGACGGTTACGGGAGTGTTCGACACTCTCTCGACAAACTCTGCGTTATGTTCCTTTAGGGCAAGCCAAAATGAGTATATGGCTGGGTCATAGTCGTTAATGACAATAGAGTTCACTTTTTCTAGCAGCAGCAGAGATAAGGCCGCGCCTGCGCCCCCCGCGTATGGTTCAATGTAAACTACGTCTTTCCATTCGTGCTCTTTTATGACGGTATCGAAAAAAGCAAAGAGAGATGTCTTGCCGCCCGGATAGCGCAAAGGGGTAAATAGGTGCTTTCTATATGTTTTCGCTTGTATCATTTTTATTTTTTTGATGTGTTTTGGATACTATAGCACCTATTATAATGGACATTGCTGTAGTTTGCTCAAAATTGGCCGAATTGGTATAGTTGTGCGCACCTGACTGTAAGAGTTGTATTAACTTTTGATCGCTATCGACACTGCAATTTGAAAGTGTGGTTTTCTGGTCTTTTGTTAGGGTCTCTTTAGCATTGGCATAGTTATTGCTAATGTATGTATTGATACCGATACCGTCGCTATTCGTGGCCGACTCAACCAGCAATCGCAAAGACATTCTTATTAAAGCGGGGAACGTCGTAGAAAGTGTATCTTTTTCTTGTATATAGTAATCGTGCAAAGATAAAATATCTCTATAAATATCATTGACTTCTCCATTCGCAAGCGATGGCATGTTGTCGAGAAAGAAAGTTAGCGTTTTCTTATTTGTGCGCGGTGTCTTTCTTTGCTTCGGAGTATCGTCCGTAGACTCGTTCTGCGGTGCTTCAATGTTTAGCGGTTCTAGAGAGTCATTATTGGTCGTCGATTTTAGCGGTGTATCAGAGAAATTGTCTAGCAATGGCTGCTTGAGCAAACCCCTATTGTTCCTAGTAGATATCTTTTTATTTTCAATAAGGCTGCGGATATTTTCCAATAGTTGCAAGCTCTCTTCAACTGAGTAGGGCGTTTCAATTTCACCCGTGTCGCTTACGAGAAAGCCTATTTCTCGTAAGTTTTTGGCATTTAACACCTCGTCTTTCACAAAGAGCTTATTCATTGATTTATGGTTGGCTATGTATCCGCCGGTTTGCTCATTTAGTCTTACAAATAGTGATTTCTCTTTACCTCTGTGCTTATAGGCAAAATAATCACGCTCTAGCTGACCCCATGAGCCGTTAGTACTGTGCTTGCGTTCTATATTCGTCAGTGCTGTTTCTTGGTCACATACGTTACATGGTATCTCGGCCAAATCTTTCAGTTCCTTTGGCTCATAGCCAATCGGCAAACGCCCAGATATTTCTGTGTATAGCTGTGGATTCTGTAGGTACTTTAGGACGGCGACGCGCCTATTGCCATCATAGACCACAGGCTTATCATCCACATACACTACAGTTGGTAGTTCGCTGAGGTCGTAGTGTGCCCCCATTTCAGTTACGAGCTTATCCAAATTCCATGCTTTTGAGTTTTCATCAATAGCATGTCTGATAATATCTAGGTCCGTCGCGCTCGTATCAATGGGATCGCGCGGATTCTCTGTCCATAAACATAAATCTGCTACTTTTATACTTTGTATATCTTGAACCGCTGCCACTTTTCAACTCCTATTCAGCAATCTCTCGGTCTAAAGCTCTAGTAAAACCAGATGACCCGCTTTCAATCGCACATAAATATCCTTTGGGACTATTATACAATACTTTCTGGCGGTCGGCGTTTTTCTGAATGCGAGTATACCTCTATGTCGTTGCGGATATTGCTTGTAATCGTCGTGTTCGCTGCCTCGAGTATAGCAATAGGAGCTGTAGTGTCTCATCAGTCTAAAGTAGTACAGGCAATACTTGGCTCACAATTCGCTCATCATCAAAGAGTTTGCGGAATATGCGGAGCGGCAAATCCCTCATCTCTTCGGTGGACTCTTCGGGGTTTGTGCCAAAATTGACATTTGGTAGGTCGGGTATGTCGTGTCGCCATTTTTGCAAGTTTGCCATGATATCGAGCCAGATATTCGGATAGCCGAGTTGATTGAACGTGTCTTATCCGTATGACGCTAACAGGCGCACATCCCACGGCTATTGCAGCTCTACTAACTATGTCTGGTAAAAGTTCCTGTTCTTGATAAAGATTGGGTTGATTAAGTAGAAAAAGCCCCATGTGACTTTATTGCAGTAAATATCGACAAGTGCTTAAAGTTTATTCTCAAAACTAGTAATCTGCTCGCGCCTTTTCGTCAAGTTATGGTCGCCGCGCACTTCTTTCTCAATAAATAACACCCTGCCGTCTTTGCTTGTAAGTGTTACGCCAGTTTTGATAAGTCCGATATCGACCAGTAAGCCAAGGGTGACGCGCGGTGCTTTTGTTTCAGGCTTGCCCGGAATCGGTGCTACATCAGGCCGTGTTGTTCTGTCGGGTCGTCGCTTCTTAGTGGGCCATGCTAAGGATTTCCCAAAACTACATCTTCTCTGATTTGCAGGTTTTGTGCGAACGGTTGGACGAATTAGGCATTGAAGCGATTATGGACACGAATTGCCGTCAGTAAGGACTGAGTTACTTATTGTCGGTTCAAGTTGAACAGTTAGTTTTGATCGCCTTCTTCTCCGCTAAGGCTTTCTTGCATATATCTATACACTATGGAGATAATCGCGCGCACGTCATCATTCGCATTCTTAAAAACCAAGTTAGTGTATGCGATGTCTCTGAACTCGCGTATAGGATCCGATATTAGCGCATGTATAAATGATTGAGTAGCGCCCGATACTCCATCAAAATCTATAACCACTTCCTTCCCTTTGGAAAGTGCTGGCATAATTTGATCTATCCTAATCCGCTTTGCGATGTCTTTATTTTCTGCAAAACTACTACCAATTATTTGTCGCATTTTTATCATATAAACCTCGGCTCGTGATATTTAGCTCTTTTACGTTCCCGAATTGCTTTGTCGTATACCTCGCCAATCCTGGTTAGTAATTGCTTTAATTCTGGCGTTTCATCCAACGTAATGTCAACAGCAACTAACGTACCTTCAAATTTTGGAGCGTTTTCCGCCTCGCTGTGTGGGTCTTGGGCTGGGTCTGCGAATAAGCGTGGGGTACGTTTAATCCTCTTGTCGTGTTTAAGCAATGTATACTCTGCGCTTCCGCTATAAATCACAAAGTAATTACGCGTTATTTTGGCAATAGATTTAATAAAGAATAAGCCTGCACCAGCATTCTCACTCGATCCTCCCTCACGACGTGTCGTGCCCGTAATGCCAGGAGTTAACGCCAATTTAAGGGCATCGGCATCAGTTTTGGGATGCCAATACGTTTGCAGACTCTTCCACAGCCCAATGCCTGTGTCGCATATTCCAATACTAACGCGGTTAGTCTTTCGATAGTACTGTGCCGCTACTATAGCACCCCCAGGGGCGTTGGCATGTTCAAGTACATTGCGCACTAGTTCACCTATTACATACTTTACGATAGTTGCGTTTTCTTCCGAGAGATGCATGAGCGGGATCATATCGGCAATAAAACGCGATTGGTCTTCTGCGGTACGAATTACTGATAATGGCACAAATCGCCCAGCAGGCTCTTTTTCTCGATATTCAAAAGGCGACTTAGTCTTTGTTAGTGCGTAAAGACCCATTCTATCCAGGTATCGACCAGTATCAGGCACTTCTCCAGTGATTGCACTGTTTGTTTTGCCTACTTTAATGGCGAGAGCCGCTGCAAGAACAAGATTGGCAGGATGAACAGTAATCCACTTATCATGTGTGGATATTTCGAGTTTCTGAGGCTCAGAAAAATCCAATGACTCAACAAAGCTACGGAAATTACGCAGATTACCTTGATTATTAAAATGAATTCTCATATATCTATCTTATCCGTAGAACGTTTTATTGTCAATACACGCCCTACGGGTGTATATGAGTCCGTAGGGCGTGTATTTTTAAGTGTACGCTCCACGGGTACAGAAACTTACGAGAAACAGAGTACCAGTTTCTCGCATCAAACCTTACCAGACTCGAACTAAAAATAACAGAGGTAATGACAATACAAAAAGCTCCAGACGATAAAATCTGGAGCTTTTTGTTATCTGTTGGGTAATTTTGGTGGCGACTCCCAGACTCGAACTGGGGACACAAGGCTCTTCAGGCCTCTGCTCTACCAACTGAGCTAAATCGCCATAAATATGAACAACCCTAATTTTACATTATTTTACAGCGGTCGGCAAGATTATATCTGGATATTTATTCGATAAGATATTATCATAATAAATCGTAGGCCGGACTGTTTTGGAGGCTGTTGTGTCTAAACTGGGGCGCTTAAATCGTAGAGTCACCGTATCTGTGGTAGCTATGATGCTAGCATGCTTGATGGCGTTTTTGTCACTAGCCACCTCAAGCTGGCTGGTTGGATTTTCGTCGTTTATGGCTACCACCTGTATCTGTCTATTTTTTGGTCATGCTCAAGTAACTTATGCCCAGCAAGGGGTTAAAGATTACGTGCGCGAGCGTACAGTTATGCCAATATGGGCCGTAGTAGCAATGGTTGCATCTGCGCTGCCGTTTATTGTGTGGCTGATTAAATCTATGTGGCCACTGGCAATTCTAGCATTGCTTGCTGGATGCGCGTGGGGCTTTAGATATTACAAGACAAGAATAAAGACTTCAAAATAGCTACATTCGGGTGGCGAACTTAAAATCGCCACCCAACAGTAAAACATCGCAAAAACTATTGGCATAAAACGATTTATCTGTTATTATTTTTACGTCACACCAGTGCAAACTGCGTGGGCGCTTAGCTCAGTTGGCTAGAGCGTCTCGTTTACACCGAGAGGGTCGGGGGTTCGAGTCCCTCAGCGCCCACCAAAATAAGTACCCGATTTGTCGGGTATTTATTTTGTCGTAAAATAGTTGAAACACTTGTCAAACAGCGTGCAACCCTATATAATCGTTCTCGTTGCATGTATGCGTGACTATCCGTAGGATGCCAAACAATACATGCGGGTGTAGCTCAGTTGTTTAGAGCGCATCCTTGCCAAGGATGAGGCCGCGGGTTAGAGTCCCGCCACCCGCACCAAATGAGACACTTTTACATTGATAATCCAGAAAACAGCGGTAGAAAGGGCTAATTTGGGTGTTGGAATAACCCGGATAGCTCCACTGCAATCCTTTTGGAAATATCGAACACATCAAGACGCGCTTCTGTTCTAGAGGCGCGTTTTGATATGTTTCGACTAAATTCGTAAACTTGGTCTCGATGAATTTTGTGATAGCTTCAAGATTATATTTTTCAATCGTCGCTTCGTTTTTGGCGGCTTGAATAGCGGTTATTTTTTCTTCTAATATTTTGTTTTGCTCCTTAAAGATGTCGTCGGAATAGACGCCGTTTAGATTCTTTTCTATAAGTGCTTGGCGCGTTTCGTAGATTTTCTTTAGCTCGACGTCGGCTTGGTCGCGTTTTTGCTTTAAAGCGCCCGTGCGTTGGTAGTATGCGCGTCGCAAGAAGGCGTTAATCATTTGGGCTGTCTCTGGCTTAAGTGTGACGCTTTTTAGAAGTTTTGCTGTCTCCGGCTCTATTTCGGCGAGCGGCACATTTGACTTAGCGCCGCAGCGTTTGATGCAAAAGTAATAGCCGTAAGTTTGCGCCTTGCCCTTGCTCCATGCGGCGGTGAATGATTGCCCACAGCGGCCACACCGCACAATGCGGCGTAGAGGGAAATCGGGATTATTGTGTGTACGTTTAGCGAGTACAACTGGCGTGTTGAAATTGCGCCCATCTAAAATTGCCTGGACGCGATAGAAAGTTTCTTCGGTAATCATTGGCGTGTGCTGACCCTGTACTTCAAGGCCGTATTTTTTTGAAATGACTTTTCCGGTATAGAATTTGTTGCGGAAGATACGGCTCATGGTCTGGCGGCGAAGCCGAGTTTCTTTATGGCCTTTTCGTTTTTCCCGGATTCCTTGCTCGTCAAGGTATTTAGCCATCTCGCTTAGACTTTTTGTGCCCGTTTCCATAAGTTCCCAGGCTGCCTTTAGTGCGCTAAACGTTTCCGGGTCTTTTACTGCGTAGCTATTTTGCCGTAGGTAGCCAAGCGGCAGGCTGCCGTTGTGTAAACCGCTCATAAAGCGGGCGCGCATGCCATTTCGCGAGCGTTCGCCGCGTACGTCGTTGTCCATTTGGGCAAAACCAGCTAGCATTGTTTCAATAAAACGCTCGGTAGGAGTATCGCCGGTTGGCTCGCTGGCAGAAATAAGTGTGATGTTGCATTCGGCAAGTTTTTTGCGGATAGCAAGGTAGTCTGCAGTCTGTCGCGAAATACGGTCAAGGCGATAAACAATTACCGCGCCGACTTCGTTTTTGTGTTTGCGGCAGTAGTCGAGCATTTCAATCAGCGTTGGCCGCTCTCGGATAGTCTTGGCTGATCGTCCCTCTTCTCGGAATATCTCGCTAATTTGCAGACCACGGCGTTCAGCCTCTTTGCGGCAAATATCGGCCTGCGTATCAAGCGAGTAGTTGTCTACTTGCTCCTCAGTTGAAACACGAAGATACACAACGGCGATATGCTTATCTGGTTGCGCACCACCCGCCATATTTAGCCCTGCCCGAGCACCTGCTTTAAGGTTTGGCCGTCAAATATATTCTGCTCAAAAGTGTCGAGCCATTCGTCCAGGAGATGCTGAAATTCGGTGAGGCAGACTTCTAATTCTTCGTCAGAAAGGCAATCAACGGCTGCGCCCATTATGCGCCGTGCCTGCTGCATGCGAGTTTCTTCCTGGCTAGACTTAAAGATGTTCTGCAAGGCGGCATCAATGTCGGTCGTGTTCTGTCGGAGTGCAGCCGAAAGAGATGGAGCGGATTTCATTGGCTGAGTAGGCGTGGAAGTTGTTTTTTGTGCTTCCAAGAATAGATTAAGCTGCATCCGGGTACCCTCATTTACTAACATTATATTGATAGTATACTATCCGTATAATGTTGTTTCAAGTAGCATAAGCATATTTATGTAGTAATATAAACTTCAACGCCGCTGTTGAACTTTTTTACTTATCTTTACCCCTATTCTTTACTATTACTTTTTATCCCTTTATTATATATAAATATATAGAAGCAAAAGACATAGTACGTGCAGGAGAGTTTAATTGTCTAGAAAAATAAAATTGAAGATATATCTAAGTGAACGAATGTATGGCCAGGTGTGATGTGAAACTTAGAAGAAAATTAAACGAAGGCCAGGTGCAGGTCTTGGAGCTTCTGTATAAATTTAGGTTTGGAACTAATGAACTATTTGCAGAGTATTTTGGCAAAAAAGACAGGTCGTTTGTGTTTAAACGGCTTAAGATCTTGCAGGAGCAGGGGCTAGTCGGCAAGCGCTTTGACGGAAGTTATCGCT
Source organism: Candidatus Woesebacteria bacterium (assembly GCA_050115675.1). Classification (GTDB taxonomy): domain Bacteria; phylum Patescibacteriota; class Saccharimonadia; order Saccharimonadales; family EFPC-124; genus JASFQB01. Next base: position 61,412 of record JASFQB010000002.1, read on the forward strand.
TATTAGGCAAGCCAGCGGCCTACTACTTACTGCCAGACGGGGCAAGGCGGTTGCCGGAGTATCGCGCCGCGGACGACGCAGACGAAATTAACGTTAAGGGGATTTATAAAGACAAGAGCGTTTCGGATAAGTTTGTAACTCGCTGCCAGGATATTTTTACGCTTTTTAATCGGTTAAAGGCCGTTTATGGCGACAAGCTCGTGTTTTCTACCAAAAGCGACCTTGCTCCTTATGATTATTTTCCTAAGCAGTCGCCGGATGCGTATTTGCAGCTTGAGCTGGAGGACGGTGAGCGCGAGTTCTTTTTGCTGATTCATTACAGTCACCAGCAGTTTTTTGCCGCCATAAAACGGCTTCAATATTACATAAAATATGCGGAGAGCGGCGATTGGGAAGAGGGTGAAACGGACTTTCCGGCGTTGATTATGGTTTTTGAATCTCAGGCAGATCAAAAGCGGTTTTATAAAAAAGCGTCCAGGATTATGCGGGAGGCGGCAGACGAAATTGTGCTTTATACTGCGGTTTTGAGTGATGTTAAGGCGGTTACGGATGCGGATCAAGAGGTGCTGTGCGCCTTTGATGAGCCGGAAGAGGTGTATTCGTTTTTGGATGCGTGATTATTCTGGGCGGGCAGTTTAGCGTCTTGCCCGGGACGTTAGAGGACTACTCTTCGGTTACGATCTCGACCCAATTGACTCTGGCTAGTGACGTGTTGATCAAGTCGCCAGCAATGCCATCTGTTTCCAACCGGTACATCTCGCGCGCCAATTCTTCTAGTCGCTCAGCCTTGCTATACGCGCTGTCGCTTCCGGCCTTTATTTCTTCTAGTAACTCGTAGCTGCCTTGATCGCCTCGGAGCCAAAGCGCCATAAGCCAAGTCTCGTAGTTGCTCCAGCCGTTGTATTCTTGCTCGTTCATAATCATCTCCTAAAATTTATTGGTTACTTAAAACCCGGAAGGCCAGAATCGACCTCCCGGGTATACTAAAAAGCGAGTGAACTAATATTTACTCGCCAGCATAACGGTCAAGACCCGCCTACAGTCAGACGAAAGCGGGTCTTTTCTGTACATAAGCGACCGGTCGTAGCAATCTATTTTCCAGAACACTTTCTTTCCGTGCCATTCCAGCGAGCCAAAGTCATGCTCGCCGCAAGGGTCGTTGCCCTTGGTGAAATCGTTAAACCTACGAATTTCACTAATCAATTCAGGTAAATCCTCCAAATCTTTAACACCTCGCGTCACCATAATTTTGTGGCTGGTCTTACGGAATGTATCGTTCAATATTGCGATCTTTGAAGCGTCTTTGTTCATATCGATCCTCCTTATTATTTACTTTCTGAGCAAGTCGACCTTCCCGCTCACAGCCGGGGCAAGGGGTAAATTGGACACATCAATGTGGAGCTCCCCACGGAAGAACGACATTGAGGTGGGCGATTTACCCCTTATAATGAGGAGACAGTGGGAAGGTTAAATCGAAAGACATTCGTAGGCTATAAACCAAGGTTCGCAGATTTACAAGGTATTCATTCTTAGTTGCAGAAAAAATGGCAACAAGATACTTCAATATTAAGCTTCTGCAGCTTAAGTTCTTATGCTACAATTTAGCTATGGATATGAGTTTGAAGGGTAGTGCGAAGCTTGATTGTGGGCGCATATACAATATTGATTGCGTCAAAGGCATGAGAGAATTCTCTTTATTGAAAAGCGGCGTTGATCTAATAGTCGCTGACCCTCCTTATATTATCTCGCGTGGATCTAACTTCCATACAATGAAGGACAGGAAAAATGCTCGAACCGGAACAGACTTTGGGAAATGGGATCAAGAATTTGAGAATGCCCCGTGGATAAAAGCCGCATTTGACACCCTTAAAAAGGGTGGTTCGCTAATCGCTTTCAACGATTTCAAAAAAGTATCGGAAATCATTTCGATAGCAATTGAGATGGGGTTCGAATATAAAGATGTGCTAGTGTGGGAGAAGTCAAACCCGATGCCCAGGAACAGAGACCGGCGATATGTCCCGTCACTTGAAATGATGGTATGGTTCGTTAAACCTGGCGCTAAATGGACATTCAACAGGCTTGTGGAGACATATCAGAGCCCCGTTTTAAAATTCGCATCAGAAAGCGGAGGCGGCTTTAAGAGAATCCATCCTACACAAAAACCCGTGAAGCTTATGGAGGCCCTTATTAATGTTCATAGTAATAAAAATGACGTAATACTCGACCCGTTTATGGGTTCGGGCGCGACCGCTATAGCTTCTATAAATACCGGTCGTGACTTTATAGGTTTTGAGCTAGACCCGCACTACTGCGAGCTAGCTAACGACAGAATACAAAAGCATCGATCAAACATGTAGCGCTTAGTATGATATACGCATGCCCATTCAATTACATTGGCGGCAAAAGCAAACTATTGCCGACCTTACTGCCTATGCTTTCTGGTAATGCAGACAGTGTATTTGTTGATTTGTTCGGCGGTGGTTTTAGCGTAGGGCTTAATGTAGAAAATAGAACCCTTATTTACAATGACATAAACGTAGATTTAACTAAGTTGATTCAGCTGATTCAGGAAACTCCGTTCGACGTTTTTGAAGCAAATTTGCTCAAGTTGATACATCGATATGAACTTTCGAAAATCAATTCCCAAGGCTATCTGAACCTGAGATCTGATTTTAATGACTCACGTGATTCATATTTATTCTGCCTGTTAATCTTCTACTCTTTTAATCACCAGATAAGATACAACGGAAATCATCAATTTAACACGCCCTTTGGCAAAAATAGAAGCTCCTATAACACTCGTACTCAGGAAAAATTGCGCATTTTTTCGGATATAATCCACACAAAACAAATTACCTTCTCGTCTAAGACATTTCAAGAAGTAGATATACCCAGTAATGCAATTGTTTATATCGACCCACCTTATCTAATCACGACTGGCAGCTACAACGATGGTGACAGAGGGGTTAGTCGCTGGAATGAGTCAAGCGAACGTGCATTATACGCATTTATTGACTCCTTAGACAAAAAAAGTATTCCGTTTGTGCTTTCAAATATGTTAAAAAAAGGCGATTATATCAATAGCCTATTGAGTGAGTGGAAAGAAGGCTATGAATGGTTTGAAGTCTCAACGCGATATAGGAACTATCAGCGCGAAGATTATCAAACGCAAGAAATTATTGTCACTAATATGTCAAACGAAGGACGAAATGATTAGTATTGTTGACTATGTACAGAGCTATAAACATCGTGCTGCCGGCTGGGTTCAAGATGCGGCAAGCTTTGACAATCTTCACCGTTTTGTGTCTGCATTCTCTGATAAGTCGCCATATCGCAATGAGCTCACAGACAAGATCCAGCAACATGTTGAGGCCAAACTAGCTGAGAGATTCCTCGACATTATCGAGCAAATGCCCATTAGCGTATCGTATATTGATATTGTTGGCTCATCTCCAGGTGGCAGCAGGAAGAAAAATACAGTCTGCAATGGAATAGGTCAAGCAGCGCTTAAGGGTCAAAAGCGTGAATACCAGGGAGATTGGCCAACGAATAACTTTTTACGCTGGGCTGAGTCACTGCAATTTTTAAAGTATTCACCTTCAGATGACACATATGCCATAACTGATATAGGCCAACAATATGTTGTCGCTTCCACGAGCGACCAAATTGACGTAATACGACAACAGCTCATTATGTATGCGCCGGCGGTAAGAGTACTTTCACTACTAAAAGATCGCGACGAATGCACAAAATTTTATCTAGGCGAGAAAATAGGATTCATCGGCGAGAAAGGCTTCACAAACATCTCTGAGAAACTCTTCATGGATGTATATTTTTCAACAAATTCTTTGATAGACAGAAGAAAGTTAAAGAGTGACTATGAGGGCTCTAGCGATAAGTACGCACGCCAGATTTGTAGCTGGTTAAATACAGTTGGGCTGGTCAATATAGTTAAAAAGAAAATCTCCTGCAACGATGATGAACTTATATTACCCGCATACGCTATTAGTGCGCAAGGGAAAGAATTTTTGCGAAAGGCTAACATATCCAAGTGTCGTTTCGTGCCTTTTGGCATGCTCTCGATGGAAGAGTCTAATAAAGAGCATATTTGCAAGAGACGTGCGCTTATTCTAAAAGCCTTGTCTGGTGGCACCAATTTAATTGAAGAAATTGTAAAGTTTGAGGGCGAACAAGATGTCGAGGCTACCCCTTCTGAGATCGAAGATGACATTCTATCACTTCGCAACATGGGGATTAATATCATTGGAAATAATCCCTATCAGCTTAAGGACAGCATCGACGGACTTTACATACCACGAATAGTTTCCCCTACAACGCTCTCTAAAGCGCTAAAGATAAAAGAGCAATTGCGCCGCGACCTAAGGCATATAGATCATAATCTACTTGTATTGATCGATTTTGCTTATGGTAGTTCTAAGACGGCCCGTCTTTTTGAGACATATGTTGCACGAGTGTACGAGCAAATTTGTTCGGATACCTTTCTATTAGGCGGAGCGAGTAAACCTGACGTCGTAACGTGCATGCCGAAAATGACGTTAATTGTTGACTCAAAAGCTTACAAAGATGGTTTCGCTATGCCTCAGGGCGAAAGAGACAAAATGGTCAGGTATATAGAAGAGTGCAAGCAGAAAAACAGTGCATGGTATAAAACTATAAAAGAGAAAATCAAAACTGACGTTGTGGGATTTCAGTTTGTCTCAAGTGAATTTAATAATGCAGCTCCAAAACTATCTGAAATATCCGGTAGGACTGGCGTGAATGGCTCCGCAATATCCGCAGAAAATCTACTCAGAATGGTTAATGGAGCGCTATCAGGGGAGGCTATAGACTACTCAAAGTTAACCTCAAATCTAGAAGTTGCCTAGGCGATTTAAGAAACTATCCCATTAAATCACCTTAAATTTAGTATTAATATCGTATACTCGTTTATATGATACGAGTAGTAATCGAAAGCCCCTTCGCGGGCGATATTAAGAAGAATATTGAGTATGCCCGCAAGTGCATGTCAGATTGTCTGAAGCGTGGCGAGGCTCCGTACGCAAGCCATCTTATATACACGCAAGAAGGTATCTTGAATGATAGTATCCCTGAGGAGCGAGCGTTGGGTATCGAAGCTGGCTTAGTTTGGGGCGAGTTGGCCGAAAAAGTTGTGGTATATCAAGATTTGGGGATTAGCGGTGGCATGCAGCTTGGTATCGACAAAGCTATAGCTCGCGGCACTACGGTTGAGTACAGAAATCTATTCTGACAATTATACTCTACCGGTGTTTCTTGGCTTTCTAGCTACATTCGCTCTGCGACGGTAGGCAGTTTTTGGCTGCTCGCTTTGGGTTTGCTTAATTTCTGGTTTTAACTCCGGCGCAACATACTTTTTAGCATAGTTCTTGCGCGAAGCAGCTTTGGCGCGCTTGGCTGTTTCTACGCTGCCTTCGTCTTCCGGCAAAAGGGTGATGCCTGAAAACGGTTCATGCACTTTTTGCGCCGAGATGCGCATGTAAAAGTTGTAAGCTGGCAGGCTGGCTATTTCGCCGTTTTCTATGCGTGATTGGAATTGCGGCAACAACACCTTTTCGTCGTCTGGATTGCCGGTGCGGAAACAGATGATATTCCCGGCGTTGCCTAAGATTTGCCCTAGCACGTCCTTATCTTCTTGCTGGGCGGTTGTTTGCTCCGCCATTGTAAGTGATAGCTTGTACTTGCGGGCTTCGGCCAGCATTTCGGCAAATGACGGCGTGGCAAAGTTTTGGAATTCGTCAACATATAAGTAAAACGGCTTGCGCTCTGCTGGCCGGATTTTGCTGCGGCAGTACGTTGTAAGCTGAATCATAGTGAGCGTTGCAATGCCAAACAGCTCCGATGTATCTTCGCCAAGATCGCCCTTGGAGAAGTTACAGATCAGGATCTTGTCGGAGTTCATAATATCCTCAAAGTTGATGGTGGATTTGGGCTGCTCTAAAACTCGCTTGGCGGCCGCTGAGCGCTGGAACCGGCTGATTTTTGTCGTCACGCCGGCAGACATTTTAACGCGCTGCATTTCGCCCGCTTTGCCAAGTTCTTCGCGCCAAAAGTCTTTTAAATCTTCGTCCTGCAATTGCGCGATAACTTGCTTGCGAAATTCCACGTTGCGCAAAAGCTTGAGCGCCGTAAATAACGTGGCGTCCTCTACGGTGAACGCGGTGTGCACGGCGTTGCGCAAAACGTCTTCTATGCGGTGACCGCCTTCGCCTTCGGTGGAAAAGGTTTTACGGAACAGCGACACGATTGCTTCTGCCAAAAGGTCTCTGGCGCGTAAGGTGTCGTTTTCGCTCAAACCGGATGGCAGCTCCAGCAAGTTTAGCCCTATCGGATAATCCAAATCGTCGGGGTTAAAGTAAACCACATCGTTTAAGCGTTCTTCCGGGATATGCTCCAAAAGCATTTCGGCCATGTCGCCGTGCGGGTCAATTACGGCCACGCCTCGCCCGGCCTTGATGTCTTGCAAAATAGCGTATTGCAACAGCGTTGTTTTGCCGCAGCCGGTGGCACCAATAACAAACATGTGCCGCGCTCGTTCCTCTGTGGTCAGGCCTATGTAATTTTCTTCGCCGTGGTGTTGGTTGTAGCCAAGGATAACGTCGAACTCGCCGTTCTTGATCGTCAGCGGTGCAGGCAGCGTGCGGCTGCTGGATTTTACCATGTCTTCGGTTGTGATTTTGCCAAACGGGAAATGGTAAATGCTAGCCAGCTCCGACGCGGCAAAGATGCTTGAATTTGGATTGAACAGCGACGGTAAACGGCGCTCCAGCTTAAACCTTCGGAACTTATAACTTAAATCATTTAGCAGCGGCTTTGACTCGCCGAGCAACTGAAACGGACTGTTGAGCGGCGCCAGCGAATCGCCGATGCCGTTATAAAGTTGATTGACGCGTTGCGGAGTTTCGGCCGCAACCGCAATGCGAATGTCTGTGCGGAATAGCGGTTGGCCGAGTTTGTTTAAAATGCTTTGATACAATTCTTCCTCGTGTGTAGTCAATTCCGGCTCGTCGTATTTAATAAAGAACGAGCCAATCAAAAATACAAAACCCCAAGACAGCGCCATTTTTGCGTCGTTGGTAAACCCGCCAATTAGCAAAACGGCCAGCCACACCCACCAGCGCGAGATTAGAAAACTCCGGATTTTGCCGTCAATTTGCGCATAGCCTTTGTTAAGAATTTTGTTGTAAATGCGCGTCGGCCAATACGAATGATGCGGCGTGAGCACCATTTGCAGCGCCGTTGTCTCGCCAGGCTTAAGCTTGGTCATCGACCCGGCCACATATGCCACGACATCGCTTTGGTCTAGCTCTTCGTTTTGCGCGAGTGGGTAAGCGTAATGGCGGCATTGCTTTGGTTGCCCGATTATTGTAAAACCATCTGTGAATGTCTGCGGCTCGCCATCAAGCTTGCGGAATTGCGCATCCGGCATGTACGAAGCAACGTGCCGTTTTAATGCCGCAACCTCACGCGGACTAATACGGATAAGATAGCGCACACCATCTGTGCGGGACGAAATAATTTCAAGCGACGCGGTTTGGCCGCGGCCGATTGTATGCTGCAGAACGGTAAGAAGCTGTTGCGTTGCAAGCAAGGATTTTTCGGACTGGCTTGGCGGCGTAATTTCTAAAAAGGTGGCTGGTGATTTGCTGGCGCGCCAAAAAATATACGCTCCTTTTAAGACCGAATAAACCGGCTCCAAAATCCAGCGGTAAAGCAGATAAGCAACGACACTCAGAAAAACAACACTAAAAGTACGGTCAAAAATATTATGGCCCAAGAAATTCAGCACGTCGTCTAGGATAGGCATAACCACGTTATAATTCTGTTAGTTCTACAAACTAATCGTAACTTATAGAGAGGATCTGAGCAAATACAGAATGTCATCGGGTATAATCAAATAATCGGGTATAATCAAATATATGAGTCAGAAAAGATAAATCCATGAACATAGAAGCAAAAACTCCCCATCAGACTGTTAATGTAGTCGCTGGTTGCCTAATTTGCGATGACGACAAATATTTGCTGGTACAAGAGCGAAAAGCCAGTGTGCACGGGCAATGGAATTTGCCCGCAGGTAGAGTGCATGAAGGTGAAAGTCTTGAACAAGCGGCTGCCCGCGAAGCATTGGAAGAAACAGGATATGTAGTAGAAGTTGGGCGCCAGGTTATTGTTGCGCACTACGCAGCGAATGAACCGGTTTTGCACGCCTACGAGGCAAAAATTGTAGGTGGCGATTTGCAGCCAAGCCCAGACGACGTGTTAGACGCAAAATGGCTTACCCTGAACGAAATAGTCGAACTGCATAAACAAGGCAAGCTGCGCGTCGATTGGCCTTACGTTGTTTTGCAGGCAGACGGAAAATTGGAGGATCGATCATGACATCACTTCCTGTAGACATCGTAATGCTTCCCTCTGAAGAACTAACCCAAAAAGCGGTTGCCGCTAGCAAAAGCCTACAGCAACACGGTGCACTCTTTGAGCTAAACGCGGCAACCGGCCCATTCCCGCACGCCTCACTCTATATGACACAGCTCAAAACTGAAGATTTAGACAAAGCCAAAGAAATAATTGCGGGCATCGCTGCCAAAACGCCTGTCTTTAATCTAGTGGCAACCCGCTATGTGCAAGAGGAAGGCTACATAGACCCAGATTATGAGCGAACCGATGAGCTAGCCGACCTACAAATGAAAGTAGTAAATGCCATCAACCCAATCCGTGACGGTATGCGCGCAAAAGACATAGCCCGCTTGCCAGAAACAACCGGCATTGTGCGCGAAAACCTAGAAAAATATGGCTATCGCGGCGTTGGCGAATTGTTCCGGCCACACATGACCCTTGCTCGTTTTGCTGTTGGCAAAAAGATTGATACTTCGGTATTACCGCCAGCAAGCGAACTCAGCGGCCAGTTTATAAAACTCGGCTTATTTGAAATGGGCGACAACGGCACATGTGTGCGCAAGATTGCGGAGTTTGAGTTAGGAGGCGCAGTATGAAAAACGCCATAATCCTCCACGGTCGCCCCGGCAAAGAAGAATACTACAGCGATAAGTACCCATCCTCCAGCAATTACCACTGGTTCCCATGGTTACAAAAACAACTTCTCATGCGGGACATCCCCGCTCAAACACCGGAAGTGCCCAATGCGTATCGCCGCTACTATCCAACTTGGTGCAAAGAATTTGAGCGCTACGATATCACGCCAGAAACAATCCTAGTCGGGCATAGTCTAGGCGGCGGCTTTATAGCGCGTTGGCTGAGCGAGCATAAAAACGTAAAAGTTGGCAAAGTTGTGCTGGTTGCGCCCTGGCTCGACCCAGACAATATTGATGAAGACGACTTTTTTGACTTTAAAATAGACCCAAAACTTGCCAGCCGCACAGCGGGCTTAATAATATTCAACTCCGACAACGACGATGACGATATTCACCGGAGCGTCAAAACATTAACAGATACAATTCAGGGCGCGCAAGTGCGAAAGTTTCATGGCTATGGGCATTTTACGCTTGGCAGTATGAAGACAGCAGAGTTTCCAGAGCTGCTTGAGGAGATACTGTGATGAAAACAACTCTATACATGGCCATCTCCATCGACGGCTACGTAGCCGGCCTAAACGACGAAACGCCCTGGAGTGATGCAGAATGGGATGCGTTTCAGGAGTTTGTAAAAACCTGTGACGTAGTTTTGCTAGGCCGCAGGACTTACGAAATTATGCGGATTGACGGCGACTTTGTTGAAGGCCCGGAATATATCGTTGTTACCAATGATCAATCTCTCGACACTGGCGCATTCCGCAAAGTTAGCATCAAGACCAAAGATGATTTGCCGCAAGTGGAGCGTCTGGGCATAATCGGTGGCGGCGATCTAAACGGCACACTGGCTAAACTCGGCGTAATTAACGAAGTAATCCTAGACATTGAGCCAATTACTTTAGGCTCCGGCATTAGACTGTTTGGCGATCATGATGTACAGCTCAAACTAGAGCTAGCGAAATCTAGACGTATTGGCGAGGGCACGGTGCAGAATCGCTATCTTGTAATTCCGGACGATACTACAGAGGGGTCAATATGACAAATATCGATGATTGCGCTAAAACAATCTGGGATTATCATCATCTCAACCAGTCGCTAGAAAAATGCGACATCATCCTCGCTCTCGGTAGCTCTGACCTACGCGTTGCCGAATACGCCGCCCAACTCTTTTTGGACGGTTACGGCGATTACCTTGTCATATCCGGTGGTTACGGCAAAATCACCAAAAACCGATTCAACAAACCAGAAGCTGAAATCTTTGCGGACATTGCGATAAGACTTGGCATACCCAAAGATAAAATCATTATTGAGCCAGAAGCCGCCAACACCGGGCAGAATATTACGTTGACTTACAAATTGCTGCAAAAGCGCGAACTAACTCCATCATGTATGTTGGTCGTCACTAAGCCTTACATGGAGCGCCGCGTCTACGCGACATTCAAGAAACAGTGGCCAGACAATGAGGCGAAACTTATCGTGTCATCGCCGCCGATCAAGTATGAAGACTACTTTACTGACGATCTACCAAAAGACTTCGTTATAAACATCATGGTTGGCGATTTACAAAGAATCCGGGAGTACCCAAAACTGGGCTACCAAATAGAGCAAGAAATTCCAGCTGAAGTATGGCAAGCTTACGAACAGCTTGTGGCGGTTGGGTTTGATAAGGCTCTGATAAAGGAGCAGTCATGAACTTCAAACGACGAACACTAAATCAAATTGCTGACATGATATGCGGTAATTTTCAAGAGAGTGAGTCATTTTTCCCGTATAGAAGCAGTAAGTATTTGACCGAGTTTTTCGAGGATGCCGACACTGACTACGCTCACGATGGCACAACCAGAGCTAGTTGGGTAGCAGATACATTAGCCAAGATCCTATCTGAGCCAACCTCAAGCTCGAATATCTTGCCGGATTCATTTGCTCGTATCATCGATCGACTTATGGACCCCAGCGAAGCCACCAATGAGGATAATAATCGTTTGAATGCCCTCGGTCAGCTCACTTCATCCTTAGCCAGAGAGGGCTTTGAAGCATTCTACGGAGAAGATAAAAAGTGCTACTTGAGGCACATAAAAACTAACACGATTGCAATAATGGGTCCGAACCCACACAGGCCCTTTTCTGCCGCAGAACAAGAGCGCCGGAAGCAACTTGAAGGCTATCTTGTTACTTGCTCAGAAGATAATCTTATAGAAGAAATTCTTCTGCCATTATTTCGCCAGCTAGGTTTTCATCGCATAACGCCAGCACGACATCGCGATAAGGCGTTGGAGTACGGTAAAGATGTCTGGATGAAGTATACTCTACCCACACAGCATGTTTTATACTTCGGGATTCAAGCAAAAAAGGATAAGCTCGACTCGTCCGGAATGAGCAAGGCAGGCAACGTAAACGTTGCAGAAATTCTTAATCAGCTCACCATGATGCTGGGGCATGAGATATTTGATCCTGAAATTGGAAAACGCGTACTTGTTGACCACGCCTTTATAGTAGCAGGTGGCGAAATAACCAAAGCTGCTCGCAATTGGCTAGGAAATAAACTAGACGCCACCAAACGCAGCCAGATACTCTTTATGGATCGTGAGGACATCCTGAATCTCTTTGTTGTGACCAATTTGCCGCTACCAAAAGGGGCATTACCAAAATCTGACGATACTCCAATTAACCTGGACGATATACCATTCTAATAAAGTGTCGCAAGATGTTGTTCGCAGTCGGTGGTCATTCCGTGGGCGAAGTAGGTTTTTGGTGCCATTACCTAAGATTCCGTATTTATCTCTTTGTGCTGCTCCGGATAAAAAGCAGGCGAGCAAGGAACAAACAATTGCATTTTGTTGCCTTGCCAGTAATACGGTTCGTTTGCGTCAAGGAAGATGGCATCGCCAGCTTGCAAATCTTGCTCGTGGCCATCAAAACCGATCTTGCCGGAGCCGCTCATAACGTAAGCAATCTCCTGACAAACTTCGTTTACCAATCTGCCTTTGGCTGGATAACGACCATCAATAGTTATTATGGCGATGTTTAAGGCTTGGCTTTCAAAAGGAAATTCAACGCCATAGCAGGTTTCGCTGTTGGCAAAAGGGGTTGTGTCTGATTTTTTGATTATTTTCATGGGGTTAGATGTTTATAAGCCTTTGAACAATTCCGCAACCGGTACGCTCAGACACTTTGCCAATTTCTGCAAAGTAACAAGCCTCGGCCATCGTCGCCCCTGCTCAATAAACCCTATAGATAAAGGCGTAATATCTGCCCGCTCTGCAAGCTGTTCTTGCGTAAGTCCGCGCGAGCGGCGTATTTCGGCCAAGCGTTTGCCGAAGGCTTTTAGATATTTTGACTCATTTGCATTGTTCATTACTTCTAGAGTAAGCAAACATTACAATTTGTAACACTTACAGGTTGACATAGTCGGTAAAAAATCAAATAAATAAGCTCAAAATTAGAGAACTAAAGCCCTTTGAACAAATCGGCAATGGGCACGCCAAGGCACTTTGCAAGCTTGTGCAGCGTAGCGATTCGCGGCCACCGCCTGCCTTGCTCGATAAAGCTAATAGACAGCGGGGTCACATCTGCGCGCTCCGCTAATTGCTCTTGCGTCAACTTGCGGCTGCGACGCACTTCTGCCAGGCGTTTGCCAAATGCGGCTAAATACTTCGCTTCATTCATCACCTCTTTAGAGTAGACAAATGTTACGATCCGTAACACTTACGAGTTGTAATATTAAAAATAGTGAGGTAGTATAAAACACAGATATAACTATTACAGGTCGTAATATCAAATAAATCATGCAATCCAAACCAAAATTTTGTCTTTTTTGCAAGGCGACTCGTATTCGCGCAAACTCCCGGCCGATTAATAATAGCGAGGATGCGCTAACGTATCTTAAGTTTTTTCGCAAAGAAAAGCAGGAATATTTTGTGTGTTTGTCGCTGGACGCCGGGCTTAGGCCTGTGACCAGAACAATTGTGACGATTGGCTTGCTAGACAGGGTGATGGCGCATCCGCGCGAGATATTTGCGCAGCCGCTTATTGACCGCGCGGCGCTGATTGTTGTTGCGCACAACCATCCGTCTGGCAATCCAAAACCCAGCAGGCGCGATGTTGCGACAACGCAGCAACTTATTGCCGCGGGTCAGCTAATTGGGTTGCCAATTTGGGATCACATAATTGTTACACCCAAAAGTTACTACAGTTTTAAGGACGACGGGTGGGTTTAAAGATGGCGGGGTGGTATGCATGGGTTAAGGGTTGAGCGGCGGAGTTTGGAGGATAGATCTTTGTCTCGCCTGGTTGCAGATGAAATCTTGGGCAATGTTGGCCGCGGCAAGACTGTTGTTGTCACGGATAGCCCGGCTGGTTTGCTCGCGGCTACTAAAAAGCGATGGCTCAAGATTATCCGGCGCGTGGAGTGCGAGCGGTCGAGCACGCTAAATGCCGCACGCATTGCTGAGTATTCCCAAAAGATCACGCAAATGCGCAGACTGCATTTTTCGGTCGCGCCACTGCAAGACATACTAACCGTTGACGTAACCTTTGCCACGGCGGAAAGCTTGGTGCAAATGCCGCCAACCTGCGCAATGTTGCTGGTGACTTACGAATTTGAGAGGGAGAAGTTGTATATGATGACGGCGTGGATGTCCAGGAATGGTTTAGTAGTGATATACGATCCCAGCTAGCCCTAACATTTGTTTATGGTGATTGTCAAAATACTCATAAATAATAAGCATTGGCTATAGGCAGTTTAAAACAAGAAAGGGCGGGCAATATGGAGGACTTATGCAGGCACAAACAAAAGCAATCATTCTTGCGCGAGTTTCGAGCAAGACGCAGGAGGATGAAGGCTATTCTCTGGACTCGCAGTTAAAACTCATGCGCAGCTACTGCAAAAGCAAGAAGCTGGACGTTGTAGAGGAGTTTAAGATAGCAGAAACCGCATCCAAAGATCAGCGCCGCAAGATCTATCATGAAATGATAGCGTACGTTACTAAGCATCGCGTGTTTAATGTGGTGGTCGAGAAGACGGATCGCCTGACACGCAATTTTAAAGACGCCACCATGATTGACGCATGGCTAGAAAGAGACGAGCGCCGAATGCTCCACATGGTTAAAGAAAACTTACTGCTGCATAAAAACGCGCGCTCCGATGCCAAGTTTATGTGGAATATCTACCTTTCTGTTGCAAAGAAATACACAGATAATCTGCGCGAGGAAGCAATGAAAGGCTGGGCGGAAAAACTAGCACAAGGTTGGCTGCCCGCTGAGCCGCCTCCAGGCTACATGACCGTTACGCAAGACGGCAAAAAGATACACATTGTTAACCCGGAAACCTACAAGCTCATACCCCATATCTTCAAGCTGGCCTTGCTCCCCGGCTATACGCGCAAAAGATTAAGCGAGGAAATGGCTAAGCTGGGCTTGACTACAAAAACGGGCAGGCCGTTCTCTCCTAGTTTTGTGACCAAGATTCTAACCAACCCTTTTTATATCGGCAAAAACTACATGCAGGGCAAGGAATATTCGGGTTCTCAGGAGCCGATAGTTACGAAGAAGCTTTTTTATGACGTACAAAAGAAACTTAAAAAAGGGGATTTCTGGCACGATTCCAAGAAACACAACCCTATTTTTAAACGGATGATTACTTGCGAAAACTGCGGTGCCAAGCTGACTTGGTCGATGCACAAAGGCCGGTATTACGGGGCTTGTCACAGGCAAAAGGATATCTGTCGCGCAGCACCGTGCTTGCGGGAAGACCGCGTAGAGGCGTTGGTCATTCAGAAGCTCAGTGAGATTCATGACCCAGAAGGTAAGATGTTTGCCAAGCTCAAGTCGACACTGCTAATAACGCAGCCTCAGGACATATCCGCGTATCGCCAAAGCATGATAAATGAGCTGAACCGCCAGATTAACAAAATGCGTAGAGTTGAGGATAACTTGTACGATGATAAACTTGCCGGATATATCTCTAAAGAAAAGTTTGAGCAAAGGCGGGCGCAATTAGCTAAACAGGTGGCAGAAGCAAATGAACGTTTGGCAATGTTGCACGAGGTGGAGGTGTCTAGCGAACCTCCGAAAGAAGAAAAACAAGATTGTACGCCAATAGTTGACCTATATCTAAAAAAGCACTCCAAACCAAAAGCGGATAATTATGGCCCAGCTCTTCAAGAAAATGATGTGCGATGGTGAGAGCGTAAGTATACAGCCCAATTAGCTCCCATCTGTCCCGGCCGCGCCAATTGATGGTATAGTATAAATTATGAATGAGAGCGATCAGGCGCGAAAAGCGCTGGGAGAAAAATTGCGCAAGGCCAGGGAGGCCGCTAAGCTTACGCAGCAAGAGGTTGCAACTGCCGCTGATGTGCATGTTAATTTTTATGCGCGTATTGAGCGGGGTGAAGAGAATCCGTCGTTTGAGAAGTTGCAGTCAATCATGAAGGTTCTCAATATCCATTTCCTTCAGCTATTCTAAGCCATGTTCTTTAGATTATTATTTAGGACATAGCATAAGCATGTTACTATAATAGTTACAGATATGCTTGATAAAAGAGTATTGAAAAATAAAATAAAAAATGTCATAATAAAACTATGAATAATAACGCTTCGCTCGATGAACTAAAATCACGCTTCTATAAGGTGTATGCTAATGTACCCCTTAACCTGCGTAATGAGATAGTAACGGTGCTCGATAAAGAGCCTGTATCGTGGAGTGCGGCTTATATTGAAATCGAAACTAATAGCGCAAGAGCAGAACAAATACTGACTGAACTTGAAAAATTATCTATAATCTAGATAAACAGGAGGGTGATATGACGACTCAGACTTTAGGTCAGGAAGAACAGACTGTTGTGCTGGCGCAGCTTAAGGCGGCGAGCCCTCGCATAGAATTCTTTATTGGTACCGGTAATGACAAGAAATCCTACACCAAGCAGGAGATGGTCGAACATGTAGAGAGTTTAGATGAAGTGGGGAAAGAATTCATCAAAACACAGATGGAGCTTTTGAGGGCGTTCAAAACGGGTGAGTTTCAGCAGATCCTGATGGCGAACTAGCTATTAATCATTATGAAGATTATTGTAGTCACGGCTCCTGATCACGATATAGTCACCGAGACTTTCTCAAAGCATATCAAGACGATTATGGCGTCTGCCGATACAACCTCCTTCGACATTACTGTCATTTCGAGCAATGATGCAAACATGGCAAATCTGGCGCAGGAAATTGACTCGAAAGATCCTCATCTAGTCTTCTTGAATGGCCATGGTTCACCAGATGCTTTGTGTGGCCAAAACAATGAAATCTTAATATCGACTTCACATACCGACCTCGATAGGTATAAAGACAAAATCGTACACGCACTGGCCTGTGAAGCCGCCCTTAAACTTGGGCCGAAACTTATTGCGTTGGGAGCCAAAACATTTATTGGATACGTAGAGCCTTTCGGTTTTTGCATTAGCAAAGATGCGCGGGGTAATTATATAGACAACGGATTGTCTTCGCTCTTTATTGACCCTGCTAACAAAGTAGTAACCTCCCTAATGGAGGGAAAAACAGCACGCGACTCATACAACGAGTCTCAACGCCATTGTGCGCAAAGCATGAAAGATGTATATTCGAGCACCGATCCTGTGATTAGCCAAGACAGGTCACTTATCTTGGCGTTTCTACTTCGGAATTATAGATCACAAAGAGTGCTCGGCGATGAGGCCGCACAGCTGCCCTGACCTGTCTGATCTTCAAACCTATTCAGCCACCCCAAAAAGTGTTCGAAACAAAGTGCATCAAGTGCACCACGAACGAAATCATTCGACTCCAAGAACCCATTCCAGGGTTCTTTTAGTTTGTACGTGACAGTTGACCCCTTAGCAAAGCTCTTCTCTCCTGGTGCAATAGTGAAGTTAGAGAAGAAAATTCTGAGCAATGCATCCATCTGCTTCATATCACGAATTTTGCCAAGAATAACAGGGGTAGTTTCGAAGAGTTTAAGATATTGTTCGAACGTTGGAATAGAAGCCTTGATATTGCCTCGTTGACCCATGGCCTTCTTGTAATCCTTCTTAATCTTTTCAATTGCTTTTGTGTAAGAGTCAAGGTCGTAGTGATTGGCTAGGCGTGGGTTGCTGACCACAAGCTCCTTTGTCTGAGAATAAGATTTTTCTTTATTGGCAATTTCAACTTTTAACTTTGCGATAGTGCTGTCGAACTCTTTTGTTTTTCTCACAGCTTCGTTTTCCGCTTGTTTCACGAAGGTAAAGTAATTACTTTCAGTTACAAATAAGAAGTGCTCGAAGAACTCCTGTGCGACATTAATAACGAGGTCCGCTCGTGCAGATTTATCATGCATTTCACACTCAGGTGTCTCGCACTTGTAGTAATAGCGAGCGTGGATGACCTCGTTAGTTTGTTTATCACGTTTAGGGATAAGCATTGAAGTGAGGGTTTTGTGGCATTTGTCGCAATATACCATGCCACGCAATAGGTCAGCCTTCGTACCTGATCGCGGTCTATGAATTGCGAGAACTTTTACCTTATCAAGGTCACTAATTTTGTTGATTTTGAGGAAATCATCGACGGATATCATAGGCTCGAAGTCGTACCTCTCAGCAAGATTGATAAAAGTCTTACCCCACCTGTGAACCCCTGCGTAGAGAGGGTCTCTTAGTAGTTTGGAGACATCGTCCTTGTCCCAGACGTGAGGAACATATGCGCCACCTGAGCGTTTTTGAGCCGCATAGAATTGATTATTTATCCAAAGACGAATATCTTTCTGCGATTTGCCCTCAAGGGCCATAGAAAACATGTGCTTGATCTTTGTGAAGTTGCGAGGATCAGGTATGAGGTTTCGCTTCGCGTCAATAATGTATCCGTGTTTGAATTTGCCGATGAATTCGCCATCTTCGACTGCTCGCTTGTTGCCACGGTCTACTGACTCAGCGAGGTGCTCTGAGTATTGCTTTGCCATAACGAACGTAATGCCTAGAAGCATCTTTCCTGCTGGTGTGTTTTCAAAGGTAAATGTAGGGAACCGAAGGTCTTTGATGAGGCCTCTGTCAACAAGATCGATAATCGTACCTGCTTCCTTCATGTTGCGAGGAAGCCGGTCCGGGTGCCACGCAATGAGACCGTCAATACGGCCGTTTTCGATGTCATTTATGAGCCTGTTGAAATCCTCGCGCGTGTCTGCAACCTTCGCGGAAAAACTTTCCTCGTAAATCTCCACGACCTTGAGGTTGTCTGGCGTAGCAACTTTCTCCATACATTCCCGAATTTGGTCTTCTTTCGAGGAAGCCTGGCGGTCTTCACTGGTGGTTGATTTCCTCGCGTAAATCGCGTATCGAAGAGTGTCGGTGTCAACCTGAGTGGGCGGCTTTGGAAGGCCGGCGCGCAATAGCTCCAGTAGCTTCTGAGGATCATCGGAGTTAGACATGTCTCCATTATATAACTTACTTATAGTTAGAGCTGCTTTAGGCTAAAGAATAATTTTCACGCCGTCCTTGATTAGGTAGGGCCTGGGCTGCGGTTCATCTTCAATATGCACCAGTAATATGCTGGCGAGTTGTAACAAATCTGTTTCAGTATCTTCGTTGCGAACCATACTTTGCCTACCAATCTTCCCTGTATCCCACTAGGGATATGTAGTAGGCCGTGCGGCTGTGTAGACAAGGAAGTTGGAATAAGTCGACAAAATTTGTAAGGTTCTGGGATGAGTCTACGCCTTAAAGTCTGTGCTGTAAAGCAGATTTTACAGGGGTACGAGCATAGTTGTGCTGGCATTTACACCTGTGTCCTTGAGCACCATATTTTCTTTTATTTTTTGTGAGCACGTACAGTCTGGGGTTAACTCAACCCCCCCTCACGCTCGTAGAAAATTAGCAGCAAAACCTATGTACAAGTACGTACGTAATTTTCTGTAAAATTTTATAAAAATAATCTGTAAACACGAGGTGTGGGTACCCAATAAAGTACCGTACATGTTAAATAGTAAAATCCGGTGCCCTGGGGGTGTGGGGTTTTGAACATCACTTCGGTATAATGGGAGACAAGTGGCAATGCCACCAGGCCTAAACCAGCTCGCTGGCATGGTCGCCAAAAACTATCGCGAATATAAAGCTCGTCGTCAGAGCCTATTTCGCGATAGTCGTAGCTGGAAACGGTTACGGGTGGCATCTATGCCATCGCTGGCGGCGAGCTTTTTAGTTTGCTCCAGAGTACATTACGAAAGGAGCAAGACGATGAAAAGCAAGTCAAAAACTATAAGATGGTACCTTGTGCTGGTAGTAGGTGCAACGGTTCTAGCGCTCTACTATTTAGGCTATTCACTGTTTGGCGCAACAATTGAAGAGTGGTTCTGGGGATTTTTGTTGTTGTACGGAACTTTGGCGGGGGTCATAATAGCAATGCTCTACCTGGGTGCCTTTATTTACGAGAGGGTGCGTCGCAAAAAGCACTAGTCATTCGCCGACGGCCTACCGGAAAAGTACTCTTCTATGTGGGGATTATACCTGAAATACTCATACAGCAGCCCTTGAATTAATCCAAAATCTATAGCACCTTCCACCAGGAAAAGTTTGTGGCGAGTTCCAATTTTTGAACCAGGATCATTGCTTCTAACTACGCTATCAAGAATGCCCTCATACTCGGTGGTACTAAATGTCCTAACGGCTCCATCAATATGGCAGAAGTTCGCCGCTTTTTGGTCGTATACAAAATGCGCAAACTTCTGGATACAGGACTTCTGTCCAAATCCAGGAGATTTTTTAGCAGGAAAGGTTGGATCAGATGCAGGGGCATATTCCTCAATCGTGAATTGCCTCAAGTTAGCATCCATCATACTTGTACGAAAAACAGTAAAACTCACCGGGTAAGTCATATCAAACTTATCGTCGCTACGATGAACCGTTACAAGCTCTTTTTTATTTTTACTTTCGAGTGTTGATTTGTCGAAAGGCTTGCCATACCAATGATCTGCCTCAAAGATATTCTGATAGTAGCGGGGATGAGTGCTGTGTCTTAGTGGGTCTATGCGGACCTTAACGTCTAAACCATCTTCTATACACTTACTTAGGATCACGAGTAGGTTAACGAAATTAGCACGAAAATAGCGCCTCATAAATTGATGGGGATAGATCATCTTGTCTTTCGCTAAAATGAGACCATGCTTCTTTAATTCAAAGGGTGAACCAGAAATCTTGACGAGCAAATTCTCATCGTAATCCAGTTCGAGATCATCAAGTAGACCAGTGTTACTCAATGACTCTATGTACCGATCAATGCTGGGCGTATGGTCCTCTAGCAGGATAGTTACTAGCCACTTTGCAAAGGTTGCAGGATGAACTACTCCGCTGTCCTTGTCCTTGCAGAACCACAAAGCCACTTTCAGGCTTTCAAATTCATCACCATCGATACCGCTCTCATCTTCGAGGTTCGTTTTATCAACCCACTGCTGAACAAGCTCAATCGCGGAATAGTAGTATTCGGTTAAAGTGTCACCTTCAATTCTTTTTCCTGAATAGAATTGCATGAGCGTCATAGGAAATAAATTACGGCTGGCGACGTAAGTGGCCAGGCTATCCAACGTTGCATTAAGCTCATGTGAGTCTTTGAGCGAATTATAGAGGTCCAATACTCTCATATCTCCATTTTACCTCTAGAGTGCTAAAATTGATTTATGATTGGGGATATGTTGGTTGAAGTTGAAGTGTTGCCGCGAACGGGTGATCGGGTGGACACACTCGTAACCGTCGCTGGACCTGGCGAGACCAAGTATCAATTCCCCTTATCGATAACTGGAACAATTCAGGCTATTTGGAACATCCAGGACGCTGAGATCGTAGATACACTCAAAGCTCTTGTATACGAGATGTTTTCATCAATAGTTGGTACTGCATCTGCACCACCGGAAAATGGCTACTGGTTTGATAGCTACAACTCTGAACCGACTGTTAAAGCAACTCTTGATAGGATGAGGAATTTGGGGCAGGTGCCCTATCTCAAGAACCCAACAGCAAAGGATCAGATAAGCTCTATATACGGAGGTGGCATACTGAGTGAGCTTGAGCGAATTGACGGTCTATTCTTTGAGAAGACCGGCATGAAACTAGTAAGACCCCTAGACTACACATTTGAGAGAAGCCAAGCAGAGCAAGATCTGGGAAGTCCGCCTACTAGCAATGCGGATTTCCTATATAGGATTTGTATTCTTTCAGTTATTATTGATGGATTTAATGCCAGAAAAGCTGATGAGAAAAAGGGTACGGGCAGTCTCAAAGCTCTCACGAACTGGCTTCAAGAGAGATATGGTCTTGAAAAAGCTCGTAGTATCACGGCAGTATTCGCAAGAGTAAAAGATCTGCGCAAACAATACCCTATTCATGAACACTTTATACCAGGTGCAGATGGCCAAAAGAAGATTAGGGATGAGGTTGAAGCTGCAAATGCATTTTTCAAATTCCGGGATCACGATGACTACGCGGCAAAGTGGAAAAATATAACGGATGCTTTTAAGTCGGCTATAGCTGAGCTAGAAAGTGTATCGAAGGAATTATAAAAGTGTCTAAGTATAAAATCGAGCATAGGATCAGTACTCTGTCTGAGAATGCTGTTGGTGTAGCACAAGGGAACCCCTCATTTACTGCCGAAGATATAACGTTCACGCATTGGGAGTTCAATTATAGAGACGGATGGGTGGTTGATGCATGGCTTGCAGAATATGAGGTGGAGGCGGAGGATGCGAAACATGCTCTCTTTGAGTTTAAGAAGAGGCTCTACAAAGTCATACCAAGAGTTTCCTTAATTGGTCAGTCGTATATTCAGTATCTTGTTCAGCCTTACCTAATTACGAAGCAAGGCTCTGATATCGCGTACTTTTACTACCCATTCGACGTGGGTCCTACTGGCCTAATGTTTCAAGAAGACGAGAAGAAGGCTCTCGACTTACTTATATCCAACGAGGATATTCCAGAAGAGTTTTTTCTGTATTGGAACGACGCTGTAAATACCACTGGCTATTCTTCGAAACTACTAATCATGTTCGCAGCGCTTGATGCGCTTATCAGAAAGCCGGACGGCACAAAAGATTATACACTTAGGTTGAGTATTCTCGGGCGAGAACTAAAGGATAAGATTTACGCCCAGACAACAGGACTTCGCAACAGACTAGTGCATGGCGAATACTTCTCAGAGGATGACACTGATAATTACATGGAACTTGTACATAAAAAGATAGTGGCATATTTTAATGATGTTATTTTTCAGGAGAAGCTCATTGAAGAGAATGTAACTGGGCCTCAAAGACATTTCTTCAACAACGATAATTTACTTAGGATGTTCATTAGTCAAAAAGACGAAGGGTGGCCGCTAGAATTGAAAGAGGTCATCAAGAACTGTGAGATTAAAGAGAACGATCATTTTCCAAGTGATTACCAACCTGAACATGATAGTGAATTATCTAAACGTTTCTAAGGTGAGCCTCTATGGGTAGTTATGGTTCCCTAGCTTCTTGTAGCAGTACGGCATAGGTAAAATACTACTCTAGCAATCCGTTTCAGCACGGATTGCGGTACTATAGGTTCAGTATGTTTATTAGTTCTGCAACAGTATCAAACTTTCGAGTATTCAAATCTGCCTTTACGTTGGGTGACGAGCATATTGCAATTCCCGACGGTACCAATGAGGGTTCCGGGCTAACTGTCATCGTGGGAGAGAATGGCGTGGGGAAAAGCAGCATTCTGGAAGCTATGTCCATACCACTAGTCTCCTATAAAGCAGATGCCGTGAGCATGGTAGACTTCACCAACATTAAAGAGGCCATCGATATCACTCTGAGCTCCAGTAATCCTTTTTCCGTTAAAAAAACAATACGTGGCGATTTTCAAGCAAGTGGTTTCAAATATACCGCGAAAGTACGTACGCAAAATTCTGCCCAATATGCAGTAGGTACGATTGTAAGCGACACTTACTTTATTCCCGCTGATGGTGAAAGCGGAGCACCGGCCGATGGTAGCCCTGATTTGCGTACGGCTGTGAATAACCCATTTGCTGGACCGAGGTTTAAGGAAAACGATTACGTATTCATCGATAAGAACCGTGTAAAAACCCTTGAGACGGGCACCTACTCGCAGACTCGGTTTGATCGATTATTGGATAATTTAAATTTCCAGTATTTAAAGGCATATGATAATGAGCCCTTAGATCTTCATACGGTGGTGAACGACGCAATTAATGCTGATGACGTTACTGTTACCAACGAGTCGCTCAACGAGGCCTTTGCCTATTTTAAGGTTATAACAGGATACGAGGTCCAACTGGGAATTGTCGATAACCACCAGCCTTATAAGAAGGCGTTTCTGGGTTTTAAGGATCTCGACCACTCTCAGATACCTATAGAACGAATAGGGAGTGGTTATCAAATGTTTCTTGCGCTCATTTGTCAGCACAAAATAAGTGCAAATTCTGAAAAGAAACTAATAATATTCATCGATGAAGTTGAGCTAAATTTACATCCTAGATTGCAAAAATCGTTAGTTGACCTGCTACTCGAGATATCCAAAGACAGTCAGGTTATTATTACTTCTCATTCCCCCGAACTATTGAAAGATTTACAGAAAAATAAGCACCATAAGATTAATGCACTTGTACGAGAAGGTGACGGAATAACAATTAATCCAATAGAAAAGTTTGTACTTCCTATGCCGACTGTAAGTGAGACAAACTATGTAGCATTTGGACTTGCATCGATGGAGTACTTCATAGAGCTATATAATCACTTTGGTGAAATAAACGAACAAGACAGCGTTGCTGGCATAGACCAGGCTATTGGAGCTCCCGATGACGAAAAGATAGACTGGCAACGTGAAGATGGTAGTACCCAGAGACTGTCAAAGTATTCGTGTATAAGAAATAAGTTTCACCACCCAGCGAATAGACGAAATGACAGTATCATCGATATTAGTTATTCAGCAGTAGATGAAGCTATTCAGTTCCTAAGGGAAAAAATTCAGAACGAGTAGTCGTCAATAAATAATTCTTTGCATATTCGTAGATGGAGCGGGAATACTATGATGACTTGTTAGCGAGTCATCGAATAGGGCGTTAAAAAGTTTAAGTAAATTCTGTTCTGTTGCACCAAGAAAATACACTTACAAAGTAAGTGTATTTTCTTGTTTTGTGTGATAAGTTCTTGCTGAGTTTTTGCTATACTTCAAACATGATAGATGAAAACGCCAAGATTATCTGGGCATACATGAAGATGCATCAATCGCTTAAGCGCTGTGATGCTATATTCGTGCTTGGTAGTAGAGATGAGCGCGTAGCCGAGTACGGTGCGGAATTGTTCTTGAGGGGATACGGCGATTTTCTGATAATTTCAGGCGGTGCGGCTCATTCAAACGACTTACTGGCTACGCATTGGACCGAGGCAACCGAAGCCGACCACTTTGCGTCAATAGCCATAAAAATGGGCGTCCCAAAACAAAAGATAATTATTGAGAATAGAGCAACCAATACAGGCGAGAATATTAATTTTACTTATGATCTTTTGCAGAACCTAGGTATAAAACTCAACTCGATACTTTTAGTGCAAAAACCATACATGGAGCGGCGTGCGTATGCAACGTTTGCAAAACAATGGCCAAATAAAGATACAAAGTTTATTGTGTCATCGCCACAAATTGATTATTTTGAGTACTTTAACGATTTGCAGCCAAAAGAACAGATTATCAACATAATGGTTGGTGACTTGCAACGTGTAAAAGAATGTCCAAAGCTTGGCTATCAAATAGAACAAAAAATCCCAAGCAGCGTGTGGCGAGCGTATGGGCAGTTAGTAAGACAGGGCTACAACAAGCATTTGGTTATTTGAGCAGTAGCGCGACGATCAAGGCAACAGACACAGCAAAAGACACAGCAGATCCAATCATAAACATATTCCTAAATTGGTTTGGAGGAATCTGACGGATCTTGGCAAAATCAAGTGACTCAACAGAATTCTCTAGCTCTTCTTTATTTTTAACTACACTGCTATGTCCCGGGCTGCCAGAAACAAAATGTTGAGCATACGGAAAGCAAACAATTTGCGAGGGTACATCGCCAATTATTTTTGGGTACCAATTGTTTGATGTAATATCAACATCTTTATTCTTAAGCTGCAATGCTTTTTCAACCTCGCACGGTTCAAATTTTAGCGAAAACACATCTTTTGAACTGCCGTTTAGCTCACTGCCATACCCGACCGATAGGTTTCCCTCTAACCACAATCGCTGGTTTAGTGGTGTCATTTTTCCGGCTTCAATATCTGCAGTGTATTCTAAGCCTTGATTTTTATCTTTACGCTTGATGTCAACAAATAATCTGCCGCGATGGTTAATGGTAAACACTGCGTCCTCGCAATTTGGAGAGCGCAAGCCGTATTTTTTATCGTATCCAATTGTGTTGCTATCGTAATCTACGATTAGCCAACTGAGTAGTCCGGATTTTGTGTTTTTGGCAATGATATAAACTTCGTTTCGCACGCCCCAAAACGCACTGGTGTGTGCACGAAAGCTGCCAAAAATCATATAATATTTTGGCTCGTCATCTGTAAATATACTAGTTTTTGTTAGTTTAAAGCCCTTGGGCATCAATGCATTTGCTTTTTTAGTGTCTTTAATTTCGTAACACAAAAACGAGCTATACGGTTCGACCACAAAACCCATAAATGGCATCTTTTTTGCCGAGGACTTTATAAAAACTTTTTGCACAGATTTTGGCAAAAACTTGTTAAACCCCTGTATGAAATGCAAAGATCCAACAGTAATAGGATTGATTAGTTTTTCGACTTCTTTCGCAAAATTGATTTTGTTGTCTGGCATGCTTAAGTGTCTAGGATTAGTTTGATAAGATTATAGCATAAACTTTTTATCATTATTAAACATCTAGCATGCTTAGTCGCTGAGCAAAATCGTGCTGTTTGGCGCTTTTTGTTTTGTGTTTTTTGCCTGCTTTTGATATTGGGCAATATGATGAGCTACTTGTACTTAACTAGTCTAAACAGCCCTTTTTCTGGCTTGTAAACCGTGTTTGGGAATTTTTCTACAAGCTTCCAAACGCAGCCGTTAACAGTTTTTGGGTGTAAACTTGGGTCGGAGTTTTTAATTTTTGCCAACAAATCGGTCCAATGCATGCCGTTTGGATTTTTATTTAGCAAATCAATAGCCGTTGCGTATATACGTCCGGTAATTGTGTTTGGGTTTATGGAGCTGTCTTTCATGGTATATTAACCAAATTATAGCAAAAACGTACAGTCATTTATTTAGGTGAGGAGCCGTTGTAATCTTTTGCTGACGGTATTACATTCATGTATGCGCCGTTAAATTTAACTGTTTTTGCGCTATAAACTGCGTCATAAATACTTTTTTGAATAGCCTTGGCTGCTGCTTGCGCAATTACATCTACCGAAATTTTATACCAATCGCTATTCTCGATTAACTTACCAATTTTAGATAAGGGTAGGTTAATTTCTTCTGTAGAAAACACAAATACAGTATCACCGTCTAATGATGTGTTTACAGGATTTATTGCACGTACTTGCCCGTGCGAAGCTATTTCGGCAATCCTTCTTAAATCTTCTTGTGAGTTTAGCTTAATATTTGTGCCAACAATAGAGATTGTTGTGTTGGATTTTTCGGTCAAAAAATTGCTAAAGCCTTCGAACGTTCTAAATTTTGTCGAGTCGTCGTCGTGCCTGTTGCCTGCAATAATTTGGCCGTCATCATCAATAATATTGCCCATGGCATTTACTACAGACATGGCGGTTACTATTGCACCGCCGCCCAGATCAATTTTTGCTGATCCAACGCCGGCCTTCATGGCCATGCTTACATCACCAGGATTAAAAGAAAATTTGCCAACACTTGTGCCCGTGCCAGCGCCAACGTTGCCAGATTGCACTGGGCTGTCAGATATGTTTTGTACGGCTGTCGCGCCGAACCCAGGATCTATCTCTTTGACGTACATTCCCATAGATTGCACGCAAGCGCCAGATATAGATGGGATAATATTTTTGCCAATTTTATAGCCGATATTTTGTTTGCGAAGTGCCTTGGCGATGTGCGCTGCGGTTTCTAGACCGGTATGTGCTCCATCAGAAACATACAACGCATGTTTGCGATAAAAAGATTTGCCTTGGTCAAGCGTTGTTGTGTCATATGTGCGCGGAGTTCCGCCATATGCAGCGTACGCAACTGGATAATCTTTGTCAAAAACAACAACCGTGCAGCCAGTTAAATCATTAACAAATGTCGCATGGCCAACGCGAACGCCTTTTAGGGCCGTGAGGGTATTGTTCATGGGTGTAATTATACCATCTGTGGAATAAATGCTTAAGCACCACGCATGAGCTTAATAAAAGCCGCTTTGCATTCTTTAAAAACAGAATGCAAAGCGGCAGTGTACTTTAGCGACCCCTCAGGGCAATGCTCAGAACTGGATAAACAAAAAACACCAGTACAAGTATAAAACAGATCGCTCCAATCGCAATCAGAATTGAGGTTAGGCTGAACGGAACAAAAAGCCAAACGAACAGTTTGTATAGCAACCAACCAACAAAGCCAAGAGCTCCGGTGCCGACGATGCCGACAATCAGGCAGCTGCCAACGTTTTTTGTGCTTTCGCTTGCCATTATATCTCCTAGCTAGGGAAGCCATGCCTAGCTAGTATGACATAATAATCTGCAAAATCAAGGTATTGTTGTATTTTTGTATGTATTATAAAATTGATGTATCTAAGCATTAGCATTATGCCAAAAAAACAGAGACAATTGCAAAAAAAACAAAAAACAGTCAAAAATCGGATATTCCATAACCGTTTTTTGCGTGTGCTTGGCCCGGGTTTGGTAACGGGCGCGGCGGATGACGATCCGTCAGGTATCGCTACTTATTCTCAGGCAGGTGCAGGGTTGGGGTATGGTCTTTTGTGGGCGTTTCCACTAATGTACCCGTTGCTTTTGGTCGTACAAGAAAACTGCGCGCGCATTGGCGCAATAACAAGCAAGGGTCTGGCTGCAGTAATAAAAGAGCATTACAGTAAAAAGCTTTTGTACATGTCTGTGGTGCTGGTGGTTGTTGCCAATAGCATAAATGTTGGCGCAGATTTAGGCGCCATGGCAGCTACAACTCAGTTGTTTGTTGATGTTCCATTTGCGCTGCTGGCTATTTTGTATGCTTTGTTTATAGTTGCACTTGTGGTTTTAGTAGACTATAAAAATTACGCCAAAATACTAAAATGGCTAGCCTTGGCACTTTTTGCATATCCTATTACTGCGCTGCTTGTCCAGCAAGATTGGCCAGCGATTTTTAGAAACACGTTTAACCTAGCGCCCAGCATAAGTTTTGAAACGGTCTACATTTTTATGGGAATGCTAGGTACCACAATCTCGCCCTACTTGTTTTTTTGGGACACCTCAGAGGTTGTAGAAGAAGAGATTAGCAAGCGTACAACCAAGAAGATCGGCGTTTCGCCTTTATCTACAAAAAGATATTTACGAAAGTTGCGTCTAGATAACTTTGTAGGTATGACGCTGGCAAGCGTAACTGCCTGGTTTATTGTTATTGCTTGCGCGGCAACATTAAATAAAAGCGGCATTACAGACATCCAAACAGCGGCAGACGCTGCGCGCGCGCTTGAGCCTCTTGTTCAGGGGTTTCCTAATGCTGGCTTAGTTGCAAAAGGCATATTTTCTATCGGAATTATTGGCATAGGTTTGCTTGCGGTGCCGGTTTTGGCGGGGTCGTCATCATATGCAATTTGTGAAGCTTTTGGAATAAAAGAGGGACTGCATCACAAATTTAAACACGCAATTGGCTTTTACGCGATCATAATTTTAGCAACAGTCGCAGGGCTAACTATGAACTTTATCGGGATCGACCCAATGGACGCACTGGTGTTCACTGCCGTATTTAACGGGTTGGCCGCAATACCCTTGCTGTTCATGATTTTTAGAGTAGGTAACAGCAAAAAAATAATGGGCGACTACAAAAATAAGCCAATTACAAATATATTTTTGATAATTACAATATTTGTCATGACTGTCGCTGCAATAGCTTTATTTTGGTCGTTTATTTAAAAGCTAAAAATTGTATTTGCCAGCTCTTGCGCTTTTGCTCTGATTTGAATAGGAAGATTGGCTAATTTTTTACGGTTACCTTCGCTAGCAAGTCTGTTGAGTGATTCTGTTGTGTCTGGCACGACAATTTCAGACATCGCCTGTACAACTTCGTTAAATTGACTATCCAAAGCAGATATTTGGTCAATTTGTCCGTTATTTGCGTACTCTGCTGTTTGCGCAATAAGGTTATCAAACTCTTTTAGCGTGCTAATATATTGCGCGCTAAACTCTTGGTAAACACCATCGCTTGGAGTTGTGGCTTCAAGCACGGCAATGTTTTGAGTGAGCGCTTGATGTAATTGGTCGTATGTAGTAGCAAGCTGCTCGACACTGGTGGCTTTGCCATACACGTTATTTATATTGTTGGTTGTAATTTGAAGTGCCTTTGCGTAATCTGTAATGTCTAAAACATCTGTAGAAATTGACTTTGCAAGATCAAAATAATCTTCGGTTTTTGATTCTAAATCTGTTGCTGCGTTGGGTGCGGTAAGTTGCTCAAGTTTTTTTAGCTGCGTCTCGCTGTCTGCCTTTGTTACCGCAAGAGTTTTTATAATATCGTCTAGGCTTTGATTATTTTCTTCAATATCTTGCACATTCCAGTTGCTAGCTGAGCTGTCCATGATGTCTAATGTGCTGTTGGCGTAATTTCGTATTACCATGCCGTTATATAAACCATACCCAACTATGGCTGTTGTGGATAGTACAACGATAGCTGCTGTTGTAATTATAGTCAGTTTTTTGCTGGAACGCCTTTTGTTAGATCGCACAATATATCCCCAATATTAGTATTAATTTAAGACGTTAGCAAAGCTTGTGTCAAACAAAAAATGCGCCAAAAGCGCACTCTTTGCTTGGTGGGCGAGGAGGGACTCGAACCCTCAAGGCTTATTCAACCAGCGGATTTTAAGTCCACCGCGTATACCAATTCCGCCACTCGCCCAAAAATAATTAGGTACATAGACTGGAGGCACCGACCGGAATTGAACCGGTGTACGAGGTTTTGCAGACCTCTGCGTAACCACTCCGCCACGGTGCCGCGTGCGTCTTACATGCAAATTATAACACTTTATACCAAGAGTTAAGTGTAAAAAGTCAAAAATAGTACAAAAATACGAACTTGACGTGATAAAAGGGCTATTTCTTGCCCATAAAACCTTTTCTGTTGCCGCCATCGGCAATAATTAGATGAGAAAGCCCCTTTAAGAGCTTGCCAAGCCCCCAAAACATAATGCCAAGTCCTGCAAGCAAAACGCCAATTCCCATTGTTAAATCAATTTCCATAAATATCCCCCTTATGTGTTTATGATAACGCTTACCATAATTAAATCAACCTAAACATCGCTATTTAAATGTGCAAAGTTAAGCAGATGCAGATTAATTGTGTGGCTATTTACATATATAAAAAATCTGCTATAATATAAAATTGAATTGGTTAGCGCAAATGTTTAGACTTTCGCGGAGGTTGTCGTGCAGGAAGTTACGTACAACGGTGTTCCTCTGAGCCAGCTGCCACCTGCAGCTGCTCCGGTTGATCCTTGTAGTGTTATGCCAGGCGATCGCGAGTTCATGGAGTTGCTGCGTGCTGGAAGATTCGAAGAAGCGCTGAGGCGCTTTCCGAAGCACTACACTAACGTACACGTGAGCTTTCTTTGTGGATATTTGGATGGTCCTGATTCGGCAGATGGACATGGGCCCATTCCTCCTCTTACGGAAGAGCGGTTTGTAGCAGCCATCGATTACATCGAAGGTCCATGTAGGTACATCTAAGGTTTGATACCAGGTTAGTATCTGCTCGTTTAGTTGGCTGACGATTGTGTTGTGCAGTGGGTGATTGTGCCTGAATTTGCTGGCTTTAGTTAGCTAGTAAATTCAGGCTTTTTAGTTTGCGGTATTAGCCCAGTTATAAAATTGACATGTTATTGTTTTTATTGTAATATACTTGGTGAAGCTGGAAATTATTTTGATTTTTGGCTATTCCAAGGAGGCAGATATGAACATGCTTTTTAAGAGGGTCGAGCTTGGTGCAGCGCCGCTGGCAGGCATCATGCTGATGATCGCGCTGGGGTTTGTTGCATTGCCTGTGTACATTCACGTCTTTGCGGTGGCTGCATCTGTTGCCGTCTTGTTGCACTATGTGCTGCGGTATGTGTTTGCCACTGGCTGCGCCTCAGAGATGTTCGTTAAGATGGGAGGGCTTCGCACTGGCCGAATGCGTCTTCCGTTCTGGGCGTTTGCAGTTTTGCTGGTCCTGGCTTCGCCGTTTGTTAACTGGGCTATCGGCTGGATTGCACGTTTTGTCGGCGCGGTTAGTTGGCTGACTGGCGCTATCGCTACTTTTGCGGTGCCATTGACTATTGTGATCCTGGCCTTGACGCTTGTTCTTGTTATGGTCAAGGGGCGTCGCAGCAGGTAGCTCGGTTCGGCCTGGGGCAAGAGGTGCGTAATTGCACTTCTGCCCCTTTTAAATACGCAAAATAACATGTAAGATATAAAGAGTAATCTTTAGGAGATTTTTAAATGGAACTTACATATATAATAATTGGCATAGTTGCAATTTTGGCCGTTGTTGCAATTTTTATTTATAACGGCCTAGTAACTACAAAAACACGCACCGAGGAAGCCTGGAGTGACATTACCGTTCAGCTTAAGCGACGCTATGATTTAATCCCAAATCTAATCAATACGGTCAAAGGCTACGCTAAACACGAAAAAGATGTGTTTGAAGAAGTCACAAAAGCTCGCTCAGAGGCTTTAAGCGCGCAAGGTCAGGGTGTAAAAGAAACCGCTGCTGCCGAGAACAAGTTTGAGGCTACTTTAAAAAGTTTGTTTGCAGTATCAGAAAACTACCCACAGCTAAAAGCTAACGAAAATTTTAAAGAACTGCAACAAGAACTTACCGACACAGAAGACAAAATTATGGCTTCTCGCCGTTTTTACAACGCAGCATCGCGCGATTTAAACATTAAAATTGACTCGTTCCCAAGCAATATAATTGCTGCAATGTTTGGTTTTAAAAAGCGCGATTTCTTTGAAGTAGAAGAAATGAGCGAAATCGAAAAGCCCGTTGAAGCAAAGTTTTAAGTACAGGTTTTAGCAATTTACTATGTATTCTGAGATTGCCTCAAACAAGCGAAAAACGTGGGCAATAATGCTGCTGTTTGTGCTGATAATTGCCGCTTTGGGCTGGTTGGCGGGTAAAATTTACTCTAGTCCGTATATTTTTTACGGAGCGCTGGTTGGTGGCGGGCTGTATGCGCTTGTTCAGTACTTTTTTGCTGCAAAATTAGCCACAGCAATGAGCGGCGCTCGCGAAATAAAAAAAAGAGAAGAGCCTCGCTTATACAGAACTGTAGAAAATCTAACCATTGCCGCTGGTATGCCAATGCCAAAAGTTTATATAATTGACGACTCAGCGCCCAATGCATTTGCAACAGGCCGAGATCCGAATCACTCAATTGTTGTTGTAACCTCTGGACTGTTAGATTTAATGGACAACACTGAGCTTGAAGGTGTTATTGCGCACGAGTTAAGTCATATCAGAAACTACGATATTAGACTAATGATGATAGTTTTTGGTTTGGTAAGCGCAATCGGCTTTATTGCTGATATGTTGCTTAGAATGATGTGGTTTAGAGATGACGAGGACTCTGGTGGGCCACTGTTTATGGTTTTAGGTATTGTCGCAGCAATCATGGCGCCGTTTGTCGCTATGATGGTGCAGATGTCGGTCTCTAGGCGACGCGAATATCTTGCCGACAGCAGTGCCGCGCTGTTGACGCGCTATCCAGACGGATTGGCTAGTGCCTTAGAAAAAATCTCAGCTCATGGCTCTACGCTTAAAAAGCAAAACACAGCAACTGCGCATTTTTATATTGCCAATCCGCTAAAAGGCAAGGCTGCAAGTTTGTTTAGTACGCATCCTCCAATTAAAGATAGAATAAACAAGCTACGCGCAATTGGCAATAAGTTGTAACTGCTACTAAAAAGCGTCGCAGGCTATATGTCGCGCCACTACTTAAATGGGGTATAATTAAAGCGTGAACACTATTAAAAACAAATTACAGCAATTACGTGCACGTTATTCAGATCCGAAGCATAAATCTTTTAAAGTTACTAAGCGCGATAGTAGTACTATCCAAATTAAAAAAGGCGTTGCAGAGGGTTGGCGCTTAATTATTGATTCAACCAAACTTATTTTTGCTAACCGTAAGATTTTTGTTTGGCTGATGGTGCTTTATGCATTGGTATCGTTTTTTTTGGTTGGCGGAATCTCGTTAACAGATTACAATGAAATTAAAGACACTTCAAAAGATTATATTGATGGGCTAGACGCCGTTACGACTGCCATGGCATATTTTGGCGCTGTACTATCTGGCGGACTAAGCGAAGCTCCAAGTGAGCTTCAGCAAATGCTATCTGGCTTGGTGGCATTGATCTTTTGGTTGTCAACAATTTGGGCGGCGCGCATGATTTTGGCGGGCAATAAAATAAAATTTCGCGATGCATTTTACAATGGCCCAACTCCTTTAATTAGCACCGTACTGCTGTTGTTGGTTGTGGCAGTTCAGCTTATACCAGCCGCTTTGGGACTATTTGGAGTTACGGTGATACTGACAGAAAGCTGGGTGCTGTCTACAGCCGAGGGTGCTTTGTTTATGGCTGGTGTAGCTTTGCTTTGCTTATTGACATTATTTTGGGTTATTGGCTCGGTTGTCGCGCTGGTTATTGTGGCCTTGCCAGGAATGTATCCAATGCAAGCTCTAGTAAACGCCAGAATGTTGGTGGCTGGTAATCGCTGGAATATTGTAACTCGTCTTCTTGCCGTAGCATTTATAGAGTTTTTGGTGTGGGCGTTTATTATGATTCCCGTGTTTATGATAGACGGCTGGATTAACGTAGATTGGTTGCCAATAACGGTGGTTTGCGTGCAGTTGCTAACGGGATTTTCGGTTGTATTTACATCTGTTTACGTATATAAACTTTACCGTTCGCTAATATGAAAAAACTAGATAAACAACAGGCCAAATTGCGGGTACAAAAGTTGCGTGATTTGATAGCGCAGTATCGTTATGAGTATCACGTAAATAACCATTCAATAATGGAAGAATCTGCT
Source organism: Candidatus Woesebacteria bacterium (assembly GCA_050115675.1). Lineage (GTDB taxonomy): Bacteria > Patescibacteriota > Saccharimonadia > Saccharimonadales > EFPC-124 > JASFQB01. The sequence goes on from JASFQB010000002.1 coordinate 95,724, forward strand.
GCAGATAGTTTAAAGCACGAATTGTCAGAGATTGAGCGACAGTATCCAGAGTTTATAACGCCAGATTCGCCTACTCAGCGTGTTGCGGGTGAGCCCTTGCCACAATTTATATCGGTATCTCATCAACAGCGGATGCTTAGTTTAAACGATGTTTTTGACGAAGAAGAAGTTTACGCCTGGAAAGATCGCATACAAAAACTGTTACCACACGCAAGTTTTGAATACTTTGCAGATACAAAAATGGACGGATTAGCATGCTCGATAATTTATCAAGATGGCGTGCTGGTGCGCGGTGTTACGCGAGGTAATGGATTGGTTGGCGAGGACGTAACGCAAAATGTTCGCACTATAGAATCTATTCCGCTTAGTTTACGAAAAACAACAAAAACAAAAACTTTTTTACACGGTCGCACAGAGGTTCGTGGCGAAATTGTGATGTTTAAAAAAGAGTTTTCCGAGCTTAACGATCGCCGCAAGGCCCAGGGTCTGCCATTGTTTGCGAATCCGCGCAATTTAGCCGCTGGCACAATTAGGCAACTTGATCCGCGTTTAGTGGCAGAGCGTCCGTTGCAATTTGTGGCTTGGGATGTGTTAAGAGACGACCCAGACGATATTCCAACTTTTGATTTTGCCTACAAAATGCTGCGTGAACTTGGTTTTAACGCTAACCCTCATGCAAAAAGTATTAGTAGTTTAAAAGAAATTATGCAGTTTGCGTCGTATTGGCAAGAAGAACGTCAAGGCCTGCCATACAATACGGATGGCTTGGTGATAAAAGTTAACGATCGATCTCAGTTTGATAGACTCGGAATTGTTGGCAAGGCGCCACGTGGGGCTGTTGCCTATAAATATCCGGCCGAGCAAGCCACAACAAAAGTTATGGATATTTTTGTATCTATTGGGCGCACGGGCGCGGCAACCCCTGTGGCCGTATTGGAGCCTGTTGTCGTTGCTGGCAGTACCGTGCAGATGGCAACGTTGCATAACGAGGGCGAAGTTAAACGCAAAGACGTTCGTGTTGGTGACACGATAATTGTTCATAAGGCTGGTGATATTATCCCTGAGGTGGTAGAGGCTCTAAAAACTCTGCGCACAGGTAAAGAAAAGCCGTTTGTAATGCCCAAAAAATGTCCAGAATGTGGCACAGAACTAATAAAGCTCAAAAAAGAAGACGCTGTGTGGCGTTGTTCAAACCACGCTTGCCCTGCGAGAGTGCATAATCAAATAGGGCATTTTGCCAGCAAGGCCGCACTTGACATTGATGGTCTTGGTGAAAAAAACGTACTTGCGCTTTTAGGTGCAAAGCTTATCCGCGACCCAGCAGATTTGTATGCTTTAACAAAAAAACAGTTACTAAAACTTGATAGGTTTGCAGAAGTCTCTGCCACCAAGCTAATTTTGGCAATACGAGATAAAAAAAATCCACCTTTGGCGCGCTTTGTTTATGCGTTGGGGATAAGACATGTGGGGTCGCAAACGGCTGTAGATTTGGCTAACCATTTTGGCACATTGCAGAAGCTATCTCAGTCTACGATGGAGGAGTTAGAAAAAGTAGAGGGCGTGGGTGAAGTCGTGGCCGAAAGCATTGTAACTTGGTTTGCAAGTGGTCGGTCGCAGCAACTGCTTGCTAAGTTTGCAAACTTGGGTGTGCAGCCTCAAGAAGTCATAAAAGTTGGTGGTCCGCTTTTGGGCAAGGGCTTTGTAATATCTGGCACACTAGACAGTATGGAGCGCGAAGAAGCAGCTGAAAAGATTCGAGCATTGGGAGGAACTTTTCAAAGCAGCGTTGGTAAAAATACAACATACTTGGTTTTAGGTTCTAAGCCTGGCGCAAGTAAAGTCTCCAAGGCAGAAAAACTTGGCGTAGCTCAGATAGGCGAGTCAGAACTAATAAAGATTTTACGGGGATAAAATGCAGCTAACGTTTATTACGGGTAATCCAAGCAAGGCTAGCTATGTGGCAGACTGGCTTAATTATGATCTAGATCATCATAATTTAGACTTGGCCGAGATTCAGTCGCTAGACCTGCGCGAAGTTGTAGAAGACAAAGCTAAAAGAGCATACGATATTTTGCAAAAACCGGTTTTGGTAGAGGACGTGTCTTTGACTTTTGATGCTCTTGGTAGGTTGCCAGGTACATATGTAAAATGGTTTATTCAAGAGGCCGGTCTAGAAAATTTATGCAGAATGCTAGATTCTCACGATGATCGGTCGGCAATGGCAAAAATTTGTTACGCAATTTACGATGGGCAGCAAATTAACTTTTTTGAAGGCCAAATGACTGGGCGTATATCTATGCAGCCTATGGGCGATGGAGGTTTTGGTTTTGATCCAATTTTTATTAATGATGGCTATAATATAACCAGAGCACAGATGCAAGAAGACGAATTTAAAAATGCATCACACAGATACGAAGCACTAACAAAACTAAGCGAGTTTTTGCATGCTTAAAAAATATTCAAAAGGCATTTATTGTTTTTCGTCACCAGTTATGCTGCTAACTTTTATTGTAGAGGTTGGTTTGGCTATTTATACTCTTTGGCGCTATAAGATGTCTTTGCTAGTTAGGGTGAGCGTTGTAATGTTGGTGCTGCTGGCAGCATTCCAAGCGGCTGAGTATATGGTGTGCGGGGGTTTTGGTCTAAGCGGAATTGACTGGTCGAGGTTAGGCTTTGCGGCAATTACGTTGTTGCCACCAGTTGGTCTGCATATTGCATATATAATTTCAGGATCTACCAACAAAAAGCTTATGTTCTTGTCGTATGCAACCGCAGTAGTCTTTGTAACGTATTTTGGTTTTGCGGCCGTTCCTGTACAACATGGAATTTGCCTAGGTAACTACGTAATGTTTGGTATGTCTGGTGCGACCACAGCATTTTATACGCTGTATTATTATGGGTGGCTGATTTTTGGGATGTACAAAAGCTTGCGTATGTCTCGCCAGGCTAAACAAGTAAATAAAAAAGTAGCACTAAGGTACTTGACGGTAGGATATGTTGCGTTTTTGTTGCCAACTACAACGGTAAACTTGATTGACAGGAGTACTTTAAGCGGCGTGCCCTCGATAATGTGTGGCTTTGCCGTATTGTTGGCATTTGTGCTTTGTGGATTTGTTTTGCCTAAAGTCGCCAGGTTAAAAAAATAAAGATTTGACCGCCATAAACATAAGCGTCATAATGTTCAGTGTAGTCGTGCGCAGAGCTCTTTTTAAAGCAAAAAGAGCCGGGTGGGCGCGCACGATTTTAGGGTCACATTTATATCCCTTATTTATTTTTTTAATTTTTGTGTTATTATAACTAACGTTGTTGCAAGCTCCTCTAGAGAGGCAAAACAGCGTGACTACTCCACAAAGCCCTATTTCTGATCCACAGCCTGGATCGAATGACCCCACTGTTGCTGCAGGTGTGGCAGGTGTGCCAGGCATGCCTGGCATGGACGGCCCTGGCATTTCACTTGGTAAGCCTGAAGATCCAACACTTGTTATCAATCCTGGCGCAGAAGGTACGGCGCCTCCTACTGAGCCGACCGTGCCCGAACCGGCCTGCCCGGAGCCTGAGTCGCCAGTTGTGTCTCCTGAGGGCAGAAAAGGCGTCAACAAGCTAGTGCTGTTTGCTCGGTTTTTGGTGTTGTCGCCAATTGCCACATACGTCTTTTTCTTGATTAAGGCATATGGAAAAATTTCAGATGCGTGTAAGACCATGACGGTCAAGTGCGTCTACGATGACACGTACACTCTGCAAGTGGTTACACTACTGCAGGCAGTTTTGATGTTTCTTTTGATGATCACGTTGATCCTTTCGGGCATCAACGTGCATCGTTTGGTCAAGGGCAAGGATAAAATTCGCGGTAAGGGTTGGGTTATTGCCATATTTCTTGCTCTTGCATGCGGAGGTGCAAGTTACGAGATGTTCATGCTGTAGAAAGCTTCCACAGTACTTGCGGCCAGCTAGATGGAGATAATCCATCTGGCTGGCCGCTATTAATTGAGTTTTTATGATTATCGTGATATAAATAATAAATGTTTGGGGCATTAGCGCAGTTGGCTAGCGCGCTTCCATGGCATGGAAGAGGTCATCGGTTCGAATCCGATATGCTCCACCAAGTTAGATTTATTTTCAATTTTTATTAAAACTACAAGATGGTTGATTATAGCCCTAGCGATTGACGGGGCCGTTACGCTTATGATGTAATTATGCAATGAGCAAAGATGGATATGTCCTTCCGGACAGGCGACTCAGGGGGCTCACGGCGGATTATGAACGTTCATATGGGCGCCATGATTTTGAGCTGTCTAGTGGCGAGATCGTTATCGCTATTTCTGCTCCTGATTGGGAAGAATACTGGAAGTTACTACAAGAAAATGCCTGCAGTCTAACTGGTACTGTTTTAAGTCCCGAGCTTATTACTTCGCAGTTTGAACTTAGTGATCTTTGCGAGCGCCAAAGAGTCATTGAACAACGGATAGCTCGTATTATTGATTTTTCTAATGATATTCCAGATGTAGTCTTTGCTTTGGGTACGCCAGTTTTTGATTGCTGCTTGCCCAGGCCCACAAACTCACTGTTGTTTATTGGCGGAGGTTCAATTGTTGCTAGAAAAAACAAGACGTACATTCATCCTGACACTTACGAGGAGCAAGCTTTTAGGGTCGACGTCCACCAGGGGTCAAGTAATTTGAACACGAGAACAGCTTCGCTTGTTTGTTCTGATTTGATAAACGTTGCCTATCTACAGTCCGTTCGATGGCCCGGGGTAACTAATTATAGCGGTAGTTACGATTCAAGTATTAGTGACGATACAAAAGTAGTCCTTATGGCTGCCTGTTGGTCGATGCCTCTTACTCAAAGAGGGAGTGCCGTGGCAAGTGTCTTGCCCGACGAGCAGCGCTACAAGTCGCAGCTTGAAGGTTGCGCTTCTAAATTGTTCGAGAACCACCCAAGACTAACCGATCTTGTTATTGCCGACAGAATATTTAAAGAAAGTGAAGTTGCGGGACCGTTTAACGTTCATTATCGTCGAGCGTAATCATAATTTAAGCAATCGTTTTGCAGCTAATAGCGCCATCTCCATTGGCGCTATCCCATTTTTGCAGATCATTGAGATACTATAATTCTCTAAACATACACAACGGTCTAGACCAAGCACATAGCCTGGATAAACAACGATGACAAAAAATTATATTACGAAATGCCTGCTTTGACTATTGTTTTTTTGTCGGTGTGGATGCCATTTTTTGGCAACATGTCTTCTTGAAGGTGAGCTTGGTTGGGCTGAAAAAGACAAAATCACAGGCAAGATTAGGGTACTAGACAGGTGGGGCTCGTCTGATATAAAGCAAGTAAAATTATTAAAAGTGGCCTACTATTTAACACTGTCAAATGGATTTTAAAAGCAAGTCAATAATGATGCTTAGAGTGATAAATGGTAAAAATATTAAGTTAGCGATAGACGATTTTAGTAGCTAGCTGCAAAGCTAGCTCGGGCGTGCATTTTAGCCCATTTACTGTTATAAATAAGTAGTTATGAAGTCTATTATTCTTAAAATTTTGGAACTGCAAACCAAACGTTTTTTTAAAAGATTTGGGCCAAAACTTGTTGTTATAACTGGTAGCGTTGGTAAAACTAGCACAAAACTTTATATGGCCGAGGTACTCAGCAAACGTTATCGAGTTATGGTGCATTACGGCAACCACAACACCCATGTAAGTGTACCTATGGCAGTTTTTAACATACCAATCCCTGTAAAATTAAAAAGCATTTGGGCGTGGCTGGGTGTAATTTGGCAAACTCAAAAAAAACTGCACCAACCATTTAACTACGACGTGATTATTTTAGAGCTAGGTACAGATCATCCTGGCGAAATCGAACATTTTGGCACATATTTAAGCCCGCATATAGCTGTGGTTACTGCAGTTACTCCAGAACACATGGAGTTCTTTAAAACGTTAGACGCAGTAGCTAAAGAAGAGCTCGCAGCTGCAAACTTTAGTATGTTGGCTTTGGTCAATCGCGACGATATTGATGGTAAATACTCGCAATATGTAACAAACTCTAACATCGACACCTACGGAACAAGTGGCGTGGCAGAATATCACTTTATGATAGAGAATTTTGACATTAAAAAGGGTTTTAGCGGTAAATTTGTTTCCCCAGAACATGGCGAGCAAAAAGTTTCTTTGCAGTTGGTTGGAGAACATAACGTTAAGGCGGCTGTTGCGGCCGGAGTCGTGGGTGCAAAACTTGGCATGACTGCAAGCGAGATCGTAGCCGGAATGCAAAGCATACAGCCCGTAAACGGTAGAATGCGCATGCTACGAGGACTAAAAGACACCGTAATTATTGACGACACATATAATTCGAGTCCGCGCGCTGCGTTGGCGGCCATACAAACGCTTTATTCGCTGCCAGGCAAGCAAAAAATTGCGATATTGGGGTCTATGAACGAGCTGGGTGATTATTCTAAAGAAGCTCACGAACAAGTAGGTAAGTTATGCGACCCAACTTTGCTAGATTGGGTAATAACCATTGGCAACGACGCACAAAAGTATCTGGCGCCTGCTGCAGAATTAAAAGGCTGTCAGGTGCGGAGCTTCGCAAGTCCCTACGACGCAGGCGCTTTTGCACACTCTGTACTGCATCCACATGCTATCGTTTTAGCAAAGGGGTCGCAAAACGGTGTTTTTGCCGAAGAGGCGCTTAAAATCTTGCTACACTCTACAGACGAAGAGCATCAGCTTGTACGGCAAGAACCAGAATGGCTAGACATCAAAGAAAAACAGTTCGAAAAGTTTAAACAAGCACAGTCCTAATTTTGTCTAACCAGTAGTAATTCTGTTATAATTAATATATATGACCACTGTTATTTCTTTGTCATTACTCAAACTCCTCCCTTTGGGGAGCAATTCTTGCAATTAAAACACTTTTATTAAAAATTTAGGAGTAATTAAATGAAACGTTACAATCCAAAAGAGATTGAGCCAAAATGGCAACAAGTGTGGGACGAAACAAAAATTTATCAGGCAACAAACAGCAAAGATCAGCCAAAAAATTACATTTTAGACTTTTTTCCGTATCCATCTGGTGCAGCCATGCACGTTGGTCACGTGCGAAATTACACAATTAGCGATGCCTTGGCGCGCTACGCCAGAATGCAAGGTTTTAACGTTCTGCACCCAATGGGTTGGGATGCTTTTGGCCTGCCAGCAGAAAACTTTGCAATAAAAACTAGTATAAGTCCGCAGCAAGCAGTGGCGCAAAACACAGGCAAATTTAAGCAGCAGCTTTCGCAAATGGGTATCGGCATAGACTGGTCGCGTGAATTTGCAAGCAGTGACCCGGATTATTACAAATGGACACAATGGTTTTTTACGCTTTTATTTGAGCGTGGCTTGGCCTATCAAAAAGAAAGCCCGCAATGGTGGTGCGAAACCGACAAAACCGTTTTGGCAAACGAGCAGGTTGAGGCCGGCCGCTGTTGGCGTTGCGGCAATGAGGTTACCAAAAAACCATTAAAACAATGGTTCTTTAAAATTACCGATTACGCAGACCGTTTAATTGAAGATTTAGACAAGTTTGAGGCCACAGACTCGCTAAAAAACATGCAGCGCAACTGGATTGGCCGCAGCAAAGGTGCTCAGATTGATTTTGAAATTAAAGGCAGTAATAAGAAGCTAAAAATCTTTACCACGCGCGCAGACACTCTTTTTGGCGTAACATTTATGGCGTTGGCGCCAGAGCATCCAATTATTGGCAAAATTTGCACAGCCGAAATGCGCCAAAATGTAGAAGATTACATTGCCGAATCGCAAAACAAAAGCGAAGTTGACCGCATGGACACCAATCGCGAAAAAACCGGCGTATTTACAGGTGCATACGCAATTAACCCGCTAACAAAACAAGAGATACCAATTTGGGTAGCCGACTACGTTTTAATGGGCTACGGAACAGGCGCAATAATGGCCGTGCCTGCGCACGACGAGCGTGATTTTGAATTTGCAGAAAAGTTTAAACTGCCAATTATAGAGGTTATAAAATCTAGCAACCAGCAAGAAAGATGTTACCACGGCGAAGGCACTATGCTAAACTCCGGCAGATATGATGGCATGCAATCATCCGAAATACGCGAAAAAGTAGTAGCAGATCTTGCCAAAAATGGTATTGGCAAAGAAAAAATTAACTACAAAATTCGCGATTGGCTAATTAGCCGCCAGCGATATTGGGGTGCGCCAATTCCAATTATTCATTGCCCCGAGCACGGTGCTGTTGCTGTGCCAAAAGATCATTTGCCAGTTAAATTGCCAGAAATTACAGATTACAAACCCGCTGGCGATGGCCAGTCTCCACTTGCCAAAGTAGACGAATGGGTAAACACCACTTGTCCAAAATGTGGGCGACCTGCCAAGCGCGAAACCGACACCATGGACGGTTTTGCATGCTCTAGCTGGTATATGTGGCGCTTTATTGATCCAAAAAACAATCAAGAACCGTTCAGCAAAGAAAAAGTTGACCATTGGGGCCCAGTAGATACTTATGTTGGCGGCGCCGAACACGCCGTAATGCATTTACTTTACGTACGTTTTTGGACAAAAGTTATGTTTGATGCTGGCTTGATTGATTTTGAAGAGCCTTTTAAGGCCTTGCGCAATCAAGGCATGATTTTGGCGCCAGACGGCCGAAAGATGAGCAAAAGCTGGGGTAATGTAATTGCTCCAGACGATTTAATTGCCGAAGGTTACGGCGCAGATAGCATTCGCGTAATGGAGCTATTTATCGGTCCGTGGAACCAAGCCGCAAACTGGAGCATCGAAGGTTTGGGCGGCTGCTACCGCTTTTTGCAGCGTGTTTGGGCGGTCTCTCAAGAATATCTGCAAACTCAGCAAGCTGCCAGCAATTCAGAACTAGAAGTAAGATTACTGCGCGCAACTCATAAAACAATCAAAAAAGTCACAGACGACCTAGATTCTATGAGCTTTAACACGGCAATTGCCGCGCTAATGGAGTTTGTAAACGAGTTGTACAAAGTAAAAACCGAGCTAATGCCTGCACAAGGCAACAATGCTTGGTGTCAGGCTGTTACGGCTTTGGCTCAAATGATTGCGCCGTTTGCACCGCATATTGCCGAAGAAATTTGGCATCAAATTGGCAACGAAAACACTGTGCATTTAAGTGGCTGGCCTGTAGCTGACCAAAAATACTTGGTAGATGATGTAATATCTATAGTTGTTCAAATAAATGGTAAATTGCGCAGCACAGTTGATGTGCCAGCAGATAGCTCCGAGCAAGCCGTAAAAGAGGCTGCGCTGTCCGACAAGCGCATAAATGAGTTGCTAGTAGGCAGTGAGCCAAAGCGTGTCATTTACGTTGCAGGGCGTTTGGTAAATATTGTAGCTTAAATGCTCTTGATCTAAAACAGTCCTAAAAATGACAAAAAGTCAAAAATATAGCAAGCCAATCTTGAGTTTAATCAAGAAGTGCAGTATAATCTGTACAAGTTTCGTAATAATAATCCATAAGAAAGAGAGCTTACATAAATGGGTAAACCAAAAAAGCAATCTAGTTCCCGTAAGACCGGTTTGCGCCGCAGCCACTTACTTTTAGGGCTAGCCAGAACTGTTAACGGAAAGCTTGCTAACGCAGGTTCGTCAGTTCGTGCATATACAACAAAGCGCGAAAGTGCTAAAAAATCAGCCAAACAAGTTGCAGAAAAACCAGCTAAAGAAGCTGTTGCTGCTGCTAAATAGCAATTGTACTAATTAAAAATTTGTAAAGTGATCTATTATGGCATCTAATCGTCATCTTGGCCGAATTATTGCATTGCAAACTCTGTACGAGTTTGAGTTTAGGCGTGATTGTGGTGACACTACTGTAACAATTGATGAAGTTCTGGACCGAAATCTTGAGCGTTACGCGGACACTATTGGTGATAAGAAGTTTGTTCAAGACTTGGTCCACGGTGTTGGCGAGGACTCTCAAGAGCTTGATGCTACTTTGCAGCCAATGGCTCCAGAGTGGCCTCTAGAACAGATTGCGCGCATCGACCGTACAATTTTACGCATTGCATTATTTGAGCTGTTGAAGTTTCAAGAAATTGTACCTCCAAAGGTTGCTATCAACGAAGCCGTTGAGCTAGCAAAGGCTTTTGGTGGCGATAATTCGTCTAAGTTCATAAACGGCGTACTGGGCACTGCCTATCGTACGCTGATTGAGGAAAAACCTAATGCAAGCGCCACGGTTCGAGAGGTTTAAAAAATATTTTAATCGTCATAAGCCATCCATCCAAGAAGTAGTTCGTGAGCCAACGGCTGGTGGGATCGTTTTTCGGCGTAACAGAAAGTCTGGCGGAATAGAAATTCTGCTTATTCAAGACGCAAAAGATCGTTGGACGATACCCAAGGGTCATATCGAAGAAGGCGAAACTGCTAAAGAAACTGCCGAGCGCGAAATTCGAGAAGAGGCAGGTCTAGAAGAAATGAGGGTCTTGGGTTGGCTGGGTAAAATTCATTTTAGATATCGTCGTCAGCAAAGTTTGGTACTTATGACAACGCAGATTTATCTGGTACAAGGCCAGGGTGATACCGCCAATCTAAGTAAAGAAGAATGGATGAACGGCATTGGCTGGTTTCCATTTGCCGAAGCTTTAGATATGATTGAATATGAAGATATAGGTAAGCTTATGTTGCTTGCCATGAAAAGAATACGAGATGCTGGACTCTAATATAATTAACAAATATCAAACTTTTGCAGCCGAAGTTTTTGGTTTTACTTTTGATAATCCAGAACTTTTGGTAACAGCCTTTACTCACAGGTCGTATGTTAATGAACATAAAAAAAGCGCTAAAGAGCATAACGAGCGCCTAGAGTTTTTGGGTGACGCTGTGTTGGAGCTGGTTGTTACCGAGTATCTGTACTCAAACTACAGCGAACCAGAAGGCATTCTAACCAACTGGCGAGCTGCTTTGGTTCGCACAGAATCTATAAGCGCTGCTGCAAGTCGTTTAGGTTTTGCAGATATGCTACGCTTAAGTCGCGGAGAACGCAATGGTAGCGAGCGTGCGAGGCATCAAATTTTGGCTAACTCTTTTGAGGCTGTTGCTGGAGCTATATATTTAGACAAAGGCTATGAGGCTGCAAAAGAATATATAACAAAAAATATTTTAGTCACTTTTGACGAAATTTTACAAACTGGCTCTTGGCGAGATGCAAAATCACATTTGCAAGAAGTAGCCCAAAGTGTAAATGGAATCACTCCAATGTACAAAGTTCTTGAGGAGCAGGGGCCAGACCACGACAAAGTGTTTGTTGTTGGGGTTTTTGTTGGAGATAAATTGCTAGGCAAGGGGTCGGGCTCGTCTAAGCAAATCTCTCAACAGCAGGCTGCTCAGAGTGCGCTAAAATACTACGAAAAAATAAAGAAGAAGGCTAGCAATTGACAACTGGTTGCAATGCCTGTAAAATAGCATTTAACTGCATAATAAGTTTATAAGAGGAAATATTTAAAGCATGCTTGCTATCCGTTTGCAACGACTTGGCCGAAAGGCAGCGCCAGTTTATCGTCTGGCTGTTCAGGAATCACAACGACATCCATCTAGTGGACGTGTTGTGGCTTATGTTGGTACATTTAACCCACACACCAAAGCTGTAACTGTCAATACAGAAAAAATTAGCTTTTACCTAAAAAATGGCGCACAGCCTACTCCGCGTGTTGTGCGTATTTTGGCTGATCAAAAAATCGAGCTTCCATCTTGGGTAAAAATGCCAAGTGCTGCTAAAAAATCTTCTGTTAAGAACGCGGAAAAACTTCGCAAAAATCAGCCCAAAGAGGCGCCAGTAGAAGAATCTGCTGAATAATCTTAGGCTGTTTTTGAGCGTTTTTTGCTAAACAAGCCTAAGTAGATTGCTATGCAGTTGATAGTGGGCTACAATAATTACGAGTACTAAATCAGAGGGGAAACTGTAAATGTCTACAATAGACCAGCAATTCGTGGAATTTATTGTAAAATCGCTTGTTAATAAACCAGAGCTAGTTACTGTAGTGCGCCGCATTGACGAAAAAGGCGTGCTTCTAGAGTTAACTGTACATCCTGACGACCTTGGTCGGATCATTGGCAAGCGAGGAATTACGGCTCAAAGTGTGCGCTCGCTTTTGCGGGCCTTGGGCGTAAAAAATGATGCACGATACAATTTAAAAATAGTTGATAACGACGTAGAAAATACTGCCAAATCTGACAAAACAGACGACAGTGGAAAACCTGTGGATGATTCTATAGATGAAGCTGTGGAAGAAGACGGTGACGTGGCTGTTCGGACAAGAAAAGAACTTGCCGAACTAGATGATCTGGATATATAATCAAAACAAGGTCAGGAAACAAAAGCCTGAACCACAAAAATAAAAAAGCTCGTGCGAGCAACATAAGTTGAGAGCTTTATGTGGCGAAACAACCGACTGTGGTGTCGGTTGTTTTGTATTTTAGAAAGTATATAATTATCAAGTGCATGTACCATATGCACACTTGCTTAGTAATAGGAGCCTCTTATGAGGAAGGTGATGCTTGATCCCGGCCATGAGATTATGACTAGGTTGCGGGGGGTTATAGACGATCCTTGTCACTGCGACACTCTCTACGCGCCTTTGGCCCAATTGGGCGGGCGAAAATTTACTCCAAAAGAGTTTGAGGCTGATGTTTGGGTCGTGCTGAGTACTCATCTTAAAGGCTCTAACCCTAAAGTTCCCGAAGAAGCGATGGCGGTTTTTATGGTTATTGTAAACCTTAGCAAAATTGTAAGGGCAGTGAGTGGTGACTCTGACTTGCATGCGGCTGCAATGAGCCGCATGCCAAAAGAAAGTCACAGTAGTATATGGTATATATTGACAAATACAGATAAACCCTTTAAACTAACTGGGTTGGTCCACCTAGTTTGAAGGGCTGGTTGCGTTATGAAGCTGCCTTGTTGTATGCGTCGTCGTAGGATCCGTAGCGTTCGGTTTGGTACGACTGAAGCGTTGCTTTGCACGGTAGGTGAGAGCTATACTCATCGCGAAATTCAGATTGGTGTTTACCCTAATGTTCGATGCGTGTACCATGCTGGTCGACTTGTAAGTATCAGACTAAGTTGGCTTCGTGGAGGATATGTGTTTACTACGGAGTCTGATGACGGGACCGTTATCGAAAGTGTTGTGGAGGAACGCGATATCGATCCGAGTAGCATCACTTACTTCGAACGGTGACTTGTTTGGTCTCGCGGGGCTTTGCTTTGCGAGACCTGTTTTTTAAGAAATATTCTAAAAAATGTGTTATAATAGGTACAAATATGACCAAAAAGATTCAAATTGTATCGTTGTTTCCAGATATGTTTAAGGGTGTTTTTAACGCCAGCATGCTTTGGAAGGCCCAAGACCGCAAAATTGTAGAGTTTGGCTATATTGATTTGCGCGATTTTGGCATTGGTCCACGCAAACAGGTTGACGACACTCCATATGGCGGCGGAGACGGTATGCTTTTAAAGCCAGAACCTTTGTTTGCGGCTGTTGAGGCTGCAAAGGGCAAAGATCCTACTGCGCAAGTTTTATTAATGACTCCCCGTGGCGAGCGCTGGAGCCAGCAGTTGGCTCAAAGCTTTGCAGATGATGAACGAGGCATGATTTTTGTTTGTGGCCGCTACGAGGGCTACGACGAGCGAATAACAGCAATTATTGACCGTCAAATCTCTGTTGGAGACTATGTGCTAACAGGCGGTGAGATTCCGGCTATGGCAATTGTAGATAGCGTTGTGCGGTTGATTCCCGGTGTTTTAGGCGGTGAGCAGTCGGCCGAGATAGAAAGCTTTAGCGACGGCGAAACGTTGGAGTTTCCGCAGTACACGCGCCCAGCTGAGTTTAGGGGTGTAAAAGTGCCAGACGTGCTGCTGCAAGGCAACCACGCGCAAATTGCCGCATGGCGGGCCGAGCAATCTAAGAAGGCTAGTTTTTGCCGTTAACTTGTTGGTCAAGCTCGTCAATTATCACGCGTATTCTCCTCCATGCAATGGTGGTGTTAGGAACGTTAGACCATTCAAGGTCAGCAGCTAGCTCTGTTAGCTCTTCAATTAGGGGGTATTTTTTAAAATCTTCATCTTCTAAATCTAATGCTAGGCATAGTCCGCAAATATCAGCCGCATAACTTTCTTGTTCTTTTTCGCGCATGTAGTCTGGCTTTGGGCTTGATTGTAGGATTGTTCTGCATTGTTTTATGAAGGTGTTAATTGTCTCTGGGTTAAGATTCGTTGTCATGGTCTTTGTTGTTGACCTGTTTGTCAAACAGATTTATGTATTTTATTAATTCTTGCCAGTCACGATCAATTTCAAGACTGTTTGACCAAGACAAATCAGAAGCAAGACAGTAAGCGTCCTCTAGAGTTGGATACTCTACACACCACTTTTCCCAACCGTCAACACTATCACACGCCGTAAGGTGCCAGGCTAGCTGCTCCTTTTGCCTTGTAGATAGATTTTTATTGTATTGAGCTATCTTGTTTTTGTAGTATGTGGCAAGTTCTTGAATTGTTGATGAGCGGCGAAAAGATGTCATAAATACTCCCTATTTTATAATAATTGTAGCAGCTTTAAATCTAGTTTGCCTCCCCTCAATAGTATATGAGAGGAGGCAGGCTCTATCTGTATCCGTCGTCGTTGTTCCATTGCTCGTATATTACCTCGCCCCACTCATCAATAATAATGTGCAGATGCTCGTGAAACTCTGGATCGCGATTAATTACCTTGATATCGGCCACCCAGCAATCGTAACTTCCGCTGTATCCGCTAGATACTTTGATTTTAGCGTCAGTGTCCTGATATTGGATACTTGGCGTCTTGGTGCCTCGATCGTTAAGTCTGGCAATTTTACGTTTTTCATCCTGGTAGACCTTCCAGGCTGCATCGCCCATTTTATTGCGCAAAGCTTCTACTCTGGCGGCACGACGTTCTAGCTCCTTACGCTCGCGCCTCACCTGAAGCGCTGGCTTGCCAGTGACGATAGACTTAAGTCCGTCTTTTACGCCATTGCCAAGGTCCCTAAGGATGTAGCTGCCGTAGTCCTGAAGCCAGCCCATTTTGGGCCTCCTTTTGGTAGGTTTTGAAACTTGCTGAGCTTAAAGTGTCCTAACTTAAGTAGGCAGGGGAGTCAAGCGCTAAATTTTTGCAAATGCTTACAAATAAAAAAATATCCCACTGCGTGAGAGAGTCCGTCAACAGCCATGAATGAACATTTTAGAGAGAAAATGCTCATTCAGGCTGGAGTACGAGTTGTTGTGGTGATAGCGAAATACGACAGGCACCTTTTTGTTTTTGATAGGTTTTTGTGTAATGTTTATCGCTCAGTCTTAGTTTATATTTTTTAGGCTAAAAGCACAAGTATTTTACGCTAAAATCGTTTAAAATAGGGGATGTAAGAGTGAGGGAACATATGAAACTTTTTAAATTTATTAAGCCAGTTTATGCGCATTGCGATGTGCCTTGCGGAATTTACGAAACCGACACAATGCGCCACGCCGCAGACACCTGCATGCGCATGGTAGAAAAAATCCAATCTGCAGGCGATTTAGGCAAAGACGAGGCGCGCAACAACTGTATAAGGTCGGTAATGACCAAAGAAAAACACGCTCAACTTTGCAAAGACCAGCTGTATTTATTGTGGAGTGATTATTTTAAGCCGCAGCATTTAGAGCAGTTTTCGGATTTGCACGAGCGATTTTGGCAAGCAACAAAGCAATGCAGCAAGGTAAAACAAACTGTCAGCAAAGAAGAATGCCAAATACTTATTGACCAAGTTGCTGGCATTGCAGAAATGTTTAAGCAGTCTCAATCGTAAGTCGTGTTTGCGGTTAGGCGCATTGTTGGTGCAAGCATGCTGCCAAGCTTTAAGCCTGGCCGACTTGTGCTGGCTTTGCGCTGCAAAAATCCAAAAATAGGGGATGTTGTAATTGCAAAAATCAATGAGCGCGAAGTAATTAAGCGAGTTTTTAGTTACAATAAAAGCGGCTACTTTTTGCTTGGCGACAATATTTTGCACAGTACAGATAGCCGCAAATACGGTTTTGTGCCCGCAAATAAAATTATTGGCCGTGTAATTGGAGGACGCAAATGAAACAAAAGTTATTTTTAGCAAACACCTGGGTTTTGGCTTGGATTTTGTGCGTAACGGCAGTTACTCAATTGTTGGATTTTGAAGAATTTGCAACCATTGTGCAAAGCTATGGAATTACCAGCCAGTCTGGATCTGTAGCGCTAGCTGTTTGCATAATTGGTCTAGAAGTATTTGCCTTGCCGTATTTATTGGGGCTTAAATTATCTCGACTAGCCAGCGAGTTAAGCTCGTTATTTGTAATTTTAGCACCCCTGGCTTGGATTATTTTAATAGGTCAAGAGTTAATAGGCGGCGACAAAAAAGATATAAGCGGCCTGCTGGGCGGATACGTAAACATCCCCGTAGGAATGGCATCTTTTGTAATTGTGGCGTTTATATTTGCTATGTCACTATGGAGCTTGTTTAAGATGCGCAACCCGCCAAAATGGCTAGGATTTGTACGCAGCGAAGCAGGTAAAAAATAGCCAGCGCGTTTGCATAACCTCAAAAAATGCGCTATAATTTGCTCTGTTAATGGCGAGTGGCCAAGTTGGTAAGGCGTCGGTTTCTGGCACCGAAGATCGAAGGTTCGAGTCCTTCCTCGCCAGCCATGAAAAAAGATTGACAAATTGTCAATCTTTTTTCATGGCTTGTGTATTTTTGTGCGCTGAGCCACAGTAAAAAACCGCGGCTCTTTAGGTTGTCTACGGATCTCTCTTGGTTGACATAAGGCTCTAAATTAGAAGTGCCCCAGTCAAAATGATTTGACCGGGGCTACTCCTGCATGCCTATCTTGTATGCCTAGTAGATGTACTTAAATGAATTGGCGGGTGCGGTTCTGGTCGTCACACGGTTCCAGCCATCCTTGCCATTCATCTCGCTAATCTCCACCTGGGTGCCATCGGCGCTGATGCTCTCGACGATGGCTACTTGGCCATGTGCGCCGCGGTCGGTCCAGGCGATCGCACCCTTCTTAGGTGTATCGCCAACATTATAGCCATCGCGTTGTGCGTAGGCATACCACGTTTTGGCGTCACCCCAGTTGCGCGGCACGTTGCGACGGGTCGCCACATAGTATGTACCATAGCCGTAGCTGTAGCCATTGGGGGCGATCGATTCGCTCCTGGGGGGTGCTATTGGGGTAGAGGGAGAGGATGCGCTGGTCGCTGGCCGCGCATCCTGCGTTACCTCTGACGATGTACACGCTGCAACACTTGCGGCTAGGGCGAGTGCGAGCAAACACGCCCGAGTTACGCCTTTGATCATCATGTGCCATATCTCCTAAGTGTGGGTAAGAGCAGGAGCTTCTATTTATTGTAGATTTAATGAAATAGCCTGGCAATTTTAATTTGTACAGAATTATACGCGCGTAAACTTTAGGTATTCAATAGTTTTTTGATCGTATACGCGATATTCCATACTATACGAGCGATGCCAGCGCGCAATCCTGCTTTGATAAATGCATTGCATTAAAGCATAGGCTTGATGCTCATGGTCACATCTGCAACTTAATGATTGGCGATTTTTATTGGTCAGACTTAAAATTACCTAAAGAAATCATGAGACTTTGTAATAAGGATAAGGAGGGTCATGTATTCTTGCGAGTAAAAGCGCCTACAGGCGGTGGCTGGATGAATCTTGATCCAACTATAGACATAGCTCTTGGTGAATATTTTACTGTCGAGCAATGGGATGGCAGATCGAGCACTGGTATTATGATGCCGCTCACAAATATTCGTGTCTATCGACCGTTTTCGTTTTTGGAACGGACTAAATCGAAGGCCCGACGACTGCTTCACCGAACAGAACCAAACAAAGTTTTTTACAGAGCTTTTGATTCTTGGCTCGATGATATGCGACTAGGTAATTAGTTACAGGTAAGAGATTACTGCGTTTCGATATAATTGCTTCTACGCAATTTACGCTGTACTCTCTTCGTTGCAGCGCAGCGTTGAGGTTTAAAGAGGGCGAGCATCTCGATCAGTCTCCTCGAACATAATTTCTGCAATTCGTGCCTCGACATCACAATGATAACACTCTAGCTTCTTCAATTTCTCCGCTATAAGAAGCAATCTAGGATAAATCTGGTGCCACCTGATGGATACTACGTCAGCCATAAAAAAAGATTGACTAATTGTCAATCTTTTTTTATGCCAATATCGTTTTTGTTGTATGAGGCTGCCAATTTTTGAGCAGTCTCTTTACTTTGGTTGGCTTTAATTGCCAATTGGAGCCAAGAGCGGTTGTTTATAATGGAAATTGATACAATAACTAAACAGTCATTGGATATACATGGGCGACGACCTACATTAGTAGAAAATGATAGCAATAGCTAAACTTGATGGTGTCCGTGCTGTCGTTTCTATTAGCTCGGCTTGCGTATCGTTTATGGCCTTTAAAAAATCCTTTAGCGATATAAAATTTGCTGTGGCGATTTGACCTTCGTCCTTGCTGTTTACCTTTTTGTCAAAAGCTTCAGGGAAGTTGCTGCGAACAGGCGCATTGTTGGTGTGGGAATAAATAATCGCACGGCTGTTTATGTAAACTTGGTCGGTGTTTGCTAGCTTATGTAAGTAGGTTTTGTGGTGCTGTTCAATTCGAGTTTGCCGTACAGGTAAGTTTTGTTGTAATTCGTGCATTAAATCCACAAAATCTTCGGGCCACTCAATCTACTTAAACAACACCTGCTTGGTGTCGTTGCCTAAAATCTGCTTAAACAAAGGCTCAAAAAATACAAGAGAAGATCGATTTTGACCACGTATTATTTTATCCCTGTTTAAGTTTGGTGCTTACGGCAATAGTTTTGCTGAGTATTGTGGTTGGGGTAGATTTCTTGTACAAGTAGCAAAAGTGCCAAAGAAGACAGCTTAAATTTACTGTTTTCTTTGGCGCGAAAGGAAATTTTTACATCTCTATCCCAACCAGATGGTATGGCCACTCTGGGCCATAGGTTGCATGAACTGCTGCCAGGATGGCTGCGTCATCACGCGTACACTGTGGGGTAACAGGCTTGACCTCAACGCAGTAAATGTCGTTGTAGTCGAGAAAATCAGGGCCAGGTAGGTACCTCATCTCTACCTCCCAGGCATTTCCCAGGCGCTGTTGCAGCGCCGCAAGGCTTTCGTCTGAAAGCGGCATCTCGCAGATGCCTCCGTAGCCAACTACATCGATTTCGTAGATGTTGTGCTCTGTAGAGTAAGTAACTGAATAGCGAATTTGCTCTGCAGTCTTTAGGGCCTGCACTTCAAGTAGCGTCTTTGGTGCAGGAACGGCGGACATGCTAAGTTCCTTCTTGTTTGTCTGTAAAGAACAAAAATTACTGTATTGCTTGTTTGCAGTTTATGTCAATGTTTAGATTGTTACTAATAAGTAAGTGCGATGTTATTATAGAAGTTGTTGCTGGGACGATGTTGATTGCATTTGCGATAAGAACAACTCCTTTGTTGGCACGTTTAAATAGTCTAGTATTAAAATGCGCCCGTTCTCTTTGCATAGGGAAAAGACGGGCATTTTTATGTTTTACAAAAGGTGATTTGCGTAGTCTTGGTATTTTTGCTACGGTGTAAAAGTGGTTAGTGAGATATTTTTAGGAAGTTCTTGGAATGCGCTTGGCGAAAATGTTGTTGTGCAGATTTTGGCAATAATTATTATTGCGGCACTTGTTCACCTTATGGTGCATGTCAGTATTGAGCAGATAGTGCGCAAGGTGGTTGGTTATGAGTACGAAAGCGGACTTAAAATTAAAATTGGCAAGGGCTATGCCACAAAGGTCGACGAAGAAAAGCGCGAACAGACGCTGATTTCGCTGTTTCGTACTGCTGCTGCGGTTATTATTTGGATAGTTGCCATTGTAGTAATTTTGGCAGTATTGCATGTTAATATTGCAGCGCTAATGACAGGCGCAGGTTTGTTTGGTATAGTAATTGGTTTTGGTGCGCAAAATACAATCAAAGATTTTTTAGCTGGCATTTTTGTTATTGCCGAAAATCAGTATCGCGTAGGAGATGTTGTTACATTGCGGACATCTGGAGTTGATGTGTCGGGAACGGTCGAAGATATTACTATTCGTATTACTAAATTACGTGATCTTGATGGCAATTTGCATATTGTTCAAAATGGTACGCCAAGCGTTGTCACAAATCGTACATTTGATTACGCGAACGTTAATGTAGACATCGGCGTTGCTTATGAGTCTGATGTTGATCAGGTAGAGCGCGTTATAAATCGTGTTGGCGAGCGCATGGCCGAAGACGATAAATGGAGTGAATATATTGTAGAGCCGATCCAGTTTTTGCGTGTTGATGGTTTTGAAGATTCTGCTGTACGCGTAAAAGCATTGGGTAAAGTGCACCCTGCTATGCAATGGGATGTTGCCGGAGAATTTAGACGTCGTATTAAAAAAGCTTTTGAAAAAGAGGGGATTGCCATTCCGTTTCCGCAGGTTGTTGTTCGTCGCTAAAAATTAGTTTTTATGAATATATTTGATAAAATCAGTGAACTTAATTTGCCTAAAAATTCTTATGTTGTAGTTGGCGGCGGTACGCTAGTGGCGCTTGGCCTGCTTGATTGGGACGAGGATGTTGATATTTGCGTCGCCCCAGAGATATTTGAACTCTATAAATCTAATGGTTGGCGGCAAGAAAAATGGGGCGATAAAATTGTTTTAAAAAATGATGTTTACGATGTGGGTGTTGGTTTTGGTGATTGGACTTTGGCGGATTTGTTAGCTGACTCTATGCTAGTAAACGATATTCCATTTATTAGCTTAAAAAAACTGCTTCAATGGAAGCAGCGAATGGGGCGCCCAAAAGATTTGCTACATATTGAGCTTATTAAAAAATACATCAAAGAACAACAAAAGTAAAAGATGGCTGATCGCGTATTTAAGTTTTGTTGGCCCCTGCCGTAATTGCATCAATCTAGTGCGCTGACAGGGGCCGTTGTTTGGGTGATCTTAGTGTTGTTCGGTCAAAAACTCAGGCTCTTTGCAGTGAGCTGTCTCTGCCATTTGTACTGTGGTGTGGCTTGCGTAGGCTCGCTCGATAGTAAAGCGCTCTTGTTCAAGTGCAACGCCCAACATGCAGACCTTGCTTAGATCTTCGACTGGGCCCAAAATTCTTGCAGCTGGCTCGCTATAGGTTGTTGTTGGGCTGCCAAAGCGAACTGTAAAAATCTCCACAGGGGCAACAGCGCTGCTCATGTCACTTGAGTTGGTCCTTGCCTGTATGCTGGCGATGTTATGATCGGGCGGACCGTCGTAGCTATCTTGCTGCCCAATATACAGACCAAATAGTGAGCGATAGTGCCCTGGCTGCAAGTTATCTAGAGCCAATCTAGCGATATTTTTGCTGCCATCAAAAGCTTGTGCTAGTGTAGTCATTCCGTCAATACCCTTATGCATATCCATTACCTCAAGCCTATTTGAATTGTTTGCATACTTTTTGCGTGGATATACCGTGTGCGTAAAAGAAACAACATTGCCAGTGGTGCTATACGTCAAAAAACCGGTGTATCGATGTTGTAGCCTGTCGGCAGTTTTTATCACAACTCTTTTAAAGGTGTCAAATGGAATACCGCATCCGGTAAATTCCATAAGCATACTCCATGCTGGGTATTCTCTTGACAGCCAATACGGACAGGAGCTTTGCGATGGTCGCAACCCGTTTTTCGACATGATATTTATTATATACTATGTAATTTACTAGAGCATAATTATTTGCTTAAATCTACATATGAATAGCAAATACATTAACATTGTTCCAGATTTAACCTTGGTTAGCAGCTTGGCGATTTCTGGGGCATTGAGTTTATTTTTGCCAATATATAAGTTTAATTTTTTGATTATCAATATTTTAGGGTGGGTTTTGATTGTTGTAAGTATAGTTATTATTTTTCGTACTTTAGCGCTAATTTTGGCTAATAGTCATAGCTCTAACGTCAGTCAAGAGCCATCAGATCTTATAACGAAAGGGCTATATGCAATAAGTCGAAATCCATTTTATTTGTCTTATGTTTTACTAACTGCTGGTGTTGCCTTGGTATTGGGCTGTTTGGCGGCATGGGTTGGGCCGGTTATTTGCTTTTTTGTGCTAAACTTTTACGTTATTCCATTTGAAGAATCTAGATTAAAGTTACAGTTTGATAAAAAATATATCAAAATGTATGTAATGTGCGCAGATGGCTGTGATACAATACAGTAGTTCTGTCTAGTCGACTGTTTGGAGTTGTTGTGGATATTGAGGTTGTGCGGTTTTACGCATCCGAGTCACGGCTGTCTATCGTTTTTGGCGGAGGATTTAGCTGGAGCTCGCCCGAAGGCAATAGGGTAATGCGCATGCTGCTTCTGTATGTCGAAGGCCGAGATGACTACGCTGGATTTGGCGCTGGAACAAACTATGTTCAGTTTTATTGTAGGGGAGTTGATACCGCAATCAACTCTAAGGATTTTGTGCAGCGAGAAGCTAATCAATGTCTCGCAGTGCCTATGCGCCCTAGGGTTAGTAATCTTGATGTAGTAGTTGTAAAAAAAGGTGCAGTTATGATTAAAACACCTACATTTGGCCGATGGGATCGAGAGGTAAAAGACCCTAGCTATGCTTATACCACCGTTCAATTTTGGCTTGATACTGCCTATCCGCTAACTATTTTGGATCGCGACCGCCTTGCTGGGGAGCTGGGCGTTGTAATAACTCGTATCGATAGAGTAAAGCCGAGATATATGATTTGTGCGCATCTTCATTCTAGCGCGGGGTCTTTGACTCCCTGGAAAACCCTTGATCGAATTTCTAAAGAGGTTGTGCGAATTTTGTCAGAATAGCTAATTTAGCGGGAAGAAGCTACATCTTCCCGCTATTTAATTTGCATTGCTGTTATTGCGTTTTTATTAGTACGCAGTCATAATTAGCTTAAACGATATTAACTATTATTTACTTTGGGGGATACATGGCAAACGTCAATGGCCAAAAAGCTAACGCGGCAGCAATTGTAGTTTTGTGTGTTGCAATTTTGTTGATTGTAGGTGCACTGGGTTGGGTTATTGTAAGTAGCAAAACAACAGAGCTAGCTAACGCAAACGCTTGTTCTAATCTTGGCTTAAGTCAGGGTGGAGCGAGTGGTGCCGCAGGTACAATTTATAAGTATGCGGTTATTACAAACAATGGCGATACTGACTGTACTTTAACGGGTTTTCCTGCTGTGTTTATGCAAGATTCTAGCGGAATGCAGGTGGGTACTGGCGCAGAAGCCAACTCGCTATATTCGCCTCAGTCTGTAACAATAGCCGCGGGTCAACAGGCGCACACGGTGGTTGCCTTTCCTCAATACGGAAACTTTCCAGAGGGATCATGTAGTGGACTTGGGTCTTCTATGAAGATATATCTGCCTGGGGTTGCTGACCCATTAACGACAGATTGGCCAGACTATCGTTGTCCTGGATTCTCTGCAACAGCAATTATGCCTGGTGCCGAAGAATAATTATAGCTAGCTTTACTGCTAAACTTTTCAAATTTTGTTAAAGCTATTACACTTATGGTATGTGTACATCTTTTAGAATTCGTAGTGCAGATCAGGGCGTAGTGGTCGGTCGAACAATGGAATTCGCGATAGATTTAAAATCGCAGCCAACGGTGTTTCCGCGCAATTATAAATATCAGGCAGTTGGTCCAAATAACGTGCCAGGATTGGCCTGGGAGGGGAAGTATGGCATTGTTGGCATGGACTCATATGGTCAAGATGGATTGAGCGATGGCATAAACGAAGCAGGATTGTATTGCGGCGCATTATATTTGCCAGGTTTTACAAAATATCAAGAAGTGCCAGCTGGGCAAGAGTCAAAGGCGGTATCGCAATTAGTTGATTTTGTTAAATATATTCTTTCAACCTGTGCAACGGTTGATGAAGTAAAAAATGCAATTAGCAAAATTTATGTCTGGAATATGACCGTGCCTCAAATGTCTGGGAATATTGAGTTGCACTTTAGCTTATACGATGCTAATGGCGGTTCGATCGTGGTTGAATATATTAATGGCGAGTCAAAAGTCCACGATAATCCAATTGGCACACTTACAAATTCACCGCCGTTTGAATGGCACATGCTAAATTTGGGTAATTACGTTAACTTGTCGGCAATAAATGTACCAGATGTTAAAATGCCAGATTATGACATTAAGGCTATTGGTCAGGGGTCAGGCCTTATTGGGCTTCCTGGGGACTTTACTCCGCCATCGCGTTTTGTGCGCTCTGTTGCATTTACGCAATCTGCGTTAGAGCCCTCTACTGCAGAAGACGGCGTGATAACGGCATATCATATTGTAAACAGTTTTGACATTGTTAAGGGTATGGTGCGCGGCAAGCAAAATGATAAAGATTTTCTTGAATCTACCCAATGGTCGGTTGTTGTTGACCTTAAAAACCGTAAATACTACATTAGATATTATGATCGTCCAATAACATTAATGGTAGATTTGACAAATACAAATTTTGAATCTGACAAGATTGTTAGGTTAGTGGCCAAGAACGATCCTTGGTATGTAAACATAGCTAATGACATTAAATAAAGGGGGGACTATGTCAAAAAGTGAAAATAACATTGTAAAAATTAGCCAAAACCAAGGCGCTAGCGGTTTTGTGCTGTTCATGGCATATATTGGTGCGGTAGTTTACTTTTTTGGCCAGCAGCCAGATTTTTGGGGATTTATTTTAGCGCTAATTAAGGCAATTGTTTGGCCGGCATTCTTAATAAATAGCGCGTTTAGCGCGTTGGGTGTTTAGCGGCTTTCGTCCTGATTTGTAGGACTCGTCAGTATAGCTTTTAGCTATAGAGCCGATTGGAAGTATCGGCTCTATTTAATTATGAAGGTTGAGAGACAAGCTTGCGCGCCTTTAGCATACTTGTGATGCTGTGCGCGTAATGTGCAGCCCCGATGCTGGCCAGTGCTAGCGCCGGAATGATGAACGTGGTGGTTCGAGTAAGCGGGGACGCCTGATGTCCAAATTGCACCATGTAATCCACGTAGTAATATCCGTATGCTGCGATGAGCCACCCAGCGTTCAGCGAGTATAGAGTTGCGAGAGTCAGTCCAAGAATAGCGATTCCTATGGCCAGAAAAAACCCGGTTGTTTGATCTTCGTTGACCCCGCAGCCGATGTAGTACCCTTGCTGCGTGCGGCAGGGGTTCCGCACTGTATAGGCCAAGACTCCCATGCTGAGCGACAAGAGCAAAACAACCACGCTAACATACATTTTTGCTGCATTTTCCTCAGAGGACATGCGTCCTTCGATCCAGCGCCTGCCAAAAACGACGATTGCTAGTAGCGATGCGCAAGCCACAATTGTAGAGAATCCGCATTGCCGAACAGCGCCATTGAGGTCGATTTCGATAAGGTAGTTGTTGGGTGGCTCAGTAATAGCCTTGAGTTCCATTATTAACCTCCAGAAGACGATACTTCCATATATTATAATAACATAAAAATGAGAGTTTTCAAGACATTATAATGTTTTGATGTTGCAATAAAATGCTATGATAATATAATTTAGTTGTTGTAAATTCTTCGAGAGAAATGAAAGATGCGGCGCTTTATTAACAATCACACTGTGCTGGTTTTCGGGGGAATGATGTTTGCCCCTGTTTTGCTGGTTTCGATTATCCTCATGTGGGTTGCCAGTGACCAATCGGTTAGTGATGAGGCTCAGCTGGCTGACTTTAAGGCAGATGTTGTTAGTGGTTTTGAGCTGACTGAGGGCGAGAACAACCCCTTCGTTCACGTCGATAAGCCCAGGGAGCATTCTAGGTCTGCAACTGTCTACGAGATTCATGCTGTTGTGAAGCATTGCACTGTTCAGCTTGTGCGATATCCTTACGAGCCGGATGAAGTTGCTGATAGTCGCGATGGTCGCACTATTGAGCAATATACGCTTGTCGCGGTTGATTGGAAGGACGATCAGGTCTTCGTTGGCGGTGCTCCAAAATCGCCTACGCCTGATCAGGTTGAACAGCATTTTTTTGGACGACGGTCGCTTTGGCTATTGCCTCAGCTGAACATCAAGCGGTTATCGTGCGAGGCCTCAATTTGGCCTCGCACTCTTCTTTTTGTAAATATCTATTACCTAGGACAAGAACAAACCTTATCTTGTTTTGCTATTGACGAAACTCGTTATGTCGAAAATAACGTGATAAAATGCAATTAACGCAAATAAACATAAGGACTATTTGTTTAATGAAGTTATTGCAAAGGTATCTTGATAAAACGATATTAACGGTTGTATGTGCTTTATTATTAAGCGCAATTGCAACTACTTTTAACTCGGCAAAAATTATGGCGGCAGATGCAACCGGCGGAAGCAGTTTAGACTCTGCTATGCAGCTAAGTCCGGGACAATACTATGGGCCAGCTTTGCCGGTTAAACAGTCTGCGTTTTATAAAATATCGTTAAATGCTGGGCAAGAGCTGGTGTTTGAAGGAACTTTTACCCCTCAAACTACAGAATATGGCGGAACTGCAAATACAATAAAGATTTTTAATCAAGATCGCACAGAGCTGGTCAGTGTGTTTGGTAGTTCTGGTACGTCAGAAAACATTGTTACGGCAACTACGTTGGCTAGTGCAGAAAAATCAACGCAAATATATTATATTCAGGTTATTGATGAGGCGTGGGGAACTGCTTCTAGCGTGCTTGATGTCACGGTTAACGATCGCTTTGATGCTGGCTCGGGTACCGACGCAGGTCAAGAGATTGGCAGCGCCTTAAACATCCAGGCCGGTTCGTTTGATGGCTATGTGTCTAAAGCGGATACAGATGACTTTTATGTCTTGCCGGTTACTGCTGGAAAGCTTTCGGTTAGAGTTGCTCCAAATGGCGCAATGACGCCTTATGTTGAATTGTATGATAATAATAAAATTTTAGTTGGTACAACAATGGCGCAAAACGCGGGCGAGACTATAATTTTGACCGGTGATGTTGACGGTGGTGTTGCTTACGTTCATATTAAGTGCGATTCAGATACAGGCTGTGGAGATGCTGCAGTAGACTACAAGTTTGATGTTGCAAAAGGCGCAACATTAACGGCTGACACTTCTTCCTATAGCCAGACTGGTGCAGGCTCTGACGCTGATATTTCTTGGGGTCTGTATGTGGCTGCTGTTGTAGCGTCGGTTGTGGTGGTGTGCGTAATAACGCTACTTGTTGTAAAACACAACAAAAAGAAAAAGCTTGCGGAGTTTATGTCTGAAGGCGAATCTGATAATCAATCTAAAAAATAGATTAGTGGTTTAGTGTGTGATGTTGATGCCGTTATTAAGTTAATGGTTAATAAACTAAAAGGCTATTCCAAGCTAGACGGGCTTGGCTTGCTGCTTAAAAGAGCGCGGCTGCTGATGAAATAGATGTAAGTCTTAAATACATTTCTGAAGACACTAACAACAATGAAGTGTGGCTTTTAGAAGCTGGCTATATTATAGAGCGATTACAGGGTGAATATGTCTCTAGCTCGTCAGACGCAAACGCCAGTGGAGATGCTCTTTATGGCAACATAAGCAAGGACATTGAGAGTACGCCTTTTTTGCATTCAAAATATCATATTCCGCTTGTTATGGAATTTTTAAATGAAGAAAATAAGCTTGGCTTGCGGACATACAAGTATTCGGCTACATACTCTGCCAATGTTACTCAGCAGTATAGGGATAGCGCTCAGTATACTGGGCAGGATGAAATCATTAGCCAGGGAAAAATACAATCTGGCTTCATCGCTAAGCGGGTGAAGTATCAGCCCACTGTTTATTATTTGTTCACGAACATTCGATGTGTTGCTCATAAGCTAATTATACTTAATTACCAAGCATAATGTTATTATTCTTTTGTGGATATACAAAATAAAGTTGCAGTAATTTTTGCTGGCGGTAGCGGGAAAAGGCTGTGTCCGCTGTCAGTTGCTAAGGTGCCAAAACAGATTAACCCGACGCTTTCAAAGGAGTTGATGCTTGTTGAGGCGTATACGCGTGCGTCGCGAGCATTTGATAAAAAAATATTATTGTTGTTACAACAAAACAGTTGCTCAAAGCAACAAAAAAACTTCTGCCCTTAGACGATAAAAACATTATTGTTCAACCATGTAATGCAGATACGGCTGCGGCCATGTGCTTGGCTGCAATGTATATTGATGCGCTTTTCCCAGAGAGTGTGGCAGTTTTTATTTACTCTGATCAATACATAGGTGAAGGCGGCAAGTTTTTAAATGCGATAAACTTGGCTGTAGATCTGGCAGCACAAGAGGATAAGATGATGATCATTGGCACTCGACCCACTTTTGCAAATGTTGGATTTGGTTACGTAAAAATGGGCCAAAAAAGTGGTAAAAATGTATATAAAGTTGCAGGTTTTAAAGAAAAGCCTGCCAAGCCAATTGCCGCGAAAATGGTCAAGTCTAACGAGTGGTTGTGGAATACAGGAATTAAAGTCTGGAAGATTACAACGCTTTTGAGAGCCATGAAAAGCGCAGCTCCAAAAATGTATAGTATGATGTTGCAGCTTAGAGTTGAAATTGGAGGAGGGGATTATTTAAAAAACTAGAATCGTATTGTGCCAAGTTGCAGCCGTCGTCGTTTGAGTCTGAAATTGCAGCAAAACTGCCGCAGCTATATGTAATGAAAGCGGATTATTATTGGGAGGACATTGGTGATTGGCAGACAATTTATAAACTAGCTCAAAAAGATAATCTAGGTAATGTTGTAAAGGTGATAAGTGGTAACGATTCGCAAGTAAAATTGGTTGAAGCAAAAAAACTTACTTGTTATGTCGACGATTAATCAAAAACTTGTATTAATTGATGTTGATGACATTATTGTTGTTCAAGCCAAGGACGCGCTTTTAATCTGCAAAAAAGAAATGACACCTCGAGTGAAAGAGTTTGCAGATTAAATATTGTTGTAAAATTTTAAACATTCATTGTGCGAAAAACAAATAGCTTATGATGTTATACTTTACAATATGGGGCAATTAGTACAGCAAGATATTGACGACGCGAAGCACAAATATCAAGGATTGAGTAATCGTGAGGTGCTTGCGGCTAGACGAAGATATGGCGAAAACAAAATGCCAGCCGAAAAACCGACTCCCGCCTGGAAGATATTTTCAAGTCAGCTTGCGAGTCCGCTAATTTATGTAATACTTATTGCTGCTCTAGTGTCGCTTATCATGGGCGAGCTAGGCGATTTTGTATTAATTATGGTGGTGGTTCTTGCAGATGTTACGATGGGTTTTATTCAAGAATATCGTGCACAAAGAACCTACACTGCACTTAAAAGCCTACTTAAGCCAATTGCGTCTGTTGTGAGAGGTGGGGTTCGCAAAGATGTAGAAGTTTGGGAGCTTGTTCCTGGTGACATTATTGTTTTGCGAGCTGGCGAAAAAACACCCGCAGACGGACAATTGCTACAGTCTACAAAAGTAACCGTAGACGAAGCAATACTTACAGGCGAGAGTGAACCTATATCAAAAGACGCCGAAGATGGTGAGCGCTCTAGGCTGTATGCAGGTACAACAATTATAACAGGGCGTGGACTTATGAAAGTTGTTGCCACAGGCACGTTAACAAAACTGGGTGAGATTGCAGAAAGCCTAAGCATGCAAGAAGATGAAGAAACACCTTTGCAAGTTAGGCTTAAGGGGTTTAGTCATACACTGACTCGCATTATACTTGGACTAACACTTGCAATCTTTATAATTGGCTTGCTTGCAGGGCTCAATATTTTAGAAATGCTAAAAACGTCAATAGTTTTGGCTACAGCTGCAATTCCTGAAGGAATTTTAATTGCGGTGACGGTTATTTTGGTGCTGGGGATGCGCAGGATTTTGAAACGCAAAGGTCTTGTTAAGCGACTTTTAGCGGTAGAGACTTTAGGATCGGTAAGTGTAATATGTACAGATAAAACTGGCACAATAACAGAGGGTCGCATGCAAGTTGTGAGGTCGAATTTTACTGAGCCTGTACGTGCATGGCAAACCATGGTCTTATGTAATAATCTTGATGGTCCAGTAGACGTCGCTCTTTGGGAGTTCGCCGAAAAATCAAATATCAAAAGATGCTGTAGTCCGCAAGAGCTGTCAGAGTCAACTAAAAGGCTCGACGAAGAGATTTTTACTAGCGAAACAAAATATATGGTTGTTGCAGCTAAAGGTGGACAACTAGGTAGCGATCGATACTGCTTTTTAAAAGGTGCTCCTGAGATTGTTCTAGAAATGTGCAATGTCACCAAAAAACAAAAGGCACAAATTTTGCAGCAGATTGACCGCTGGGCAGACGAAGGCTTACGTTTACTAGGTCTAGCTTATAGGCGCGATGGCGCAATGAATAGTCACAAAGGCTACGCATGGGTTGGGCTGTTGGGCATGGAAGATCCAATCAGAAGTGGCGTATTAGAGTCGTTAAAAACTGCGCAAGCGGCAGGTATAGATGTAAAAATGATTACGGGCGATTATCGGCGTACTGCCGAGCATATCGCCCGAAAAATTGGGTTAATGCATGCTGGCCAGCGCAGCTTAGAGGGTGACGAAATCGCGCATTTGACAGACGACCAGTTGCGCGAGCGCGTTATGGAGGCTGCTGTTTTTTCGCGCATTCATCCGCAAGATAAGCTGCGTGTAGTTAAGGCGCTACAAGAGAACAAAAAAATAGTTGCAATGGTTGGTGACGGAGTTAATGACACCCCAGCCCTTAAAAAGGCTAGCATCGGAGTCGTCGTGGGTAGCGCGACAGACTTGGCTAAAGAAACATCAGATTTAATATTGCTTGATGGTAACTTTGCAACAATCGTTGCAGCAATCGAAGAGGGAAGGGTGATTTTTAGCAATACACGCAAAGTAATAGCCTATGCGCTATCAAACTCGTTTGCGGCTGTGCTAATTGTATTCTTCGCAATAATTTTAGGATGGCCAGCGCCGTTGGCTGTGGCTCAGATACTATGGATAAATCTAATATGTGATGGTCCATCAGACATTGTTTTAGGGTTTGAACCAAAAGAACAAGGTATCATGCGCGAGAAGCCTCGTTCGCTCAATGCGCCAATTTTAACGCGTTTGTCGTTAAGTTTAGTGGCAATAATTAGTAGTATAAGTGCTGTATTGGGGTTGGTGGTGTTTGGATACTACAATTATTTAGGTGATCCCGTTAGGGGGCAAAGCATGGTTTTTGCTAGCTTTGCAATAAATTCTATGATCTACATATTTTCTTATCGCAATATGAAGCAATCAATAATTAAGAGCGGATCGCCATTTGCAAACAAATATCTAATTTATGCTGTTGTTGCAGGAATTTTTACAGAGTTTATGGCATTTTGGGTGCCAAGCTTGCGCGCAGCTCTTGGATTGGTCGAATTAAGCTGGCAAGAATGGGGTGTTGTTTTCAGCATTGCTTTGTTGCTTGTGATTATAGTAGAAGTTGGCAAGTCTGTTACTAAAAAAATGCATCTTGAGGATTAGTCAAGATTGTCAAAGTAGTGCTGATGTGTTAATATAACTGGCGAGCATCAAGCAATTAGGCTTGTGTTGTATTTTGGAGGTTTGCTGTGTGTAACGTTGGTAGTCGTACGCGGTTTTGTTTTACCGCTACTTTGAGCCTATTGCTGCTTGTGCCGACAGCGGCATGTGGCAGTGATGACAAGAAGGGTAGCGACGATCCAAAACCAGACCCAACTGTGTCTGTGGGCGTTGATAACGACTCCGGTAAGCTTGCTTTGCCAGATGGCATGTCTGCGGGTGTGGTTGTTTATGACCGTGAAAAGAATAAGGTTGTCGTTAAAAGTGGTGAAGACGTAAAGTTTAGAACTACATCTATTACTAAGCTTTTGCTTGCAATTGATTACCTTAAGACTACTGCGCCAAGCAAGCTTGACGATGCCACCAGGAGTCAACTTAATGCCATGCTAAGTAGTAACGAGGACAATCTTACTACTAAGCTTTATAGGCAGGGCGGCAAAGATCAGTATGTACAGCGCCTAGCTAATGAGCTAAAGCTAAACCACACTTCTCAGCCAGCTGAGAATTCCTCTGGCTGGGGATCTTGGTTGACGACTGCTAGTGACGTTGTCGCGATTTACCAGTACATTCTGGGCGATTATGCCAAGAGTAATGCCGAAGCTTCTAAGTTCATCCTTGAGGCGCTTAGCAAGTCCTCCAAGTGTGCTTCTGACGGCTTTAATCAGGCATTCGGTATCCCCACGCTGAAGGATGACAATAAGAAGTCTCTTCAGGGTTGGTATCAGTTTCCCAGTACCCCCGCTACAGGCGGATGCGATGGCAATTCTGCTGTTGAGTACGAAGTAAACGAGGATCTTGACAGGGAATATCTGCATAGTACCGGTCTGGTTGGTAAGGACGATCGCAGCATTGTGGTTGTTCTTACTGCTCATGCAAAGGGTACAAATTATGCAACTGCTAGTGCTCGCGTAAATAATCTTACCTCGGGCCTTAAGCTCACGGCGTAGATCAATTTGTGGGGCGGCGGAATGATATTCTGTCGCCCTTTAAGCTATAGCTAGTTAATAAAAACAATAGTATAGTTAAACTATGGCTATAGAGAAGAACATTATACATTCTGTATTGAAAAAAACATCTTATGGCGGTTTAACGGTAACCTATCCTGATGGCGATACGTATACTTATGGGCAGGCCACGCCATATGCTCATGTAATTATCAAAGATGCCAAAGCGCTTAAAAAAATTATCAAAAATGTATCAATTGGTTTTGGCGAGTCATACGCAGATGGTTTTATCGAGATAAAAGGCGACTTAGCTGGCCCGGGTCGCTTTGCTAGTGACAACGCAGGTATGTTTGACAATTTGCCTAAGAGTGTCAAATCTATGGGGCTGCACAAAAATATAAAACAAAAACAGCAGAGTTATATTGCCCATCATTACGATTTAGGTAACGATTTTTACAAAATGTGGCTAGATAAAAGCATGTTGTACAGTTGCGCATATTTTAAAGAAAAAACAGACACGCTTGAGGCCGCTCAGCAACAAAAAGTTAGCCACATTCTTAAAAAACTGCAATTAAGAGAAGGTCAAAGCTTGTTGGATATTGGTTCGGGCTGGGGCAATTTAATGATAGCTGCTGCAAAACAATATGGCGTGACGGGCCTAGGTGCAACTTTAAGCGAGGAGCAACTGAAGCATTCTGTTAAAGCTGCCAAAAAGGCTGGGGTAGCGGATAAGATTAGCTTTGAACTTATAAATTATCAGGAACTTCCAAAGCAAGGCATTACTTTTGACCGCATTGTAAGTGTGGGGATGTTTGAGCACGTTGGCCGCAATAACCACAAACAATATTATAAAGCCGTGTACGACATACTAAAACCAGATGGGTTATCTGTGTTGCATACTATAACTCAGCAAACCGAAAGAGCTACCAACGCCTGGATAGACAAATATATTTTTCCTGGTGGGTATATTCCATCTGGCCGCGAAATAGTTTGGGCTTTGCCAGAATTTGGTTTTAGGCTGACCGATTACGAAAACCTGCGAATTCACTACGCCATGACGCTAGACGAATGGCGGCACAGATATCACACCCACAAAAAAGAGGTTATAAAAATGTTTGACGAAAAATTCTATCGCATGTGGGACTTTTGGTTGGCTTGCTCGGCCTGTGCTTTTAGATACGGCAATTTAGATTTGGGTCAATATGTTTTTACAAAAGGTGTGCAAAACGATTTGCCGCTTACCCGTGCGAGTTTATAGCGTAATGATAAAAACGTGATATAATTGCGTTGTCCTATCTGTTTTTGCGGGAGGTTATGATGACGAACAGTAGCGTTCAGGCTTTGCTTGCTAGTAGTGTCGGTAAGCGAGTTACTCTTGAAAGCAGAGGTGCTGTTCTTAGCGGAGTGATTTACGGACTTGGAGTTGGCCCGGTTAGTGGGCGAGCGTGTCTTCAGGTGCGTAATGTAAGCACGACTTTTAAAGATGATCGTGAGCCATATGATGCTCCTGTTGACCACGTTGATCTTTGGGGTTTGCCCCCAGAGGACGCCACTCGGGATACTCGCGATGGTAACACGGTTTTGAGTTGGCAAGACAGATTTTGTGATGAGGTTCTTCCTTATGCTCTTACAATTTTTGAGTAAGTAATGGACTTGCCCAGTATTAAGATAAAACTTGATGCTGGGCGATTATATTAAGTTGTAGTGTAATTATAATAATTGCGATAATGTAAAACTTGATGGGCTTTAGTCCGTTGCTTTTTTGTAGCCCTTTTGACCGAAAGCGGTGATCATGGTGGACCTCAACGAGACTTTGCTAGCTGCCATTAAAAAGGCTGCGGGCGATCCACAGAAGGCCATTAGGAACGCTAACAGATATTCATCGCTAGACAGATACCACCAGGTGCAGGTAATGAAGGTGTCTGGCGTGGCCGGCCTGTCTGGGATTGGCGGCATCGTTACGGGCTCGGCACTTACGGTGGGCGCGATGGCGAACCTGCTGCGTTGTGCGGCTAACATCTCTTTTGCCTACGGAGCCAGTATCGGCGCCGAAGTAGACTCCGAAGATTTTTACGCCATTTTGGCAATCTGGACAGGTACTGACATTAATGATGTCATTTGTCAGGCTACGGCAGTTGCAAAAATTGCCAAGGCGCCATTTTTGATTCAGCAGACCGCAGAACGTACCGCAATCAAGATCACTGGTGCGCTTGCCGAAAGACTTGCTGTTAAGGCGGCAGAGTCAATCGGAGCGCGAATCCTGGCTATGGTGGCTGCTGGTGTTGTGCCTGTTGTTGGCGCAGTTGCTGCAACCGTGCTTATTGTAAGGGATATTAATAATATTTATGCAGCGGCGCAGAGGTTCTATAAGCGTAAGTTGCAGGGTTCGTAATCTCAAAAAAGAACAACCCCTGTGCATTATTGGTGCACAGGGGCTTTTGCTTACGCGGAGTGGCGCTTCATGAGGTTGAAGTCGCCGCTTTTTTTGTATGCTTCAGCGAGATCGGTCTTTCCGTCCAACGGGAACAGATAGTCCTCGCTGTACTCTCCAGCTGGGTCGAGCTTGTTTGAGATGCCCAGGTAGTCGGTCAACACGTACGGTCCGCCAGCCGTAACATCCTTGACAAAGTAGGTGGCATTGCCGGCGTTGACTACCTCGACTGCCATTGACGAGAGCAATTCTGGTGCCTCGCCGCTGGGGGCGTAGTAGTTATTGATGGCGAAGAACCCACTTACATCAATGAGCTTGCCCGGCTCTACCGTAGAGGTAGACTTTACGCCTACAAGGATAGCGTCCCGTCCAGAGTAAAGGCTTCTCTGAAACTCGCAACTGGTGTTTGTGGCGCTGTAGTAGCTCCATCCGTAAAGAGTCCGACCATTGGCCTTATTCTTGTTCACACTCAGAGACATTGTGATGCTCAGCGCCTGTGCTGTGCTGGCAGTATTCTTGATACTCAGCTTAAACGGCACAAGCAAGTCGGTTGTGTTGGGTGTGCTTACGGGCGTTGCTCTTGGTGTCTCTGCAACTGTTGCAGTGCACCTTGCCTCAGCGAAACCAGGATAGTCCTTTGCAACAACGGGGACTCCCGTAACGATGTGTCCCTCGGCGGTGTAGCCAAGGTGGCTGGCATCGATCATGCTAAGCGTGTAGTCAACCATTGGCTCGAACTCCCCAGTTGCCACAGTGGGACTGGGGGACGGGCTGTGGCTGGGAGCTTGTGCGGCGGGTTGATTTCGCCCGTTGGCACTGTCTGAGTAGCCATCGCTGCTGTCGTCGCTACTGTTACTTCCGCAGCCAGCAGCAAAAGATACCACTAGCAAACACAGTGTAGCGACCAGAGCTTTCTTCATCACTCTTCCAATCCATAAGGGGTGCGATCAAATGATCACACAAATTATAGCATCTTTGTATAAAAATTTCAAGACAACAGAGGCTGCTAATCTTTTGGCATTTTTTTAGGCTGATCTGGTAGTGTCGCGCTTTCCCCGGTGTTTTTTGTTGAAATTTTTAGTTTGGTTGCTTTCTTGCGTTTAATAAACCAAGCTGTCGTACCAGTAATTACAATAAATACAACGGCGCCGCCAATTAAGTATAGCTGGTAATCTGCAAGCTTGGGCGACTCTGTAGTTGCGTCCTGTGTTTGTTGGTTTTGCGCTGTTTCTACAATTGTTGCGTTGGCAAATTTAATGCGACCAACCGCAAAGGCATCATTGCCGCCGCCAACGCCTGGATATGCATTAGTAAAGCTAAGTTTTATGCTGGTGGTTGGTGTGTTATTTAGTTTAATCGATTGATATTCTGCTGGCTGATTTTGAAGATCTATCTCTTGGGTTGATCCATCGCTGTAGGTTATGATCATTGTTTTTGGGTGGCGATACGTGTCGTAATAGTCTGCTTCGGAACCATCAGCTTCGTCATAGGATTTGCTTAAAAAGCCAGTACGAATCTGCAGTTCCTCGACTGTGTATGTTGCATCAAAGTTAAATTGCACCCATTCGTCAAATGCCTCTGATTTTTGATTAACTAGCCAGCCATCGTCGTCGTTGGCATAGTCTAATAGGTTGACAGCACTAGATGATACGAATCCGCCAGGGTAATCGTTGCCTGTTCGTATATTCTCTGCCTGATAAAAACGCCCTTGCATTGTACTTGCGGATATGTTTTTTATGATGCCTGGGCGGTTTTCCCAGGTTTTCATGACTTGTGGATTAAAAGCTACCTCAATGTTTTTTGTGGCATCTGGCTCTAAATTGTTGAATTCCCAAACCAGCTTACCGTCTTGTGCTGTAAAAAAGTCGTTAACGTTTGCAAACGGAGCAGTACTGCTAACCTGCCATGGGAAGTTAAAAGTAACTTTGCCATGCTCTATGTTGCCAGCCCAATGCGAGCCAGTTTCCATCATGTATTCAAATACCAAATCTGACGATTTTGCGTAATTTACAACCCTAATGTCGTAATTAACCGTAATTGTTGTGTCTGAATTGGGAGTAAAACTTGCGTTAAAAACTGCTGCTGCAACGCTGGTTTGGTCGTTGGTGAATATGCTATCTACGTAGGTTAAATCGACAGGCTGATCGTTTATTGTGACGTTAGCATTGTTTGCTTGTTGCATGTCGCCATAGGGACTATATGTATAAAACGGAAAGAAAAGCTTTTGATCTTGTTGTTGATCTGTTAAATTGTTCATGGTGAAAGTAGCGGTAACATGAGCATAATACTCTGGAACAACAAAACCGAATGCTGTGTTGTCGTCATTTTTTTTAACGTCAAAATATACATCTTCCGACTTCATTGCAATGCTGTCGGTCTTATCTCCTGGGGTGATTGTGCCTCCAGGACTAGGGAACTCTCCTACGTCCGCCTTAACTTTATCTATTCTTAGGCAAAATGTTAAAAATAAACATGCAAATACAAATAACCCTGCTAATTTAATTGACTTAACCATGCTTTAATAGTACCTTATAATGCTTTTGGCAAACAGTATTTACGTTGACGCTGTTTTATGGTAACATTCACTGGCATGTTAATTTTGTATTTTAGAAGCAATACGGACAGCTTGTTCGCTCCGGCAACTCGGAGCTTTTAGAGCTGGCCAAAAATATATGAAATTAACCTAAAAACAGTCAAAATAGTTTGATTTTTCTTACTATCCAGCGCGGCCAGCTTGTAAAGCTGGTTTTTTGTATGGAGAAATCAAATGAAACGCAAACATAAGCGCTGCATATATAAAACACAAAAACGCGAGCAAAGTAGGGGATTTAAATGCTGTAATTGCAAAATGCAGATTGCGATACATCAGTTTATGGGTACGGCTAACCGCAACCATTGCAATGTTTGTTTATGGTCGCGTCATGTAGATATAAACAAAGGAGATCGAAAAGCCGATTGCAAATCTGGCATGAAGCCAATAGCCCTAACTTTTAAAAACGAAGGCATAAAGCAAGGCGAAATAATGCTAGTGCATAAATGTACAGGCTGCTCAAAAATATCTATAAATAGAATAGCCGCTGACGATATTGAGGCTGTAGTGCTTGATGTATATAATAAGTCATTAAAAATTGAGCCCGATATGCGCGGTCAATTGTTGACCCAAAAAATAAAAATCGCACAAAAATCTGACGAAAAAGAGGTGAAAGGACAGCTATATGGTTACATTTGACAAAAACCATGCCATTGTTTACTATTCGGTAGACTATATTCCTTTGACGCTGTACGAATTGAGGCGCTATGTCGGATGCAGGCGATTTGACTGATCATGCAGTAGAGGCGCACTGTGCTAGCGGTGGCTTTGATTGGCTTGAAGATGACTTTCTGCGTACAGAAATGTGGTTGCGCGATCAGAGTGCAAGGCTTAGAGGGTTTGTTGGTCGATTGGGTGATGGCGAAGGGTCCTTTAAAAGAGAGTTGTGTAACACGCCGTATCCGTACTACAGCTCGCCTGCTGCCGTAAGGGCGGGAGCTGCCTATCTGTTTTCGCGTTACTGTCTCTATAAGTGTGAGCCTGATGGTGAGATAGAGATGGTTTTGGACATGCACGATATTGCTGTTTCTGCTGGTGGCGATCAAGCAATGGCGGCAGGTTGTAGTGTTTCATCAGATGGAAATTTTGTAGCTATCTTGGTATCTGTCTCAGGGCGAGAAGAGCAGGCTATTTTGGTTTATGACCTTAATAATAATCGCATTGCAAACGATGGTATGTCGGGATTAAGTTTGCGTATACCAAATGTTGAATGGTGCGACGAGGACGGGTTCTTTTACTCGTGGGCTGATTCCAGTAGCGCGTCCATGGATGTCCTTAGAGTATATTGGCATCAATTGGGTACGCATTTTAGCGAAGACGAGCCAGTGTCAAATCTGCCATATCTATGTGGTGAGATCGATAGGCGTTTATTCGGCGAATGGATGATCGTAAGAGACATATCTTTAGCGGTTAATTTGCATTATGTCGCAGCATACAACATCAAGACTAGTGAGCTGCGTATTTTGGCTAATCAGCTAAAGCAGCAGTCTGAAGGGTGGATTGTTGATGACGTTGTCTACCTCTTGGCTAACGATGAGTCTGGTAGGCGCTGTTTGATGGCGACGCCGTTTTGCGCAAAAATGCCACCATTGAGCCAGTGGCAAAAGGTTATTTTTGAGGAGAGCTCAACTTTAAAGAGGGTCTACTTTGTTGCTGGCGGTATGGTTGCTCATTACCAAAAAGAGTTTGAAGATGTCTTAGTTCTTTGCGATCGTGATGGTGCTTATTTGAGCCGCATTGAAATTCCAGATGCCTGTCGAGTGGATGTTGTTGAGGGCGATCTTGACGCAGGTGACTTTTGGTTTTTTGTTAGAGGGTTCTACGAAACCCTTCGACTTTATCGGTATGAAATTGCAAACCGTAATCTTAAACTGGTTGATACTTGCGAAGGCGAGCTAGACCATAAAGAGTATTTTGTGACACGGCATCTTATCACTAGTCCAGTGGACGGCGTAACTGTGCCTCTGGCTGTGGTCCATCATTGTGGTGTTGTGCTAGACGAAAACAACCCTGTTGTGCTAAGTGGCTATGGGGGGGTTGGCGGAACAGTTAAGCTCTCTGCGATTCGGCACTATAAGTCACTTTTGGATCGCGGAGTTGTAATAGCTCGCGTCTGTCTCCGTGGTGATGGTGGCAAGGGAAGTCAGTGGGCTGATGCAGGCACTGGCGCTGATAAAAAATGCAACACGATTAGTGATTTTTTGGCTGCGGCAGAATTTATGCGCACTCATTACACTCGAGATCGGTTGGCAGTGGTCGGAATGTCAAATGGTGGGCTAACTGTCGCTGCTTCAGTGGTGATGAGGCCGAAACTATTTAAGTGCGCTGTATTTGGGCATACCGTATTGGATATGCGGCGCCTTTTGGTTATTACTGCGATGTTTGGTGGCTACAAAGCTCATTATGGTGATCCTTCAGACCCTGCGCAATGGAACTCTATGAAGACTTGGTGCCCATATGGCAATTTGCGAGCAGATGTTAGGTATCCTCCCATGCTTGTTTTTCAGTCGTCAGGCGACCAAATTGTTGGTCCAGCGCACGGTTGGAAGTTTGTTACAAGGCTGCAAGCGCTAAAAAACGATTGCCTGCTTTCAGCGCCATCTAAAGCAGGGCACGCCCAGACTTTTGATGATGTGGCTCTAGAAATGCTGTTCATTGCTCATCATTTGGGAGTGGATGTATAGGACGCACAGGGCGTTGCTTTTTAGCAACGCCCTATTTAATTTGGTGCAGTATTGCGCTTGTACTGCTTAAAATTAAGCTTGATGACTTGGAAAAAAAAGTAGAATGCAGTATAATTTAAACGGATTAGCGCAATATTGGGGAGTGGCCAAGTGGTAAGGCACCAGGTTTTGGTCCTGGCATTCGGGGGTTCGAGTCCCTCCTCCCCAGCCATGAAAAAAGATTGACAAATTGTCAATCTTTTTTCATGATCTACTTATTTTATAACTTTAGAACAGGTGAGAGTCGGGAATGCTGTTGACATAGAAGTTACATAGGAGTATACTTGTTTACATAGGAATGTATGTATGCAAACAAAAGATTTAATTATATCAGCGATCAAGAAAGTTTCCGTAAAACACTCTCGTTTTCAATTGAGTGACGTTTTGAAGCTACTTCAAAAAGATAGGGTTAGTAGACAATACGCATCTAGAATTCTTGCTGAGGAGGTTGCGGCTAAACGACTTGTTTCCTCTGGCACCAGGCGTTATACATTCTATGCCTTGCCTGAAAATGTCGATTCACTTAGAGAGAAGCACAGCTGGGGGTTTAAAAATAATGATTTACGCGAATATGAATTGTATCAAAATACTATAGTTGCAACTACGCCCTTCCTTCAGTCTTTACCCGACAATGCAGAGAGCATACTTGGCTACGCTTTCTCTGAGATGTTTAATAATGCTATTGACCATTCCCATTCAGAGAAAATCAGCACAACTTTTTATCACGAAGATGGCAGTGTAGTTTTTATTGTACGCGATTTTGGAGTTGGAGTTTTTGAAAGTATTAGAGAAAAATACAGGCTTAGTAATTCACTGGAGGCTATTCAGGAATTACTCAAGGGCAAGACTACAACAGCCCCTAAGATGCACTCGGGTGAAGGTATTTTCTTTACCTCTAAGGTTGCCGACAAGTTCATACTAGATAGTCGCGATATACGTTTGATTATCGATAATACTATTGATGATATTTTTGTGGAAGCACGGCCCCATACTTTACAGGGAACCAAAGTGACCTTTTCTGTTAAAGAGCGTACTAGAAAACATTTAAGCGATATCTTCAAAGAGTATCAATCTGACGAAGAAGCAATGGCATTTGATAAAACTTTAGTACACGTTAGGCTTTATACGCTAGGTACTGTTTATGTGTCGCGCTCAC
This sequence comes from Candidatus Woesebacteria bacterium, assembly GCA_050115675.1. Classification (GTDB taxonomy): domain Bacteria; phylum Patescibacteriota; class Saccharimonadia; order Saccharimonadales; family EFPC-124; genus JASFQB01. Next base: position 137,195 of record JASFQB010000002.1, read on the forward strand.
AGGCAAGGCGTATTCTGTCTGGGTTAGCGGCCAAGTTTAAGCTAGTCGTTTTAGACTTCGATAAAGTGCCAACGATTGGTCAAGCCTTTGCTGATGAAGTATTTAGGGTTTTTGTAAATTCACATCCTGATGTAAAAATTGAAGCAGTAAATGCCAATCAGGCCGTAGAATTTATGATTAATCGTGCGTTAAATACAAAGCGTTGAGTTTACGTATGTATTCAAATTTGGAATAAAGGTCAAATTTAAAGACTGACCTTACGATATATCGTGACAAAATATCAATCGACAACCTTGGTCTTGGTGAACGCGTTTTTATAAAGACTAAGTTTTCGCCTAATAGCAGGAGGTCAAAACGCGATCTAGACGTTGTTCTCATTGACAGCGTTCCTGTAAAGCTAATACAATTGCATCGCAATAATTACCCCGCGTAGATGGCCAAAATAGTAAGTACCAGGTGGTGAGGTGTCTGACGATTGATTGCTTCGTCGACCCCTTGATCTAATCACTGCATAATGCCATATTGTATCCAACTGTGGTTATAATACAATCCAAAATGCGCTATTAGCTAAGTTGATGTTATAATAGTATTATGCAGAATAATAATCTAGCGGAGGGCTCATGCAGAGTGTTGATGAGCAGTTTGTAGCGCTGACAAAAAAGGGCGTTCAATGTTATGGGTATGAGTATGATTTTACGACAACTATTAGTGAGTTTGTAGAAAGCCAGGGAAACAAAGTAGCCGGACGTGTTCTTGAGATTGATGGCGAAGCGCTGAAGGCCACAGTTGGCGATGCGACTGCAACTATCAAGGTATCGTTTGAGCATAATGATCACAATACTGCTCTACTGTCATTGTTTAGACCTGGTGACATCGTGGGGTGCGAAGGTGAATGGAAAAACGACTCACGACGTTTCATCTGTAGACAAGTAACTCTTTTAACAAAAACGCGCGTTGAATACGGCCTGCCCGACAGTCGTGACAACCAGCTTAAACTTAAGCATCTTCTGTATATTAATGACAATAATAGCGCCAAGACGATTTTTAAACGAAGCGAAACAATACGTTTAATAAGGGATTATTTATACACAAAGGGATTTAACGAAATCGATACGCCGCTACTTCATCCTTTTCAGGGCGATTCTACATCTAAGCCATTGTTTGTTAGTCCTAGTGCATATGACGATTTACAGTTCACTCTTGCATCGTCGCCAGAGCTTTACTTAAAAAAGATGCTTGTGAGCGGTTTTAATAAAATATTTACAATCAATAAAGTATTCCGTGATGAGCAAATAGACAACGCTCATTTAATGGAATTCACGTCGATTGAGTATTATATGGCATACGTTGATTATCGCTACATGATGAACTTTACCGAAAAACTATTAAAAAACCTTGCCTCTAAAGTCGTTGGCAAAAAACAGCTACCGTTTAACGGTAATATTATTGATTTTAATAAGCCGTGGGCGCGCATGTCCATTCATAAAACACTCAAAAAGCATTTTGGTAAGGACATTTTTAAGCTGTCTTACAAAGAATTGCTCGAGTTGGCAAAAACAGTCGATATAACATACGAAAACCCCACATCATCAGGTAATATTATTATTGATATATTCGAAAGCCTATACCTACATACGCTTATACAGCCAACGTTTATTTATGATTTTCCAAAAGATGCGAGCGTAATGTGTTATGACATCACGATGGCGAAGGATAGCCGAGAGAATAACCTGCTGCTTGAAAGGTTTGAGCTGTATATTGGTGGTATGGAGCTGGCAAATTGCTATTCTGAGCTTAATGATCCAGAAGTGCAAAAAAAGGCGTTTGACAACTTTTTAAAACAGCGCAACAAAGAGCTTAATATGGACGCAACGTTTTATCACGCATTGCGCGTTGGCATGCCGCCAGCAAGTGGTGTTGGTTTTGGTATAGATCGTTTACTGATGATTTTGACAGATAATGCAATAATTACAGAAGTGGCGCCGTTTTCTACATACCATGAAAGCCTTTAACGAAACACAACTTTTTGAACGCGTACGCGATATTCCATACTATACGAGCGATGCCAGCGCGCAATCCTGCTTTGATAAATGCATTGCATTAAAGCATAGGCTTGATGCTCATGGTCACATCTGCAACTTAATGATTGGCGATTTTTATTGGTCAGACTTAAAATTACCTAAAGAAATCATGAGACTTTGTAATAAGGATAAGGAGGGTCATGTATTCTTGCGAGTAAAAGCGCCTACAGGCGGTGGCTGGATGAATCTTGATCCAACTATAGACATAGCTCTTGGTGAATATTTTACTGTCGAGCAATGGGATGGCAGATCGAGCACTGGTATTATGATGCCGCTCACAAATATTCGTGTCTATCGACCGTTTTCGTTTTTGGAACGGACTAAATCGAAGGCCCGACGACTGCTTCACCGAACAGAACCAAACAAAGTTTTTTACAGAGCTTTTGATTCTTGGCTCGATGATATGCGACTAGGTAATTAGTTACAGGTAAGAGATTACTGCGTTTCGATATAATTGCTTCTACGCAATTTACGCTGTACTCTCTTCGTTGCAGCGCAGCGTTGAGGTTTAAAGAGGGCGAGCATCTCGATCAGTCTCCTCGAACATAATTTCTGCAATTCGTGCCTCGACATCACAATGATAACACTCTAGCTTCTTCAATTTCTCCGCTATAAGAAGCAATCTAGGATAAATCTGGTGCCACCTGATGGATACTACGTCAGCCATAAAAAAAGATTGACTAATTGTCAATCTTTTTTCTTTATATAAAGTTAACAATACTGCGCTCTGAAAATGCACATATTACTTGCATAGTTTCTACAACCCTGCTAAGCTAAAAATACACTAAAATATTTCATAAGGAGCTGCCGTGATGGCATTCGAACGTTTCAGTAACTTCAACTCTAGAAGCGGCAAATCATACGCTAACATAACTCGCAACTACGCAATCAACTTTTCTTCTGGTTTCGGTGAAGAAAATGGTATTGCCAAATTCAAGTACGCAGTTTTATACTTCGATAAAAAGGATTGTGCTATTGGTGTAAAATTTACAAATAATGCAACTGAAGAAGCAAAATTTGTTGCTGGCAAAAAGCAAGCAAGCTCGGGCGTTACGGTAATAGCGCGTTCCTTTTTTAAAAAGTATGATATTGATTTGGAAAAATATGACAAAATCCGCTATGCACCGTACAAAACAAAATTGCGTGATATCGGCATCGACGAGCCGGGTATAATGTACGTCATAAAACTTGAGGAAAGGGGCTAGCGAACCATGGGCAAAACTGTCTACGCTTTTATCGATAGCCAAAACCTTAACCTGGGCGTTCGCTCTTTGGGTTGGCGCATTGACTACAAGAAATTTCGGCTCTATTTAAAAAACAAATATAACGTTGAACGCGCATTTATGTTTATTGGGCTTGTTGGCAATAATCAAAAGCTTTACACGGAATTGTAGGCGGCTGGTTTTATTTTGATTTTTAAGCCAACTGTTCAGTATTTTGAGAATGGTAAAAAGACGGTAAAAGGTAATGTGGATGCTGAGCTTGTTCTGCATGCCGCTGCAATTGAATTCGCAAATTACGATAAAGCGATTATTGTTAGTGGTGATGGAGATTTTGCCTGTTTATTGGAGTTTCTTCTAGACAATAAAAAACTCAAAAATATCTTGACTCCAAACCATAAATACTCAAAGTTGCTCAAGCCGTTTTCTTCACATATTATTCACATCAGCCAGCTAAAAAATCTATTGAATACAAAAAGACCGGCATCGGCGGTCGAAACCTTAGGCCTATCCGGTCATGGTGATATTGTTAGTATAACAGGCGCTCTAATGATTTGTCAAATATTAATAATCATTTCTTGGCAGGTAAAAATGTCAAATCCGATTCATGTAAAATCAATTGCCTACGGCGTATCCGAGTGCGACCCAATTGAGCTAGCACGCTCCGTAGACGACACTAGGCGGCTCGTTTTTCTGCCTATCATCCATAATAACAAGGAGAAAAATGGCGCCGTTACCGGTACTTTTGTATATCAGCGCAAATTAAAAACCGATAAGTGGGACAAGGTGCCGTCGGGGGACGAACAGCTTAGTAGGCTTAAAGCTGGCGAAGGATATCGATTGGAGCTAAGCACCGATGCGGTTACTAAATTAGTCTCCAGTCTTATGGAAATCGAAAGCATTGCTGAACAGGTTCGTAGTGGATCAACTAACACTACATTTGTGCCTACGGCAAATGATCTGGCTCCATTACTTACATAGTTACTAGAGAGTCTTGGCGATAAAGAGGCTTTGGCAGAAATATCTAGGTTAGGCAAAGAAAACGCTCTTCGCCTAAACGACCTAATCCTGAACGCGCGAATCCGCTCTGCCCTTAAATATTGGCAAGAGCACAAGGATGACGCAGACGAAGAAGCTTGGCAACGATTTTTTAGTAATCGGCCCTGGATACTGTCTCTGATATCGCCAGAACCTATCGTAATTCTCAAGGATAAAATGTACGTTGGCGGAACAAATGCGTCCGCGAAGGGCGGCAAAACGGTAGATTATGGCTTAATTAATAAGCAGACAAATAATACGGCACTCTTAGAAATCAAGACGCCAAAAACGCAGCTTTTAGGAAGCGAATACAGGGGTGTCTTTCCGCTCTCTAATGCCTTGTCAGGATCAATCCTTCAAGTCTAGACTTACAAATATAATCTAATCAAGAACCTTCCTACGCTCAAAGAAGATTTCGGATTTTTCGAAGCAGCAAATGTTGCTACTTATGTCCTAGCTGGCAATACAACACAGTTAACGGATGAGACTCAAAAACGCTGCTTTGAACTGGGACGCAAGCCTAGAATTCGTCAAGCGTATCTTCCTCTTCGTCGTCATTAAGCTGCAAAAGTAGCGTAAAGAAATCTACGAGTCCATCCCCAATTTCTTTGACTTCTTCAAGCGCATAGCTTCGCCCATCCTGCTTTTCTAAAATCAAACGTAGCTCCTCGTACTTTTCATCGCTAATTTCGGCCATAGCAAACCCTGCCGATCATGACATAAAAGGTTTGGACTACGTCCTTCCTCGCCAGCCATGGAAAATGACACATGCACAAGTATGTGTCATTTTTTATGACAGATCATAATAGCTGAGTTGAAGCTATTCTTATACTCCTGTTTCTAAGATATACTATCAACATATGAATAGCCCAAGGCTTATCTCTACTTATCTGCTTGATGGGTCAATTGAAGGTGTGCGGATTATTGAACTGTCTGAAAGCTCAATTAAGGCTTTTGTTATCCCGCGTATCAAGCTCAACGACGTTAAAACGCGCGATGAAATAAATTGGCCAGCACTGTATCTGCTCATAAATTCCGGCGACAACCAGCTTTACATTGGTGAAAGCGAAAAATTTTATGACCGCGTTAAAAATCACGATCAGTCCAAAGACTTTTGGGACGTAGTAGTTGCTATCGTGTCTAGTAATAATTCACTAGAGAAAAGTGATGTAAAATACCTTGAAAGCCTCGCGGTTAAAAAAGCCAAAACAACCGCGGCTATGGAAGTGCTAAATAAAACCGTACCTGTGCGCAATAACATACATGAGTTTAAGATTCACTCGTTGGAAAAAACTTTGGAAGATGTCGCGCTAATTGCCGAGAGTTTAGGTTATAGTATATTTAGGTCTGAAAATATAACCGCCGCCAGCACTTGGTATGTTAAAGCCAAAAAAACCGACGCCAAGGCCGAGTTTCGTGGTGATAAATTTGTAATTATAGCCGGCTCTAAAATAGACAAGAGCGTAGCCCTAAGCTTCAAAAAAGGTTGGCCAAAACGCTATCTAGAAAGAGAAGAAATACTTACAAAGGCCAAAGATCACGGCGACCACGTAGTGCTTTTAGAGAATATACCGTTTAAAAGTCCTAATTTGGCATCAGATTTTGCAACTGGCAGATCTACGAATACCTGGATTACCTGGAAGAACAAAGACGGAAAGACTATGGATGAAGTTATACGAAAAGGAGAATCATGAGCAGTAGCCATAACAATCAGCGGTCAGAATTACATCGCGCCATTTGGCAGATCGCCAATGACGTGCGTGGCGCAGTTGACGGCTGGGATTTTAAGCAATACGTGCTTGGTGCGCTTTTTTACCGCTTCATTAGCGAAAACTTTGCTGCTTATATTGAGGCCGACGATGCAAGCATTAATTACGCCAGTATGCCCGACGACGTTATCGCCCCTGAAATCAAAGACGACGCCATCAAGACGAAAGGCTACTTCATCTACCCCAGCCAACTGTTTGTTAATGTGGCGAAGAATGCCCACGACAACGAAAGCCTCAATACGGATCTAGCTAAGATATTTTCTAGCATAGAATCATCGGCCAACGGCTATCCGTCGGAGCAGGACATTAAGGGCCTGTTCGCAGACTTTGATACTACCAGCAACCGGCTTGGCAATACTGTTGCAGCCAAGAACGCTCGGCTAGAGCGAGTGCTTAAGGGTGTAGCGGGTCTTAAGTTTGGCGATTTTCACGGCAGTGAGATTGATCTTTTTGGTGACGCATACGAGTTCTTGATCTCAAACTACGCTGCCAATGCGGGTAAGTCCGGAGGCGAGTACTTCACGCCGCAAAACGTGTCCAAGCTTATCGCCCAACTAGCCCTTCATAAACAAGAGAATGTCAACAAGATTTACGACCCTGCTTGCGGTTCTGGCTCCCTTCTTTTGCAAGCCAAGAAGCAGTTTGACGCCCACATCGTCGAAGAAGGTTTCTTTGGCCAAGAGCTTAATCACACCACTTACAACCTAGCACGCATGAACATGTTTCTGCACAACATAAACTACGACAAGTTTAATATCCAGCTGGGCGACACACTTATTGACCCACACTTTGGTAGCGACAAGCCATTCGACGCCATCGTGTCCAATCCGCCATACTCCGTACATTGGAAAGGCTCCGATAATCCAACACTTATCAATGACGATCGCTTTGCGCCTGCTGGTGTTTTAGCACCCAAGTCAAAGGCAGACTTTGCTTTTGTGCTGCACGCTTTAAGCTACCTTTCTGGCAAAGGTCGCGCGGCGATTGTGTGTTTCCCAGGCATATTCTACCGCGGTGGTGCCGAACAGAAAATTCGGCAATATTTGGTAGACAATAACTATGTTGAGGCGGTCATATCGCTGGCGCCTAACCTGTTTTTTGGAACAACCATTGCAGTAAACATCCTGGTACTTGCCAAGAACAAGCTCAATACTAGTACGCTGTTCATTGATGCTAGCGGCGAAGAGTTTTTCAAAAAAGCTACCAACAACAATGTTATGTTGGATGAACATATCGCCAAGATCGTGGGGATGTTTGATAGTAAAGAAGATGTTGAATATATAGCAAGGTCCGTAACGTATGAAGATATCGTCCAAAACGATTACAACTTGTCCGTTAGCTCCTATGTCGAAGCCAGAGATAATCGCGAAGTTGTTAACATTGCCGAGCTGAATGAAGAAATAAAAACCACTGTTGGCAAGATAGACCAGCTCAGGAGCGATATAGATAAAATTGTGGCGGAGATCGAGGGCGGTAAACAATGAAAAGCAAAATCCAACTATTCCAAGACCAGCAAGTACGAACCGCATGGAACGTAGACAAAGAAGAATGGCTTTTGTCTGTAGTTGATGTTATAAGAATACTAACCGACCAGCCAGACCACCAATCCGCACGAAACTATTGGAAGGTGCTAAAAAATAGAATACAAAAAGAAAGTGGCCAACCGGTTACAAAACGTAACCAGTTGAAAATGCGAGCCGAAGATGGCAAAATGCGCCTAACCGATGTGGCGAATCAACAAGAGTTATTGCGCATCATTCAATCAGTACCAAGTAAAAAAGCAGAGCCGTTCAAGCAATGGCTAGCGCAGGTCGGTGCAGATAGATTGGATGAAATTCAAAATCCAGAACTGGCCATAGATCGCGCCATGATATACTATCGCAACTTAGGCTACGACGAGGGCTGGATAAATGCTTGCTTGCAGTCCATACAATTCCGCAAAGAACTTACCGACGAATGGAAACGCACTGGCGTCAAAGAAGGCCAAGAGTACGCAATGCTTACTAATATTATGGTACAGGGTTGGTCCGGTAAAACAATCAAAGATTATAAGCAGTTCAAGGGGCTCAAAAAAGAAAACTTACGCGACAATATGACGAGCCTTGAGCTTGCGCTCAATATCTTGGCAGAAACTACGGCAACAGAGCTATCAAAAACTAGTGATCCGCAGGGCGTCGCTGCCCAAAAAGACATATCTCAACGCAGCGGGAAAATAGCTGGTGATGCGCGTAAGAATATCGAAAGCCAAACTGGACAGAGTGTCATAAGCCCACAAAATGCCAAAGATTTACGATTAGGCGAAGGCAATAGAAAATGAGCAAGATAAACAGTCCAAGGAGCGATATAGACAAAATTGTGGCGGAGATCGAGGCATGAGCCAAGAAATCCAATTCCTGATATACAGCACGCCACAAGAAGACATTAAAGTTGATGTGGTAATGCGCGATGAAACCATCTGGCTTACGCAAAAAGCCATGGCGGCATTGTTTGATGTGCAAGTTCCCGCCATTGCCAAGCATCTAAAAAGTATCTTTGAAGACGGAGAGTTGCAGACAGAATCAACTATTTCCAAAATGGAAATAGTTCAAAACGAAGGCCAACGTGAGGTCAAAAGATTTATAGAATTTTACAACCTCGATGCCATAATATCCGTTGGCTATCGGGTGAACTCGGCCAAAGCGACTCAGTTTAGAATTTGGGCAACCAAAACGCTTAAAGAATTTATCCAAAAAGGTTTTGTGCTGGATGACGAACGCTTAAAACAAGGCGAGCAAGTATTTGGCAAAGATTACTTCCGTGAACTGTTAGACCGCGTTCGCTCCATCCGTGCCAGCGAACGACGCATTTGGCAACAAATTACCGACATCTTTGCCGAATGCAGTATCAACTACAATCGCAATTCGCCCGTTACAAAAGAGTTTTATGCGATGGTGCAAAACAAGTTTCATTTTGCCATTGCGAGTCAAACAGCTGCCGAGATCGTTTATGCCAAATCAGATCGGCACAAAGACCATATGGGGCTTGCGACGTGGAAAAACGCACCAGATGGGCGGGTGTTAAAATCTGACGTGACAATTGCCAAAAACTATTTGCCCGAAAAAGAGATTAAACGACTCGAACGTGCCGTAACAGGATATTTTGATTACATCGAAGATTTGATCGAACGCGAAAATACATTCACCATGGAACAGTTCGCGCAGAGCGTAAATGAATTCCTGGCTTTTAGAAAATATCAGATTCTAGATGGCAAAGGTACGATTTCTAAGCAACGAGCTAGCAAAAAAGCCGAGGCCGAATACGACGCATTTAACAAAACCCAAAAAATCATTTCTGACTTTGATAAAACCGTTAAGGCACTTGAGAAAGAAGGTGGCGTATGAGCCAGCCTGGCTTTTTAGAAAAGTTGCTTGATGATGCCGACGTAGAGCGGCTACCTTTAGGTGATGTAGTCAAACTTCAGAGAGGCAAAAGGCTTGTGCGAAGTCAACTGGATGAAGTCGGTAAATATGCTGTATACCAAAATAGCATGAAGCCGCTGGGTTATTATCACGAAAGTAATGTTGAGGCCGATACAACATTTATTATATGCGCTGGCGCAGCAGGTGAGATTGGCTATAGTGATGTCAATTTTTGGGCAGCGGATGATGTTTACATCTGCTTAACGCCAAATAATCTATTGAGTAGGTATTTATACCATTTTTTGTTGGACCAAAAGAGTACTATTCTATCTCAGGTTCGCAAGGCAAGTATTCCGCGTCTATCCAAAACAGCGATTGAAAAGCTGCAAATCCCAATCCCATGCCCAGATGATCCGGAAAAATCGTTGGCTATTCAAGCAGAGATTGTACGTGTGCTAGACTTGTTTACAGAGCTAGAAGCAGAGCTAGAAGCAGAGCTAGAAGCAGAGCTAGAAGCACGTAAAAAGCAATACAACCACTACCGCGATCAACTTCTCACTTTTGGGCCAAGTGTTGAACGGATCAGCCTAGCTGATGTTGGCAAAATATCTATGTGCAGACGTATATTTAAAAACGAAACTTCACCCGATGATGGGATTCCTTTTTTCACAATTGGCACATTCGGGAAAAAGGCAGCTTTCTACATATCCAGAGAACGATTTGGGACCTACAAGAGTAAGTACTCATATCCTAAAGTTGGAGATATTCTTTTGTCTGCTTCAGGAACGATAGGAAGGCGAGTCATATTTGATGGCTCAGATTCATACTTTCAAGATTCAAATATTATCTGGATTGATAATGATGAAAGTAAAGTTCTAAATAAATTCCTCTTCTACCTTTACGAAATTATCACATGGGAGACTGAGGGCGGAACAATTAAACGGCTTTACAACCGCAATATTAAAAAAATTGAAATACCAGTTCCGCACCTCAAAGAACAGGCGCGAATCGTAGGCATTCTTGATAAGTTCGACACACTGGCCAATTCAATTAGTGCGGGTCTACCGAGAGAAATTGAACTGCGCCAAAAACAATATCGATATTACCGAGATTTATTATTTAGTTTTTTAACAAAAAAGGAACAAAATGACTGAAGAAACAAACCCCATTGCTGAATCTAAACGGTTCGTCATATTAGACAAGTACGTCAAACAATGGGTGCCGGTCGAGAGCTATCAAAGCGAGGCGGATCTAGAGCGCGAGCTCGTTAAGGACTTAATGAGCCAAGGCTATGATTTGGCTGCTGAAATAACCTCTCCTGAGGTGATGCTTGGCAATGTGCGTTTGCAGTTGCAGTCGCTGAACGATGTGCAGTTTACGGATGCGGAGTGGGCTCGCTTTGTAGAAACGTATCTGGATAAGCCAAGCGACACTATTACCGATAAAACCAGAAAGATTCACGACGATCACATTTATGATTTTGTGTTTGACGACGGCCGCATACAAAACATACAACTCCTGGACAAGGCAAATATATCACGCAATAAAGTGCAAGTTATAAAGCAGTTTGAGCAAACAGGATCACATGCTAATCGCTACGACGTGACCATTCTCGTTAATGGGCTGCCATTGGTGCAGATCGAGCTAAAAAAGCGTGGCGTTGCTATACGCGAGGCCTTCAACCAGGTACACCGCTACAGCAAGGAAAGCTTCAACAGCGACCAGTCGTTGTACAAATACTTGCAGCTATTCGTCATCTCCAATGGAACTGACACTCGCTACTTTGCCAACACTACCAGGCGCGACAAGAACAGTTTTGATTTTACTATGAACTGGGCAACTGTCGACAACAGCCCTATTAAAGATCTCAAAGATTTTACCGCCACGTTCTTTCAGCCGCGCACACTCCTAAAAGTATTGCTGCATTACTCGGTATTTGATGCGAGAGACACCCTGCTTATAATGCGCCCTTATCAGATTGCCGCAACCGAGCGTATCATCTGGAAGGTCAATAGTTCGCATCAGGCAAAAACCTGGAGCAAGCCAGAGAGCGGCGGTTTTGTCTGGCACACAACTGGATCTGGCAAAACATTGACCAGCTTTAAGGCGGCACGCATGGCAACCGAACTTGATTGTATAGACAAGGTGTTTTTTGTGGTTGACAGAAAAGATTTGGACTACCAAACCATGAAAGAATACCAGCGTTTCTCGCCCGACAGTGTGAACGGATCTGACAGTACTGCAGGACTTAAACGTAATCTAGACAAAGACGACAACAAGATCATCGTTACCACCATCCAAAAGCTCAATAATCTGATGAAGGGCGAGGCTGACTTGCCCGTATATGACCAACAAGTAGTGTTCATTTTTGATGAATGTCACCGTAGCCAGTTTGGTGAGGCGCAGAAGAATCTACGAAAGAAATTTAGGTCATACTACCAGTTTGGTTTTACTGGCACGCCAATAATGCCAGAAAACGCTTTGGGCGCGGAGACGACTGCTAGTGTGTTTGGTCGAGAGCTACACTCTTATGTGATAACCGATGCAATCCGTGACGAGAAGGTGCTGAAGTTTAAAGTTGACTACAACGACGTACGCCCTAAATTTAAGAGTGTGGAGTCCGAGCAAGACTTGAAGAAACTCACTGCTGCCGAGAACAAGAAAGCACTCTTACACCCTGAAAGGATCCAGGAGATATCGCAGTATATTCTAAGTAATTTCCGCCAAAAAACCCACCGAACATATGGGGCAAACAAGGGGCTCAACGCAATGTTTGCAGTGAGCAGTGTAGAGGCCGCCAAGCTGTATTATGAGATGCTAAACAAGTTGCAAGCCAACAGCGATAGGACTCTCAAGATCGCCACAATATTCTCATTTGCGGCCAATGAAGAGCAGGACGCCATTGGCGACATCCAAGATGAAAGCTTCGACGTGTCTGCGATGAACAGCAGTGCCAAAGAGTTTTTGAACTCCGCAATCAATGACTACAACGCATACTTCAAGACCAACTTCAGTGTGGATAGCAAAGGATTCCAGAACTATTACCGTGACCTTGCTAAGCGCGTTCAATCTCGGGATATTGATCTGTTGATTGTAGTGGGCATGTTCCTTACGGGTTTTGATGCACCAACGTTAAACACGCTTTTTGTGGACAAAAATCTGCGGTATCACGGTCTGATGCAAGCGTTCTCGCGCACCAACCGGATTTATGACGCAACGAAAACATTCGGCAATATTGTCACCTTCAGAGATCTCGAAAAGGCCACGATCGATGCGATCACTCTGTTCGGCGATAAAAATACCAAGAATGTGGTGCTGGAAAAAAGCTACAAAGAGTACATGGACGGTTACAATGACGTTGTAACTGGTGAAGCGCGTCGTGGTTTTATTGATGTAGTGGCTGAACTTGAAGACCGGTTCCCCGACCCAGCCAATATTGTGTTGGAGGCCGACAAGAAGGCTTTTGCTAAATTGTTTGGCGAATACCTGCGCGCAGAGAATATCCTCCAGAACTACGACGAATTTGCCAGCTTAAAAGAGTTACAAGACACGGACATAACCAACGATTTGGCACTAGAGACCTTCAAAGAAAAACACCACTTGACTGATGAAGATCTTGAGATTATGCAAAAAGTGCACATGCCTTCTGAGCGCAAAGTGCAGGACTATCGGTCAACGTACAATGATATCCGCGATTGGTTGCGCGAAAAGAAGAATTCTAATGATCAGAGCGAGTCCGCGATTGATTGGGATGATGTAGAGTTTGAGGTTGACCTCCTGAAATCACAGGAAATCAATCTGGACTACATACTTGAGCAGGTATTTGAAAAGAACAAGAAGATCAAGGACAAGTCAGCTCTTGTTGATGATGTACGCCGAATAATCAGGTCTAGCATTGGCAACCGGGCAAAAGAAGGCCTGATAGTTGACTTTATAAATCAGACGGATCTTGACCAAATACCAGATAAGGTTGGTATTATTGAATCTTTCTTCAAATACGCACAAGTAGAGCAACAACGGGAGGCTGAAGAGCTGATCGCTGCCGAAAACCTAAACGACGAAGCCGCCAGGCGGTATATAAACACCTCGATTAAGCGCGAGTATGCAAGCGATAACGGCACCGAGCTAAACACCCTTCTGCCCAAGATGAGCCCCCTCAATCCAGAATACCTAACGAAAAAACAAAGTGTTTTTCAAAAAATAGCGGCATTTGTCGAGAAGTTTAAGGGGATTGGCGGGAGACTTTAAGAACACAGTAACCGGTCAAAGGCTCAACACTTTTTGTCGCTAATTTCGGACATAACAAACCCCGTAAAACGTGGCATAAAAAGTTTTGACACTGCCCTTCCTCTTTAGTCATGAGATTATTGCAAAAGTAACTCCTTCAAAGGGGCTGTTTTTGTCTAGCGTAAAGAAAATCCAGATTTATGTCTGCTATACTGGAAGCATGAACATTGTAATATATAATATTTCTATAATATCCATAGGGCTGTTCGCTGGTCTTATGATGACACTTGTTTTTTTATTGCAGCGTCAATGGATGAAGCAGCAAAAAGACGAGTATGCATTATATTTTAAACAATTTTTGCTCGTCGCTAAGGGCCATCCGCTTGTTGCGCTGTTAAGCTTTGTATCGTTTATCGGGCCTTTGTATTTGGCTGTGCAATTTCCTGACACGATTGCTCTATGGGCTGCTGGCTTAATATTTTTCCTGGGCTGCTTTGTTGTTACTGTTTTCTTGAACTTGCCTATTTATCGCCGCGTCATCGCTTGGAAAACTACTGACGATTATGCTAGCTGGCAAGAAGTGCGCGCACGTTTCTTTATGCTAAATATTGTACGTTTTGCTAGTGCTCTTACTTCACTAGTGTTATTACTGGGCGCGAGCCCCAAGTAGAGAATTGCGTTTTTCGTTTAACAGACTCGACGAGGTCGAGTTGACTATCTATGCTTTGGCTATCCTTAACTTTTTGGTTGAGAAGGTCGCTGATTTTATCGACATCGCAGTTAAGTGCCTAGCACTACAGGCAGTAGGCGGCTGCGGAATCCTTGATGTTAGTTACTGGGTTGGCGCGTAGGCCGCGACGTAGCGCAGCAGGAGCTGTACAGTGTCCTGTCCAGGCGCTTGAATCAACATGTGGCCGTCCGCGAGATGCACGATGCGTATATCAACTGCACCATCGCTTGTCATTGATATAATTCCTGCCCACTACGCACCATACGATATATTTAGCCCACACGCACGTAAGGCGATTGGCTTTCGTTGCTATCAGGTGTCTCGGTAAAACCGAGTGCCTCAACCGTGAGATGGTTGGGTTGTCGAGCGCTAACAATATCGAAGCCTACAACTTGATAATATCGTAAAAGGTATATTTGCAACACTCTACGCACACTGTAGATGCTGTACTATATCAAATAATATAACGAGAAGCTAGCCTATTGACCCTCATACAACTTCAGCGCCACGGTATTTATGCAATACCTCTTGCCGCTTAGCGGTGGGCCGTCGTTGAACACGTGGCCTAGGTGGGCGCCGCATCTGGCGCATAGGACTTCTACGCGGTGTATTCCGTGGCTGTCGTCCTGGTGTAGCTTTACATTTAGGTCTGATACCGGCCGAAAAAAGCTGGGCCAACCGGTGTCAGACTCAAACTTCGACACAAATCCGTGTCACAGCAAACGCACTGATAAATTCCGTCTTTGCCGAGAGGTACGGTGCATGTTTTGGAAAAGGCCGCTTCTGTGCCTGCCCGCCGGGTAATGTCGAACTGTTCTGGTGTTAGCTGACTGCGCCATTGCTGGTCGGTTTTGGTTATTGGCTCGACTTGCTTGACCTGGTTGGTTTTGGCGTCATATATCTTCATAGCTCCCTCCCAGGTATGGGGCATGCGTAGTCGGTATGTTTTAGAAAGTATTTTTGATGATACTCCTCGGCTGGCCAAAATTTGGTTGCGGCGCTGACCTCGGTGGTGACTGGCGCATGGTATTTGCCAGAGCTATTCAGGTTTTCTATGTAGCGTTGGGCTGCGTGCTTTTGCTGGTCGTCTAGGTAAAAGATCGCCGAACGATAGTTGCTGCCCACGTCCGGTCCTTGGCGGTCGACCTGCGTTGGGTCGTGGATGTCGAAAAGGACGTCTAGTAGCTGCTGGTATGTGACTTTGGCGGGGTTGTATGTGACCTGTACTGTCTCGGCATGACCTGTTGTTTGACTGCAAACTTGTTCGTACGTTGGGTTTTGCGTGTGACCACCAGTATAACCTACCTCTGTCTCGACCACGCCAGGTGTTTTGTAAAAGGCTTGCTCGACACCCCAAAAACATCCGGCCGCAAATAGCGCCTTGTCGGTATGGAGATTGCTAGGCATGGGTTGCGCTCGCAGCTACTTTGTTGCCTAGCCGTAATAATCGAAACGATAATCGAGAATGTCTTACTAGTTTAGTGATGTATTTATGCATAGAATATTCCCTTAGCTATTTAATCAAATATACAAGATGTATGGTAGCGGCGGTTTTTACAAGTGCAAGCTTGCTGAGGGTAGGCGCGACAGTTGTGTGGCTTTAGGTCGCGCAATGCGGACATCGCTTTGACTGGCGGTGTACTTGATGTTTGGTATGTATTTTTGATGCGATAAAATGTACATTAGGCATTAAATTTATTATTAAGCTAATGGTTAACATAATAAAAGGCTTAGGGCTAAGTCGTTTATTGCCATCAAAGACGATGTGGCAAAGGATTGCTTTAATTGCGGCGTTGTTTTTGACGGTATTTGTTTTAGTATGGGTTGTTCTTGCGGTGCCGTTTTTGTCTAGGTGCCATCCAGAGCTTAGCGCAACTTTGGATACTTCTGAAAGTTTTTACAATTCCGAGACGGGCGCTGTGGGCCAAGTTGTAAATAACCTAACGCTTTTAAACTATGACGTTACTAGCACGGGCGATGCGTACGGTGTAAGTGCTAAGTTTGTTGTGCTTGATTCTGAGGGGCGGAGCTGTGGAAGTCTGTTCATGACTATAGTATTGATGCGCGAACTAAAGAGGTCCAGGGCGCGGGCGGATATCTATCTAGCCCGCCCATGACTGACGGTGTTTCAGATTATAATTTTTGGGATCCAAAGTATGGCACAGAGCTGCATATGAAGTTTATATCTTCAGAGACACTCCAGGGGCTTGAGGTTGATCGCTGGCAGACTATGATCAAAACGTTACCCAGCAATTTAAAGACTCTCAGGGCTACTCAGGAGATCATGACATTGTCTCAAAAGGCACCGTCACCGCCTGGGTGGAGCCCGTAACGGGCAACTTGATTGATCTTAATAGAACAGAGAATTTATATTATTATGACCAGCAAACTTTTGAGGATGTTTCTTTATGGAAAAAGGTTGTAAGTAAGTTTAGCTATTCTTCTGTTGTTGATTTGGCGGCGCAAACGCGATCACAAATATCGTTTGTGAATATTGTTAGCGCCTGGGTGGTAGTAATCGTTATGTTAACTTTGGCAATAATTATTGCCTACATCGTTGGCTCGTATTTTGATAGCCATAAAAAAATGGTGTTGATGGTATTTCGGCAGGGATGTATTCGACAGTACTTACCCTTAGTCTTTTTATGCTTATTGGCAGTGTGGCAATTGATCCTAATGGCATCGCAAAGATTAGTGGGCTTTTTGAGATTCATCCTATAAGTGCAGACGTTTTGCTTGTCTTGGCGATAATTGCAATAATAGCGTCCTTTGCTGGCAAAATAAGCAAAATTATAAAGGCGGCAATGCTATTAGCGTTATTGGCGCTGATTGTGCTGGGTGTCTATCGTTTATTCTTTGACGGCACAGTTGAGATTACGCAGCTTGGCATATCTTGTTTAATGCTTATTAGCCTTGCGCTTTGTCTTGCGATTATAGATTCTGCAAATAAGATCTTAATATTTGTGTTTAAGGCGTCTCTTATGATTGTCGGGGCGTTGATGTTTTTATCTGCAATACTTTCGCCGTTTAAGCTAGAACTAGAGAATTATATATTTTGGTTGGTGGACGTGCCGCTGTCTAGCGCGGCGTTGATATTGGTTTTGGCTGTGGCGGTATTTAGGTCTAGCTACAAAAAAGCACATAGCTCGAAAAATATATTTACGGGTGCTGCAAGGGCGGCGTTAGTAGTAGGCTGTGTCTCTGTTTTGCTTACGGGATATATTTGGCGTTCGCTTGAGGATACCGCCGCTGTTAATGTCCAGCAGGGATTTGAAGAAGAAACTAACGACATAGTTGAGCTTGTCGATGATGGTCTAAGCTCTCAAGCACTTGCTCTTGAGGCTGGGGCTGGGTTGTTTATGGCGTCGCCTAATGTTAGTCGCGCAGAGTGGAATAACTTTTTCAGTAGCCTAAGACCTTTAGAGAATTTTCCTGGCGCGGTTGGTATTGGTTTTGCTCGATTAATTGATACTCCGGAAAAGAAAAAACAATTTGAGCAAGTTTTGCAAAATTCAGGTTTTGGGCATACCGAGATTTACCCTCAGGAGCCAGCTCGAGATTATTATGTTGTTGTAGACTACGTTGCTCCTCATGAGGAGAACGCCAGCGCAATTGGCTATGACATGTATTCTAGCACCGTACGCAAAAAGGCTTTAGATACCGCGCGTGATAGCGGCGAAGTAACGATGAGTGATAGCACGGTTCTGATTGTTGATGAAAGCGATAATCCGCAGTACAGCTTCCAGATATATGCCCCAGTCTACAGGGCGGGTACGGAGTTTGACACGCTTGCGCATCGTCGAGAAGGCCTGATTGGCTTTACGCTTAGCCCAATTCGTGTAACCGAATTTATGCAAATTGTTGTTGGCGATCGCTATGATGATATTGGAATCAATATTTATGACACTTCGAGTGCTGATGATGCTAGCGAAGAAAATCTGGTTTATAGCTCGGCAAAAGGCGCAGATCTTGCTGCTTCTAAATATTCACGCACAGTAGTTTATGCCTTTGCTAACCATAATTTGGTAATTGAGTTTGGCTCTTTGCCGGGCTATGCTTCGACCGGCACTGCCGCAAGCTATTCGGTTTATGTTTTAATCAGCGGAATTATGCTAAGCCTGTTTTTGGGAACAGCTACTTATGGACTTTATCGTTCGCGACGTCGTGTATCGGACTTGGCCAAAAATATTACAGAAGATTTGCGATTGGAACGCAACCAGGCTGTAAGAATTAAGAAGGAAGACGAAGCTATCTTGTCTAGTATGGGGCAAGGCATGATGTTTTTTGACAGAAAGGCTATCATTCGCCATTCAAATGTTATGCTCTCGCAGATTACGGGTTATCCGCAGTCTGAGTATCTAGACCATAAGCTATCTAGTATTTTTAAGATGGTTGGTAGCTCAGGAAAGATCATCGCTGCGGATGACGAGATAGTTTACGCAATGATGAAAAACTCTCAAATGCATTCTGAATTTGAGCGTCTGGTTTTGCGCAAGGATGGCAGTACTGTTCCTGTAAAGGTTAATCTCTCTTTGGTTTTGATTGGCTCGGAGCCTATTGGTGTTGTTGCGATCATAACTGACATGACGAAGCAGCATCAACTGGACCAAGCTAAAGATATGTTCTTAATGCTGGCGACTCATCAAATCAAAACTCCTGCCACAGCTATTAAATGGTACGCAGAAATGTTGCTTGGGCGTGACGGCAGCTGGCGTAGCTTGCCTGCAGACAAAAGAAAAGTTGCTTTGCTTATAGACAATAGCGTAAAACATATGCTTTATGTTATGAATAATCTCTTGGACGTTTCGCGACTTGAAACTGGACGCCTTAGGCTAGACCTTAAACGTACCAGTCTGGATAAAATCGTTAGGCAGGTTGTTGGCGATTTCAAGTTTCAAACAAAAGCCAAAGGGCAACGCATAAAGTACACTTGTTCTGATGGTTTGGCACTGGTTGCTACAGACAAACAGCTTATGACGCAGGTATTCGCAAATCTAATAAGCAATGCCGTAAAATATTCACCTAATGGCGGAGCTATCGAGGTGTGCATTGAGCAGGATTCAAAAAACGTATCTATCTCAATAAGCGACAGTGGCATGGGAATTCCAAAAGATCAGCACGCCGAAGTTTTTAAAAAGTTCTTCCGTGCGCAGAATGCAGTCAAAGAAGAATCAAGCGGTAACGGCTTGGGCTTGTATTTGGCTAAGGCGGTCGTTGAAGCTAGTGGCGGAAAAATCACCTTTAAGAGCACTAAAGGCAAGGGGTCGACATTTACCGTAACTCTGCCTCGTCATACAGAAGAAAAAGAGATTAGAGTAAAACTTAATTAGTTATTTACGAGGTCTATAAATCTTAAGCTATATTTTTTATCTGATATAATAAGCTTTGTGATTAATTTAAAACAAAAAATATATACTACACCGACGGCAGTAATTCGTTTTTGGACAAACGACTTAGGTAAAAAGCCAACTGTATTTTTTATGCATGGGGCGGCGATGGATCACCGTATGTTCGATGATCAAATTAACGCAATGGCCGGCGATTACAATATTATTACTTGGGATGCGCGAGGCCATGGCGAATCGCGGCCCGTTAACGGCGCTTTTACCATTAACGATTTAGCCAAGGACGCCTGCGGAATACTTAATAGCCTTGCAATCCCCTCTGCAATATTTGTTGGCCAGTCAGAAGGCGGCATGATTGCGCAGGAAGTGTATAAAATCGATCCGGCAAAGGTGCTGGCGATTGCGACAATTGGCGCCTCGCCTATTATGTTACCGTATAGCAAAATGGATATAAGGTTGCTGCGGCTTTCGACGACTATGATTAAAGTGTGTCCGTACCACAGTTTTATGAAAGCTCTTGCCAAGAAGACGGCTATTAAGGCGCCAACGCAAACGTATGCGCTGGAGACTGTTCAAAAAATTTCAAAGAGGGATTTTCTTAGTATCTGGAGCGGTGTTACTGGTTCGATATCTGTAAATGGTATCAAGGATATGCATATCAAGGTGCCGCTTTTAATAACATACGGCCAGTATGATATGACTGGGACGGTCAAAAAGAATAACGTCCGTTGGAAGACATACGAACCTTTGGCAACGCTGGTAGAAATACCAGATGCAGGTCATAACGCCAACCAGGATAATCCAACATATCTCAACAAATTGCTACTTGAGTTTTTGCAAACTGTCACCAAATAGTCGCAGATCGACTGCCAGCAACGACCTTGCGGGCTTATATATAAATTGATGTTTGTTTATAATATTCAATTGGGTCTACTAAGTAACTACATGCCCCTGCTGTGGCAAAAGCTAGCGCTCGCTGGTAATAGGTGGTGATTAGCAAGACTAAAAAAATGGCACTGTGTCGATTGCAATGTTTTGCGATTTTGATTCCTTTAAACAGTCGCCTCAGTGCAGTGCCAGCTGATATGCTCTCCGGTCGCGAGTTTTATTCGTTAATATGAAAAAACTCAGGATGTGAATCGAGTAGGTCGCGCACCTCATTATAATATTTGCCAACTTCTGTATGACTCTGAGCTTTTTGGCGATGCGCTTCGAGGCTTTTATCGTATTGAGAGATAGATACTTTGCGGTCTCGAAACATTTTGCCTTCGTCGATATAATCGTATGTTACGGCAATGTATTTATCGAGCGCGTACACAAACTTTGCTTCGTTGCTGTCTTTATGCTCGTATTCTTCGATCGTGCGAATAATCCACGGAAAATGCGCAAACTCTTTGGTGATTTGTTTTAGCGCTAACTCTTCGCGCGCAGCCTTAGAAGCAAGATCCTCGGCGCTGGCAAAAACTGAGGTGTCGTTTGCATACACCTCAACAAGATCATGCGCGGTCGCGTATTGAGCGATTTTTCCGACATCTAGCTTTGGGTCGATTTGTGGGGCGAGCGCACACGCTAAAAAAGCGACCGACCAAGAGTGTTCGGCGTCGTTTTCTGGACGTCGTTCTCCAATTGGCAGTGGTCTGTCGCGTTTTACGTGATAAAACGGTAAAATTATTTTTCGTATTAAGCGTTCAATATCTGCGTGAGTTGGTTTGTTCATGAATAGTATTATATACTCTTCGTTGTTTTTGACTTAGCGTTGATGAATTATGTCGGCCACAATAACGCAAACTGGATGCACATTATTGCCCAAAAAGTCTAGTACTATATGCATGGCTTCAATAAGAAGTTGATTGTTTGTGGCCTGCTACCAAATAAACAAAAGCTGCAAAAGAGCAAATGTTAATAATGCAATCCCTGTTAAAGAGCCTGTTAAAAACGAGGCTGAGAGTTTTGTCTTTTTATAAAAGAATACAGAAAAGCCGGCTATTGTCATGACCATAGCGCCAAGTACGCTTAAGTAAATATCAAAAAATATCCAGCTAAGTGGAATAAAATGCAGCCCAACGACAAAGGCTATCCAGCTGGCGATAAATTGCTTAAAACGCTTTGCAAGCACAAAAGCGCCAATTCCGCCAAGCGCGAGTTCTGCCGCCACAACAACTCCTAGCTGAATGTACGCATCTCGCGAACTTAGCGCGGTTGCGTCGTGCCAGTGAGTTGCTGCTAAATATATGCCAATAAATGCAGTTAAAAAAGATAACACCGATCCTGCAATAAGCCAGCCGCGCATTTTTTTGGGCGGGTTTTCTTGCGCCCAGCCAAACCAAACGGTGGCAAATGTGCCAAAAATGGCGACGTACATTATGTGGTCGCGAATAAAATCTATGTTCATATCAATAAATATATATTGAGGTGGGTAAAAGTGTAAAGATTTGACTCTATATATAAACATAAGTAGTATAAGACTTA
This sequence comes from Candidatus Woesebacteria bacterium, assembly GCA_050115675.1. Taxonomy (GTDB): domain Bacteria; phylum Patescibacteriota; class Saccharimonadia; order Saccharimonadales; family EFPC-124; genus JASFQB01. The sequence continues at coordinate 159,472 of JASFQB010000002.1, forward strand.
AGTACTAAACAGGCTTTATTTAATGACACCATTGCATGCACACCCAAAAGAAGATGAATCAATAATTCCTCCGTATGCTACTAATGCGGGTCACGTTGTAATACCCAGAAACAACATCCCAGACACTGGCCTGGAACCCGAGACCGCTTACCGCGTCTTAAAGGACGAGCTCGCTCTGGATGGCAATGCCCACATGAACCTGGCCACGTTTGTCACCACCTGGATGGAACCCGAAGCCACCAAGCTGATGGCCGAAACGTTCGACAAAAACATGATCGACAAAGACGAATATCCGCAAACCGCGGCCATTGAGCAGCGTTGCATTAATATTTTGGCCGATCTGTGGAACATTCCAAAAGAAAATAACGTTATGGGCACCTCCACAATTGGTTCGTCCGAAGCTTGCATGCTGGCCGGCATGGCGCTTAAGTGGCGTTGGCGCCAAAAACGCGGTATTAAACCAGACCAAGCCCAAAGGCCAAACCTGGTCATGGGGATTAATACGCAGATTTGCTGGGATAAGTTCTGTCGATACTGGGATATAGAAGCTCGGCAAGTTCCCATGGAACCGGGCAGCTATCACTTGCAGCCCGACAAAGCCATCGAGCTATGCGACGAAAACACCATTGGCGTAGTGGCAATTATGGGCAGCACCTTTGACGGCAGTTACGAGCCGGTCAAAAAGATCTCCGAAGCTCTAGATAAATTGCAACAAGAAAAAGGCTGGGATGTTTCCATTCACGTTGATGCCGCCAGCGGCGGTTTTGTGGCGCCGTTTATTCAGCCGGATCTGGAATGGGATTTCCGCGTGCCGCGCGTGGCGTCAATTAACACATCGGGCCACAAATATGGCTTGGTCTACCCAGGTTTGGGCTGGGTGGTTTGGCGCGAGTTTAACGATCTGCCCAAAGACCTGATTTTTTACGTTAACTATCTTGGTAGCCAAATGCCAACCTTTGCCATTAACTTTTCGAGGCCGGGCAACACCATTCTGGCGCAGTATTACAACTTTTTGCGATACGGCCGCGAGGGCTACCGCGAAATCCAGCAGCAATGTCAAGACAACGCCGTTTACTTGTCGGGCGAGCTAGAAAAAACCGGTAAGTTTGATTTGCTATCTAAGGGCGACGAGCTGCCCGTATTTGCCTTTAAGCTCAAAGATAACATCACTAAATACTCCGTGTTTGATTTGTCCGAAAAGCTACGCACCCGTGGCTGGCAAGTGCCCGCCTATACTTTGCCCGCCAATCTGGAGAAAACAGCAGTTTTGCGTGTTGTGGTCAAGCAAAACTTTAGCCGCGATATGACCAACTTGCTGTTGGCCGACATTAAAAAGTTTGTCGAAGAACTAGAAAACACAAGTAGTAAACCTAAGCCGCCAGAGCAAATGTTTAATCATGCTCGGTAAATAAACGTTATGAACAAGAGTATAAAAAAGATTTCTACCCTAACCTTAATGCTGCTTACCATTGCGGCCATTGCTAACTTGCGTGGCCTGCCAAGCAATGCCGAACAAGGTATGCAGCTGATTTTTTACCTCGGCCTGGCAGCGGTATTGTTTTTAATCCCAACTGCGCTGGTGTCGGCCGAACTGGCCACCGGCTGGAAAGGCGGTATTTTTGATTGGGTCAAGCAAGCGTACGGCGATCGTTGGGGTTTTGTGGCTATTTGGTTGCAGTGGATTCAGAATGTGGTGTGGTATCCAACTGTTTTGGCGTTTTTGTCTGGCGCTTTAGCCTACTTTATCAACCCTAACCTCAGCTCAAACGGCCCGTTTATTGCCATTGTAATTTTGGTGGTTTATTGGGGTTCAACCATTATTTCTCTTCGCGGTATTAAATTTGCCGCAATATTTAGTAATACTGGCGTGCTGCTTGGCACCTTGATTCCTGGTGCAATTATTATTAGTTTGGGAATCCTATACTTTTTGCAAGGAAGGCCGCCGGCTATAGATATTAACGCCGCAGATATTATTCCAAAAGATATTTCGCTGCCTGTTATGGTGTTTTTGGTCGGTATGCTGCTTAACTATGCCGGCATTGAAATGAACGCCGTGCACGCTCGCGACATGAAAGATCCCAAAAAGAGCTTTCCGCTCGCAGTATTTTTGGCAGCCTTCATTATTGTGTCGTTGTTCATTTTAGCTAGTCTGGCAATTGCGCTGGTTATTCCGGCCGACAAGCTCAGCTTAACCGCCGGCGTGATTGACGCTTACAAAATATTCTTTGATGTTTACAATATTGGCTGGGCGGTTTACCCAATGGCAGTGCTGTTGGTGTTTGGTGTAATTGCCGCTGTTATTACCTGGATTTCTGGTCCTAGCCGCGGTTTGCTACGAGTGAGCGAAGAAGGCTATTTGCCACGTGTGCTGCAAAAAGTTAATCGTCACGGTGTGCAAAATCGCATTTTATTTGTTCAGGGTGTGATCGTGTCGCTACTAGCTCTGCTTTTTGCCTTCCTGCCAAATGTTTCCGGGAGCTATTGGCTGCTAACTGCTATGTCTGTTCAGTTGTACCTTTTAATGTATATTCTGATGTTCTTGACAGTATTTAAGCTACGAAAAACCCAACCTAACGTCAAAAGAGCTTACAAAGTTCCGGTACTAATTGCCATTGGTGGCATAGGCCTGTTTACGTCTATTGGCGGTTTTTTACTGGGCTTTGTGCCGCCAGACCTATGGACCGGCTCGACTATAGAATACATTGCAATCTTAATAGCCGGCATTGTTGCCTTGGGAGTTGGTCCATTCATCTTTTACGCTCTGCGTCGTCCTAGTTGGAAACGTTAGATTTCTTGTTTGCTGCTAGATTTAACGGGTAGTCTTTTTTGTGCTTGCTATACGACAAAGTGCTGAGCTATAATTTATTAAGTAATTCGCTACTTATCGAAAGTTGGTGTTTACTGTGTCTAAGCCTAAGCCTAAGCCTAAGCCTATCCGGAGGCATGGGGCGGGTTGTACTTGCAGTCATAGTGCAGCGCCTGGTCGGTCTAATCCATGGAACGGATGCTTGCAGTGTGGTTGTAACTGCAAGGCGACATCTACGGGCAAGTGTCCTTGTTGTGGTGCGTAGACAGGCTCTATTGTTCATGGGAGACGGTTGGCAGGGTGCAAAGCCTGTGTTACGTCAATCGTCTCCACACCCTACTAGTGTTATCTGCGAGTATAGCGTTAAAAAATCCAAGATTCTTTGATCTTGGATTTTTTGTTAGATTTTTTGCGCTTTGCGCTTTGCAGCTTTTAGCTTCTTTTTGCGGGCGCGCTTAATGTCGGCACTGTGCCAATTGCGATGTTTTGCCATATTTACTTCCTTTGTATTGCTACAATTATACCATATAGATGCCAATCGATTAAATAGCATTGTTGATGGGATAGGTGTTTGTGTGTACTAATGGGGCGCAAATAGTGTCTCATCCAATACTGTGTTCCTGATAAAGCGTTTTTTATTTGGCGTATTCGAAAGTAAATTTGTTTATTTCTTATAGGCATTGCAGATTACATGATGTATATTAGTATTAAGTCTATTGTAGAGTTTGAATTGCAATTCAGGGAGGTAATATGAAGGTTCTAAAATTTGGTGCTGTGTGGTGTAATGGCTGTGTGGTTATGAAGCCGCGTTGGGGTCAGCTAGAAAAAGAATTTCCATGGTTGCAAACCGAATTTTACGATTATGATCGCGATAAAGACATGGTTAGAAAATACAATGTCACTGACGAGCTGCCAATGGTAGTATTTTTAGATAAGCAAGGCAACGAGTTTTTGCGCATAAGCGGCGAAATTAGCAAAGAGAAGATCGTCGAAATTATTTTGGCAAATAAGGATAAATAGAATGCTTAAAATTAAAACTATTTTGGTTTCGTCTGTTGTAGCCTTGTTTGCATTTTTATTTTTGCTAGTGCCGCAAGGCGTAAACGCTGCAGAGGATACAACTAGCGGTGTAAATATCTATTTGTTTTGGGGTCAAGGTTGTCCGCACTGCGCTAAAGCCAAGCCATTTTTAGAGGAGTTAGATAAAAACTCGGACAAGATACATCTGTATACTTATGAGGTTTATTACAACTCGCAAAATCAAAAGTTATTTCAGGAAGTCGGGCGAATGTTTAATGCTTCTTCTGGTGTGCCGTTGATCGTTATTGGGGATAGGACTTTTGTCGGTTATTCTGAGTTGTCTGCGGATGACATAAAAGCGCGCGCAGAAGCTTGCGCAGAAAGTGTAACTTGTTCTGATAGTGTGGCAAGTGTTGTTGGCGCTCCTAGCGTTTCAAATTCTAACCCGTCGACTGTGGGTCAGGTTGATCAGCAGGATTCGGTTGCCGATTATAGTAATAGCGTAAATTTGCCAATATTTGGCGAGATTAGCGTAAGTGACTTTTCTTTGCCTTTGCTTACTGTAGTAATTGCGGCGCTTGATGGCTTTAATCCGTGTGCGATGTGGGTTTTGCTATTTTTGATAAGCGTACTTTTGGGTATGAATAATCGCAAACGCATGTGGGCACTGGGCGGTTCGTTTATTGTTGCGTCTGCATTTGTTTACTTTATGTTTTTGACAGCATGGCTGAATATTTTCATGTTTATAGGGGTCGTGTCTTGGGTTAAGGTTTTAATTGGCATAGTTGCTGTGGCGGCTGGGGGTTATTATCTTTACGATTTTTGTTACAACAAAGCAGGAAGCTGTAAGGTTGCTGGGGGTGGTAGGCGCGAAAAAATATTTGCTAAAATTCGTCACATTGCGCACGAAAAAAGTTTTTGGCTGGCAGCAGTCGGAATAGTCAGTTTGGCTTTTGCTGTAAATTTGATTGAGCTAGTGTGTAGCGCAGGGTTGCCCGCAGTTTATACAAGCATTTTAAGTGGCGCCAACTTGCCAACGTGGCAATACTACGGCTACATATTTTTGTATATGTTGATATTTATGGCAGACGATTTGTTTGTGTTTTTTGTGGCAATGTTTACTCTGCAAGTAACTGGGGTTCAAACTAAATATGCCAGGTTCGCACATCTTATAGGTGGGATTTTAATGCTAATATTGGGAGTGTTATTAATATTCGCACCTCAGCTTTTAATGTTTGGTTAGTAGTATGAATAAAAGATGTATAGTTGTAATTGCTTTTTTGGTCATTGGGGCTGTTGCAGTAGTCGCTATTATTGCAAATCAGTCTTCTTGTAATGCCCAGTCTTGCGATTGGCAAGCTGTCGCTGTGGCAGAGGGGACTGAGATAGAAGCTATCAACGATGACTTAGATTCTGGAGCCTTGCTAGTAGATGTGCGTGCGGCTGAAGAGTTCGCCAAATCTCATGCCTCGAGAGCGATAAATCTGCCTTATGATCAGATTATATCTGGCAAGTATCCAACTCAAAATAAAACCACAAAAATTTATTTGTATTGTCACAGCGGGAAGCGTGCAGAAGCTGCTTTAAATGCGCTAAAACAAGCCGGCTACACGGATGCGAGTAGTCTAATTAGTCTTGACAATTGGCAAAAACTTGGTGGAGAAGTTGTCTGGTAGTTGCTTAATATAGATACATTCTATTGCATCTGGCGACTGCAGTAATTAGCTATCCATGAGAGCCAGTTCTGTAACTGTCTCTCCGCCAAAGATGCGTAGTCGTAAAAAGAATAGCCGCGCAAAGACAACGTGTATATGCAGAGTAATATATAGCATGACGCTTGCTATTGCGCTAATAGAAAAGCCAAACATTCCGCCAACACTTTCTACGCCAATACGCCACAGCAACAGACAAAAAGGTGCTGCAATGTAGATATTAAATAGGAGGTATATGGTCCAGGTGGTTAATATTGCTATGCGGACAAAAAAACGCTGTAGCCTTGCTTGACGCATGTATGTGGTATCTGATCGAGCGGTCCATAATGTTGTAAAAAACTGCCTTAGAATGTGCGTTGTAAGGTAGGCAATCGTGCTGATCGTTAGCGCAAACGCAAGTACGATTGTGCCATAAAAAAATGGATTAGCGGATATGGAGTCTTCTAGATCTTGTAGGCTGCTAGACGATCTCTCCAGTACTGTAACTATACCGAGCTTACCGTAAAAAAAGTCAAATAGTTCTGGCATGGCTGCAAAATAGGGCCAGTCTATAGCAATAATAGTAATGAGTGTGACAAGCGCTGTAAAAGAAAAACTGAACCACGAGGGTTGTAGTACAATTAGCGCTATCTTTATTTCTCTCTTCATTACTCTAATTTAAGCAAGAAGTTAATTTAAGCACAAGCACTATTGACTTGGAACTTACTGATAAATAGAATAGTAAGCAGTAGTGGTAAGAAAATAATAAGAAAAGAAGGGCGAAATGCTATATAAAAAAAGACGTGCAAGTTTCTCGTTAAGCGCGGTAGTAATGTCGAGTGTTTTGTTGGCAATAGCATTGCCAATGCACTCTGCGGGGGCGGCACGTTTGGCTAGCTGTGCCGTTCCTTCTATTAATTATGGCACTGCTACTATGCAGCTTAATGTTAGCGAAGCTGGCGATTACAAGATCTGGACTCATATGTATGCGCCAGACTCAACTAACGATTCATTTATGCTTGAGCTGGATGGAAACAGTTGTTTTGTGGTTGGTAATGGCGGCGTACAGAATGGTGCCTGGGCTTGGGTTGGGCACAAGGACGGCAACACTACAAATTATGTCACTGCCACCCTCTCTAGTGGTAACCATACGATAAAACTTATTGGCAGTGAGCCTGGAGTCAAAATTGACCGCGTTTTGGCATCTGCCGACCAGAGCTGCGTGCCTACTGGTACGGGCGATAACTGCATGACTGTCTCTGACACTACAAAGCCAGTGGTTAATATAACCTCGCCCGAGGATGCCGCTGCCGTTAAGGGCGTTGTGACTATAAAGGCCGATGCTACAGACGATACAGGTATCGCCAAGGTGGAGTTTTACGTACAGGGCAATTTAGTGAGTACGGTCACTTCTAGTCCATACGAATATAGCTGGGATACTTCTGAACTGGTAAACCAGATATATACTGTAACTACCAAGGCCTACGATGCTGAGGGCAATGTCAGCAGTGACTCAATAACTCTTGCCCTAGAAAATGAAACCGCACAAACCGTTAGTGCGGCATCGAACCTGACATCAGTAGCGACGTCTACTAACAGTGTTGAGCTAAAATGGGATGGAAGCGCAGAAGCAGTCTCTTACCGAGTAGCTCGCAACGGCGTTGTTATCGTAACGACAAATCAGACTACATACACTGACAACACCGCAGTATCCGGCGAAACCTATGAATATACTGTTGTTGCTGTAGGGATTAATGGTGAGGTGTCTGATTCTTCGAGTGTCTCTCAGGTTACAATGCCAACCCCGCCGGCCGGTGACACTGTAGTGCCAACTACGCCAGCCGATCTGACGGTAGCCGCTCAGGGTACCAATCAGATAAATCTAAGCTGGACGGCCAGCACCGATGATGTGGGCATTAGCGGCTACGATATCTACCGGAACTCGGACGAGGACAAAACCTTCAGAAAGGTTGCTACAACTACAGAAACAAGCTATGGCGACAGCGATGTTTATGACAATACGACATTCACCTATTACATCATTGCCAATGATGCGGCTGGTAATGCTAGCGAACCATCGGCTCAGTCTGCGGCAACTACCCCGTCGATTCGTAGTAGAAATGTAAGTTCCGTGAGGGGCACAATACACGATTCACATGGTAAGCCTATTGCTGGAGCTAGAGTTGCGGTATGGGTTGGGTCGCGACGCTACCATGCAACCACCAACTGGCGCGGGCGCTATGTAATCACGAATGTACCTTCTGGTAAGTATGAGGTTTCCTTTGGTAAGGGCGGTTACGAGCGGACATCGAGCTATGTAAGCTTGAGATCGCATCTAACTCGTTGGCTAGACGCCAAACTAAGGTATTAAAAAGGCAAGGGATATGGAAGACAAAACTATGCAATCACCTCAAATGTCAATGCAAGAGCAGTCTAAGGCCCCAGGTAAAAACCCGTTGCGCGTGGCGCTACTTATCGCGGTTATAATAGTCGCGATAGCCAGTATTATTGCACTGGCGTATGTAATAGTGAATTTTAATGGCGTTGAGACAGTGACTGACGAAACCTTTGGCACGGTTACCATAACAGACGATGGCACCACCCCTTCTGCTATAACTATAAAGAGCGGTGAAAGTGTGACTTGGATCAATGATAGTTCTAGTTCTCATTCTTTAGAGATAACATCACCAAATATTCCTAGGGAGCTTGAAGGGTTTGGTAGTGACGAACCCATTTTGCAGGAAGAGTCCTATAGTTTTATTTTCGAAGCTGCAGGTACTTTTACTTATGATGATCCAAGTAACCCTAGCCTTATTCAGGGAACTATAGTTGTTGAAGAGTAAAAAAATAAAGGAAAGGCTAGGATAGTATCTTGAATATCATAAAAAGGTTCCTTACCTATATCAGGCACAACCCATTAGAATCAGCTGCAGCTTTGAGTGTATTTGTGGCTCTTGTTTTGGGAGGTATTGTATTTGTTGCTAGTCGAGCGGCTTCGTTTTATGCCTATGCGGATGCTTCGCAGGCTAGCGTGGCAGATGGTGCAGAAATTGTCTCGGACTCTTCTGCTATTGGCGGCAAAGCAATTCAGTTTGCTAGTGCCTCTACTCAGCCAAGTAATAATGATAATGATAATGATACGGTTGATTTGAGTGACCCGGTTAAAAAAGATATTGCAATGCAGTTGGTATCGAGTGCAGAAAATTCTTCGCTTGATTGGAAAGCACAATATTCATACATTGAAGACATTGGAGACGGACGTGGTTACACAGCAGGCATCGTTGGGTTCTGTACTGGATGTGGCGACCTGCTCAAGGTTGTAGAAGTATATGACGGTCTTTCTCCGAATAACGTTCTAAGTAAGTACATTCCTGCTCTTAGAAAAATTGGTAGCTGGGACGATACGCATGATGGCCTTGATCCTAACTTTACTAAGGACTGGAAAACTGCTGCGAATGATGAGAAGTTTCGGCAAGCACAGGACATAGAACGCGATCGAGTATATTTTGATCCCGCTGTCGAGCAGGGTAAAGCTGATGGCTTACGCGCTTTAGGCCAGTTTATATATTATGACGCGCTTGTTATGCATGGCCCAGGAGATGACTCGGTCAGCTTCGGCGGTATCCGTGCTACAGCCATGAAAAAAGCGAAAACACCAGCACAAGGTGGCGATGAAGCGACTTATCTTAATGCCTTTTTAGACGCTCGCGCTGCAGCTATGCGTACCGAGGAAGCCCATAGCGACACTACCCGTGTAGATACCGAACAACGTGTCTTTTTAGATGACGGCAACTTCAACTTAGACACACCGCTTAGCTGGAAGGTATACGGTGACAGCTATTCTATTAAGTAAGGTACAAAACTAAAATTGACATATATTATTGAAAGCTGTAGTTTTTATTGGAGTAGGGCTTGCCTCTTTAGCGGTCGGATCGGGTTGAAGAGTAAAAAAATAAAGGAAAGGCTAGGATAGTATCTTGAATATCATAAAAAGGTTCCTTACCTATATCAGGCACAACCCATTAGAATCAGCTGCAGCTTTGAGTGTATTTGTGGCTCTTGTTTTGGGAGGTATTGTATTTGTTGCTAGTCGAGCGGCTTCGTTTTATGCCTATGCGGATGCTTCGCAGGCTAGCGTGGCAGATGGTGCAGAAATTGTCTCGGACTCTTCTGCTATTGGCGGCAAAGCAATTCAGTTTGCTAGTGCCTCTATCCAGCCGGAAACAGGTGGTGGAACTACGGGCACTGCCTATCTTAATCCGTATAGCCTTGGTTTGGCGCCATATAACTATATTCCATGGGAAGGCTCACTCACTGATTTTAAGAATGCTTCTGGAGTAAGTAACCAAGTGGCAGCGTTTATTATCAGCTCTGGCGGTTGTACGCCTGCCTGGGATGGTGATTCATCTTTGGGTCTGAGTAGTTCTAGGTCTAATACCATTGCAAGCGAGATATCTAATGTCAGAAACTCTGGTGGTGATGTTATGATATCTTTGGGCGGTGCAAGCGGCAACGAGCTTGCCTACTCGTGCAGCAATGCTTCTCAGTTAAAACAAGCTTACATAAGTATTCTAGACAAATATGGCATAGACAAGATCGACTTTGACATCGAGGGATCGAATGCTTCAAAAACTTCTGCAAACGCAACTCGTGCAGAGGTAGTTGCTGCTTTGCAACAAGAGCGAGACCTAAAGGTTTGGGTGACATTGGCGGTTGAAACTGACGGCCTGACATCAGAAGGCCTTAGCGTAGTTAAACAAATGCGAGAAAAAGGTGTAGCCTTGTCTGGTATAAACATCATGGCGATGGACTATGGGACCAACACCAAGGATATGGGTGCTGCAGCGGTATCCGCGGCTAACAGTACATTTAGTCAGCTAAAATCAATTTATCCAGAAAGTAGCGACTCAGACATCTGGAAAGCTATAGGCGTAACCGCGATGATAGGCATAAATGATACTGAGCCAGAAGCATTTACGCTTGCAAATGCCAAGACACTCAAGGATTACGCGGTGCAAAAAGGCATAGGTATGCTTAGCTACTGGAACGTTGCTCGTGACGTGGCCTGTAGCGGCAATAAAGCAATTCTGAGCGACTCGTGCAGTGGTGTTACGCAAAGCAAATACGACTTTGCTAATGCACTAAACATCTCATCAATTAATTAGAATAAAATAGCTTTTTAGGTTTGATATGCAGGTTTTTAGAAGATTGGCTTTGTCAACGTTTTTAGCGATAGCTTTTGTGCTAATTAATCCTGGGCAAGTGCTAGCAACCAGCGGTGTAGCTTGGCCGGTTCAGGGCAATGTGTCGGCAATGTATGAAGAATCATGTAGCTCTTTATACACTCATGATAAAGGTGTAAAAATAGCTAGCAACTTAAAGGGTTTACCCGTCTATGCTGCACAGGATGGACTTGTTACTGCTAGCGGGTATAGTTTGTTTTATGGCAGGTATATAATAATCAGCCATGCTAACGGCTGGTCTACAATGTACGGAAACTTAGCTGATGTTTATCGTGGGTCTGGTGTAGTCACCCAGGCCGAATTAATCGCAACTACAGGTGTAAAACACCGAGGTAGTACCGAAGGTCTATTGTATTTTGAAGTCCGCAAAAACGGCATAGCGCAAAATTTTAATAAAGCTATGTCATGCGGGCAAACTATCTATGATCGCACGGCGATAAGATTTAATTTTGCTGATCTTTATGGTTTTCCTCCAGAATACGAAGAAGTCACAAACGGCGGCGGCACGCGCATAACCGGCAACAACGCATACCTTGACGTTTCGTCTACCGGCCAGGTTTACGCCTGGAACACTACCAACTTTGGCGGGTCGCCATATTCGTACAATGGCCGATTTGTGGATGCCAAAGTTACGCCAGGTGCTTTGGGCTACTGGTTGCTAACTTCTGCCGGCCAAGTCTTTACCTATGGTAACGCTCACCATTTTGGCGACGAGCCCCAGGGCTTTAGCGGCGAAATCGTCGCCATGGCAGCCCAACCAAACAGCCAGGGCTACGCCATGGTCAGCAGTCTTGGCCAAGTTTATACATATAATATGACCAATTACGGCGGATCGCCCACCACTAATATTGGCAAATTTGTAGACATCGAGCTAACGCCGGACGGCCAAGGTTACTGGCTACTAACTTCTGCGGGCGAAATATTCGCCTACGGCAACGCCCAAAACTTTGGCGACCAGCCCAAATATTTCGTAAAAGCCATGGTGGCCATGTCGCTCACACCCAGCGGCAACGGCTATGTAATGGCTAGCAAAACCGGCGAGGTATTTGCCTACGGCGACGCGCAAGTAGTGGGCACCCCGCCAACCGGCCACAGCGCCACATCAGAAATAACAGACATAAGCTACAGGCAAGACGGCTATCCAGGCTACCTAATGATAACCTCGGACGGTAAACATTACGGACATAACTATCCGTTTATCGATGACCCAACTGGGTTTAGTGGATTTTTTTAGACTACAAGTTAAATGCCGGTTCCGGAAGCTTTGTTGAAGTCCGAAACCGGCTGACTAACTCGAGCCTAGATTATGCTTTTGCCGTGTTTTTTACGTTATCATGTCCGGCTGGGCATTTGCCCGTCCATCTGTACATGCCTATATTGGGCCCTGTACCTTCGATGCCAGCAAGACGCCACCTTCTTACAAATGCAGCGCATTGCGCGCATTTGGAGGCGCGCGGAGGGGTGGGTGGCTTATCGCCCATAGCTACTCCAAACATCTAGACAACCATTATGCTACTTAATTTTAGCATTAATTTACGTTTTCGAGTATCAGTGAGGTATATTATGATCTATGCCTATGCTGCGTGTTGCAAATTAGGCTCGTCGCCACCATCTTCTTTTTGTCTTTTTGCGTTTTAGGCTGCTCTGAAGGCTGCCTAGTACTGCTAACTTAGAATTTTGATCTTCTCCAAGCGGGTACGTCTTGCCGTTTACTGACATACTTATTATTGTATGCATTGAGCCAATCCCCGCGGGGGTTGGCTGATACTCCTCTTGTGCTGTTATAGCTGCGGTTGCGAACTGTTCGTATGCTACGCAAATGCCAGGAGCGCATCTTAACCCCTTGGTTGTAAAAGCAATAGTGCCTACGTAAAAGTTGCGTGCAAGCGGCAGCCATGGGTTATCGTTGTAAAGACCTAAAATTCTCTCTCCTGGATCGAGCCTGTATACTGATCTTATTCGAGCTCGAGCTTTTTGAGGGATCATGCTTGGGTTTGGATAAAACTTACCTTCTTCTGAGTGTATTATCTCAAGACCCTTGCTTACCAAACTTCCCATAAATGGCATAGCGAAATTACCCACGATCGCTACTGCTCTAAGCAGTGCGATGTCAAATGGATTACGAGTGGGGCGAATGTAGTAGCTGCGCAATATTTGTAGTACAATCTGTTCTACGTCAGCCTGCTTTGCCATGCGTCATACTCCATCCTAGGTGACTTGCAAACGTTTTGGCTATACAATAAGGTTAACTTTTTTGTGGGTTGCACGCAAGTTGTTTATTGGCTGCTAGGTAGTTAGATCGATTGCATGCTCCGTAGAGTCTTTGCCAAGGTTGCCTAAATCCTCGACATGCCTTAGTTGTTTACTCCATAATTTTGCATAAGTGCCATTTTTTGCTAGCAGTTCGTTGTGTGTGCCATCTTCTACGCACTTGCCTTTTTCTATTACTATAATTCTGTCCATTTCTGACAGGGTGCTTAGGCGATGAGCGATTACGATTGCGGTTTTGCCTTTTAATATTCTAGAAAATGAGTCTTTAATAATCTGCTCACTTTCGCTGTCTAGCGCGCTAGTAGCCTCGTCTAAAACTATAATTGGCGAGCGTTGCAAAACAGTTCTGGCTATTGCGATACGCTGCTTTTGGCCACCGCTAAGTTTAACGCCTCGTTCGCCAACAATGCTGTCCAATCCATTAGACAGTTGCAGGGTAAATTTTAGCGCGTGGGCGGCATTTAGCGCATCGCGCACTTCGTCATCTGTGGCGTCGGGGTTAGATAAAGTGACGTTGTCGCGAACGCTAGCATGAAACAGTAAGGGCTCCTGTGGAACGTAGCCTATTTGCTTGCGTAAATTAGCTTGTTTAAGGTCTTTAATATTAATTCCATCCAGTAAAATCTTGCCGCTGTCTACGTCGTTAAAGCGCAGCAGTAGTTTAGCTAAGGTGCTTTTGCCAGCGCCGCTTAAGCCCACGATGCTCACTTTTTGTTCTGCTGGTATATCTAAAGAAAAGTCTGTAAAAACTGGCTTTATATCTCTGTCTTTGTCGTAGGTGAACGTAATTTTGTCAAAGGTAATATTGCCGTGCGTATTTTTTAGAGTTTTTGGTTCGGCGGGGTCAGTGATGATGTTTTTTCTGTCTAAAATTTCGAATGCTGGAATGATTTTATCGATTAGATCGTCGTGTTGGTCTAGGTCATCCGATAATGTATAGATACCCGCAAGAATTGTTGAAGTATATGTTACTACCAGAACTGCGGCTGTAATGTCTATAAAGCCACCACTCATGCGACAAACGGTTAGCCACAGTAGTACCAAAAAGAATATTACAGTTATGACTTCGCGCAAAGCGATAAACTTAGCTTGCATGGTATAGCGTACAGCAAATGCATTTCCTTCTTGCTTTGAACCTTGCTTCACCTGTCTTGAGCACGTAGCTTCTTGAGCTGTAGCTTTTACCGCCAAAATATTAGATACAAAATCGGCCATGCGACCAGAATTGCGCTTGTAAATCTCACGGGATTTAGAGCGGTACGGTGTAATTGCGTGCGAGGCCCATATTAGATATATAGCTTGCGTTGTGCTAAGTACTAAGGCCACTAGCCCAAGCCATAAATCAAGATAAAATATTACGCACAGCGGAAAAATAATGCTAAGAACTGTGTTTTAGGTAGCGATCGCGCAGAGTTCTCACGAATTGCACGCAGCTGTCTACGTATTGCCTAGTGGCGGTAGTTAAACAGCCAGATAAATTCGAATGAAAGTAGTCTAAGTCGGCCGACATCAAATGCGAAAAGTAATTGCCAGTAATGTTGCGGTATGCTTTGTTTTCTCCAAGCATACCAATATACTTAATTAGAGGAGAGAGTGCGCCTAAGGTGAGTGAGAATCCAGCATAGATAAACACTGCTTTTTGGGCTTCGTCAAAATTGTTTTTAGAAAGACCGGTAATTATCAAGCTAATTGCAATTGGTAGGGCAATTAATTTGCACATACGGGCTGCGATTTGCATAGCAAAAGAAGCCTGCACCTGCCAGGATTGACCGTAGGTGTGCCACAAATGGCTATATACTAATTTGTATTTATCTGTACCTCGTAGCACTTAGTCTATTCTACCACTACGCATTTTGTTATCCTAATGTATTTAGCGTGCAGCTGGACACGCTTTACGCTAAAGGTTATCATTTAGTTATTAATAAGGAATATAAACATGGAACCACAAGAACCAATGACTCAACCTGTCATGCAACAACCGCAACCTAAGGGCAAAGGGGTTTGCGTACTGGTTTCTGCTATTATAGCCGTTTTGTTGGCTGGAGCCGCAGCTGGGGGTATGTATTATTACATGGATCAACAGGCTAAGGACACCAAAGCTACTACAGATAGTCAGATCCAGGGCTTACAACAAGAGGTTGCAGACCTTAAAGAAGCTGCGAATTGGCAGACATATACAAACTCTACTTATGGTTTTTCGTTTAAGTATCCAACTGGCTGGACTGTTGCCGAAAAAGCAGCCAGTTATGGCGATGCGCGTGAGTACGAAATATCTTTTGATGATGAAGGTTATTACGTGACGGTGTTTGGCATGGGTGATCAAACTGCAGATGCGTTTGTTTCGAGTTATTATGGTGGCGTCGAGGCTGGGCCTTCGGATATCGAGGACGTTACCATTAACGACAACGCGGTTGTAAAATTCTTTATGCAACAGCCTAGTGTTAGTGATGAGACTGTAGGTGGTACAAATTACTTCTTTAGTAAAAATGAGACTGGCGTAGATATCAGCAATAGCATGAAAGCCAAGGGTGCAGACGACGCAACTTTAACTGGCATTGTTGATAGTTTTACATTTAACTAGCTGGTATTGGGTCAAAAATAATAAGACGGCGTAGACACATGTACGCCGTCTTATGTTATTGTTTTATCCGGTGTCATGTTGTTTTACTACGTATTATGTAGTAATATCATATGGAAATGACACAAATTCGTAAACGTGATGAAATAAATGACTTTGCTAAGTTGATCACTGATTGGCGGTCAATGGCTATTGTTCATGCAGTATATGAGCATGACTCGCTGCGCTACGCAAGTCTCGATAGGTTATTAGGATTTAGTCCAACCGTGCTTAGCCAAAAACTTGCAAAACTAGCAGAATCTGGAATAATCGTCAGGCGCAAAATCGAAGGCGCAAAAGAGGTATTATATTTGCCAACAGACCTCGCAAAGGACGTTGTTTGCGCCTATCACATACTAGAGGGCGTAAGTGTAAAGCTTGCCAATGCGCATGACGCTGCCGTTGACGTGTCTGTTTGTAGGATTGATGACGAAAGAGGAGTAAAGTAATGCTTTTAGCTTTTTTATTAACGCTGCTCGCGGGGCTATCTACCGTAATTGGCGGACTAATTGGTGTGCACAAAAGTTTACTTAAGTGTAAGTCTCTTGCTGTAGCGCTTGGTTTTTCGGCAGGGGCAATGATTTATGTTTCGTTTATGGATTTATTGCCAGAAGGGCAGTTGTCTTTAGAGTCAGCGTTTGGCGAATATACAATGTGGATTGTAGGAGTTGCTTTTATTTCAGGACTGTTGGCAATTAGTCTCTTGGACAAATTTATTCCACACGAGCCAAATATCTGCGAGGTTGAACAAGCTTTAGAGGGTAAGAATAAAGTAACCGCTTATAGATATAAAAAATTGCTTCGAAGTGGTATTGTTGTTGCCATTGCTTTGGCCTTGCATAACTTTCCAGAGGGCATCGCAACATTTGCTGGCGCAATGCACGATGCATCCTTGGGTGTATCTATAGCTATTGCAATAGCACTGCATAATATACCAGAGGGCGTGGCTGTCGCCGCTCCAATTTATGCCGCAACAAAAAATAGAGCAAAGGCAGTTGGATACGCTGCACTTTCGGGATTGGCGGAGCCACTAGGGGCAGTGGCGGGCTATGCTCTTCTTTCTTGGTTGTTGCCAGATGGCGCAATTGGTTTAATATTTTGTTCTGTTGCAGGTATGATGGTGTATGTTAGTATTAACGAGCTTTTGCCCGCAGCAAAAGACTACGAAACTAGTCGTCATCAGTCTGCAGTTGGCTTTATAGCAGGGTGTTCCGTAATGCTAATAAGTCTTAATTTGCTAGCAGCAAGCAGTGCCTAGTACGAGTCTTGAGTAAAATTTAATATCGATATTGCAACAAAATATAAAGTATGTTCGCGCTGGGCTCTAGGTAAGGTTTGTTGCCCTGATCTTTATCAACCACAACGTGTCAAAGCCAGCAGCACTTCAGTGCAAATTGGATTCGCTCATGACTGGGGAATCCTGCGTCACTTGCGCGCTGTACGGCTCTGAAGCTCTCGGCGTAGTATCAAATTTTATTTGCCTTTAGCTTATTGAAGGTGTTTTTATCTCATCCATTATCTAGACGTGTATATCTATATATTGGGCGCTTATTATTGTGGCGTTGGGATGGTTATATAAGCTTAAAAACAAAACCCCGCGAATTGACGCGGGGTCCTCTGACCTGAGTCAGGACGCTAGAATGGCTAGCGATTTTTTTTATTGTATCATTGCTCGTTCGGGCTCATGCAGAAAGGTGTGAACATGATGAAGATCACGTATCCCGCACCAAGCCACCCCCACGGCCAGCACGCCACCTCGAGATTATAGTTGAGAATGGCGTTGAGGCCAAGGATGACTGCGGCCATCCAGGCCGTCACACTTGCGAAGTTGCGTGCGCGCGACAGTTGTTTTGAGCAGACGTGCGCGGCTGCAAACGCAAGTGCAAGACACACGATGGCAAGAAGCAGGTCGATGTACCAAGGTGTAGAAGGCAGCACTGAGACTCCTGTTGCATGGAATGTAAAGAACAATGTTTATTAAAGTATAACATATGCTAAGTAATTTGTCAACATCATTACAATTAAACATTGCCGTATTTTTTTGGTGCAAAGTAGTAGATATATGCTTACAATATAGTCATGGACTATTTAGCGTTAGCTTTGGGCTTGGTTCTGCTGTCGGTTGGTGCCAACTACTTCGTTGATTACGCTGTAGGTCTGGCAAAATACTTGCGAATACAAACCGTTGTGTTTGGTGCAATAATTGTGGCTATCGGCACATCTTTGCCAGAGCTGATAATCACAATAGGGTCTGCGTTTAGTAATAATCCTGAGATTATCGTGGGTGATATCATGGGCTCAAATATTGCTAATGTTGGACTTGTGTTGGGCTTGGCATTGTTGTTGGGTAAAATTTCTCCAACTCATGACAAGCTAGATAGTAAAAATGTTCTACTTATAGTTGTGACATTAGTTTTTGTAGGGCTGCTTTTGCTTAGGCTCTTATTTTGGCCAATTGGCGTGTTGCTTTTAGGTTTGTCGGGCTTTTTGATTTTGGGGCTGGCAAAAGAGCGCGATATGTCTATGCAAACTCCTGACATTAAGACAAAGAATGTAATTATAAATTGGAGTGTGCTGATTTCTTGTCTGATAGGTGTAATTGTTGGATCTCAAATAACCATTGATTCTTCATTGGCAATTGCAAAAACGCTAGACATATCAGTTGGGGTGGTTGCAGCTACGATAATTGCTATTGGCACATCACTGCCAGAGCTTGTAATAACTTTAATGGCCATAAGGCGCAAAGAACATGGCTTAGCGGTTGGTAATGTAATTGGAAGCAACCTATTTAACCTTGTATTGATTGGGGGTGTAGGGGCGACTATGTCTAATCTAAGTGTTGAGGTTTCTTTGCGGATGGTGGTGTTTTTCTTGTCGTTTGCTTTAGTTCTTTATATGTTGGCAAGTGGGCGCTTAAAGCCTAATCGCTTCTATGGAATAGCGCTTTTGGTGTCATATATAATTTACGTTGTGCTAGAGTATGTATAATAAAAAGCGGAGTCAAGATTGACTTCGCAAAAAGCTATATTGTGCCCATAGAAAACGTCATTAAAATTGCAAAGAATACCAAAAAATACACTGGCGTTTCAATCGTTAGTGTGACCGATGGTCTCAATTATAAACGAAAACCCCGGGCCTGTGTAGAGGCCCGGGGGTAGTACATTTACACGTGGATCTTGCGACTCAGGCGCACCTCGTCAAGGGGTGCACCGTAGCGGGTTGCGTCAAGCGCGACGTGTAGGCGCCGCCGTTTGGCGCGGTGATACTTGCCACGGCGAGACCTGCTAGGCTCGCAGCAGCTACAACCACGGTTGCCACCGTGGGCTCCGTCCGAGGCTTCCCAGACGCAACGTTTGCGATCGGGGGACATCCAGGGGTTCCCGGGAAGCTTGTGGTTGTACTTGGGGTTGGTCGAGTGGTAGTCGCAGGGCGCCTGAATACGCCTACGAGTTGTCACATCGCGCTCGCCAATCACGCTGCTACGCGTAAACTCGTCGCCCGGATCGGGCAGAGTCTTGACGGCAAGGTAGTTGCTGATTCGCAGCTTAAGCGTGCGGAGTGCCCTTGCGAGTTCCGGAGAAGTCTCCAGAGTGTCGTTGTAGCGAGTGCGACGGAAACGTCCGAAGTATGCTGCGTAAACGAGCTCCTCGCTAGGAATCACTTCGCCAAAAAGCTGCGAGTAGAATTCCCTGGCTTGCGGCGCGTATGGCCTGGTGTGGCATTCGCAGCAGCCGGCAAACTCATCGAGCAAATCGCCCCACGTGACGGGGCGTCGCTCGGTGTGAGTGACGTACACCCAGTGGTCGTGGCGCACCTTCCCGGCACGGCGACCCGTGGGGTCGCTGATCTGCAGGGAGTAGGGGCGGGTCTTGTCAGTGCGACTCAACGCTACCTCCGCTAAGAGTGCTATTAAAATTGTGATTTGCTGCCACGTGTAGTAGCTAATATACTATTATAGATTAAATTTAAAAATTGTCAAGTATGCTTAGTGTAATATCGGGTCTGGTATACTTAGCATAGATAATTAGGGCAAAATTATGTCTGATAAAAAACATATTGATGTCTTAAGCAAGATCTACGCCCATCCTCTGGTGCATAACATTAAGTGGATAGATTTAGAGCCCGCCTTGCGAACGCTTGGAGTATTTCGCGCGGATAAAAATGGCAGCCATCACTTTACACGGGGTGGTAGAACAGTAGTTTTTGAGTACGAAAATGGCGACACGTTAAGTGCTGACGATATTGTAAAGTTGCGGCATTTTATAAATATCAGCGCTGGTGATGATAACGAAGGTGATCTGCAAGATGATGCCGTGTTAGCAATAGACTACCAAAGAGCAATAATATTTTTTGCGCCTGACCTAGATGGGCAGAATCGTGAAGTCGTGAAGTCAAAATCTCCAAAAACAAGAATACTCCACGCTAAGCCAACAGCTCCTCCGTACAGTAATGCAGGACCAGAAGTCGATCAAAAGTATTTTGACGATATTATCAAGGATATAGCCAAGGCAAAGCGTGTTGTTATTTTATGTCACGGTTCGAACACAAGTAATGCGGCCTTTAGGCTAATGCAGATAATTAGGCAAAAGCATTCAACATTGGCGCACAGGGTTGCTGCGATTAAGCGCTGTGACTTGGGTGCAATGAGCGAGCGCCAGATGTTGCAATCTGGTGTGGATCTTTTAAGAATGACTTTTTGATAATTGTTCTACTGGTTGACTGCTGTGGTAATTAATTCTAATCTGTAATAGCGGACAGCCTACGATAGGGAGTGTATTGTCATGGCATTTTTACCGTACATTAGCTTGAATGAGATTCCGCAAGCACTTTGGGTGGTGGCGAGCGGCGTCAGTAAATTGGGTGTTGCTCCGTGTGACTCTGAACATCCTTTTGCCTATAATATTGGGTATCAAAATCCCTTGAATAATGCTCAAGCGCAGAGCCTTATGTACTATTTACTTAGCCTGCCGTGCGTAAGCGGGTTTAAGGAGTGTGATCCGTTTAACCCAGGCGATGCTATTCCTGGCTTGTTTGATGTTAGGGTTAGAATGGATAATCCTGATTGTGCGCAACAGGTTTTTGAGGTAATTGTGACAGACCCTTCTCAAAACCGTTGGTCTATATCGGAGATTAAGAGAATTGTTCGTCCAGATTGCCTATATACTGCATTGGTTGTTCACAGCGCTCAAAAGCTAGCTGGAAACACAGGGCTTTTGTGGATTGTGGTGCGTGATATCTTGACCTCGGTTGAACGCGATAGATTGCTAAGACAATTGCCAAAATTGCACGCTGTACATAGTGCAACGCTAAGAGGTGAGTCAATTTTTGAGTTGCGCGTGGACTATAGGGCTGTAAAAGATGTAAATCTGATGACTAGTCGTCTTGCGGTTTTGGGAATTTTCCCAGACTTTAGGGCCGAAATAGGTGGCACAGTGTATCAGTCTACTATGTGACTTTGCAGGCGGATGGGTTATGTTTTATGAGCTCATCCGCCTTTAAGATTGTTGATATTTTTTTACAACGTTTGTATTATTATAGTGTTAATGGTTAATTAATCTAAAAAAATAAATAGGGGGCAAATGGCAGCTAAGACGTCAAAGAAAACAGTAAAAGAAAGTACTAGCGTGGCGCGCACGGCGCTGGTTTTGCATGGTATTGCGGCAATTATATTTGGTATTGCGGCAGTGTTTTGGCCAGGACTTACAACGGTTACGTTGGTGTATATATTGGCAGCATTTTTAATGATAGATGGTGTAATTGCACTTGTTTGGGGGCTTGTACGATTAAACAATTTCTTGGTAGCTTTGCTTACGATATTGTTAGGCTTGGTAGAACTTGGCGCGGGTCTGTACTTGGTTCGCGAGCCTGCCCTAGCGCTTGCGACATTAATTATAATCTTGGGGTTGGTGCTTGTCGTACGGGGTGTTATAGCTTTTGTGCACATGTTTACCGAAAAAGACTTACCGTCTGTTAAGGCTATGCATGGAATCCAGGGATTTTTGGGTATAGTAGTAGGTATCTTTATTTTGGCACAACCTGTTGCAAGTGGATTGGCCTTTGTTTGGGTGCTTGGTTTTTACGCGCTTATTGCTGGCGCTGTGATGATTGCAATGTCTTCAGTTATTTACGACAAGAGATAGGTTATTCTGGCAGTAATAATAAAAAGCGGACATATGCCCGCTTTTTATTATGAGCTTGTCGCATTGACTTTTGCGCTGCCAGAATCCTCTGTGGTACTATTGTTGGTCTGTATGTCAACGTTTGCTGATGACCCCGAGGTAGCTGCGTCAACGCTGTTGGTTTTGTTTGGATCAAAGATCCTCTTGGATTTGTCTACTATATATTTAAGAAAATTTGCAAAGCATATACCTGTTAAAAATGCTAACCCGGAGCAGCTGTATGGATTTGAGTCCTCGATATTAGCGCTTTCTAGTGTTGTTAAATTAAAAAGCGATACAAATGTAAAGATAAAAAAGCCACCTATTGCACCAAGTAGTGGACGCGTCATCCAGTATGGGTATGATTCATCCGAAAAGCGTCTTTGTTCTTTGCGAATTGAGCGCAAATATTCTTGCTGTTCTCTAGGATATATGTTGCATGCTTCTTTTCTGATTGCGCCTTTTTCTTTTTCGTCGCCTTGGTCATCCGCATAAGTAAATGAAGTGCCTGCAGGGTTGGTTATGTGGTTGTATATAGCGCAGACTCCGTAAGTTGCACCACCAATAAGGCCTGAAATAACGCAGTACGCAGGTATTTTAAAGGTGTCCATTCTATCTGGAGGTATTGTTAGTCCTATTATTTGCAGTAAATCGATAATAGCTCCGTTCCAGACTGCAACAAGGCAAAATATACCAATTATCACCCACAAGACTTCCCAAGTTGTTAACAGCAGTGGTTTTAGGGGGCACCAAAATAAAAACCATCTTTTGTTGAAGCTGGAGCCTTTTTGCAGGGCATGCTTTTGTATGCAGGTGTAGCACTCTTCTTCAAGTGCGTTGTTTGCCTTTGTGATTTTTATTTCATCTTCTTTGTATAGTTTTGCTTGTTCTTTGCAAGTCTCTGTAATTGCTTTTTCGTTGCACGCAGTGATTTGACTACCAGCTCGTGGTTTTTCTTGTCCGTTTGGTCTTGCCATATTATGCCCTCCAACAAATAATATGAGTTCATTATACTAAATAAAATTAATCTATTAAATTTGTATTTTACTTGTGCTTTTTGCCTTTGGGTAATTTGTTTAGGGCGATTGCAAGCACGTAAACAATTACACAAAAAGGTATTGCTGCGATAATGTGTGAGATTCCGCTAAAATCACCACTAAAAATTTCTCCAAATCCAAAAAAAGCAAAAAATATTACTATAGCAGTGCATAGTAAAGATGTAGCGCAGGCGATTAATTTAGCAATAAAATATTTATTTACTGTCTTTTTTATTTTAGTCTTAAAGACATAAAGCAAAATTGCAACAATGCATGCGCCAATTAAAAATTCTATCATAATACACTCCTCGTATATTATTATAATAATATTTAATGCTTGATATTTAAAACCTTTTATATGCTAAAATCAGCTAAATTTGAAACGCCCCTGCAAGACTGGCTTGCAGGGGCGGTGCAGTGTACTAAAAACTATTCTGGAGTGCTTACTGAGGGCGAAGTAGCAGACCGGCTTGGCCTGGGGCTTGCCGTGTGACTGACTGTGGCGCTGGGCATTGAGCTTGGCAAAGTCGACTCCGGAGCGATAGGGCTTGAGCTAGAGCT
The DNA here is from genome assembly GCA_050115675.1 of Candidatus Woesebacteria bacterium. Lineage (GTDB taxonomy): Bacteria > Patescibacteriota > Saccharimonadia > Saccharimonadales > EFPC-124 > JASFQB01. The sequence continues at coordinate 182,876 of JASFQB010000002.1, forward strand.
CGGCATTGTCATTTTGCTTAGCCCAATGACCCTGCCTGAGTTAAGCTCAGCGTCACTAAAGCTTACATTGGGGTAGTTGCTCAGCGCTGTCGCAAAGAAATTCTGACAAATTTTAGCAACATCCGAACCCCAGATGTCGCCATCGGTGTTGCGGTTGTCTTTGTAGCCTGCCCAGGCAGAGCAGACGTATGTCGGAACCTCACCAGAGGAATCCTTCGCATTAAACGCCAGCATCCAAGCGTCACTGTTGGTTGTTCCTGTTTTGCCGGCAAGTTGATGACCAGAGACTTGTGCGTTCTTGGCGGTGCCCTTGGTGAACACGCCGGTCATGACCTGGTTAATGGTGTTTGCCGTGCTTTCAGAAACAATTCGCTTTGACTTGGTGTTGTTCTCGTAGATTGTGCCACCCTCACTCGAGGTGATTTTCTCGATGATGTAGCGGGAAGTGTGAACTCCACCATTTGCGAGAGTCGAATAAGCAGAAGCCATCTTGAACGGTGTAGTAGTTAGCGTGTCGCCAATCGCCAGCCTGACTGCCTCTGCAATCTCGGTTTTGTTAGTTCTTCCGGGCACAAGGCTATCGTCTCCACCGAGTTCTCGGTAGAGCTCGGCAACTGTTGCAGGGCTAACTGGATAGTCATCGTCAATATCAACAAGCTGGCCAGTGTTGCAGTCTGCCATCTTGCCAGAGATCATCTCGATGGCAATTGGGTTGTTAGAGTAGGCAATCGCATCAGCAAGAGTCAGCTTGCATCCATTTGCAGCCTTTTTGTCGTCATTCCAGATGGCAGGACCATCAATGGCAATAGACGCAGGCGCAGCAAACTGCGACTGCACAGAGATTCCTTCATCAACAAGATCGGCCAAAACCAGAGGCTTCATGGTAGAGCCAGGCTGCCTGTTGGCGTAAAGTGCGTTGTTAAACCCGTCTGAGGAGTAGTCGGTGCCGCCATACATGGCGACAATACTGCCAGTCTCGGGGTTCATAATTATCACACCAGCAGAAAGGCCGGTCTTGGGTAGCTTGCTTTTGACCGCTTTACCAACGGCACTCTGAAGTTTGGGGTCAATTGAGGTAGTAATGGTTAGTCCGCCACGAGCCAGCATAGACTCTGCGGTGGCTTCACCTTGATTGCTAGCCTCATCGTCGCTAAGTCCGTAGGTGTCCTTGGCGATTTGCGTTTGCAATTCGGTCGTCCATGACTTAATGTGATCAAGAAGGAATGGGTCTGTGTCACTAGAGCTACCAGAAGGCTTGCTGCTGGTAGATATTGCAAGTGGCAACATAGCCTTGGCTTGATCAATGATGTCCTGTGGAACCAAGTCTGACTCGTCGATGCCCTTAATTTTGCGTAGGCCATCAAGGACATACTTTTGGCGATCGACAATCTCATCTTCGTGGACAAGTTTGCCGTTCTCGATGGTGGAGTAGTAGCTTGGGCTCTTGATTAGGGCCGCCAAAAACGCGGCTCGTGCCACGTCCTCTGCGTCGTTTTGTCCGTCAATTGTCAGAGTTTTAGCATCAACGCCAAACCACATCTGAGCAGCATCTGCAATTCCGTACGAACCCCTACCGTAGTAGTTGGAGTTCATATACTTGTCGAGAATCTCGTCTTTGCTAAACTTGCTCTCAACCTGGTAGGCGTACTGAGCCTCACGAATCTTTCGCTCGGCCGTCTGCTCCTGGCTGAGGTATGCATTTTTTACGTACTGCTGCGTGATGGTTGATCCACCGGCAGAAATTGCACCGTTTTTAGCGTTGGTAATCATGGCTCGGGTCAAGCCCCAGGCCGAGATGGCACCATGCTTATAGTAGCTTCTGTCTTCGGCGGACAAATGAGCCTGACGAAGCAATACGGGCATATCCGCATCGCTAATAGACTCACTGCCTGCGCCACTTGCGGCAATGTGACCTAATTCCTCGCCGTTGGAGGCAAGAATGACTGAAGATTCGCCAATTTTCAAGGGCGGTAGCGGTAGCTTTGCCGCCTGATTCTTGAAGTACTGAGTAACTCCGAAATACGACCCCACTGCAATCAGCAGCGCAATCACAATTCCAAAAGTTACTACCTTTCGGAACAGTTTTTTCATGCTCCTCAAGTTCCCCTCAGTCGGGATTTGCATGACCATATTTAGTTTTTAAGGTAACACTGACGTGCGGTATGTACTATATCAGATAACTTTTGTAAGTACAAATTAATAGCCCGCGCATTATGTGCACGGGCGCAGTTAGTTAACCAAAATCTGGTGTAGAAATTTGGTAAAGTTCGATTTCTTTAGGATGGCAACTAATGGAACTGCCAAGTTCTAGCATGTTGGTACGAGGATTGCATCTGGTGTCGTAGCAATTTAGTACAATGTAGTGCCTCCGCCACACCATGATCTGCATAATGGCTAGTACATTATCAGGGCTAACATAGTAATGACCTTTAGTTCCTGCTTCGATGTGTCGTATGACGGTAATGTGGTCGCTAAAGCGCGTATCAAAAATCTCTACCCACTGTCCGCCAAAACCACTGTAGTTAAAGGCACCCCAAAACACTACTTTTGTGTCGTTATTATCCACATTTCTTCTGCCGCACTCAGAGCAAAAAGCACCAGCTCCGTTATTGCGATGTTGGATAGGACAAGTTAGCTTACCCATGTTCGCTCCTTTAATCTGAGGGTGTGATGCTATAGTTGCACATTTTAAACTTTGCGTCAAAGCGGCTGTTATTTTTAAATCAATTATAGTAAATTAATAAGCATAAGCATAAGCATATCAAAAAAAATGGGGGCTAGCTATGCAAAAAAATACTAAAATCAAAGGGGTAAAAACATCCCAAAAACAATTAAATTGGTTTATGCGCATGAAGGTTTGGCAGCGAGTGCTGCTGATACTGGCTGTTATTGCGGTTGCTGTGGTTGTAGTTGCTAACCTAGCAACAAGTCCATCTGCGAAAGTGAGCGACGACTTTTTGAATAGCGTTCAGGCTAAAGACTCTGATTCGGCATATGCACTGCTGTCTTCTGGTGCAAAAGAAACGATAACTAGTGCCGACTTTAAGGACATTGTTGATCAGATTGGACCAATCTTAAATACTCAAGAAAAGACAATAACAAAATCAGTTCAAGCACAAACAGGCAGCCAACCTACGGCACGTGTTGAGTACGAAATACTTGGAACAGACGGAGTTACGTATTCAATCGTAGTAAACCTAGTAGAAGAAAACGGAAAATGGAAAGTTCTAAACTTTGAAAGTACGCAAAAGTAGTTCTATGACCATTTGCGATTGAACATAATTAAATAATAAACAAAATTTATAAAAAAGCCTTGTAGCCAATTATTATGCGTGTTACGGTAGAAGTATGTTAGATAATTTAGTATACCTATTAAGCGCGTTGTTTCATCATTTAGATTTATTGTGTAAGTTTTTGCTTACGCATTAAACGATTGGCCGCAGCTTGCCTAAAAGCTGGTTTTATATTAGAATTTGCTTGTAATTGTCGCCTCTCTGTTTGGGGGAACCTGTGAAGGCTTGCTTTTTTGGTGTTAGACGGCTTAGTGTATTCATCTGCACTTTAGCGTTGCTGCCTTTGGCTGCTGTGGCTTGTGACTTCGAGCCAAATAGTGTCGTTGTGCCAGATGGTATGCTTGTTGGTGTGTCAGTTTACGATCGCGAAAAGTCAAAGTATTTGGCAGAGCAAGACAGCCATAGACCATTCATGGCCGCCTCTCTAACTAAGCTTTTGCTTGCTATTGGATTTTATAAGAATAATCCATCTCCAACGCGGACTCAAAAAGATACGATTGATCGCATGCTAAGCGCAAGTGACGACGATGTTGCCTCTGCCATGTATCGTAATGGCGGCAAAAAAGCTATGATTCAGTCTGTCGTGGCAGAGATTGGTCTTGACGATACAACACCCCCTCCTGCTGGACATAATGGCTGGGGTGCTACTATTACGACCGCAAACGACATAGTTAAAGTGTATCAATATATTCTAGATTCTGATGCCAGCGTTCGTGAACCGATAATGGCTGCGCTTAGTAGATTTATTGAGTGTTCGGCCGACGGGTTTAATCAAAAATATGGACTTTTTGCATTTGCTGAAGATGATAGGTACTCTGTTGCGGTCGCTAAACAGGGGTGGTACGCGTTTGCTAATACGCCAGCATCTGGTTCTTGCGATGGAAGTGTGAGCGGTGAAGCTCATGCCAAATATTCTGGCAATGCAGCTACTGTGGGCGGGGTAGATTGGTCTCGTGAATTTTTGCACACAACTGGCATTGTCGGAGATAGCAACCGATATATTGTTGCCGTTTTAACTTCGTCTTCAGCAGGAACATCATTTGCAGATGCAAATAGCGATCTTGAAGAGGTGTTGAACAGCGCTCTTGGCGGAGTTTAGAGAAACTTATCCTCGCGCATTGACAGTAAATGTAATGCGCGAGGTTTTAATTTGCATGATGTATTGACGGAAGCTGGGAATGTGATAATAATATTATATTGCGAGTTGGTTAGGGCCTGCATATTGGAGGAATTATGTACACCTACGTGCACGATGGCGTAAGCATTCAAAGAGGTATGCCTGTGTACGCTTCTGATTCATGCTCTGCGTTTGATGCTTTAGGAGAAGGTCTTCGTAGACGTGTTCAGTCAGAAGGTTGTATGATGCTGTATGCGGCTGATATTGATTGCGATAATGATTGTGTTGTCGAAGAGCGTCAAGGAGAAAAACCTGGTTATGAGGTTTTGGTAATGATTCACGGTGTAGAATTTAAGATGTTTCAAAATGGCTCTCAAATTCGGGTACCAATTATCCGTCGTAAGCAATTTTCTATTATAGTGCTTGCACGGGGTCAAGAGATTCAGCTTAAAAATGGAATCAACATCGTTTACGACACAAAAAACTATGAGCCAAAATGCACAGCGTGGCAGCAAAACCTTGTTGAAAAAGCGGATTCGTCCAAGCTACGCGCAGGCGAGTACGTTGAGTGTCTGTACCTTAGTCAGGCCTATGACAGTCATGGAATACCGAGCGATCCAGGTCAGGAGGGGTTGACGCAGATTTTAGCGCCAGGCATTAGCGTTTGTGATGATACGATCTTGGGTAATGGTGTGCCAATTGGGTTGGCAGAGGCCGAAGATTGTATTCCTGTTTTTGGTGAACCTCAAGACGATAACTATCGTCTGTTTACTGCCAAAACTTGTCACTTGGGCAACAAACCAGGAGATGATAACGTAAGCTTGTTTGGTCTTCTTTCGTGTGCTTTGGACGTGCCTTCGCGAGCTTGGCTAATTCAAATTGATAGCCTTATGTTTCGCAATCCAATTGTGCTTAGTGGTAATCCGCGCATTATCAGGGGTGAGGCGAAGGACGATCATCCTGATATTTGTGAAGGTTTGGCTGTGGTTATGCATGATGGTGATGCGTTGGCTTATCATATCTCTGGCAGCAGACATGCGCCTGGTTACATTTCGTACGTGCTGCACGTTACAGGCTCAAGGCCTCAAGTTACGCGATATCTAAAGTGGCGTGCCGAAGATATGAGACTTAGGCCTGATTACTATAATGCTGCTGGGCGTCGAGGTATTTGGCACTGGCTGGGCCACCGAAGCCCGAAGCGCAACCGCGAAATTGCGCCTTTGTCTGCGTGTGATTTTAGGGGTTAGCCTCAAGAGTGCGTAAGTTTTGCCCGCATTGTCTGTCAAAATGGCAAACAATGCGGGTTTTAATATCTGCAATTATAACTCAATGTTAAGTATTACTTGGTCGTCGTTTTCTGACAGGCCAGACGGATTATCTTTTTTAAGCACTAGCGTGCCAGCACCAGATCCGCTAAATGGTAAGATTGTACTAAAAGGCACCAAATCTGTAGTCATCCAGTCTCCATCAATTTTTACAATTGATTCGCCAATGTTATTGCCATCACTGTCCTTAACTGATATCACAAAATCGCCCTCATCAGCCCAGTTGCCAGGAATTTGCCCAATGACAGTTACTGGGCTGTCGATAATGTCATTATTTGATGGGTTATAAACAAGCACTTGCTCGCCTTTTTGCGACATATAGCTAATTTTTGGAAACTCACCTATCTGTTGTTCTAAATCGCTAATTTTGGCGTTTTTTTCGTTGATAACGCTTTGTTGCCAAAAGTAGGCAACGGCTGTAGTTGCAATAAATGTAATTACTAAAATAATTAAAACAAACACCTGGGCATTTTGTTTTTGAGGCGCAGGCGACGTAACATTGTGTTGTGATGAATTAAAATTATCTTGCATGGTGAGTTAATTATAGCACTTAAGTATTGACTATGCCTGCAAAAATAATACCTGGTGGAGCTGAGGGGAGTCGAACTCCTGACCTCTGCAATGCGAATGCAGTGCTCTAGCCAACTGAGCCACAGTCCCAATGCAAACATTGTGGCAGCTGACGCAGGGGAGGTCAATAAATTTATTCTTTTGGGTTTAGATGTCCGTAATGTGGTGCTGTAGGTTCGCCATGGTGGGCGTTGAAGTCTGTTGCACCTGTAATGCCTTCGTCATAAATCTCTGCTGGTTGCATTTCGCCATCCGTTCTTGGGTCTTGTGGCGATAAGGTTTCTTTTATGTCGGTCGGTGGCGCAGCTGGGGATTCGTAATCTTGTGATAGTCTTGGCTCGTCGTGCAGAGGGTCAAAAATGTAATTTGCTGCTTTTGGTTTTTCTTCTGCTAAAAAGTCTAAATCGTCATTATTTTGACTGCTCATTTTTTGCTCCTTAACTTATTTTTAAAGGCGGTAGGTGTTGTAGTTTATTAAAAAACAACTTTATTACCAAGCACGTTAACTTACTTATGTTACCATAAAAATATGAGACCTGTATGGAACGGATCAATAAGCTTTGGACTGGTATCTATTCCGGTCAGTGCTTTTGCTGCGGCTAATCCACGACAGGGCATTGATTTGACTATGTTGCATAAAGATGATGGAGGGTCTATACGCTATGCTCGAATCTGTCGAAAAGACGGGCAAGAGATACCCTGGAACGATATAGCCAAAGGTTACGAATATCAAGAGGGCGATTACGTTGTCTTGACTCAAAAAGAATTAGACAGATTAGGCGTAAAGAAAAGTCAGACCATAGATATTATGCAATTTGTTGATGAGCCAGAGATTGATATACGCTATTTTGAAAAACCGTATTACCTAGAACCGCAAAAGGGAGGCGAAAAGGCATATGCATTGTTGCGCGAGGCCATGCAAAAAACAGGTAAACTTGCGCTGGCGAGTTTTGTTATGCACGAGCATTCACGCTTGGCGGCAATAAAACCAGTGGGCAAAGTGCTTGTCTTAAACCAAATGCGCTATCCATCTGATTTAAGAAATCCTCGTGATTTGCAATTACCAAGCACGTCTGGCTTGGCGTCTGACGAAATTGATATGGCGCTAAAATTAATAAAACAAAACATAAAACCTTTTATCCCAGAGGATTTAAAAGACAGCTACACTGACGAGCTCGAAGATTTAATAAATGCAAAGGTAAAAGGTCAAAAACCAAAGATGCAATCTAAGGAGCGACAGGCTACTACAAAAGATCTAATGTCTGCGCTTAAAGCAAGCTTAAAGGGTTGAGTGAATGAGTTTGAGCGACTATTCAAAAAAACGTAATTTTAGCAGCACTCCAGAACCAGCTGTTGGTGTTGCAAAAAAGCATACTAAACTGGCGTTTGTTGTGCAACAGCATCAAGCGTCGCATTTACATTATGATTTTAGACTAGAGATAGATGGTGTTTTAAAAAGCTGGGCTGTACCAAAGGGGCCAAGCATGAATCCGCACGAACACCATCTGGCTGTTATGGTAGAGGACCATCCATATTCGTATAAAGATTTTGAAGGCGAAATTCCAAAAGGTAGCTACGGTGCGGGAACGGTAAAAATCTGGGACAAGGGCTACTATGAGCCTCGTAAGAGCAATGCATCTGAAGATTTGATGACTCTAAAGCAAGGGCTAGAAAGCGGGCACATTACATTTGTTTTGCACGGAAAAAAATTAAAAGGCGAATTTGCTTTGGTTAGGTTGCATAACTCTAGCCAAGAAAAAGCTTGGCTTTTGATAAAAAAAGCTGATAAATATGCAAAAAAATCATTAGAAGAAAAGCCTAGTCTAAGTGACTACCCAAAAAAGCCTATGCCCAAAAATGTTAATCCTATGCTGTGTATACTAACAGACGAACCGTTTAGTAAAGAGGGTTGGAGGTTCGAAATAAAATGGGACGGATACAGGGCAATTGCAAGCAAGCGTAGGGGTGATGTTAGGTTGTATTCGCGAAACCACAACGATTTTACAGACAAGTTCGAGCCAGTTATGCAAGCCCTGCACGATATAAAACATGACGTTGTTGTAGATGGCGAGATTGTGTCTGTAGATTCTGAAGGGGTTAGTCATTTTGAGTGGTTGCAAAATTGGCAGTCTAATCCACGAGGGGTGCTGCAATACCAAATCTTTGACATTTTATGGTGCGATGGTGTGGATGTGCAAAAAATGCCGCTAAACTTGCGCAAATTTCTTTTAAAATCTGTTTTGCCAAAAAGCAAAACACTACATCTTAGTGATGACGTCGAGATTAAGGGTGAAGATTTGTTTAAGCAAGCTCAAGGACATGGTCTTGAGGGTGTTGTTGCAAAAAGAGATGGCAGTCAATATAAACAGGGTGAGCGTGGTAACGATTGGCTAAAAATTAAAACGCATATGCGCCAAGAGTTTGCCATTGGTGGCTACACCGAACCCAAAGGGTCTAGGAAATATCTTGGCTCGTTGTTGCTGGGTGTTTTTGAGGGTAAAAAACTTATTTACGCTGGGCGCTCTGGCGGTGGAATGTCAGAAGAATTGCGAAAAACTTTAAGCCAGCAACTTGCAAAAATACAAATATCAGCCTCGCCATTTAATACTATGACAAAACTAAATTCTGTTGTACACTGGGTTCGTCCGGAGTTGGTGTGTGAGGTAAGTTTTAGCGAATGGACACAAGAGGGACGTTTGCGCCAACCAAAATTTGAAGGTTTACGAAGTGATAAAAAACCCGCAGAAATAAAAGTAGAAAAGTCCACTCTACCTAAAGCAAACTCTATGATTTCAAAATTAAATTTGCCGTTTGAAGCTACAAATTTAGATAAAGTGTTTTTTCCAAAGCATGGATACACTAAAGATGATTTGTTCGAATATTATATTTCGGTTGCAAAATACATTTTGCCTTACATAAAGGGTCGAGCTCTGTCACTTAATAGAATGCCAGATGGCATAAGCGGGCAATCGTTTTTTCAAAAAAATAACCCGCACTTACCTGAGTGGGCTTCGTATGCGGATATTTTTTCTGAAAGCAATAATACAAACTTACGCTGGCTGGTTGGCCGTGATGAGGCAACGCTTTTGTACGCTGTTCAGCTTGGTTCTGTAGAAATTAATCCTTGGAATTCCAAGGTTAGTCATCTAACTAGGCCAGATTGGGCTGTGATCGATCTCGATCCTCATGGTGTTGGCTTTGACAAAGTCATAGAAACTGCAAAAACCGTTCACGCAATATGCCAGGAATGGAAGATTCCTAATTATGTAAAAACATCTGGAATCGCAGGCTTGCACATTTATATACCTTTGCATGCTAAATATACAAATGATCAAGCAAAAAATTTGGCGCACTTAATTGCATTAGAGACAAACAGTAGATTGCCTAAGACTACAAGCGTCTTAAGAAGTCCTGATAAGCGGCAGCGCAAAGTGTATATTGATTTTTTGCAAAATCGCGAAGGGCAAACTGTAGTTGCTCCATATTCTGTGCGTCCAACGGCTGACGCCAGCATATCAATGCCATTAGCGTGGAGTGAAGTTGATATGGGGCTTGATCCATCAATGTTTAATATAAAGAATGCGCTTAAGCGTATAAAAAAAGTTGGAGATTTGTGGACTCCAGTATTAAAAGAAGCCGTGGATCTAAAGGCGGTTCTTGAAAAAATCGATTGATCCTGGCTATGGCGGCGCAGGAGCTGATAATATGTTATCATTGTTATGTATCATGATGTGATCTTCAACAATGGAGGCGGTCGTGTTGGACGGCGCAAGGATTTTGCCACAAGCCGATCATAAAATGAGTGTAAACGAGTTTAGAGGGTTTGTTGGGAGATTTGCGGCAGCTCAGTCGTTTTTTACTGTGACTATGTTTAGGCACACTAATCAAGGGTATAATGTTGTTTTTAAAGGACAGGGAGGTGTCCCAGTCGTTAGAGTAGCGATTGTGGGCATAGGCAGTCATAATATTGAATCAACATGGGTTGCAAGCGATGTCATTGCGGTTAAGCTGACAGAGCGCGGGCAGTATAGTAGTGATGTTGCAAGGGTCGTAGAGCAGGCTCTTGACAATACACTTGGCAGCGTATTGTTGTCTGTCAGGTGTGGGGTTGTATTTTGTGCAACATTTTTGCAGGGCAACATACTGCCCTAAGGTCTGATGTGGGCAAAGAGCTTGCTAAAACAAGTTCTTTGCCTACTAAGAAAGATATTGATGCTTGAGGGTATTGTTAAAATGCCAATAAATGAGTAAGCTTAAGCTATAAGTAATTAGGGGGTTAGTTAAAGATGGAAGCATTAGTTAAGCCGATCGAAGCGCTGTTAATGCCATTGTTTAAGTCTTTGCCATCATTGCCTGATGATGTCAGAAAAACGTTAGTTAAAATATGGCCATGGGCGGCACTTGTTATAGGTGTCTTGCAGGTTTACTCTTTATTCAGTTTATGGCAGCTGACCACGATTACCTATGGCTTTGGTCTTGGTGCCCGTTACGGAATGGGGTTTTTCTTCTACTTGGGTCTGCTGACGCTGGCTTTAAACGGGGTGCTGATGCTATGTGCATTCTCTCCACTTAGAAAGTACAAAAAAAGTGGTTGGGATCTTTTGTTACTTGGCGCAACTGTCTACCTTGTTTATGGAGTACTGATGATGCTTGAGCCGCACTATGGCAGTGCCTTTGGTAGCTTGTTGGGTGCGATTATTTCAAGTGCAGTCGCATATTACTTTTTGTTTCAGGTACGAGACTACTACACTGGCGCAAAAAAGATGAAATAATTTTAAATTTTTGTAAAAAATAGGCCTCATATGAGGTCTATTTTTTATACATCTTCTGGAACAGAAAGCAGCTTTTCTAGCCTAGCTCGGTTGGCCCATTGGTCTGCAAGCTCGTTGCCGGGGTCGTTATTGTGTCCACGCACCCAGCTTAGTTCGGCATTTGACTTGCGGTAAAGTGAGCAAACTTCAATAACTATGTCTAGGTTTTTTATTTCGCCACCTTTCTTTTTCCAGCCGTTTTTTTCCCACGTTAAAGACCACTTTGTAATTACGTTTATCCAAAATTCGCTATCTGTATGTATTTTTGCGCTTTGACTGCCCGCGTCTTTTAGCGCGGCTATTAGTGCAAAGCCTTCCATTCTAATGTTTGTAGATTCAATTTCGTGGCCAAGCAGATGAGGTTTCATCTCTTTGATAACGGCAAAACCCCCAGCGCCTGGGTTTGGCTCGCAACTGCCGTCAGTGTGATAAATGATCATTTTAACATTTTATGCTGCAAATGCATTTTAATCAATGTAAGGGGCATTTTAAGCTGCGCCAAATTGTCAAGAGTTTACTTTGCACTATTTATTAATGATAATAATTACCATGAACTATACGGGCGAAGTAATTGAAGAAAGTTTGCAAAGTTTAGACTTACTTGGTCAGCTTGATATTAAATCATCGCGCACAGAAAAGGTCACAGATGCGCATAAAACTCCGTGGCTTGAAAAATGGACTTTGCACACGGTTGAAGTATCGGCAGAAGCGATAGAAGATCTGGCTCACAAATTGAGCCAGATTTTAAAACCAAAGCACTGGTATGCGGATTTTAAAAATGACGATAAGCATGTTATCGTGTTTCCAGGTAAGGTTTTTAATGTTGATCGTAATAATCAAAAAAACTATAAAGATGCAATTGATCACGGAGAGGCCTTGTCTATCCCGCGACATCATTTTTGCTTTTTGTTAGAATCAAAAGATTGGAAATTATGAAAAGTTTAGTAGTTTATTGCTCTGCATTTGGTAATACTAAAAAAGTTGCGCAAGCCATGGCCGAAGAAGTTGGCACAAAGGCTATTGAAGCGCAAGATTTTACAGAAGAGTCATTAAAAGGACTAGACCTGCTTTTTGTGGGTTCGCCAACTCAAGGTGGTCGGCCTTTACCTGTTTTGACAAACAAAATTAAGTCATTCTCGCAAGATTCTTTTGCAGGACTTGCGGTAGCAACCTATGACACACGCTTTGCGCAAGATGGTCATGGCTGGTTTTTAAAAATATTAACAAAAACCATTGGTTATGCGGCAGAAAAACTTGCAAATAGCTTAAAAGACAAAGACGCAAACATTGTAGGCGAGCCTGCTGGTTTTATTGTTGACGATAAAGAAGGCCCACTTGCCAGGGGTGAGTTAGAGCGTGCAAAAAAATGGGCTAAACAAATCTGCAATTTAATAGCCTAAATTAAATGAAGCTACTTAATCCGGAACAATATTACAACAGTCTATATAACGCTATTTGTAATGCAAAAAAACGCATCATTTTGGCAAGCATGGTCATGTATGCAGACGACACGACCATGTCAATTTTTGAACAAATCTTAAAAGCAGCTAAAAGCGGAGTAAAAGTAGACTTGTACGTTGACTCGGGTTTTAGACATTTGCTTATTGGCAGCTATCCGTATTCGCCACGCAAACACCGCGAACTACTAGGTAAAACTATAGACATGTTTGCCAGGCTTGCAGATTTTGGAGTGGCGATACACGAGCTGCGACAAGTAGGGCTAAATCCTTTTAAAGGCAGGTGTCATATAAAAGCCTCCGTTGTAGATGATCAGGTTTTTAGCTTTGGCGGAATTAATTTTAGCGGGCTGTCGTTTAAAAGCACAGATTACATGCTGCATAAAACAGATCAGCAGCTAGCAGGCAAAATTGCAGACTATTTGCCAAAATTAAAAAACAAAACCATGTACGACCAAGTAATTAAAATCGATGATATCAACCATATTTTATTAGACGCAGGTCGGACGGGCTGTTCGGTTATTTATGACAAAGCATGCTTGCTATCTAAAAAAGCTAAAAAAATCTACTACGTTTCGCAGATGGTCCCAAGCGGAAAGCTGGCTAAAAGTATAAGATCTTCTGACGCAGTTTGCTATTTTAATCGCGCCTCACAGGGAGCGGGTGCTATTGTGCTGTCGCTTGCATTGGATAAAGCACATGCTCGTATAAAAAACTCGTATAAACGCAGCGAGTATATTCATGCAAAATTCATACTATTTGAGCTAAACGATGGCAGCAAAGCTCTTATAAGCGGGTCACACAACTTTAGTTGGCGCGGCGTAGCCTATGGCACTCAAGAGATTGCGCTTTATTCTAAAGACGAAACGCTGTGGCAACAACTGTACGATTTTATGCAAAAAAATATTGTTTAAATAATCGCAATCTTCAGTTTTTATAAAGGATGATTTGACGCCACGGCGTTTGCAATTAAAAAACCCGATTGCATGCAACATCACATACAATCGGGCTAAGCCTTACTTTTGCATAAATAAACACAAGTAGTCTTTTAAAGTGTTTGCCTCTGCCATCCGCTACTAACATCCCACCCCCTGTTAACAAGGCCATTCTCGCCATCGCGAAAGAAAACATCCATCGTGGTACCACTATGCCTCACAGCAACAGGGTCACTAGTAAGACCATCATCCCAGCCGTGAATATCCCAGCCAAGATTAACATCCCACCAACGGTTCCAAAGCGTACCATCAGATTTACGATAAAAAACGTCCATATGAGACGAATCACGCGCAACCACAGTCGGATCTCCAACCATAGGAACACCCCAAGATTGGTGATGCCAACCAACAGTCCAATCCCACCAACACT
>JASFQB010000003.1:0-180506 GCA_050115675.1 Candidatus Woesebacteria bacterium
GGTTGGGACGATAGGCTTAGTAGCGATCCTGTGGTGGTTTCGCGTACTAACCGTAATATGGATGTGTTCTTTCGTGATGACCAGCCCAATCTTGTTAATAGGGGATGGGATTTGAGTTATGGGTGGAGTAAAAACACGCTTAAATAGCATTTTCATATCTTTGTACGTAAATTGTTGTCATATATATAATGTATGGTTTTGCCCTGGCTGACTGCGCTCTTGCGCGGTTGGCTGGGGCTATTTAACTTTTACACCACTGCCATATTCGCCCATTTAACCAAGCGTATGATACAATGTAACAAATTAGACAAAACAAAAATTATGGAATCAAATTTATTTTTAGTACTTAGCTTGGTGATTGTTTTAGCTGTGGCAGTTTCTTCTGCCATGCGACTGCTAAAACAACCGCAAATTATTGGATACATATTAACAGGCATTCTTGTTGGCCCAAGTTTTTTGGGGATGATACCCGACAAAGCTCCGTTTGAGGCTTTTAGTAACATTGGCATTGCTCTTTTGCTGTTTATTATTGGTCTTGGGCTAAATACAGATGTAATTAAGCGTTTGGGCAAGGTAGTTTTAACTACCGCAACGGTGCAAATTATTGCCAGCGCCGTTATTGGCTATGGCACGGCGTTAATGCTTGGATTTTCTCAGACAGAGGCCATAATTGCAGGCGTAGCCCTAACCTTTAGCAGTACCATTATAATAATAAAAATATTTACAGATAAGCGCGAGCAAACACGCCTTTATGCACAGATCAGCTTAGGTATTTTGTTGGTGCAAGACATTGTAGCCAGCGCCGCGCTTGTTTGCCTTGCGGCGGTTAAAACTGGCGATGTTTCTCCTGGTAAGCTAATTATTTTAGCTATTCAGGGTGCATTTTTGGCTTTAACTTTAATGTTAATTAGCGGCAAGATATTGCCTAGATTCTCAAAATTTATTGCAGGTTCGCAAGAATTTTTGTTTTTGTTTGCATTAGCGTGGGGTTTTGGTATTGCCACTTTATTTGAAGCTACTGGATTTTCTATAGAGGTAGGAGCTTTGTTTGCCGGCGTTAGCCTTGCATCACTTCCCTACGCTCAAGAAGTTGCTGCCAGGCTTAAGCCGCTTCGCGACTTTTTTGTTGTAGTATTTTTTATTGCGCTTGGCGAGGGGCTACAATTAAGTGATTTTGGATCAGCAATTATGCCAGCTTTAGTGTTTTCTTTTATAGTTATAGCCATTAAACCACTAACCGCCATGATAAGTATGGGATTTTTGGGTTACACCAAGCGCACAAGTTTTAAAGCGGCTTCTTCGCTTGGACAGGTTAGCGAATTCTCACTGGTGTTTGTTGTTATGGCGCTTGCAGCCGGTATTGTACCTCAAAGCCTAAATACTGCAATAACTTTGGCGGCAATTATAACTATCGCGGTTTCTACTTATATAATGAAGTACAGCGAACAGATTTTTGCAAAATTAGAGCACAGTCTTCGATTTTTTGAACGAAAAACCATTAAACCCGAAAAAACCCAAATGCAGTCTTACCCGCTTGTTTTGTTTGGATATCACAAGGGTGGAGACGAATACGTTAAAAGCTTTAAGGCGCTGCGTAAACGCTTTGTTGTAGTAGACTACAATCCGGAAGTCATTGAAGATCTTGAACACAAGCACACACCCCATCTTTATGGCGACGCTACAGATCTTGAACTACTTCAAGAGATGAGCATAGAAAAAACAAAGATGATCGTCTCGACAATTGCTGATTTTGAAGTTAATAAATGCCTCGTAAATAAGATAACCCGCACGAACCCGCACGTCATCTTTATTTGCAGTGCAGACAATTACACTCAGGCAGCAGCACTTTACCATGCAGGTGCAACATATGTAACTATGCCACATTTAATTGGTAGCGAAAAAATTGGGTCATTTATTAAACGGGCAAAACTCAATAAGCAGGAATTTGCAACTTATCGCGATAAGCATCTTATGCTACTTGAGAAGAAGGCTGACTAAGTAACATTTCGGCCAACCACTCGGCTTCGTCGCCAACAATTTGGCTTCCGTTGTCTGCAATAAACTGATGCTCAACCCCACCAACATTGATCTTTTGGCGGTATTCGTATTGTCCAGTTCCAAAGGCGTACACCTGGCCGCTTTTTAATGTCGAAGGCACAACCTCGTAAATAATGTTTGCAACATTGTCGCATTCTACATCACTTGCTTCCTGCTCCTGAACAATTCCACTTTGTTTTAGCACATCGCCACTTTGTTTATCCACTTCGTAGCCACACCTTCCGTTTAAACACTTGATAGTTCCTACTGTTTCGTATGCGTCTACACGATGCCCAGTTATTTTACTACACATTGGGCAGTTGACGCCTTTTCTGATTGTATAGCCAAAAATTTTTAGCTCCATGCAATGAATTACCTCTTGCTTTTGTTCGGCAGATTGTGCGGAGGCTTCTTCTGGGTTAGCGGGATTACTTACGGTAACTTCTATTCCGCACATTATTATGCTGTTAGAGCTTTCAAAGGCCGTGTCTAGCTCCGCCTCGGCTAGAGTTCTATCACCATCCTCTACGGCCTGATAAGCTTTTTTGTAATGCTCGGCAGTATCTTCGCCAAAGGCATGCTCTGCATAGCCAGGATGAAGCGCACAAATTTTGCGAACTATTTGCAATTTTTTTTGCTCGTAATTACGCGTCTGTTCCTCAAACGATAGATTGTCACTACGGGCAAGGGCGTACGCATAATATTCTAACTCGTCAATAAATTCACTTAAATTATCTTCTCGCTCTTTAGAAGATTGACGCAACTGCGCATACATTTCTGACAAGGGACTGCTAGCCATAGATTCTTTACCGCAAAAGTATTCGTACCCCGTTTTATCTGCCTTTAGCTCGTCAAGAATTCTAACAACTCCTGCTGCACCCTGCGGAAAATCAGACAACCTTAATAAAAACGGGTTGTCCAACGCTTCGGTAGTACTTAAATCTTGTTCAGATTGATCAAGTACGCCAAGTTCACGTAGCGCGTTGTTGACAACCTGAATATCACTACCACTCGCACAAAGCTGCTCAGTCTCTCGCCTCCAGCTTAAGCCGTCGGGCTTAAAAGTGTGCATCCGCACCATCATTTTGCCAGTGTCTGGCCTAAAACCTTCTTTTTTAAGTTCGTCATTCGTCAAACCAACGTCTTCTGGCATAGGAGAGATAACCACTAGCCCATATTCGTTACGTAACGCCTCGTTGCAAAAAAGCGCACTACCCAAAAACTCTTCGTGCACATTTATTGTGCCTAAATTGTTTACCCAATCTGGACGCCCTGAGTGGATTCCGCGCAAAAACATTTCGTACAATGGTAAGCCCGCGATGTTCGCCTCGCCGTTTGCGTTAACTGGTATATCAATAACTGTTATGTGCCCGTTCTCTTGAACAACCTCAAGTAACCCTGTTCTAATATCGTTGCGTAAGTTTTGGCGCGTTTCTTGGCTTGACCTCCCCGCGTCCTCGGCTGCACATAATAAACGTGCACTCCCCAGCAAATCGATCATGGGGTCGAAATCTGGCTGGATATCTCCATTTTTTCGCTCGCTTGCAAGCTCTTCTGCTTGCCTTCGCAATATATTATTAGAATCTAAAACCTCTTTTGCTCGCAGCACAGGCGCAGTCTCATGCTCGAAGAAATACAGCACCTCTTGTCGTTCAGCCATTATGACCGTCATTACAGAAAAAATACCCTCTCGCCAAGCAAAAAGAGGATAAAAAACCTACTTCCTGCTCGGGAATTACACTAAAGCACGTATCGGACTTACCAGGGTTAGTGGCTTACCGTTGCGGCACAGTTCATGATTTACACATGATTCCGCGCTATAGCTAAATTATTCTGCATTAATTTTATAACACCACAGCTGGTGTGTCTGCTGTAAAATAGACACTATTTTTATTTTTGCAATAAATTTGCATTTTAAATATACTATGTATAATGATTCAACGTTTTAAACAGACACTAAAAGAGTCCAACCAAAGTTTTACAAAGCCGAGACTGATTATTTTTGAGCACTTAATCAAGAGCGGGCCAGTAACAACAGCTCGTTTGGCCGAACTGTGCAGCCCCGACATCGACAGGGCAACAGTTTATCGCACGGTAGAACTTTTTGAATCCCTTGGCATAGTAAATCGCATATGGCACGGTTTTAAAAGTCGCATAGAACTTAGCGAGATTTTTACACCCCACCATCACTACGCCGTTTGTCAGCATTGCGGAAAAAGCATAGAAATCATTAGTCCCGAGTTAGAAAAAATTATTACTAGCCTGGCAAAACAAAACGATTTTTTAGCCCTTAGCCACGTAATAGAAATAAGCGGTTATTGCAAAGATTGTCATAAATAAAAGTGGTGCTCACATTTCGTAAGCACCTAGGTGAAGCTTAATAATTTAAGACAGCTACTTTGGACAGCTACGCTCGATAAACCCCACAAGACTAATTAGATCGCGCTGCCATGTATTAATAGGGCCGTTCCACCATTCTGGCCTCTGTCGATTTTGAATCCACTTGCCAACGTCAGAAGGATGCGTCAGCCAAATCCAGGGCATTAGCTCATCACCCCAGTCACTACTAGCCTTAGCTATACTCAGTTCATGCAGCAGCTGCACAACTTGCCGACCTCTATCTTTTAGCTTATAGCTAAATCTTTTGTATAGCCTAATGGTAATCATCATACAAACAAAAGAGAGTGTCCACATGGCTATTGTTACAGGTAGTGGATTAGTCTCGTCAACCACGGGGATTGCAACTGCAAACGGTATTACTGAAATCAAAGCGCTAAAGGCTTGTGCCAAGCTAAGCTTACGCTTTGGATAATAGTAGCCATTGTCTGATAGCCAGCCATAAGCAAGTATTTTCTGCACATCCTTTGACTGAACACGATTAAAACCCTTTCGGGGTCTGCCTTGTTCGTCAAAATTAATCAGCGTTACACCAGAGTCATGGGGCACGTTAACGATATTTTGCAAGACCTGACGAGCAGCCATATCTATGCTGGGATCGCCGTCTACAATCAGACTTCTACCTTTGGGGGTGAGCTCAATTTGATACGGCGCCAAAAAAACATATCCTTCTGCGGCGAGCTGCATTAATGTTAACGCATGTGGCATTCCGTATTCTTTTCTTGTTTCAAACCGAAAAGCAGACAAAACACTAAGATTACCTTCTGTAAGAGCTTCGAACTTTTGCACAATTCCTCCATTTGGCACAAAGACAAAACCTGATAAAAGATTACTATTTATAATCTTTTTTTGCAAATGCACCTTGATTTTAGTTATGCGTTTAGGTATAACAAGTATGATTGGTAATACTTTAATCGAGGACAGGAACATGCCTACAGAAAAAAGCATAGTCTACAGCGTTAGTACAATTGGAACAAAAGGGCAGATCGTTATTCCTGTTGAGGCGCGAGAAGAAATGGGGCTTAATCCTGGCGAAAAAGTAATTATCTTTAGCAAACGACATCATGCTGGTGGACCAGGATTAGTATGCCTTTGTCCAATTAAGTCCGCCGAAAAACTTTTGTCGGTGTTAACCGAGCAGGTTTCGCTAACACAACGCGCCATTAATTCTGCAAAAGACAAATAATATACCAAAGGAGAAATATGCTTCATCACATTTCGAAGCGCGAGAAGATCATTATCATGATCGCAGTTATGTCGAGCCTGTTTTTAGCAGCGCTTGACCAAACTATTGTTGGCACTGCACTGCCAAAGATTTTGACTGAGTTTAACGCACTAAAAGATTTAAGCTGGGTAATCACCGCCTATATGCTTACCTCTACAATAGCTGTGCCCGTTGCTGGTAAGTTGTCTGACCTTTTTGGTCGTCGCCGCATGTTAATGGCTGGTGTTGCAATTTTTGTGCTTGGGTCAATGCTTTGTGGTGCATCGCAAAACATATTACAGCTAATACTATTTAGGGCGCTACAAGGCCTTGGAGGCGGCGTAATCTTTTCTAACGCGTTTACAGTAATTGGCGATATTTTTACCCCTCGCGAACGCGGAAAATGGCAAGGAGTTTTTGGTGCAGTATTTGGCATTTCTTCTGTAATTGGACCACTTTTGGGAGGTCTTTTAACCGACGGACCAGGCTGGCGCTGGACATTTTACATAAATGTACCCATAGGCATTGCGGCTTTTACGCTAATAGCACGATATTTGCCAACAATAACCCATAAAGTTAAAGAAAAAATTGACGTTTTAGGTGCAATTTTAATCTCTGCTGGTTTGGCTGGTTTGGTTTTAGCCTGCGCACTTGGCGGAACAGATGGCTGGGCCTGGAGTTCTCCACAAATCATTGGCATGATAATTGGAGCGTTCGCTATCCTTGTAGCGTTTATATTTGTAGAACGAAAAGCAGAAAGCCCAATTTTGCCACTTGATCTATTTAGGCAATCTATCTTTAACGTGACTGCAATTGCAATATTTTTGTTTGGAATTGGCTTTTTGGGTACGGTAATATATATCCCTTTATTTGCACAAGACATTTTAAACTTTAGCGCCACCAACTCTGGCATAATTATTTTGCCTATGGTTGCAGGCCTAACAATCACAAGTATGGTTTGCGGTCGCGTAGTAGCAAAGACTGGCAAATACAAAATAATGTATTGCACAGGCTTAGCAATTGCTGGTTTGGGTATTTTGCTGTTAAGCTTTTTAAACGCAACTAGTAGCTACTTTGACATGGCTTGGCGAATGTTTGTAGCTGGCGCAGGGATTGGAATTAGCATGCCTTTGTTTACGCTGGTCGTTCAAAATGCGTTTGATAAAAAACATCTTGGCGTCGCAACTTCGTCTGTTCAACTTTTTAGGAGTATGGGCGGAACAGTAGGTACGGCCATTTTGGGTGGAGTACTAAACAACGTTCTAATCAATAAACTAGGCAACATCCAAAACGACCCGTTTGTGCAAATAGCCAAACAAAGTGGTGGCGAAAGCGCTGAGCAATTTAGTAACATTGACATCAATGCGGTCCAAGGAATATTGTCCACCAAGGGACAAGAAAGTATTTTTAGTAGCTTAAGTCAATTGCCTGCGCAAGTACAGCAAACAGCTATTGATGCGTTCAATTCATTTAGCGAAGTACTGCGCGTAGCACTGTCAGATTCTATAACAAGAATTTTTCTTGTATCATCAATATTCTTGGCGATTGCAGTTGTGGTAAGTTTGTTTTTAAAAGAGATTCCACTAAAGCATCATAATGAAGAAGATATTCCTCCTCTGGGAGATGCCTAAAAGTTTGCAAATCAAAAAACCTCGAATAATCGAGGTTTTTTGATTGCCTTATCAATGTCTCTACCATAGAATAGTTGATGAAAGCATTGTATATTTACAGCATTTAAACCGATGCCAAAAGCTAAAAAACTTTACTCAAAGATCAAACCACCAAAAGAACCTTTTGATTATATAGTATACTTTTTTTACAGTTACTACTCCATTTTTTGAGTTGCCTCAAGCCATTGATATTTATCGTTCACATGATGCGGGTAGTGTTTCTTTGCTGACGTGGGGATTTTTTCTTTTAGACAATTTAGTATGGATCACCTATGCATTGCGTAGAAAAATTATGCCAATGCTCATCTCTACGCTACTATATTTAGCTATAGAGACCAGTATTGTAATTGGCATAATTGTTTATTCTTAAACACATAAAAAGCCCTCATATAACGCGAGGACTTTTTATGATTAAAAGCTATTTGTTTTGATATTCCTGAATAGCCTCAGTAACCTTACTGTTATCGTTTAGGTTCTCCCAGAACAAAACTTGATCTTTAGCAATATACATTGCATCTTCTGGCCCATGAAGCTCGCTGCCAAGTTTTGTCAATGACACTTGAGCATTTGAGCTGCTGCTCGATTCTTTATCATCAGTGCTTGGCTGAACGTCTTGTTGTACTTGTAAATAATATATCTGAGTTAGCTTTACATAGTTATCTTCAACATTACTGAGTTTTCCAAAGTACACTTGACCATTGGTCAAAAACACCGCCTGAAACTTACCTTGCTGGATTGCGGCTTCGGACGTAAACATTGTTCGGCCAAGTGTCATTCCAATTATCAGCAAAATAACTAAAGCCACTGCAGCAACCGCCGCAATAACTACCGTCTTTTTCGACCCTCTTGAGTTAAGCTGTTTTACCTTTGTATCCATACTGTTAGATTCTCCCCCTTCAAAGCTTGGCCTTACTGATGTCGACTGTGACTGCGTCGATCGAGCTTGGACCTGCGACTGATTACTACGACTTCTAAACTCCATATTTTTACCCACAGAGACGAACTCTACTTTACATTTAACCTTACTATAAATTTTATCGCATAGAGTTTTTAAGCACAAGTTTTATAAATACAACCAATACAGGTTATAATTATTAGTACATGGTTGGCGGGCATATAAAATCATTCCCTGCAACAAAAAACCTGGCCGCGTTGTTGTCGTGGGTGGGGGTAGTTTTGCTAGCGTTTGTTTTTAGTAGTCATTCAATTGCTGCACAAGATGCGGCTGCGATTTCTCAGGGGTTTGACACAAGCGAAACAAACATCGCAGCAGGAGCAGTCGTATCGCTTGAATCCGAGAACAAAGGCAAAGTACAGCTTGCAAATACAGAAAGAATAAGCCAAATGATCGGCGTAATTGGCGACGATCCCCTTGTATCACTATCTGGCGATACAAGTAAAGTACAGGTTGTTATTAGTGGGAATGCCCCAACACTTGTCAGTAATATAAATGGCGATATTGTAACCGGAGACAAAATAACCGCCTCTCCCCTTGACGGGGTTGGAATGAAGGCAACTAACAGCACTCAGATAATTGGCACAGCTCAAGACGATTT
Source organism: Candidatus Woesebacteria bacterium (assembly GCA_050115675.1). Lineage (GTDB taxonomy): Bacteria > Patescibacteriota > Saccharimonadia > Saccharimonadales > EFPC-124 > JASFQB01. The sequence goes on from JASFQB010000003.1 coordinate 8,865, forward strand.
TGGCGACATTCAAACTACCGAGCTCACAATTACTGATAAAAATGGTCAGCCGCAAGTAATTCGCACCGGACTACTACCTGTTCAAGTTAACGTAACTTACTATGCCATGACAGAAGATAGCCAAAAGACTTTTTTGCCAGAGTTTTTGCGACAAGTTGCAAATTCGGTAGCGGGACGAGAGGTTTCGGTTATGCGCGTACTGATGAGCTTGCTTATCTTAATTTTAGGCTTTGTAAGCTCTGGCGTGATGCTTTATTCATCAGTGCAATCTAGCATTATATCTATTGGCCGCAACCCGCTATCAGAAAGTGCTGTTCAAAAAAGCCTACTTCAGGTTGGAGCCACAGCGCTCGGCATTTTACTGGTTATGGCTATTGCTATATATTTAATCTTAACAACATGACAAGGCTGGGAGATTCATGGATTCAATACAAATTATACTTATAATCGGCATCGCAGCCCTGGCTTTAGTAAACATTATTGGCCTGCTATACATAAAAAACAGTATCAACAGTAGAATTGAACGGCGCCAACTTACTACTTCTAAAAAATACAATGTTCGCGTTGATGAGTCACAAGTTCTAGACGAAATGGATATGGGCGCAGTAGAAGAAGAGACTAAAAAGCAACTGCTAGATGTAGCCAAAGAGTCAGCTGAGCGGCTTCAAAAAAACCTAGATAATACAGTAGATCAAATAAGTATAAGTATAACAGATATGGCCAGTACGCAATTGACGGGCGAATTTGAAAAATACCAGGTAAGCCTACAGGCGCTACGCGATCAAACAATTACAGAGTTTAACAAAATTCAGCAGGAGCTAGATAAGCGCAAAGGTCAGCTTTTAGAGCACATGGACAACGAAGTTGCCAAGGAACGAGCAAAAATTGTAGACAATTTTAACAGTCGCATAAACGACGTTGTTGCAAGTTATTTGGCAGAATGCTTAGGCAATCAAGTAGACCTTGGGTCGCAGGCAAACTACATTTTTAGTTGTCTTGAGGCGCACAAAAACGACATTAAAAAGGACATTTTGTCGTGAACCTTAATTTACCTATAGACCTATACTCTATCGATCAGCTAAGCGCAGTAATTATTGAACTTCGCAATTATATTGGAGACTTACACGACCGCAATGTACGCAAAAAACTTAGCAAGGATCATTCTGAAGCTCTACCGCAAATATCCGCCCTACTGCTTGGGGTTTTACACGGAGCCGAGACAAGACAAGGCGATCTTGCTGCTGCCGAAAAGACATTAAAAGCCTTGCAAGATTTACGAAATAATGCCCCGACAATCAGAGTAGCTTTACCCGACATTCCAGACAGAACGCTAAAGCGCCAATTTACCGTTTGGTTTAGAACGCAGATAAATCCAACTACACTGCTGTCTTTTGCGCTACGCACAGACATTGGTGGCGGTGCAATAATTCAGTCAGGATCACATGTTTATGATTTTTCGCTAAAAGCAAAAATAATTAACAACCGCGAACAAATTTACGAAATCTACAAAAGGAAAGCCCGTGTTTGACAACACCAACTTTAAACAGCTCGTAGAAAACAACCACCCCACCGGTGAGGTTGTAGGCGTTGATAGATTTTTAGTAAGCGTAAAGGGACTAGATGGTGTTGCAATTGGTGCGCTTGTAATGTTTGAAACAGGCCAAGCAGGAATGGTTCACGAGGTTGGCGAAGACATAGTTTTAATATTAAGTCTTAGTACCGAAACCACAAAAATTGGCGAGCTAGTTGTCTTGCAAGAAAATTCTATGACTACAAAGGTGGGTAATAATTTAATTGGACGCACAATTTCTCCTTTAGGTGAACCACTTGATGGTAGAGGTGCAATACAATTTGACACAGCATGGCCAACCTTCAACAAGCCGCCCACCATCACCGAACGCAGCATGCTTTCGGATCCTCTACCATCTGGCGTCACCATTGTAGACAGCCTATTCCCTATTGTTTTGGGGCAACGCATTACCGTTTTGGGAGACGCAAAATCTGGTAAAAGTAGTTTTTTACTACAACTTGCAAATAACCAGACTAACACCGACCGTATTGTAGTCTATGTTTTAATTGGCAAACGCCGTCTTGACATTGATCAAACTGTTGCGTCGTTAACTCAGTCTGGCGCTATAGATAATAGCATAGTAGTTGCAGCAGATATGTTTGACTCGCTAGCACAATCATATCTAGCTCCTTATGCAGCCTGCAGCATAGCCGAGTATCTTTGGCACCAGGGTCGCGACGTTGTTATTATTTACGACGACCTTTCGTCGCATGCAAAGGTTTACCGCGAAATATCTCTGCTTGCAGGAGCAAACCCAGGCAGAGAGTCTTACCCCGGCGACATGTTTTATGCACATTCTTCTTTACTAGAACGAGCAGGAAAATTAGCTAACAACAATAAAACTTTGACCGCACTGCCCGTGATAACCTCACCAGGAGATGACATAACTGCTTACCTACCAACCAGCGTCATGTCAATTACAGACGGCCAGATAATTTTTGACTTGGCAACATTTAGGCAAAATATTAGACCGGCCGTGAATACTGGACTTTCAGTCTCGCGCGTTGGCGGACGCTCGCAGTCCCCTCGTCAAAAGATGTTATCTGGAATATTATTTAAACGCATTGCAGACTATCGTCAGGCTTCAGAATTTGCCCACTACGGTGCCGACATTGCCCCCGAGACAAGGCTTGCGCTGCACTTTGGGCATCTTATAAACGAGGCTTTTTTGCAGCCGCCAAACGAACTTTACTCATCCCGTGCCCAGCAGCTAATACTCGAAACGGTAATTGCAAGTGGCGGACAATTTAGGTTAAATATGCCACTGTTAAAATCACAAGCTCAACAACTTGGTCAATCCGTGCAAACCGATGACGAGCTTGATCCAATTGTTCAACAACTGCTACAAGCGACCATAATGGGAGAACCCGCATGAGACGCGCAATAAGCATCAATAAAGACTTGAAACAAATTCACACTGTCGAAGATTTAACAGAAGTATTTGAAAGTATAGCTAGCCTTAGAATATCCAAAATCCGCAATCGCGTTATAGCTAGCAAGGCGTTTTTTGCCGATTTGTGGCAAACTTATCAAGGTCTGCGCATTGACCCTAAGAAAAGACTTACTAGCAAACGCGAAAAAAACGGCCGCAAAGTTTTTTTGGCAGTCACAAGTGAGGGAAAACTTGGCGGACTATCTGACGAACAAATTATAACCAATATGCTGATCGCAAACACCAACCCTCAAAATACAGACATAGTTGTAATTGGAAGCCACGGAGCAGGACATCTACGACAAGCTGGCATAAAGCCCATAAAAGAATTTGCGCTACCTGTCAGCGACAGTAACTTCAGCGTAGCAGATATAATATCAGTTTTAGATAAATATGATCAAATTTCGGTTTTTTACCAAACCTACAACTCTTTACAAACACAACAAGCTACCCAAATCGAATTAATTTCTGCTGTTCAAGAACTTAGTTCGGACGTTGCAGAAAGCGAGCAAACCGTTAGCAGCCGCGATTACATATTTGAGCCAAGCATAGATAAAATTGCTGAGTATATGGAGTCTGTAATGCTAGGTGTAGCGCTAATTCAAATTATCATGGAGACAAAACTTGCTCAGTATGCCAACAGGTTTAATAATATGAGTCGCGCGACTCAACAGGCCAAACAATTGACAGAAGAATACAAACACGAGTACCATCATGCAAAACGAACAGAAAGCGACGAACGAATAAAAGAGATTATGCGCGCCTCAAGGAGTATAAAATGACTGCAGCTATTGGCCAGATTAAATCAATTCGCGGTTTGATATGCGAGGTAGAAATTGTTGGGAACCGTCCCCAACCACGAGATCTTTTGGTGTTAGCAGATGATCCTACGGTATTTCTAGAGGTAGCCACCTACCCTAATCCATACACTGCACGTTGTATAAATATGTCGGGCAGTTCGCAAGTACGGCGCGGTGCAGCTGTAGCCTCGGCACATAATACTATTACCGTCCCAGAGGGTTCAGGAGTTTTAGGACGAATACTTGACGCCTTTGGCAATCCAGTCGATGGAGGACCGCCAATTGCTCACACTAAGCGTCGTAGTATTTATAAAATGTCCAGACAATCGGATGGCTATGGCATTCAACCCGAACTACTAGAAACAGGCATAAAAGTAATAGACTTTTTTACTCCTTTTGTTAAAGGGCGCAAAATTGGGGTTATTGGAGGGGCAGGCGTTGGCAAAACCGTATTAATAATGGAGCTAATCCATAACATTGCGCAAGACGAAAGCAAGCTAGCTATGTTTGTTGGGATTGGCGAACGCGTACGCGAGGGCCAGGAGCTATATCAAACAATTAAAAAACGTAACTTACTACAAAAAACTGTAATGCTTATGGGGCAAATGCACGAGACTCCAGCTATGCGTGCATTAGTTGGACAATCTGCCGCCACAATCGCAGAGTATTTTAGAGACGACGAACGTCGCGACGTTTTAGTTTTTATCGACAACATCTATCGTTATGTTCAGGCATCAAACGAACTTGCCACAAGTCTTGGCACCACACCAAGCGAAGGTGGATACCAGGCAACACTATTCTCCGAGCTGCGTCGCCTACAGGACAGGCTGACATCTAACGCCAACGGGTCAATAACCTCTATTCAGGCAATCTACATACCCGCTGATGATTTAAGTGATCCGGCCGTGCAAGAAATATCACAACAACTTGATTCTACGGTTGTGCTATCGCGCAGCGTTGCAGAAAGCGGCATCCGCCCATCTGTAGATCTTGTACGAACAGTTTCTTCGCTACTCTCGCCAGACATAGTCGGTGATCGTCATTACATTTTAGCCACTCAGGTTCAGGCGATAATGCAAAAATACGACTCGTTAAAAAACATCATAGCTATTATTGGGCAAAGCGAGCTAAGCCCTGACGAGCGACGCGATTATGATAGAGCACAAAAAATAATACAATTTTTCTCGCAATCATTTTTTGTAACAGAAGATCTGACCGGCAAAAAAGGCGAATATTTCAGCCGCGAGCAAACCTTGCGTGGTATTGAAGAAATTTTGATTTAGTTATGAAGAGACCAACCCGCCCAGAACTGCGTGTAAAAATTTGGTCACCAACCCAAACCTATTATCACGGCTTGGCAATGTCTGTTAGCGCACGCAATCAGGTTGGACCATTTGATATATTATCTGGCCATGCTAACTTTTTTACTATGTTAGAAGAAGGTCATATAGTAGTTAATGATGGATATCAAAATTTCTCTTTCCCAATTACCAAAGGTATTATGAAAGTTACAAACAACGAGGCAACATTATTTGTTGACATTGAGCCAGCATACGGCGAAGCCAACACACCTAAGACGCAATAGTTATCCACAGTTTAGCCATTGCCTTATATAGCATAAACGCTATATAATACGTGTAAGACTAAATGGGGTCGAAACAAACAAGGTTTCAGCGTGGTGGTGGAAAATCAGAACAACACTAATTTTAGAGGCGTTAACGGTAACTCAGGCGCATCCGGCACTAACCCAGTGCCTAGTGCAAACCCTGTCGCTACCCCTGCTAGTGGCGCTCAAAATCAGAGATACCAAAGCCCTTCTTTTGTTACGCCACGGACAAATTCTATCCAGATACCCTCACAACCCGCAACCACAACACCTCAACAGAGCTCTTTCTCTGCAGCAGCACCACCAATCACAAGACCAGCACCCGTACCTCTGTTTGCTAAGCCTCAGCAGCAAACAGCGCCACCACCTGGCACAAACACATACCCAATAAACGCACAGCAAGAAACAACACAAAAACAAACTTATCAAACCCCAACCTTCTCTAGAGAGTCAAGCTCTCAACCAAACATTCCAACGCCAAAACCACCAAGACAAAAGGCAAGATTATCGATACCAGCCAAACGCATAGGTATTGGCATCCTTATGCTTTTGTTAGTTGTTGGTGGGAGCTTTACGTTCTTCATATCTCAGATTCAAAACCAAAATAACAAGTCTGTGGAGTCTAATGAAGATGTCGCAGGAAGATTTAACACCCTGCAACTTCCACTTGACGAACTAAGTCAGGCCGGACAAATAAACCTTACTGGCGGAAAGACACTAAGCATAAATGGCCAGCTTAAGGTAAACAACACTCTAATACTTACCCCATCCAGTCAGCCAACAGGTGGAATTGCTGGCCAGATCTACTACGACCAAACCAATAATGTATTATCCTACTACAATGGTACTCAGTTTGTTAACGTTGCTGCTGGCGACAGCTTTTTGCAAAGTTTAGGTGGACTAACTGGCGCTGTAACTATTGGGGGCGGATTGACAGCTTCTGGGGGCACGCTAACCAACAGCGGTGTTTTGTCTCTACAAGGACAAACTGGCGCTGTAACACTAACTGCAGGCAGTGGAATTGCAATTGATGGCACTACAATTGCCAATAGTGGAATATTGTCTTTTGGCGGACAAACTGGCTCAATAAATGTTGGCAACGGACTATCAATAACAGGAGGAGAGCTTAAAAACTCTGGAGTTGTTGGCGTTAGCGCAGGCACAAACATATCTATTGTTGATAGCGGCAATGGCGTTTACACCATTAGCAGTTCTGCGGGTGGCGGCAATGTATCGACCGTTGGTGGCACTTCGGGCAAAATTGCCAAGTTTACAGGCGTCAATTCAATTGCAGATTCATTAATTTCTGAGACTGGCAGTAGCATCATAGTTGCTGGCGATCTAGACGTAACAGGACAGCTAGACCTTGGCACTCCGCTAGAAGTTATAAATGGCGGAACAGGCGCAAACACCCTAGCTGCCAATGGCGTGCTGGTTGGCAACGGCACAAGCGCGATTTCGTCTGTAACTGCAGGCGGGACTGGATTATGTTTTATGTCTACCGCGGGCGCGCCAGCGTTTTCGGCCTGCCCTTCTGCTGCAGGCGTAGACATGCTAAACGGACTAACAGGAACTTTAACCATTGCCAATGCAACCGCAACTGGATCAACCATTACCATAAACGATGCCAGCACTGCTCAAAAAGGCATAGCCAGCTTTAGTAGTACAAACTTTACAGCTAGCTCTGGCGCAATCAACACAATTCAGGACATCAACACTACTGCTGCTCCAACTTTTGGCCGCTTAACGGTCACTTCTAGCCAAGCGGCCAGCACCATGATGCTTGTCAACAACACCAACGCTGGCGCAACCGGCAACTTGCTAGACCTACAAACTAGCGGCGTTACACAAATGTCAATTTCTCCAGCAGGAGCAATGACACTACTTGGCACCATTAACGGGCAAACTATTTCTTCGGCTGCAAACTTTACGGGCACGCTGGGAGTAACTGGCCTTGCCAGTTTAAGTGGTGGTGCTACTGTAACAGGCACGTTAACTGCAAACACAATTACACCAACTAGCGCCATGACTGTTGGCGCGACTGGACAAAGTTTACTACTGCAGGGCAACGCTTCTAGTTCGCTAACCGCAACAGATGGCGCCAGCACAACGACTGTATCGTTTGCTACGCCAACAGCTAATGTTACCTATCAGCTGCAAACTGCGGCTGCTGGCACATACGACATTTGTACTACTGTTGGAAACTGTGCAGGAACTGGTGGTGGCGTAACGACGTTGGGTGGGACAACTAACAGGTTATCTAAATTCACCAGCTCGCAGGTTATTGGCGACTCAATTATTTCTGATGATGGTAGCACAGCAACTATCAATGGCACGTTGGCCGCAAACACCATCACGCCAACAGGCGCTATGACCATTGGTGCAACAGGTCAGAGCTTTTTACTACAGGGTAATGCCAGCTCTACATTTACATCAACAGACAGCGGCAACACAACAACACTGTCGTTCCAAACGCCAACTGCAGATGTAATTTACCGCGTGCCTACAGCCGTAGCTGGCACATACGACATTTGTACCACTGTTGGAAACTGTGCAGGAACTGGTGGTGGCGTAACGACGTTGGGTGGGACCGCAGGGCGAATTGCCAAATTTACAGCCTCGCAAACTATTGCAGATTCACTATTAAGCGAAAGTGGCACCACAATTACCGTCAACGGCACGCTAACAGCCAATACGATTACACCAACCAGTTCACTAACGGTCGGCGGCACGGGCCAGAGCTTTTTGCTACAAGGTAGCGCAACCTCAACCATCACATCTACAGATAGTAGCAACACAACAACACTAAGCTTTGAAACGCCAACTGCGAATGTCACCTATCAGCTGCAAACTGCGACTGCTGGCACATACAATATTTGTACCTCAGCAAACAACTGTGGATACGCCAATGCTTCACTATCCAACCTAAGCAGCGTCGCAATCAATACTTCCCTGCTGCCTGGATCGGCAGGCGCTATTGACGTGGGTTCTAGCTCTTTGCCATTCCGCGATATATATGTAGCAGGCAGCTCTGGTACGCCTGCATCTAACAACTTTCGCATAACTGGCACGGCAACAGGCGCACGCACCATTACTTTGCCAGATGCTTCTGGAACGGTCTGTATTGATACCAATAACTGTGATTATGTAAGCTTGCAGGCCAGCACGCCTGGCTCCGCTCAAACGGGCAACATCAACGTTGGCGGCACGATTATTGCCGGCACATCAATGCAAGCGCCATTACTAAACACTGCAGATGCAACCAGCGGCAGTACCGCGGCGCTAACTTTGCGCACTGGCGATTTGACTGGTGGCAGCAGTACGGCAACTGGCGATTTGACTATCCGCTCTGGCAACGCTAGTGGCACAGCACAAAATAGCGGCAACATTAGTATTGATACGGGCACGGCAACTGGCACAACAGGCACGCTTAGTGTAGGCGCAGCAAATGCCAGTACACTTACTATTGGCAACACCTCAGCAGCTTTATCGTTATACGGCACTGCTGCTTCAACTATGACCTTCCAAGATGGTGCTAATACGACCACCTTATCGTTCCAAACACCAACCGCAAGCGTAACTTATGTACTTCCAACAGCGGCCGCAGGATCATACGACATTTGTACCACAGTTGGTAACTGCGCAGGTACTGGTGGCGGTGTAACAACGCTAGGTGGCACATCTGGCAAGATTGCTAAGTTCACAGGATCGCAAACAATTGCCGACTCGCTAATTAGCGAAAGTGGCACTACAATTACCATAGACGGCGACCTAAATCTAACCTCCGGACATGTGTACCAGGTAGATGGCACGCAAATATCATCTGCGGACTTATCTAACGGTGCAAACCTAGCCAAACTTAATATTACCCAAACCTTTACGGGCGCTACCAACAGCTTTAAGAACGCCAGCGATTCAACAGATGCGTTTAACGTTCAAAATGCCAGCAGCCAATCCCTACTTGCAGCAGACACCACAAATGGCCAAATAATTCTAGGAACAGCATCTGCACTAGCAGGACAGATTAAAATACACAACGCAACAAACTCAAATAGCATAACAATAATTCCTTCGGTGGCCACAGCCAGCAGAACTCTGACATTACCTGACGAAAGTGGTATATTCTGCACAACAGGCTCAATCTGTACTGGCTATGCAGCTTCGAGCGGCTCCACAGGTTATATACAGAATCAAAGTGCAGCTCAGCAAACAGCCGATGGATGGATTAGTGGAACATTTCGCGCCGATACCGCGCTGCAATCACCTGGCCTAGACACAGCTGTGGCAGGCGCTCTGAATATCGGCACAACAAATGCAACATCAATATCTATAGGCACCAGCGCTACTATAACAGCCGGGGCAAGTTTAACCGTTATTGGTGGCAACACTGCCAGCCGGCCAAGCAGCCCAACCGAAGGAATGGTTTACTACGACACTACAACCAACCAGCTACTGACCTACGCCAACGGCAAGTGGCAGTCCGACCGTAACACCTCTACCAAGATCGTTGCCGCCTCAAACTCGGCGCAGGTATTAAAAGATATGGCAGATTACGTGACTGATGGCACAAATGACGAAACTGAGATTAACGCAGCGCTTACTGCTGCAGCTGGTGGTAAGGTATATCTAGTGGAAGGAACCTATACTGCCAGTGGTACGATTTTAATTCCAAACAATACCACGCTTTATGGATCAGGCGACGGAACTTTAATCCAGCTCGCAGACTTGGCTGGTACTAGCGATAACCTTATAGAAAATTCCGACACTTCTACTGGCACCAGCGTGGCGATTCAAGATCTACGACTGGACGGACAGAAAGCCTCCCAAACCGGTACACCTACACAAAGAGGAATATATTTTAACAATATGGGTGACGGAACAGGCGCAACCGCTCGCCAAGGCGGAAAGATTCAAAAAGTTAAAATTACAAATTTCAGAACAAACGGTATTTACTTCTACTATTCTGACAACAATATTATCGACAGTAGTTTTGTACAAAACAATAGCAGCGATGGTATATATTTCGGCCAATTTGTTACAAACAATGCTATAAACGACAGCTCGATCCAGGCTAATGGTAGCGCAGGCATTTCCATAAGCGGAAACTCATCTGACAACAAAATGATTGGAAACACTGTCAGAAGTAACAGCGGCAATGGCATTGAAACGGATAGCTCGACTACCCTAATTTCGAATAATACGCTGGCTTCAAATGGCGCTGACGGCATCAGCACACTCAACGCCTTAAATAGCAACTTCACAGGCAACGTCATAACATCAAATTCAGGCAGAGGCATAGTGGTATATGGGGCTAGCGGAACGATCAGCAATGACAACGTGATTAATAGTAACGGTTCGGACGGTATATATGTCAGGCAATCAAGTGACGTAACAATTGCCAACAACAAAATAGGATCCAACAGCGGTTCGGGCATTAACATAATATGGACAAATAGAGCCTCTATGACCGCCAACCTAATATCAGGAAACTCCGGCAGTGGCATCAGCTCTACTAGTTTATACGAGACAAACAACTGCAATATTACTGGCAACACCTTATACAACAACGCAGGCAGCGGATCTGGCAGCGCGATAGAACTAAGGTCAGGCTGGAACTCGTCCCTCCCAGGTGGAACCGGCAACTTAATAACTAGCAATATTATTACCGACACCGCCGGAACTGGCTATGCCATAGAAATTGGCTCATATATGTCAAATACCTACTTATCCAACAATACTTATTCTGGCACTGGCGCCACCAGCATAAATGATTCTGGCACAAACACAAGTTATGCAAATCAAGTAAACAGTGTTGGCGACCTAATAAACCGTGGGCAAAACGGCCTAGCTATCGGGACAACCTCGGCCACAAGCACACTTAGTGTACAAGGCTCCTATGTTAGCAGCTCGTTGTCAGCACCAACTGCGCCAACGGTAACAACCGTTGGCGCCGCAGGAGCTACAAGTTACACCTATGCTGTTAGCGCATATGATGGTTTTGGTGAAACCTTAATCTCTACAACCACCACAACCACCACAGGCAATGCAACGCTAACTGGCTCAAACTACAACCGTATTTCTTGGTCTCGTATCAGCGGAGCGGTTAGCTATAATATATATCGCACCGCCAGCGGCGGAACCCCAAGCAGTACAGGCCTGATTGGTACAGTGAATTCAAGCGAATCTACTATGCAGCTAAACGATACCGGCTTGACTGCCAGTGGTAGCACACCGACCAGTAATACTACTGGCGGAATGAACCTTGCAGGCGGACTACAAGGCACAACAGCAACATTTGGATCAGCAAATGCCCTAACACTAGGTACGTCCAGTAGTACAACTGGCGCGATAGTCTTCAAGGGCTCGGGAGGCACAGGCAGCGTCACACTCAGTGGACCAAGCAATCCAACTGGTGCTCGCACCATAACATTGCCCGACGAGGATGGCACTGTGTGCACAACCGGATCTGTTTGCAGTGGGTACGCACCAGCCTCTGGATCAAGTAGCTACATCCAAAACACAACAACCGTACAAAGCAACGCTAATATCGCTATTCAAAGCGCCTCCGACAGCAGCATCACGGCACTTATTAGAGAAAGAGCATCTCAAACCGCTGATATATTCCGCATTGAAGACTCGGGCAGCAACTACATGCTAACCGTAGACGCCTACGGCAGACTGCAAGTTGCACAATCCGCATCATTAAATAGCGTCGTAGGCATAGGCGGCATGGGCGCTAGCTCGGGCGAAAAGTTGCGCATTGGTATTCTGGATGCAACAGATATTGGGTTAAACATCTATGGTAACGGTTCTCAAACTGCAGATTTGTTGCGCATAACTGCTGGCGGTGCACAACCAATACTGGCAGTTGGCGGTAGCGGCCAGGTCTCTCTTCAAAACCGTACCGATTCAACCACAGCCCTAACCGTCAGCAATGCATCTAGCCAAACGTTATTCAGAGTTGACACCAGTAACAATCTAGCGGTCGTAGGCAATACAGGAGGACAAGCTGGAGGGTTAGCAATAACTGACGGAACGTACACCAATACACTCTCGTCTGACACACTCACAACAGATAGAAGTATTGCCCTGCCAGACGAAGATGGTACAATTTGCCTACAAAACTCCACAGCTTGCGGTTTTGCGGCAAGTAGTGGCAGCAGCAGCTATATTCAAAATCAAATTGCCTCGCAGCAATCTAGCTCAAACTTTTGGATCTCGACAATTGGTAGAGCGGACACTGCCTTCCAGGCCCCACTAATCGATACTGCAACGTCCACCGCCCTAAACGTAGGCACTACGAATGCCACATCCATTAACCTAAACCAAGACACTGTAGTTGCTGCAAGCAAACAGCTAACCGTAACCAGCGCGATCACCACCCTAACGGGCGCCACAACTGGCGATGCCCTAGTTGTTAGCAATTCAACATCCACTGGCAGGATTGCGGTATTTAAAGATAACGGCACAGAAGTATTTACAATCGACGACGGTGGTTCTACGGCTATTTCTACCACAACAAACAGCACTACGGCATTTACCGTACAGGGCACGGCTGGATCGCCAGTACTATATGCCAACACCGCAAATAATACAGTTCGGCTACGCACACTGTGGGCCGGCAACACTGGAACATTTGACGCGATTTGGCTACAAGGCAACAAGAATGGCGTAACTGCATTTATGGGTGACAACGACAACGTTGACACATATGGAGTTAACGAAAGTTCCGCCAATATACGTTGGAACGGCAGTAATTTGGCTTGGGGCGACATTGGCTATTATCCAACAGGTGGTGGCGACGGCAGCTACGGCCAGTTCCGCTTCTCTACTACTGGTAGCGCCATAAACACCACACCAAATGCCAAAGTGGGAGTTGGCAGTCTATACGCAGCAACAGAAATCGGCATAAACAACACTTCACCTTCTGAGGCACTGGACGTGTCCGGCAATATCAACGTTGGATCAGCCAACAGCTACAAGATTGGTGGCGTGATTGCCATGGAGACATCTGGCGACTATCTACGAGTCAACCAAAGTAGCCAATTCTCTAACGGCATATACACAGGCACGTCAGGACTGCGGGTTGGAGGCACGACAGGAATACTAGTAGGATCAGCTGGCGGCGATGGTCAGATCGCACTTGTACCTAACGGCATAGACAACACTAGGCGCATAACCCTAGACGGTGGCACAGGCTCAATAAGCGCATACACTGGTTCATTTACTGGCGCGACCAGCGGTGACGCCTTAACCGTAAGCAATTCAACTTCGACAGACAACATACTCGTATTAAAAGACGATTCTACAACCGTTGCCACGGTCGCAGATGGCGGCGCAACCACCTTCCAAAACAGCACCAACTCTACAGCTGCGTTTAGAGTATTAAACGCCACAGGCAGCAGCTTGTTTAGCATTGACTCTACCAACGGCGGCCTAGCAAGTTTGCTTGGCATGAACAGTGGCGAGACTGGCTCATGGAGCTCAGTATCAACCGCACTTACCGCCTCGCGCGCTTACGCAGGCACAGCCACGGCAAACGGCTACGTTTATGTAGTTGGCGGCAATTCCACCACCACACCTCAAAGCACAGTTTACTACGCCAAAATTAACAGCGACGGAACAACTGGCGCCTGGACAACCAACACCTACGCCCTGCCTGCGGCCACATCATACACCACAGCAGTCGCCCTAAATGGATACCTATATATACTTGGAGGCAGTGACTCTGGCGGAACCGAGCAATCCACAGTTTACTTTACACGACTAAACTCGGACGGCAGCACAGGTAGTTGGTACACCACAACGTCCCTACCAGCGGCTAGATCAAACGGTTCAGCCTTCTCGGTAAATGGCTACATGTACTACATTGGTGGTCAAAACAGCTCCAATACAGCCCAAAACACCACATATTATGCCAAAATTAACAGCGACGGAACGCTTGACAGCTGGACCGCCGGATCAACCATAACCAACGCTCGAAAGTCAGCGCAAGTTATTACTGCAAACGGATACCTTTACGTTGCCGGAGGTGCTGACAGCACAGACACCTATCAATCTACGGTTTATTACGCAACCTTAAACGCTGGTACAGGTGCGATAGGAACCTTTGCATCCACTAGCGCACTACCTGGAGCCCGCGCAGAGGGCGGCGCATTGCTAGCCAACGGCTATATGTATGTTATTGGTGGACGCGACAGTTCAACATATCAAACATCAGTCTATTACTCCAAGCTGTCCGGCAGTGATGGTACGGCTGGCACCTGGGCCACAGCAACCAGCGCGCTACCAGTTGCTGAAGGCGGTAGAGGGGCCTACGTCGCCAATGGATATCTAAACGTCATAGGTGGCTACAACGGCAGCGCAACAAGCACTACAGTTTACAGTTCATCTGCCGCACGAGTGCAAATAGGCGCCTCCCTAGACCTAGTTGGACTGCAAACAACAAATGCGACTACCGCAGGCGACGCCACGCAAGGTAGCACAGGAGGATCAGTAATTGCAGGCAACGGTACATTCGTAGGCACTATGCAGGTACAAGGCATGACTAATCTAAGCCAAGGACTAAACGTCAATGGCATAACCACACTCGAAGGTGATACATATGTCTCTGGAACCTTATCCCTATCTTCGACCATTGCAGCTTACGAAGGATTCGAAAATGTTACTTTCCCACCAACCGGCGCGACCGGCACATGGACAACTGGCGGCGATGCAAATTGGGCGCGCAATACGTCTCATTACGTCGAAGGTAGCGCCTCTGCTGCGAGTGGCTCCATAATAGACGACGAATCGTCTTGGTTGGATGTAGACTACACCTGGACACAGGCAGGCAGTATTACGTTTGAATGGGATGTAAGCTCCGAAACAGGTTGGGACTTCTTGGCCGTTTGCGTTGATCATGATTCTACATGCGACATTGAAACTGACTACACATATCGCATAAGCGGCGTAAACAGCGGATGGCAGCAAATTAATATACCTATGACTGCTGGCGCGCACAGTATACGCTGGGTTTACGGCAAGGACGGTTCGGCTAGTGCAGGTGATGATATGGGCTGGATTGATAACGTTCGATTTAACGGCGGCGAAGGCAAGATTACTGGCAACGGTATAAACTTTAGTCCTGCGGCTGGTTACAACATAACGATTGGCGATGACGACACAGCAGCCGCGTTGTTTGTGCTGGATCGTTACAATGGCGCCGACGACCCAGCCGGTACAAATGGCGGCATGTATTACAGCACTTACGACGCCAAGTTTCGTTGTTACGAAAATAGCGTATGGAAAGATTGTATTAACACACCATTAACTACAAGGCTGCATGCATCATCCATACAATCCATAGCTAACGCAACAGACACGCGGCTTGTCTTTGAGTCAACTGAAGTTGACGACGCGCCAATAACAATCACCGATGATAACAAGTTTACATTTAACAGAGCTGGTCGCTACGAGGTAAGTGCAAATGTTAGGTTTGCTGCAGCTGGTGGCGGTACTGGCGAACGTTATTTGGCGATTGCGCAATCTGTAGCATCTGGTCAACCAAACCCAAGATTTGCTCATCAAACAACTCCTGGTAGCTCTTCTTACTCGTCATCGCTTAACGTCTCCACTATTATCGACATATGGCAGGATGACGTAGACGATGACTACACCATCTCTATCTACGCATTTCAAAACTCAGGTGCCGCCCTAAACACCAACAACGACTGGAACGGCACCAACGTAACCATTACCTGGCTCGGCTACAGAGACTAAAACATAACCCCGTCCTGCCCTGTCAATCTAATCTGGCGAGTACCGAGCATAAAAAATAAGCAACATCTCACAAGCCCCGATGTTGCTTATTTGCTTATTAACAAATCGTTATTTCTTTTGTGCGTTTTCTTCTGATGTTTTTGATGTGGTCGTTTTGTTTGTTATATCATCATCCGATTCTGTACTGATAGGCCCAGCGTTTATAAGCTTGCCATCTTGCTGGCGATACAATAAAGCCAACTTTGATTTTTCGTAAACCAATACATAATCGCCATTTTGCGCTTTAGCAAAAAAAACTTGATCGGCAAGACTGTCTTTGTTTTCAATCCTGGCTACCGTTGGCTCTTCACCTTCAGGAACTGCGTAAATTTTACTAACCTGAGATTTAACATCCGCCGCCAAAGCCTTATTTTGAGCCTCTGTATCATTTTTTAAAACATAAAACTGCCAACCAAAATATCCGGCACTACCCGCCAAAACAACAAAAGCCACAACAACAGCAATGGTCTTTTTGTTTAATCCCAAAAATTTATTTACTGAAATTTTTTTACGCATCTCTATCATAACTTTAATAGTAGGTCAGACGGTCAATCAAGGTCAAGGCTGTCCCGCCTTCTACTGGGTCTGTTTGTAAAAAGCGTCCTTGGGTTGGGAGGTATACTCTGGCTCCCATTTGCATGATGCTTAAGGTAAACAGTTGTTCTTGTTTTCTTGTTGGGCTTGCAGCCCAACCCATTGGTTGGGTGGAGCTGTTTTGGGGGTTGCTGCTTGTATTAAATGTAACAGATTGAGAGGATTGACCAAAGGGTTCGTACAAGAATACAGAGCTTGTTGGGTTACCGTTGGCGTTTGTGGTTATGGCGGTGTCGGTGTGGAAGGTTATAATGAAGAAAAATAAAAAATAGCTTCCAACAAAGAAATCACTCCACAAACAATAAAAATTATACGATATAAATTAATCTTAGGATTATTTACAAGACTCTTATGAAACGTCAATGCAAGCCCTCTGCCAGAAGCGGCAACATTAGCGATTACAAGAAATCCAAAAATGAATAGTGGAATAATTGTTAATACTATCGCAATCACAGGAAGATAGATTAGTTCTTTATTCGCTTGTTCATTTGTAAGGCGCGTAAGAATAGTTTTCATACCTGTCTTTCTTAAAATTTAAAATGTTCAGCTATTAGAGTTACGATTATCAAAATTAATAACCTTATCACCATTATCCAACCATAGAGGTGGGTATACATAAGAGTCTTAATGCAGCTACCACAATAGAACTTCTAATACGCTGCTTAGATTTAGACAGCTTTTTGTAATAGTATATGAAACACACCACATATAGCACTACAACTGGAACAAAATATGCAAGTGACAAGATGATATTCCCGGCTATTATCCCAACTATCATAAAGAGTACCAGCACCGAATATATCATCGCACCCTGTATAATGCGCATTTTCTCAAAACTATATGATAAATATTTCACAACCTTATCCTGTTTATTCATTTTTATCCTATTTTTAACTATTTAAAGAAAGAAGTTATAAAATTCCAACCCGGATCCATAAGTAAGCCTCTTACAATATCCACCGTCGTATCTTTTGCCAGCGTTTTGGCTCTTTGCTGTCCAGCCCTTTTAGATATAGCCTTGGATGCACTAGAGTAATTTCTACCATCACCAAACCATCTCACAGCTTTTATTCCTTTTGCTCCACTCAACCCAATACCTAAGTCAATAGCCCCTCTTGCTAGCGATAGACCCCAATTATTTCCAGCATATCTTGCGCCAGCCGTCGCTGTTACACCACTGGCTATTGCAGTTGCAACTGCAACGCCAGCGCATACACCAGCCGTCGCTACAATGCAAACCGCTAAGCTACCAACTGCAAGACCTACTCCTATAGCCTCACTATTCTCCCCCATCCACTTCCATGTGTCGTTCCACCAGGCTTCTCCTGTTAGGTCGGTTTTGTTTATTGGATCTGTGGGGTATGTGTAGTTGTTTTCGTTACCGCCTTCTTTGGGATCTACCTGCAAAAACCTTCCCATTGTAGCTATGTATACTCTGGCTCCCATTTCTGTTGGGGCTAGGGTGAAGTTGCTTTCTGTTAGCTTTTGGTGTTGGCCTAGGTAGGCGTAGGTTGTGTCTGGGGCTGTGTTGGATGGTAGGTTGGTAGATGTTTTGTTGCCGAATGGGTCGTATGTAAAAGTGTTGGTTAGGGTGCCGTTGGCATCTGTTGTTAGCATAACGTCACCGTGGATGTTTGGCAAGGAGAAGATTTGGTTTGTTGGGGTTGGGTTGTTGGGGCGGATGGTTAGGAGTGCGTTGCCTGGGAGGAGGAGGTATTTTTCTTGGAGTTGGTTGTTGGTGTCTAACAATGCGTCTGGGGTGTCGGAGTTTTCGGTAAATGCGTAGTGGTATTGGGTGTTTGTTGAGGGGTTGGCTGTGTTTGTGTAGGTACGGCTTGTTATTCGGTTTTGTGGGTCGCGGGTGTAGGTGGCTATTTTGGTACCTTCGGTTATGCTGCTGTTTCGGTCGGAGCTGTCGTAGCTAAATTGAGTTACTGCAGCGCTACCAAGTTGGGTTGTGTTGCCGTGACTGTCGTATTGGGCGTTGGCTATTGTTGTGTTGCTACTGGTTGTTAGCTTGTCGGCGT
Source organism: Candidatus Woesebacteria bacterium (assembly GCA_050115675.1). GTDB lineage: Bacteria > Patescibacteriota > Saccharimonadia > Saccharimonadales > EFPC-124 > JASFQB01. Next base: position 27,694 of record JASFQB010000003.1, read on the forward strand.
TGTCGTAGCAATACGTTGTTGTTGTGCCGTTTACTGTTTGGCTTGTGCGGTTAGAGTTTTTGCCTGAGTTTTGGTTTGTTCCTGTGCCTGTGCCACAAACTGAGTTTTGGGCTGCAAAACTATAGGCGTAGGTGTTAGATCCAATGGTTGCGTTTGTTAGGCGGTCAGCCGTGTCGTAGGTAAATGTGCTGTTTGTTATTGTACCGTTTACAGTTTGTGTTTCGGTAGTTATTTGGCCAGATTGGCTACGCGTGACTGCATCGCTGGCGGTGGTAGTACCGTCACCAAGTTTGTAGTTGTAGCCAGATGTATGGCCAAATGCGTCGTAAGATATGCTGGTTAGTTCTTGGTTGTCAGCGGTTGGATAATCTACCGAGGCAATACGTCCGTATTGGTCGTATTGCGGAGCTGCTAGGGTTGTTCCGTCTAAAATTTGGGCGGTTAAGCGATTTAGGTTGTTGTAGGTAAAGGTTTCTGTTCCTAAAATGCTGGTGCGCGTGGCAAGTAGCCCTAAATTGTTGTAGGTAGATGTTGTGGTGTTGTTGTAGGTATCTGTATACCCCACAACCCTCCCCAACAGGTCAACTTCTGTAGATATGGTTCCTTGTTCGTCGGTTGTGCTTGTTTTTAGGGGGTTGCTGTTTACTGCCCAGTTGTTGGTTATTGTTCTTGCTGGTTGGTTGTTGTAGCTTGGTACGGTGGTTTGAGCTACTCTTCCACGTGTGTCGTAGGTTGTACATGTCCAGCTGTCGTTGTTGTAGCGTGTGGCTACGGTTCTTCCGGCGTCGTCGTATATTGTGCTGGTGGTGCGGCTGGTTTGGGTTCCGGTTCCGTCTGGATCTGGCTCCACCTTACTCTTTAGCATTCCTGCTTGTTTGTAAGTCTCTGTTTGGGTTGTGCAGGGGTTGTCGGCTGTTTCGGTAGCTGTGTTGTATTGGTAGGTGGTGGTGTTTCCGCCTGGGAGGGTTTTGGATGTTTGGCGTAGATAGCTGTTTGTTGCTCCTTGGGTTTCGTAGGTGTTTTGGGTGGTTAGGTTTAGGCCTGTTGGGTCTAGGGTTGTGCTTTGGGCAAGGCCTAGTTCGGGGTTGGTTCCGTAGTTGGTGGTTGTGGTGGTGTTACCTAGGGTTTGGTCGTAAGATGTGGCAGATGTTGTTAGGTTGTAGCCTGGGGTGTAGAAGGTTGCGTTGTTGGTACCTAGGGGGTTGCCTGTGGATATGCCGGGGCCAGAGGTCCAGAGGGCTAGGGCTCCGGGGTTTCCTACGTGCAGGTAGTCTAGGCGTAGGCGGTATACTTTACCGGCTTCGGCTTGGAAGGTGGTAGATGGGGATTGGGATGCCGTTCCTTCGGAACGGTAAGACCATTCGTCTATTTTTAGTTGGTCGTTTAGCCAGAGTTTAATACCGTCGTCGTGCCATATTCTAAGGGTGTAGGTTCCAGATTGGGGGAAGCGGATTTTGGCGGTGGCGGTAAAACCATAGCCTTCGCGGCCGGTGCTGGGAGTTATTGGTGCGGCTATTGTGGCAAAGTTGCGGTCTGTAAGAGATGGATTAGACGGCAATAGGCCTGTTGTGTGTAGTTTTGGAGCGCCGTAAAGGCTGGTACCTTCTACGTCGTACCAGGCGGTGGATAGGCCAGTTAGGCCTTGGTCGTAGCTGGTTTGAGTGCGCGGAACTTGAGCAGTGTATGCCGTTAGCGGCTTGCGGTCAGTGCCGTAGTAGCTAGATGGCGCTGGGCCATATTGGTCGGTGGCGCGATCGTCGTCATCGTAAATTGTAGTGCTTTTTAGATCGGTGGCGTCAGTTGTACTTAGTAGCAAATCTTTGGTGGCATGCCATTCTTGAGTTGTGGCAAGATTGGCAATGTCTACAACTTTTGTAGTGCGCATAAGGTTGTCGTATTCTACGCGCTGAGTAAATCCGTTGGGTTCGCTTGCACCAACAATGTGCCGCAGGGTTGCGCCAGCATACTGTCCAGATACTCCTGGCAAATATTGCAAAGCGTGCTCTATGCGGTCGGCACCTGTGGTTGCAGCTGGCTGTTTTACACTAACTACACGGCCAAGCGTATCGTAGCTTAGCTGAGAGGTAACTGTGGCGTCGTTTGTACGTTGACCGGCTGCAATGGCGTCGTTGGCTAGCGAATCTCTGGTAGCAATTACGCGACCGTTGCTATCATATTCAAAGTCGGTTATTTCGTTACCTGGTTTTACTATACGTGCTAAATTGCCGCCGCTGTAGTAAAAGTTTGTTACGCGGCCATCGTTGGTTTGCACGGCGCAAAGCATATTGGTTGGCGCAATACTAAAACCAGATGGCGCGCTGCCACATTCGCTTTGACCACCGTAAAATACTTTGGCCCAGCGATCAGTCGTAACGCCATCGGTAATTTGCGACAAACGTGCCGGACTGCCGTTTACACTTTGATAGGTATATTGCAGGGCTGCTGGTTTTAAATCGTCAACGGGGTTGGTAACACTTTTTAGCGTGCCATCGCTGTTAAATACATAGGTTCGGCCATCTGTGTCTTGCAGGGTTACTGTGCCATCGTTGTTTCTTACCAATTGGCCGTCTTCGTTAACGGGTGGTTTGTAGCCGCCGTCTTTGTATGTATACTCGTGTGTACTACCAGTAGAATCTGTTAATACCACACTGTTTTGGTTAATTTTGGCACGGTCATAACTAAGATTACCGTCTGGATCTATACCCAAGCTCCAACCACTTGGTAAAACTTGCGCGCTTGGAGACAACCAAGCACTTGGTATAGCTTGCTCTGGCACAGCGCCCCTAACTTTTAACGACATAGTAGCGCCGCCTGTGTGGTCAAAATAATCTATAATTATTGGCACGCTTTGACCAGCACTTAAAGTATAGTTACCACCCCAACGAGTAGTTGCACTCTGATCTTGCCAGTAGTCTAAAACTACGTTTTGGTTTGTGCCAACGGTAATTTTTACACCGTCGTCGCTTTGCGCACCAAAGGTGTAATTGCCAGTAACTGGTGCTGTAAAGTAACCGTTCCAGCGTACCAAAAAGTTATCAGTTGGACCATTTGCCACAGGCGAAGCCGTCTCCCAACTAAAGTTAACCTGAGCGTCTGTTCTTTCCATAAACATTGTGCCATTGTAGCTATGGCTACCATCGTCGTAATAATAACGACCAGTTAGTCCATGCTGCTGAGATATCTGCCGCGGTTCGGTGCGCAAATAATTTGTAGGCATTGGTCCATCTGTCACCGCGCCCTTGACCCATAATTTTGCATATGCGTTACCTGTAAACTCTTTATAGCTTACCTCTATTGGTACAATTTGGCCCGCAGTCAAAGACTTTGCCGTGCTGCCCCAACATACACTTGGCGAGCAAATATTGCTGGTATAAACCGTTTGATTGTCTATTTTTACTGTAAAGTAATCGTCGTTATTTGCACCAAAGTAATAGTCGCCCGTCGTTGGCGCAACAAAGTAGCCTGTCCATTTTGCCGAAAAGTTATCTGTTGGCAACCCCGCTGATGCTCCGCCAGAGCCCCATGCAAAATCTATGTTTCGGTCAATTCGCTCTAGTGCTGGCGAGCCATCAAAATTATTATTGCTCCAATATTGCGCCTTCAACCCTTGGCGCGTACGCAAAGGCGAGTTGTAGTCTAAACTTACACCCAAACTTCCGCCTAGCGCCGAGCTTGCATGACTGCTGGTCGACATTGCCACATTGCCATCTGCCAAGTTTACGCTAACTGGCCCTACTGTGTCATACGTTTGAGTATTGTCTTTGCCAGTACGCATGTCTATTTTAAATTCTGTCGCTGCGCTCCAGGCACCGTAGCCAGAACCACTAGAGTCATAACTTCGCGACTGCACCCAATATGTAGAACCATCTTGCAGCATGCCGTCCGGAATTGTCCACTGCGTAGCATTAAGCAGTCCCGAGCTTATAATTGCACCCGCGCCAGTTGGCGAACTACTTACGCGCAATTCGTACTGCAAAGGCGTATTGTTGTTGGGGTTAGCAACAGTATTAAAGCTAAAAGAGACCTGCGGATCAGAATACACCTGCCCAGACGTACTTGGATTTGTAAACGTTGGTGCACTTGGTGCATCACCCCAAGTAAAGCTCATATAGGTATATGCTGGGTCAAACTCTTTAAAAGTGTCGTACCAGGGTTCTTCTTCGCCCGTTAGCATTAGCCACATGCCATAATCGCCCGCGGCAATTCGGCTTTTGTATAAGTTTGTTACATCAATCTGACCCGAAGTTGTAACGTATCCATTGCCGCCCCAGTTGTTAGTATCTACGCAGTTAATATTATTGTTACAGGTAGATCGCCATGCATCCATCCAACGCCCACCCGTTGTGCCGTGCCAACCATCTCCACCCTGCATGTTCATGTAAAGCTTGGCTACAACTAGGCGATAGTTTGTGTTTTCAAACCTGTTGTATGGCGCATAATAAGCACTGCGCCATTCTTTCCAGTAGCCACCGTCGTTTAAACCACCAACATAAATCTTACACATTGGGTTTGAGGTAAAATTGCACGTAAAGCCATCGCTTTTTAGCGATTGGTAATTGCCACTGCCTGGCATGCCAGTTGTAGTATCTATACCTGGGTCAACATAAATTGGAAAATTGTTTGCTGGCAGCTCTACCAAATAGCGCTTGTCTACGCTAATTTTTAATTCTTTATTTGCGTACGTTTGTTTTAAAACAGAGGTGCTGGTTTCTAGCCCAGCAGTAGTTTTAATAATATTTGGCGCAGCAATAGTATATTGGTCGTTAAACGCGCCAATAATTGTAAAACTTCCGTCGTCGTTTGCCCTCAAATTAGCGCCAACAACCTCAAAGGCAACCTCGTTGGTAGCGTTTTTGTTCTTTAGTACAATATTTTCTTTTACTTCGCCACCATTAACGCTATACGTAACGTCGACACCCTTCCATAAATCATAATAGTGTACGGTTTGCCTACCTTTTTCGTCTGTAGTAATTACAGGCGAAACTTTGTTGGCATTTTTTGGCACAAAACCAACCTGCACATCACCTTTTTGCACACGCAACATGCCTTTTGCAAAGTCACTGTCGGCAAATCTGGCTATCCAGTCGTTTTCTTTAACCTTAAAGCCATTATTTTGCTTGGCTTTTGGTTTTAGCTTGTTAAGCCAATTGTCTACTACATTTTTGGCCGCATCATCAACATTAGCATCTTCTACCAAAGTTGTATCAATTTTTTGCCACTGTCCGTCTTTTTGGTAATTAATGGGGCTAAAATATTGGTTTTCAGTTATTGAGCCCGTCGTCATTGCGAATAAATTCAGAATTTGCCGTGCGTTTTTCTATAATCTCGCCAGAATTTTTTACTTTTTCTTGATCACCAACCCCAGGCAAAGCCTCGCCCAAAGTTTGCTGTTTATCATCACCAAACAAACCACCCTCAGACAAAGTCTTATCGCTTGCATTTACTTGCGTATCTAGCGGACCCGCATAATTATTAGAGTAATCAATTTGCGGAACTTCGCCACTTTGAGCATAAGCCGCTAACGGCATCAAAAAAGCCTCGGCCAATATTAACGCAACAAAAAATACCGATCGTACTCTGCCTTTTACATATTTTTTTTGACCACTTTCAACGCCGTCGCGCCGCAAAAAAACCATAGCCGCCCCCTGCTAAATTATTTTAAGATTTTTGTATCACTGCCGTTTAATCTTTAAACGAATTTCTAACCACAAAACTCTTGTTATCTAATTACGAGAATAAATTAATTTAACCAAAAATAATATTGTCAACTTTGCAACATACGTTTTTATAAGTGTTAAACTCAGCAAATTTTGCTTTATACTTATCAGAAGTAACCATTTGACTAACTAGACAAATAGTTACTTTATATTATCGCTTTTTATTGCCGCGTCTTCACCAAAATGCTTTTTTAACCGCGCTATCACACCGCCCGGCTGGCGCTGCATTATGCTACACATTTCATTAATATTTTTGCCGTCTTTGTATGCAGAAATTAGCAAAGCGTCTTCTGCTTTTGACCACGGTTTAAATGCCTTGGGGTAAGTTTTGCGCATTTCTTCTATTTTGTTAGCCCATTCGGTATTTTTTGGTTTTTTTGCTGGTTTTGATTTGTTAGATTCAGATTGCCGCGCAGTAGCCATCTCTTGTAGATGACTAAACTTTTTTTGATCATGCACAGCTCTGGCTCTTAATAACTCGTCAATCTCTAGTGCGTCTCGACTAACTTTTAAGGCCATATTATTAATACCCGTCAAACACAAAGTATTTAAACTTCTAACCCGCGACAGCGCCACATAGCCCATACCCTCTACAAAAGCACGTCGCAAGTTTATGCGCGCAGCATCTAAAGTCATGCCCTGGCTTTTATGCACCGTAATTGCCCAGGCCAATCGCAGCGGAATTTGGGTAAGGCCTGCTCGTTTCTTTTTTCCGTCGCGCAGCTCCCAGGTGTCGGGCTGCATTATAACCTCTCGGCCATTGCGCAATTTTACAATTGGATAGTTAGTATCTTCTTCAAAGCCAACAACAATACCCAAGCTGCCGTTTGCGTACTTGCGGTCAGGGCTATTTTTAATGCACATCACCAAGGCGCCTTTTTTAAGTACCAAGTCTTCTGCCGCTAGGCATGATCTTTTTAAAGATTCTACATAATTATCGCTACCAGTGGTCTGCATAGAGTAAACAAAAGCGTCTTCTTCAATAGCCGCCAGCTTGCTTTTATTTATGCCGTCTACATCTACGTTGGTTGTGTGAAGCTCGGTTACCTCTTGGTCGTCGCCAACCTCGACATTTAAACGATTCATCAGTTTTTCTGCATGATGCCGCCTAATATCCCCAGCACGTAAGGCATTTAATATCTCTAAAAAATCATTGTCATCTTGCCGATGCTGCTCTTGCAAATAGCAAATCGTTGGGTCTAGTTCGCTCCAAGCTTGCGAACTTACCACAAAGCCTCCACTGACTTCGTCGTCTGCCCGATTTACAGGCGGCAGCTGAAAAAAATCACCGCACAAAATAACCTGCAACCCGCCAAAAGGCTCGTCATTCTGGCGCACAGTTTTTGCAATGTTATTTACCAAATCAAGGCGATAATCGTGCAGCATAGAGATTTCGTCAATAATAAGTACGTCAGCAGTTTGGATTGCCTCTATTCTGCCCTTTGTCATGGTGTCATAAAAGTTACCAGGCAATTTACTATGCACGCCAATGCCGCTCCAGGCATGAATTGTTGTACCACTTAAATGCGTTGCAGCCAATCCTGTTGTGGCCGTAACCGCCAAAACTTTACCATGCTTTTTTGCCAATCTAATAAATTCGTTCAAAACGTAAGTTTTACCCGACCCAGCAGGGCCAGTCAAAAATACGCTCTCGCCCTGCAACATTACCTCTAAAGCCAAAGATTGGTCCATACTAGATAAGTATACATAATATAAGACCTAACCAAAAATAAAGCGCCCCACTTTGCGCAAAAAGCACGCAAAGCGGGGCAGACACATATCAGTGACCAAAGAGGTTGAACTCACCATTCGACACGTTAAACACAACGATGCCGAACACCCTAAGAACAATCCACGCGCCATACACAGGCCAAAAGTCCTAGCTTTGGCCGCAAGCGCCGTTGGCAACAAGCAAAGTGAGGCCAGCAGGAATTGCCAGAACAATAGCGTTCAGAATAATCACCAAGACAATCTCACCAAACGACACCAGCTTCTCCTATCTACTAGATGCATGCTAATTATATCACAATGATCAAAAAAATCAATTTTAAACTTCACAACTAATTTCTAGTTAAAAAACGGCCAAAAGCAGTAAACAATTGACTCTTTGCTAGCTAGAAGCTAAAACTAGTCAATTAATTCAAACGTCCCTGCCAAAACATCTAGCTGATCTTCGGTAGTAGCATCTGGCTCGCTTGCGTAAATATTTACACCATAATATTCGTTTGTAGGCTGAAGATTAAATCGATACACCTTGTAAGCTGGCGTGCCCATTAGTTCAGAAGCCTCTACGTTTGTAATTAGCGCCGTAGCATTGCAACCCTGCTTTTGTTCGTAAGGCGGATCTATCTTATAAAGATTGTGGCGCTCTTCGGTTGCTGCGCCGTCTGTGTAATTCCATAATTCAACAGTATAAAATTCACCAGCCGCCTCAAGATAGCCTGGCAGGTCAGTTACTATACCTTCTCGGCCTCCAACTGCATAGTTTACAGCATTACCACCAAACCCAACACCTTCTTTTGCAGAAAAGCTACCTTGCACATAATTGCCAGACTCACTAGCTATTGGCGTTGTTGTAACGTTTACATCACCCCACTCGCTTGGGTAAGCAAATTTATAACCCAAATCAGCATTTTCGTAAAAAACATAGCCCTCAGGAACGATATTTTCTGTACCATCAGTGCATGGGGCCTCTGCAACCAAACTGTAAGATTCCTCTGACGAAACATACTCTACTGCAATATCTTTAGGTTTAAGAAACAAGCTCCACACCAATGCAACAGCAAGTCCAAGCACAATAATTGACAGGGCAATAATGACGGCTATTGCCTTGTTGCTTTTTGGAGTAGCAGTAGCTAGTGGCTCATTCATACTATTAATTATACCCTAGGCAATATAATAATAAAAACCTAACAATCCTAAGTATTTCTTCAGCCTAGTAGATTATAATTATGATATGATAAAAAAATCAGTTGCAATATTTATTTTTGTCATTATAGTCATTGTTGCAGCTGGTTTTTTGTGGTCCTCTTGGACAAAAAAGCCCGAAACAACAACCGCCGCCCTACAGCCACAGCCCGCAGCTCAAGAGCAAACAGTTGACCAAGAGCAAGAAATTAATGAAGTTCAAGATGGCCAAGCGGCCTTAATAGCACAAGAATCTGCCGAGCTACAGCAGATAGTAGACGATTTTAGCGCAAGCTATCCCAGCACCGTAAGAGTATCTGTAGTAGACCTAAGCAACGGCGCTTCGGCAAGCTACAATCCCGACAAACGAACCGTCAGTGCTAGTTTGTATAAAATGTTTGTCGCTTATGGAATATACCAAATGATAGACAATGGCAGTTTATCTGCTTCACAAAATATCTCTAGCTTGGGGTTATCCGTAAATCAATGCTTAAATCTTATGATTACAATATCCGATAACCCCTGCGGCAAAGCACTTGGCGGCATAGCTGGATGGAGCGAGCTCGACAAAGAACTCGCCCAGCAAGGATATTCCAACACAACGTTAGACAATTACGACGGTGCCGGAAACATCATTGACGATAAATACACCACTACTTCTGATGCTACCTTGCTTTTAAAAAGACTCTACGAAGGCAATTTACTTGGCCAAGACAGCAGCGATAATTTTGTCTCACTACTAAAACAGCAAACCTATAACGACTGGCTACCTGCCGGCCTGCCTGGCAGCGCAACAATTGCACACAAAACTGGCGCCTTGTACGGCTACGTACACGACGCAGGAATTGTTTATGGCAGCGGTCACGACTACGTCATCGTAGTAATGAGCGGAGAATGGAACAGCCCCGAAGCAACAGCACCACCGGTTTTTGCCGAAATATCTGGCAATATCTGGCAATATTTTAGCGAAAACTTTTAACTATTTTGCCTTGCCAATAAGCTTGAAGAACGGAAAAATCATGTACACAGCTGCAAGTCCAACTAATGCATAGACAATCCGCGCCATAACAGAGCCTTCACCAAAGATTGAATCCACCAAATTAAATTCAAACAAACCAACCAAGCCCCAGTTAACTCCACCAACCACAACAAGTACGTATCCAATTATGTCAGCTGTGTTTAACTTCATTTCCACTCCTTTATCTTGTTAATCACAATTTCAATATACCACTGTGTTGTTATTGCAACAATACCCAAAGTACCTATCATTAGTGCCCTTACTGGCATCTTCCTGATAAAATATACTCATGTACAGTTTTAGCCTATACGTCATATATTTTTACTTATATTCTTTTTTGGGTTGGATAAGTGAAACTCTTGTTTTTGCCATAACCGAACGCCGTTTTAGAAATGGAGGTTTTTTAAACATGCCAGTTTTGCCTGTTTATGGCGCTGGCGCCGTAGCGGTTATATACCTTGTGGGACCATACACTTACAACCCGTTTTTGGTTTTTGTTGCCAGCATAATAATTGCATCCGCAGTAGAATATATTACACACCTAACACTCGACAAGCTACTGCACGTTCAGCTTTGGAACTACAGTCATATAAAATTTAACCTGCAGGGACGAATCTGTCTTCAAAATTGCCTTGGATTTGGAGCTTTGTCGCTATTAGTGCTTTATATTTTTCAACCACCGATATCTGGTTTTTTTGCCACTACACCACAATCTTTAATAATGTGGATTGCAATGATTTTAATAACACTCAATATTATTGATCTATTTGCAACGATTCATACATTATTTACTATGAGTGCAACAAACTCACAAAATCAAAAAGAATCACTTATAGATATTCAAAAAAGTATTACTCCCAAGCTAAAGGATATCGGACTGCTTCATAGCAAAACTCACAAAAATATTACAAAACTTGCAATTAATAAAGTTAACCGTCGTAACCTAAAGCGCTTGACTAAAGCGTTTCCATACGGATACGTTTTGCCTAAAAAACTTCGAGGTAAACCAACAACAAATAAATAATAGTTTCGTAGCCCGCCCTGCGGCATTTATGCAGGGCGGGCTTGGTGTGGAATTACAGTGCAGATACGCGAGCGCCGCACAAATTGCGACAACCTAATCACGTCAACTGCCCTTCCTCTTAAGAGAGTAGCTACAAAACACAACTAGCACAAACTCTACGCGGCTAGTACAGCCGACCTAGACACAAAATTAGCCTTACGGGCGTCTTTTGTTGCTCTTGTCAATTTTTTTAGGCCTGCGCTTGTAAAATTATGAACACCATGCGGATTGAGCGGATCCCTTCTGTAGGTTACTACTCCTGTAGCATCAACGACGTAATGACCATGCCCAATACCACTAGGCTTATCCTTTCCTCCAAAGTAGATATTAATAGTTCCGTCTGATTGAGCGGACATCCAGGTATTGTCTATATATTGCTCTGGCACGCCAGCATATCTGGCGATAAAACGTCTGTCATTTTGCTTTCGCCTAGCCTCTTCTTTAAGCTGCTTGATGCGCGCTACGACTGCAGATCTAGCAAGCTCAAAATCTGCAGAAGCTCTATCAAACAAAGCGCGCACTGCATCATGTTCAAATTTTGCCTGCTCGTATCTTGATCTTACCTCAGTATAAATACGCATATTATCGCGAAAAACTCGCTTTGCATGTGCATACTGCACCGCTGGCTCCTCTGCAAGTTCGTCGATATCACGTAGTCTTGCACGAACCAGCTCAACACTCCAATATGCAGCATAAGTATCACTTACATTACTCGTTAACTGGTTGAGTTGCATATTAAGCACATCAGTCTGAAGTAGATTATCACTGCGCATCTTCTTGTAGTTACTGCACATCCGTCGTTGCAACGCATATGCATTTTGGCGATCATGATGTGCCCGAGATAGCTCGACGCTACACTGTTGATACAGACGCCAGGCAGCCTCTAGATCGCTTCGAGCCTTTTGCTTTCGCTGATGTGCTACATCTCGAGCAGATCGTAGATAATCCAATTCTACATCTCGTACCACTTAACTCACCACCTTGGTGTAGATGTTCGCGCATCTGTTGATGCGTAGTGCATTTATAGCATAGTTTAGTATATTTTGGCAAATTCTACCCTTCACGCAAGCAACTTCATATTATATTTTGACTCGTAGCAAACCAACCACAACCACCCTTGTCTGCAAACTAAATTTGACCGATAAAGATGGCTTAAAGCGCAAGCCGGGATCTATTTTCAAATTGAAGAAGTTGCAGGTTTACAACGAAAAACAAGCAAAAGATTCAAAGCTCATTATTGAACGTCTGGCAGAAAATTAGCAAAAAGAAACCCACAAATGTTGGGGTTTCTTTTTTATTATAATTTTGGCTCCGGGGAGAGGGTTCGAACCTCCGGCCTAGTGGTTAACAGCCACCCGCTCTACCGCTGAGCTACCCCGGAATACGATGGTTATTATAACTGTAAAATTACTTGCGGTCAATCTGGTTTTAATAAAAAAGCTACTTTAACGCAATAAGTCTTAGTTTAAACTCTTTTGCCACATCCTCAAAACCCAATACCTGCAGAGCACCAACTAAAATATAAAGTTGGTCTAAATCATCTGTGGTAATTGTTTTTTTAGACTCAACTTTTTTTAAACGCTGATCTATGCAATCTGTTAACCATTTTTCATGCTGAGCTGACATTTTTGTTTGCAGCTCTAATTTAACAGGAATATTAGAAGAAATATCCTTAACTACTTCTAGCGATCTTGCCGATTTATCGCGCTTGCGCAAGTGTCCTTTTGCAATAAGGTTGTCAATATGAGTTGCAACTGTAGAAACAGATTTATAGTTTAAAGACCTCATTATCTCGCGGTAACTGGGACCGTACCCATGACCGCAGATAAATCCATCTATAAAACTTAGTAACTCGCGCTGTTTTTTTGTTGGCCTTACTATACCCATAGGTATGTATTATAACGCCAAGATTATTCTTCTACTAAATTTTCTTCACTAATTTTACTTATGTCGTTAATTCGCTTCTCTACGTAGTATTGAAAGTTTAGGATTCTTGATTCTAGGCTCATTTTTGTTTTTCCTTCTTTTTTGTTTTTTTGATTTTGTTATTTCTTAATAACTTATTTTTAGCATAAGCGTTAAATAAAGTCAATACTTTTAACGAAATTAGTTAAATAAATCAGCTCTTTGTATACAACGTTTATGAAACTTGGCAATTATAAAACCAAGCCGTCCAATGATTTTGACAACACGTGCCGAACACGAGCATCTGTACGGCGGAAAATCATACTTGTATGTCAGGTAAGGCCCGGCCGGCTATGCAATATATAGCCGGCCATAATTTTCATTCACATTATCCTAATTTACATGCCAAATAGCTTTTTTTGCACCTGCCGCGGCCCTTTAAATACCCACAGCCTGTTAGCCGCGTAGTTCCAAAAGGTCATAAAAAACCAAACCACAAACTTACCAAGTAGCGGAGTTAGCCCTAACCAATTCTCCATCGCCCAAAGCATTATGTATGTAATTATCAAGTTAACTACCAATATTGTGGCGTAGCGCCAAACACTAGTAAACATACGCAGACCCTTGGCCTTGTCTTTGTAAACCCAAAATCTACTTAACAAATAATTAACTATTAGACCAACAATGTATGCCGCAATCGTTGCAATAAGCAATCCCGAATTTGCGACCCAAAATAACATAAAAAAGGTAAAGTAATCTGCTGCAGATGTAGTCATTCCGGTCACAGAATATCTTACCACTACCCAAATCTCGCCCGACCTATATAATCTTATTACTTGAGGTGTTTTGTAATACGGTTGAATCATGCTAGTGCTTATTATATTTTACTTTGCCACCACTAGCCATATATAACCCCGCTAAAGCCCACCAAGTCATGCCAGTTGGATCATCCGCCCAAGTGTGCTGAAAAATACACATAAAAGTCAGGCCTATAAAGCTAATTAGCAAAATATGCGAGTTTGCGTCTTTGTTCTTAAGCAATTCTCGCGAGACAATTACGCAAATAACCAAAAATAAGCCCAAGCCAAGCACACCAACCTCTTGCCCAAGCTGCACAAAATAATCTTCGGTAATTATTGCCTGGCCATTATTGTAAAACGATGCAGGCCCAGCGTACCCCGGGCCATTACCAATTGGATTTTGCGCTATTCCCTGTATACCGCTAATTGTCGCCTGCCAATGATCTTCTGTTGAACCCTCAAATAAGTATGGGTCACTTGGGCTAGAATGAAATATAGCCAGTCTTAAAGCTGGCACATTAACAGAAGCCCAAATTAAGACTCCCCCCGTAACTATTACGGGCAGCACCAGCAATTTTGCCCATTTTTCAACCTGAGCCATTGGCAACAACGTTACTGCACCAACAATTAGCATCAATACAGCCGCCAACCAGGCGCTTCGCGAACCAGTTAAGAATAACACTATCAACCCTAACGACAGCGAGCTTAAACTTAAAACCATGTTTTTTCGTTTTACAACGTTATAGCCAGCAAAAGCCAGCCCAATCAACAAATACGCACCCAGGGTGTTTGGCCCGCGCATTGTAGCAAAGGCCCGCAAAGCATCTGGATTGTCATCTAGCACAATGTACGGCGCAATTGTCACCTCCTTGGCATAGCCAAAAGCCGACAAAAAATCTTTTGGTAGCAAGGTAACCTGCAGAATAGCCAGTACAGACAAAAATATTACAACTAACAGCAACCAAGCTGGAACCAATTGCTTAATTTTAGCAGCCCACTTATTACCACTTTCTATCAAAATTTGCGCCAGTAAAAACATAGCCAAAAACCTTAAGTTCATAGCCAAACCAACCAAAATGGCCTCTGTTGCGACCCTAGCTGTTGTCGCGGCTAAAACTACATTTACAAGCGCGAATAAAACTGCTACTTTGTTTACCAATCTGGCATATAAAATTTTGTAGATTTCTGGCTTTAGGCAAAGATACAAAATAACCAACGGCACCAATAAAACCAGCCAAATTTCCTTCCACGACTTCCAAAATAACAGAGGTCCAATTGTAGTACCTAGCCATGTAGACAAAAATGCATGCAATGGCAGTAAGACTAAAATAACCACAAAACTAATTAGCATTATTGCTTCAATAAATTTTATAGTTCTTAGTTTGACAGACGCACTCATTAATTTAATGGTACAATTATATCAAGTAATTGCATACCCATTATCTAAAAATACCGGGTAACTTAAGCAACAAGGAAACATATGCCCATTCGCAGCGTCAAACTATATAGTATTGCCCTAATAATTGGAGATTTTGTCACTTTACTTGCAGCCTTTGTTTTGGCCTATGTTTTGCGCGTTCAGTTTGACAATCGCCCCCTACTTAATGACGTTTATGCGATTGATTTTTTACTTACATCTTTAGCACTTATCCCACTTTGGATTGCAGTTTTTATGACGCTGGGACTTTACCGCAGCAATGTATATAATCGCCGCTTAACAGAGTACGGCAAGCTTATTGAAGGCTGCTTAATTGGCATTTTAATAATAATTGGCTTTGCCTTTGTTTTTGACGAGCCGATCTTTCCTGCACGACTAGTGCCTTTTTATGCCTTTTTGGGAGCTCTATTATTTTTATTGATCGAACGAGAGTCTTTACGCCAATTGCGCGAAGTAATGTACCGCTACGGACGTGGAATCCGTCGTGTGCTAATTATTGGCACATCTGATGCAATTGCTGACATTGCTGCAAATATTGGAGATACAAAAAAATCTGGCTACAAAGTCGTAGCTATTGCGTCACCAAAAAAATTGCTACCAAAGAACTACAAAGGCCGCCACTACAGCGTTTTAAATAGCGCCCTAAAAGATCTAGAGCATCTTAAAATTACCACCATAGTTCAAACAGATTTGTACGACTCATCAGAACGTAATCAAGCCATATTACACGCCGCACAAGCTAACCATATTGCATATAGTTTTATACCTGGCGAACCAGAATTTTACTCCGGAAAAAACACCGTAGATGTATTTTTAGGCTACCCCGTTATATCTGTTCATCAAACACCGTTAATAGGCTGGGGTGTAATTGCAAAACGGATATTTGACCTGATAGCGACCACTTTAATTGCAATTATATTGTCACCACTGCTACTTATTGTAGTTATACTTCAAAAAATATTAAATCCGGGGCCAATTTTGTTTGTAAATAAAAGACTAGGGCTTTACGCCAAACCTTTTGGACTTTACAAGTTTAGATCCATGAGTCAAAAATACGGCGGTGATGCAATTAAAGCGTTTCAAAAGATGGGCCGCCCAGATCTTATAGAAGAATATAAAATTAATCGAAAAATCGTTAACGATCCGCGCGTTACGCCATTTGGCAAATTTTTGCGAGCAACGTCTATAGATGAGCTGCCCCAATTAATAAACGTCTTTAAAGGCGACATTAGCCTTGTTGGACCTCGTCCAATTTTGCCAGACGAGCTACATTTTTATAAAGGGCGAGGCGCACTGCTACACAGTGTAAAGCCTGGCATAACTGGACTTTGGCAAGTTTCTGGACGCAGTGATTTATCTTTTGATCAGCGAGTAGAATTAGAGCTTTACTACGCACAAAACTGGAGCTTTTGGCTAGATATTAAGATATTGTTTAAAACTATCAGCGCAGTTTTTAATAAATCTGGAGCAAGATAATGAGCAAGCCCAAAATTGCTATTGTTACAGATTGGCTAACAAACATGGGCGGCGCAGAGCATTTACTTTACTCGCTACACATGGCCTTTCCAGACGCGCCAATTTATACCTCTGTTTTTTCTGCAGAAAAATGCCCTCAGTTTAAAAATCTAGACGTACGCACTACCTACCTGCAAAAATTACCGCGTTTTTTACGAGAGAAGCATCAGCTATTTCCTGTTTTTAGAACAAGAGCATTTAAAAAGCTAAACCTTAACGAATACGATGTTGTTATTTCGTGCGCAAGCGCAGAAGCAAAGGCCGTAAAGGCCAGAAACGGCGCCACTCACATTTGCTATTGCCACACCCCCACCCGCTACTACTGGAGTCACTACGAAGAATACAAACAAAACCCTGGCTTTGGTGCATTAGATCCAATTATCAAATTACTAATACCCCCATTTGTTAAATGGATGCGCAAATTAGATTTAGAATCCATAACGGGAGTGGACTATTTTATCGCCAACTCGCACGAGGTACAAAACAGAATTAAAAAGTATTATCACAAAGATTCAACCGTAATCTTTCCACCAGTAGAAACCAAGCGCTTTAGTCCAACTACAAAGGTCGAAAAACAAGACTACTATTTGGTTGCAGGACGCCAAACTCCATACAAGCGCATTGATCTAGCCATTTCTACATGTAACAATCTTCAAAAACCGTTAATAGTAATTGGTCGAGGCAGCGAACATCAAAAACTTGTAGCAATGGCCGGACCAACAGTTAAATTTGCCACAAATGTTAGCGACAAAGACATGGCGCAGTACTTTCAGCGCGCAAAAGGCTTTATTTTTCCATCTCTTGAAGACTTTGGAATTGTACCCGTTGAGGCATTAGCGGCAGGCACACCAGTGGTAGCATTTAACAAGGGCGGCACGCTCGATTATATTAAAGAAGGCATAAATGGAGTCTTTTTTGATAAACAAACACCCGAATCTGTCGCAAAAGCTGTAAATAAGTTAGAAAAAACAAAGTTTAACAGTAAAAAAATTACAGAAGACGCTAAGACATTTGATGAAGAAGTCTTTATAAAAAACATGCAAAATTTTGTAAAAAGCAAAACAAGCTAAAAGCGAGCCCCCAAACGAACCCGCTTTTTAAGTAAATTGACTATCTAATATCCACCACCGCAGCACATATTGCCACCATACACGCCCTGATAGTCAGTCATCTTAAACTGATTACCACCATCAACCGACATAATATACAGCTCGCTATTATCTTTTGACATCAGCAGATAGCCATCTGTATACCAACCAACTGCACCATACTCTACGCCAGACAATAACACAGTAGAGTTACCTCCTAAAGAATCACCCAATAGTAAGGTCTGCTTTCCATCTCGAGACTCGCTCCAAAAGGTTTTTTGCTTATTTGGCGCCAGTATATAATCAGGGTAACTTCTTCCCCAATCCGAATCTGTAATATTTGGAGCACTAGTCACACTTCCGTCACTGTACCAAAAGTAACTTACTGCCGTACCTGAGTTAAGCCTGATTATAAGTTGATCTGTGTTGTATTGCTTGGTAATAAGAGTCTGATTTGTTGTATCAACTTCTTTTAATGTGCGAACATTTGAGCCATCTGCATTCATAGCGACCACAACGCCCTTTTTGCCATCTAATATAGACGACGATCCACTGCCGACTATCCAATCTTTTGTAGCTACTACACTATTCTTTAAAATAGCAAGATTGTTATACACTTCGTACGCGTAGTTACCAGAATCCCCATTTGCAGCAGCAACATCTATAACGCTAAGCTTTTTTGAGTTTGCATCAAAGCTTTTAATAACGTTTTGGCCAGACTCCCAACGCTCTACATAGCCGTTGTACTCCAAATACACAAACCTGTCGTCAGACCATCCCATCGTGTTGAACGAAACCTTATCATTACCATCATCTATAACAGACAATGAGTCGTTTGAAGTACTAATTAGGTACAGCTTGATGTTGTTTTCTCTGCGAGCTTTAAGCACTAAATATTTTAGGTCAGACGAGGGTATGAGCGCTGTACTCCAGTCTTCTTCATTGCCCGTACCAGCCAAAACCGTCTCTGCTGCGGTACCGTCAAGGTTTGACTTCATAACATCTAATTTACCAGTACGCTTACTTAAAAAGTACACCTTACCGCTTGGGGTTAGATTAAACGAGTTGCTATCGTTCATATCTTCAGTTACTTTAACCTTGGTAGACAGTTCGTTATACCCATCCATCGATATGGTAGCATCTACCTCTGTTTTTTCAGCAGGCAAAACAATAATCGCCTCGCCATTTTCGTCTGTTTTTGCAGAGTTCTCGCTCGTAACAATGGCGACATTTTCTATTGGCGCCTTGGTAATGGTATTCATAACCTTAACGGGAACCTGACGACCAGCGGCTATCAGCTGAACTTGATCAACTTCTGGATTTTTCAATATCCAAACATTAACCTGAGCATGCGCACCAGAATAGTAATTTTTTGTAATCGTAGCCGTATATCTACCCACGGAAACACCCTTAAACAAAGCATTGCCATCGCTATCAGTAGTAACGCTCTGTCCCGCTAGATCTATCCTCGCCTCGGTTACAGGCTTTTTGGTCTCACTATCAATTACGCTAAGCGTAACGTCTTTTTTAATAACACTGCCTAAAATTCCGTACCTGGTAGTGGGTATAGCAAGCAAAACGCCAGCCACCACAAACAAAGAGAGCAAAACAATAACTACTTTGCCCCATTTGGTTTTTAAAAACGCACGCAGCTTAACAAACTTTTTAGGCTTTTGTGATTTTGCAGAATTTACTGGGGCACTTGACTGCGAAGACTCCAAATCAGGCACAAGCTCAGACTTATTTTTTGGATTAACACTAGGCTGCTCTGCTTCATTCTCTATTTTGCGAGCCTCTTCTTCTGCATCGCTAGGTTGCGTATCCACACCCACATCAGCAGTGTTGTCTTTTATTTTAAAGTCATCGTCCTGCTTTTTACTGTCTTTTTTTGTCATAACCGCTCCCTATTTACTTTAAAGATTAAACGGTTTCAACTTAAAGCGCAAGCTATTTATCAGAACGTTCTTTAATTTTGTTAACAATATCCTTGACTTTTTGTGACTGGTCCTTGCGTGCAACTAAAATTCCATTGTCGGTGTTAATAACCACTACATTATTTAAGCCAATGACCGCCAAGGGTTTATCATCAACATCGTTACGAATGTAAGAATTTTCTACATTTTCTATCTCTACAAAACCTTGTTCGTAGTTACCGTTATCGTCTGTTTCGGATACACCATGAACATCGTTAAATGAGCCTAAATCCATCCAGTCAAAAGTTGCCGGCACAACTAGTAAGTTTTCGGACTTTTCCATTAAGGCGTAGTCGATGGCAATCTTTTCAAAGTTCAAAAATACCTCGTCGCGCGCATGTGCCGTTTTTGTAGCCTGCAATTGCCGATATCGCTCAAGCATATCTGGGGCATACTTTTGCATAGTATCAACAAATGTATTTATGGAACCCACAAAGTAACCAGCATTCCAAAGATAATTGCCACTTCTAATATACTGCTGCGCAACCCTTCGTTCTGGCTTTTCTTTAAAGCCCTTTACTGTAAATACGTTCTCTTTTTCGTCCAAAGCTTCGTCTTTTTGAATATAGCCAAACCCTGTTGCTGGGTAAGATGGCTCAACACCAATCAAAGTAATAGCGTTATGCTCTTTTGAGGCGTGCTGAGCAATACGAAACGATTTTACAAAACCACGAGCATCTCTTATGAAGTGGTCAGCATGCAAAAAGGCAATCGGTTCACTATTGTCGTGACGAGACTGAACATGGTTTAGCGCCAACAAAATACAACCCGCAGTATCACGCCGAGCTGGCTCAACAATAAAATGCTCGTTGCTAAGCTCTGGCAGCTGGTTTTTAACATGCTGCAGATGATCTTTGCCAGTTGCAATATAAACATGCTCAGAGATTCTTTTAGCACGCCTATACGTACCCTGAAGCAAAGAGTCGTCGCCCACTAAGTTTAATAGATGTTTTGGATATTCATTTGTTGATAGCGGCCACAGACGCGTGCCCGAGCCACCTGCAATAATCACGGTAATCATAGTACCTTTAGTGTAACATATAAAATCATAACAATAAGCATGATTCAAGTGTTTATTAACAGATAAGTGCACCCGTTACAATTATCTGTTACACTGTTTATTGAAATGAAAGTTATTATCCAAATCCCTTGCCTTAACGAAGAAAAAACTTTACCCCTTGTGCTTAAGGGTATTCCTAAAAAAATCAAAAATGCCGACAACGTAGAAGTCTTAATTATTGACGACGGTTCAACAGACAAAACCATACAAATTGCCAAAGATTACGGCGTAAAACATTTTGTTCGTCACAGACGCAATATGGGACTAGCCAGATCTTTTCATGACGGCATAACCAAAGCTCTTGAACTAGGAGCAGACATTGTTGTGAATACAGATGGCGACAATCAATATCCTGGCAAGTACATTAACGATTTAGTCCAACCAATAATAAACGGCCAAGCAGAAATTGTTATTGCAGACAGGCAAACCGCCAAAATTAGCGAGTTTTCGCTTGTTAAAAAGCTTTTACAGCGCTTTGGCAGCTTTATCGTTAACAAAGCGGCTGGCACAGATATACCAGACGCACCAAGCGGCTTTAGAGCTTATTCTCGAGAGTCGTTAATGCAGTTAAACATAATTACCCGCTTTAGCTACACCATGGAAACCATAATTCAGGCTGGTAACAAACGCTTGGCCATTACCAGTATTCCCATAAAAACCAACCCAAAAACACGTGAATCTCGATTGTTTAAAAATATATGGCAGCACGTTTTTAAGTCTGCCAGCGCCATAATTCGCGCATACATTATGTACAGACCATACGTCGTCTTTATTACTGCGGGAGTAGTGTTCTTTGTTTGCGGCATAGCTCCGTTTGTAAGATATGCCGTACTTTTAGCCAGCGGCGACAAAGGTGACCATATCCAATCGCTACTGTTTGGCGCAGTATTACTAATATTTGCGCTACTTTGTGGCGCACTAGGTGTAATATCTGATCTTATCCGAACCAACAGAATTTTACACGAGGACACGCTTGAGCGAGTAAAAAGAATTCAGCTTAAGTAGATTTTACAAACCTAGAAACCACGTAGCTTAACAGCCAATAAACAACGTCCAGTAGTACCGACCACACTCTTAGCAAAACAACGACTGCCAAGCTTATTTCTGCCGGCAAAATCTTTACTAAAAACAGCATGATTACTCCTTCGCGAACACCAAGACCACTTGGAGCAAATATTGCCAAGGTTCCTATTGCACCTGCAAAAATAAACGCACCCGATATATACAGTAGCTCAACAATGCCTATATCAAAACCTGCAGCTTTAACCAAAAAATATATTGGCAAGCCGCTTAAAGCATTAACAAAGGTGTATTCTAGCGCAACCTTTACAAGATCGGGCAATTTTATAGTGTATTTGGCGTCTAATGGTCGCTTTTTAAGCAGCTTGTAGGCTTTTTTAAGCATAAAGTTAAATACAGGAGGACTTACCGCAATAAGCCCGACCACCGTCGCAAATAAAAAGAAGATGTTGTACCAAACCGAAAAATTTGAATACGCACCACTTACAAACAAGAATGCCACCCCAATTAAAAGCGCCGTCAAAAGCTGCAAAGCAGCCTCAACAAGCGCAGTCACGCCAAGAGTTGTTTTGCCAATGCCCATTCCCATGGCAAAGTAGATTTTGCCACCTACCCAAGCAACCTTACCTGGGATATACCTGCCAAGCCACGATTTTGCGTAAATGTAATTTAGCTGCCAGTAAGCATAATGGCCACGCACTTCCTCGTACATCTTAATTAGCTGCACCCAAATACTCGGCAAAAAAACCCGCGATAATATACTTACAGGAACAGCAGCAGCCATAAACCACCAATTAATGTGTACGCTGGCAAGCTTAGAAAAATCCAATTTTACAACATACCAACCAATAAAAATGGCCATCACTGCATAAAAAAGCAGCGTAATAGCAGTTTTAAGCTTTTTATTTATCAGAGTATTTTTCATCAATTTTTAGAACGTTTTCTGCATCTTTTAAAATAAGCTGACGCAGTTTGCTTACTCGTTCGTTTAAGTGCTGACTAGAACTGTCATGGTTTGCATAAGCCTTTTCTATAGTTTTTGTAAGATCGCTTGCCGAAAAATCAAATAAATCTAAAACATATTCGTCAATTTTTAATCGCTTAAACAAGTGTTTAACCTTTGTTTCGTAAGCAATACCAACCACAGGAGTATACATGGACGCAGACAACAGCAAAGAGTGCAGTCTCATACCCAAAACCATGTAGGCGTGTTTAAATAACGCAATACCTACCTCTGCCCGCAGCTCCTCGGCAATAACCACTACGTTTTTTGACTTGGCAAGCCGAGCAATTTGGTTCATTAGCTCTACGTCAGAATCTGGACCATAATAATGCATAGCCATAAGCACAATCTTGTCAAATTTTGACGACACTTCGTCAATGGTTTTGGCAATTTTTTTAGGAGTTTCGTCTATTACTTTTGAACCCATGTACTCGTCAAGATAAAGTCGTTTTTTGTCTGGCGACATAACGCGCGGAGCCACAACCAAAAGTTTTTCGTCCCAACCAATTTTGTATCGTTGCAAAACGTTTTTAAGCTGATCATCAGGTGCGGCAGGAGCAAAAAACGCAGAATCTGCCGTTTTTACCACTCCATTTACACCTAAACCACTTAAGATCTTCTGCGATCCGTCGTCTCGAGCACTAACATAGCTAGCTTTGTTTAAAACTTTTGGAATATACCATTTGCCGTAGCTGCTTTTTATTGGTTTTACGCCTGCGCCAAAAACCATAAATGGCTTTTTAAGCAATACGGGTAAAACAAAATAAAGTGTCCTGATTTTGTGCGAAAAATCAAAAATTGGCGTTCCACCACTAATAATAACTCTGTCAGAGTCTTTAAAAATCGCAACCAGGCTTGCCCATTTCCATGGCTTTATGGCATCAGATTTTACCAAGGCGCGCTTTCCTGTAACGCCGTTTGTGCTTGTGTAATCTACATCTGTAGATAAAAAGCCCATATAGTAATGCTTGCCAGCATTTATTTTGCCGTACAGCTCTTTAATACCTAATAATATTGCGGTATCGCCAATGTTGCGACTTCCATACCAACCGCCCCAAACTAACGTTTTATGGATTTTTTTAGGTCTGTGCAGATCACTCATTATTTTACTTCCTTAAGATACTCTTGGGCGATTTTTTTAAAATCAAACTCTTCTTTTACTTTGGTCATTGCGTTTTTAGATATTGCACCTCTTAGCTTATCATCATCTAACAGCTTTTTCACTTTGTTAACCCAATCTTTTGTGTTTTTTTCTTCTACAAAAACGCCTGTTTGCCAATCTTCAATAAACTGCTCGCGAGTTTTGTAATAGGTTGACACAACTGGCGCACCACAAGCCATTGCCTCTACAATTGTTGTTGGCAGAGGGTCGTAACCCTTAGAAAAAACCGAAACCACATCTGCCATGCTGTAATAAAGTGGCAAATCTTTGTCTGGCACATTTTGCTTTAAAACAATTTTATTTTTGCAGTCAGAGCCTTTAATTGTCTTTAACATTTCTTGATAGTACGAGCTATCGTGAGAATGCTGAACTCCCACAATGACAAGCTTTGCGTCTGGCGATTTTAACCGCTCAAAAGCATTAATAGTTTCGGCAATACCTTTTGCAGGCGTAAATCTTGAGACAGACAGGATTATACGGTCTTTCTGCCCAATTTTTAACTTTTCACGCAGACTTTTCACGCTGTTCAGATTTGCTGGACAAAACCTTCTTGCGTCCACGCCAGAGGTTATTGTGCCAATTTTGCTACTTTGCACACCCCACTTTTTTAAAGTTGTATCTTCAAATTTTGCCGTCGTGTTTACTAGCTTAGACTTACGCCAAGTTAGCTTTTTGGCTGGATCTCGCAGCAATTTTATAGCCAAAAAACCCAGCACTTCTTTGGGTTTTAAGGAGTAATTTTTTACGTCCTCTAGCCCGCTGGCAACATAAATTATTGGGGCATTTATTTTTTGCAGATGCTCTAGCGACAATGGCGAGTTGCAAATTATTAAATCTGCTTGTTTTTGTAGTTTTTTAAATAAGCTCGCGCGGTTTGCGCTAACATCAAAACTTGTACCAAAAAATTTGGCTAGTTCACTTTTATATCTGTAAATTTTAACACCATCTAGTGCGGACTGCTCTGGATCATCACCTTCCCTCCGAGTTAAAACTGTAACTTCGTGACCCATTTTGGCAAGCGTACGCGACAGCGTAAAGCTATAGCGTAAATCGCCGCAGGTCAGTGGTTCGTTAAGCGAATTTGGATACCTATATCCTGGCAAAAATAATATCTTCATGGCTAAAAAAGTTTAATGTATTTGTCTGCAATGTCGTTCCAGTTATAGCTTTGTAATATTTTTTTACGAGCTTGTTCGCCCATTTGCTTGGTTTTTTTAGGATTATCAACCAGCAGTTGCATTTTTTGAGCTATTTGATCAATGTTGTCTACGTCTGTCAAATAACCATCCTTGCCATCATCTATTAAATCAATCATGCCCGAAGCCTTGCTGGTTAATATTGCCTTACCGCTTGCCATGGCCTCTAAAATTGCGATTGGCATGCCCTCGTACGACGAAAGCGTGCAAAACACATCACAAACTCTGAGGTAATTTACTACCTCTGTATTTGGAACTTTGCCAACAAAAATTACATGCTTTTTTAAGCCTAAATCATCAATTAGTTTTAAAATGTCCGCCTCGTAATCTCGGCCACCACCCACCAGAACAAGAACAACATTTGAGTTGATCTTTACAACTTTTTGCAGCGCAAACAACAGGTTAAACACGCGTTTGCGAGCCCTGAACACACCCACATATAGCAGCGCTGTCTTGCCCGCTAGCTGGTCTAAAAATTTTTGGTCTAGCCTAGGTTTGCCTGGTGTAAAATTACCTGGGTTAACTCCGTTGGCAATAATTTTTATGTTTTTTGATGAAGTCATATTGTAGGTGCGCATAAATTCTTTTTTGTTTTCGCTGCTCACTACAGTTACTTCGTCTGCACAAACGTATCCAATCCAGCCCAAAAAGACGTGAACAGGCGAAAAAACCCATTTTTCTATATGCTCTTTGCGCGCTGGCTTAAATTCTTTGCCTTTAACTTTTACCGTTTTTATATGGGCAAATTCCGAAAAATATGACACCTGAAAAGAGTTAATAATTTTAGGAAAGCGCTCATTAAACAGCTTGGCCAACAAAAACAAGGTCGTAGATGATTGATGCAGGTTTATAACATCAATTTTTTGCTGTTTTATAATTTTTAGCGCACGTAAGTTATTTAAAAATGCGCCTTTTATTAGGCTTTTTGAGCTTCTAATGACCTTGGGATCATCTTGCGCCTGACCCGTTGTTAACACCCAAACCTCGTGACCTTTTGCTTGGTAGGATTCTTTTAGGTTTTTTGCAATTTCGCCTACTCCACCAATTTTATCTGGCGGGTAGTAATCTGTTAAAATTAGAATTTTCACTTTATAACCTTTCCAAAATACACCCTAACAAATGCATCTGTTTTATCAAACCTGTCTAGTTTTACACTTAGCCAAAGTCCAGGATAAAGCAACGCTCGTACCAGCCAGCCAACTTTAATTTTGTCAAAAATATGAGTAATTTTAAAAACAAGGTTGGCATTTACAGAAAACCAGCCACCACGAGAGTGAATTTGAACGTTTTTAAAATCTTCAAAAAGTTTTTGTAGGCCAAATTTTGTAAACCGCGCGTAATCGTGAGGCGCCTCGTGCACGGGATACAAAAATGGCACCGTAAAGTAAATTTTTCCGCCCTTTTTTAAAACTCGCTTCATCTCTTTTACGGCTTTTTGCGGATTGTAAAAATGTTCTATTACATTGTTGGCCAAAATTATGTCAAAGCTAGAATCTTTAAAAGGCAAAGTGTGGGCGTCTGCAATAATATCTGCGCCAGAATCTGGATTTATGTCTATGGTTGTGTATTTTTGCGAGTTTTTTAATTTTTTTTCGTCAAACTTTTTAGATTTTTTAAATGATCCAACAGAACTGCCAATGTCTAAAATGCTTTTATTACTAAAATCAATCGCAAAAAAATCATAATAATTCTGTTTTGAATAACAAGGGGCTGTGCTTAAAAATTTTGACATGCTTATAAAACTTTTTTAAAAATCTGATAGTGTTTATCTGCTATTGTAGCCCAATCAAACTGTTGAGCCAATTTTTTGGCATTTTGCTGCATTTTTTGCTTATCGCCAGAGATCATGCTTGAAAAATTTTCTATAGCGTTTTTGATTTCTTTTGACGATTTTTGCTTAAAAATAAATCCGTCAACTCCACTTTTTATTACATCCTCTGCGCCAGATACATCTGTAGTCATAACAATTTTGCCTGCAGCTAGACTTTCCATAACCACCACGGGAAATCCTTCTGAATCTTTTTTAGAATCAATAATAGACGGGAAGCACGTTGCATCTGCAATACTTAGCAAGGCTTGCTTGTCAGCTCCATGAACGTAACCCGTAAAAGTTACCGTTGCTAGCCCCGCGTCTGAGGAAGAAGGAGAGGGGCTCATAATACCCAAAAAATTGGCTTTTGCAATAAGATCGTCTTTAAGTTGACCGTCACCTGCAATAATAAAGTGCAGTGTTTTTAATATTTTTGGATTAATTTGCGGTATTGCCTCAAGCAAATACTCTACGCCTTTTTTCTCGGCCAATCTGCCAATAAAAAGCACAAACTTTTTATCTTGGGGTAAATTATATTTTTGAATCACCGCTTTAAGCCGGTCAGGACTTACAACCGTTTTTTTTGCACTCACCCCCATTGGCACAACATATAATTTTGATTTAAAGTTTTTTTGCCAATCTTCTGCCGAAAAAGAGTCACGCAATTTATTTGCCGTTCGCTTTGACACAGCCGTATACGCACCAGCCTGATGGCATGCCGACCTAATTAGCTTGCGAGTAAACGGCACTTTGCGCAGCACAGAAACGTCTGACGCATGAGTTGTAAACGCAAACGGCACCCCTGTTATTTTTGACACCAGCGAAGCAGTTATGGCCTGTGGCATAAACCAATGAGCGTAAATTAAATCAGGTTTTTCTTTTTTTGTTAAGTTTAGCAAAGTTAAAAATTCAAAAAATATAAAAAACGGAATCTGCGCATACAGAAGCTTGTTCTTGCGCAATGCAGGCATAATTCCCCTACCCACCAAAAGCTCCCATTTGTAAGGCTTAAAGTAATGATATCTTACTTCTTTATAGTCGTTGTGACTACTTAATTTTGATACTGTCTGACTGTAATAATTGTGAGGAGTGTGCACCACAAAATCCAACTCAGGATAAAGCTTTTTAAGCTCGATAATTTGATCTTTTACAAACGCAGGAACTTCATCTTTATCAGATACAGGAAAGCTAGAAGTTGTAACTAAAATTTTTGTCATTTAATAAACACTCTTGTCTAAGCTTTTTTGCCAGCGCCATGTGTCTGCCAATGCTTGTTTTACACTTAGTTCTGCTTCCCAGCCCAACATTTTTTTTGCTTTGTCGCCAGATGCGTACGAGCTTGCAATGTCACCCTTGCGCCTTGGCCCAACTTTGTGTGGAATTTTGACTCCCGTTGCGTCCTCAAACGCTTCAATGAACTGAAAGACACTTGTGCCGCTACCTGTACAAATATTAAATGTGTCTACGCTTTTATCGACTTTACCTAGGTAATTTAGTGATTTAATATGAGCTCTGGCAAGATCCATGATATGAATATAATCCCTGACAGGACTGCCGTCTATGGTATTGTAGTCGTCGCCATAAACAGTTAGGTCTTCGCGCGCACCCGTTGCAACTTGCATTACGTAAGGCAATAAAAAGCTCGGAACTCCGATTGGCAACTCGCCAATCAAGCCAGTTGGGTGAGCACCTATTGGATTAAAATACCTAAGAATCAATGCACGCATTTTTGTTGCACTGCAAACGTCTTTAATGATTTGCTCGGACATTTGCTTAGTGGCACCGTAAGGGTTCATTGGTGGCTGAACTGGGCTGTCTTCTGTCATTGGTAGTTTATTTGTATTTCCATAAACAGTGGTAGACGAAGAGTAAATAAATTGCCTCACATTAGCGGCGTTCATTGCTTGCAACATTGCAACTAGACCGCAAATGTTATTGTCGTAATATTTTAGGGGATCGCCAACGCTTTCAACTACCGATTTATATGCAGCCAAATATATTACCGCCTTGCAGTTATGTTTTTTTAGAATAGACGTCATAAAGTCAACGTCACGTACGTCGTGATTATAATGGATAATTGATCTTCCAACTATTTTTGCAATTCTGTCGTAAATAAATGGTCTACTGTTGGTTAAATTATCAACAACAATTGGCTCATAGCCCGCTGCAATCAGTTCTGTACAAATGTGCGAGCCAATATAGCCCGCACCTCCGGCAATAAGAATATTCATGTTTTTTATTATATCAAAATTATCTTTCGTTATTCGCCAATTACTGATATATGAACTCTAAAAGTCTTTTCTTCGCTAAATCTTGGGGAGCCAAGTAGGCGATTTTCCATCTCTACAAAAGTACACTCACTTACCTGTCTAAATTTATACCCGAGATCGGCTTTAATATCCTCCACGCCATCGCCCATTGTCGCCACAACTGGCATATAGCCGGCCTTTTTGGCATTGCTTATTGCCTGAGAAAAATCTTTTGTGTTAATTGGCTGCCATTTGTAAGCCGCAGAGACAGCTCCACAGTAGGTTCTGGTAGCCTGAACAAGATAATATTGGCCATCGCCCACCCATAAAACAGCAGCGTTATCTGGCAATTTCTCACACATGCCCTGAATTAGCGATAATTCGGTCATGCTGCGAGTTTCTAAAAACGGCTTACTAACAATCAATGGAGCAATCACGACACTTATTGCCAAAAATAACGAGAATACTGCGCTTAATGGCAGCTTTTTTAGATATTTTTTATCAATTATATCCATCATAACTACACCAAAGATTACAAGAGACGGCATAATAACTGGCAACATTCGCCTAGATGCCCAAATTTGCGCTGGCGAAACAGATGGCTGCACTACATAAACAATGGATACCACAAGAAACATTAGCACAACCGCAAAAATGGCAAGTTGACGCCTATCTTTCATTGCGTTTGAAGCTACAAACGACAACCCCACTATTCCTAGTAAAGCAATTATTGGGCCAATGTACCAAACCACCCAATCTACAGTAAGCTCTGTGTAAATTCGCGGCTCTATTGGCACTCCCTCTTTGGTTTGCATGTTCGCAATGTTTACACTTTGTTTTGGACTTTCTGCGGTCATCCACAGAGGACGGCTGGCCAACACCAAGGTCGCCCCAATAATAATCACAGGCACCAACATCACGCGCCAGCTACGAGTTAGTTTGTTTAGTTTAGGTAAAAGTTTTGTCCGCCAACATACGACAACCCCCGCAACGCCAACAGCAACAACAGCGAACAATGCAACAACTTCTTGCTTTATATATTCTTTATGGAACAAAAAATATGGCAATGACATTATTTTTAAATCTTGCATAGCCAGCCACGACAGGGCTGCTATGCTTGCCAAAAACATTACACTCCCTAATGCAACTTTTTTGCGTTTTTTAGGCAATGTCAATGCCAAATTAATTAGCACATACAAAACAATGCCAATTACGGCCAGATAGCTGTCGATTCTTGTCATTATTGCTGCGCCAATAAATAAACCAGCCAATAACCAACCCTGAATATTCTCATTTTTATTTGCGCTCCAAAGAGCACTTAGTCCACCAAAAATAAACGCCATAGTCAGAGGTTCTGTAAAAGCATCTCTAGAAAAATGAATAAAGGGCAGACACACTCCAAGTATCGCCACAGCAACCAGCGCCCAGCGTGGACGGGCTACTTGACTTGCAAAAACATAAACTGATAAAAGCGCTAATCCACCAGTTATTGGTGCCAGCAATAAAACATTCTCTACGCCAATTAGTCTGCCGCCTAAGCCCATCAACACCTGAGATAGATGCTGCCCCTGTGCGTAAATTTTACCTGAGTCATATGACAGATTGTCAAAACCTGGGCTGCCAGGACTAATGTTTGGGACGTCGCCAAAAGGATTAGACACAAACATCTGCAACGTATCATGCGTTACTAGCCACGCGCTAGCATTTGCATAAGTTGCTGGGTCGCTGTCTGTCATAATGTGCTGATAAGATAACGGGACATTCCATACACACCACATCACAACGGCAACCAGCGCAATCACATTACATAACAATCGTTCTTTTGTCTTTTTTCCTGGTTTACCACTGCTTAATCCGCAAACTAACCAAATAGCAAAAGTAGACATTAAAAGACCCAGCGGCCAGACCAAGCCACTGGTGAGTCTTTCTTGTAGCAATAAAACCATACCAACAACACCAAAAGATGCTGCAATAGACAGCAAAGCCAAAGGAAATCCGTTTATTAAGGCATAAAAAAAATTGGCTAGCTTGTGAATCATATGTTTCATATTCTATCAGTAATTTGCTCTCTTAAAAACTGCCCTCAATTACTTATTGAAACTACAAAGCATTCTTGATATGTTTAAAGTAGCTACCTAAAAAACAAATACCATGAAAATTACCCAAAAAAAGAAATCTTTTCCTAAAAACATAATTATTGGAATAGTCATTGCAATACTTGCAATCGCGGCTGCAGCTATATTTTTTTTCTACAGTCAACGCAACAGTTCAAAATCTAGCGACATAAACCCCGTCAACACCGTCAACTATGATGCACCTACAGAAGAAGAAAAAACACAAAATGACGCCCAAAAAGAACAAATTATCAATGATTACACCGAGTCGCAAGAAAAATCAGCAAACACTGAAACAATAGGAGTTGACGGCTCAATCATCGCCACCATAACACGAGCCAACCAAACCGGCTCAACAATTAGCATAGGTATTTTAGTAGAAGGAACTATGAGCGGCACCTGTGCAGTATCACTATCAAAGGAGGGCCAATCAACAATGACAAAAACATTTGACATCATTTACGAAGGAACAACATCGATGTGCAACAATGTGTCTTTCCCCCTTAGCGATTTGCCCGAAAGCGGAGAATGGCTAATCACGGCAACAGCCAAAAACGACACTTCAACGTCTGAGCCAGCAGCATTTAAACAAAATTTTTATAAGAACTAAAATGAAATACAAAAAAATCACTCACAATCTTACAAGATTTTTTTACATCTCTGTTGCGCTAACTTGTGTTTTTGGCATCGTTCGCCCAGCACAGCTTATGGCTTTAAACGGCTCTGATTTTCAATCAGGGCGAATAATTGACGATGCTGTATTTAACAACTCTGAATCAATGTCTCCCGGCCAAATTCAAGATTTTTTAAACGCCAAAGTGCCAAATTGCGATAGCGAGGGAGCCTTACCTTATGCTGGCACCACTCGACGCGCCTATTCCGAAAGCAAAGGCGTTGCCTTTCCTCTTGTTTGTCTTAAGGATTACTACGAAAATCCCGAGACACACGAAAACAATTTAAGTGGCAACCCCATTCCAAGTGGCGCAAAAAGTGCTGCACAAATAATATACGATGTTGGACGTCAATATTCCATCAATCCACAAGTAATATTGGTTATGTTGCAAAAAGAACAAGCCTTAGTAATGGACGACTGGCCTTGGCCAATTCAATATCGAAGCGCCATGGGATACGGCTGCCCTGACACCGCTGCCTGCGATAGTACATACTACGGTTTTTACAACCAGGTTGTAAACGCGGCATGGCAATTTAGACGCTATGCCAGCAATCCAAACTCTTACAGTCACGTCGCTGGCATAAACAACCAGGTGCGCTACAACCCAGATGCAAGCTGTGGATCTGGCACAGTATTCATCCAAAACCAATCGACAGCATCTTTATACAACTACACACCATATCAGCCAAACGTAGCCGCACTAAGCAATCTTTACGGAACTGGCGACGGATGTAGCGCATATGGCAACCGTAACTTTTGGCGATATTTTACCGAGTGGTTTGGCAGTACGTTTTCTACAACTGGACCAGTGGTAAGAAATATCCGCAAAACAACCTACGGTCGTGCAAACCAGGTCTTTACTGCAACGGATAGTCAAATTTTTGAAAACGCCTGGTGGGATGGCAGTGGTGGCTTGCACAAATCGCTAATAACCAACACACCCAGCGGTGAACGAATCACAGATATCGATAAGATCAATATACCAAATAGTACCGCTCAAGCTGTATTCTTCTCTACATGGAGTGGCGTCTATAAAGCAACCTGGAATGGTGACAATCCTACAGTTACAAAAATTGTCAGTGGCTTATCTGACGTAAAACAAGTTATTGCAGATGGAAGGCTAGAAGATGGCACCTACACTTACAGACTATATATACTAACTAACGACGGTCCATACGAAGTTTGGTGGCGCGACGGTACAGAAGTAAGCTCTCCATACAGACTTTGGAATATTAATAACGGACTTGATATGGTTAAAACTACTGCCTACGACGGCTGTGACGAGGTTTATGTTGCCACAAATGGTGAAGTTTATCGCATGAAATGGCCAGTAAACGGCGGCATCGAAAGAAAAACAATTACTACTTTGCGTGACACAGTGGCTATCGACAAACAAACCCTAAACGACGGAACCGAACTGTTATATACAGCCACGCAAACAGGCGTGCACGAAACCTGGTGGCGTCCAGACACTGGCTTTAGCAACCCTGCAAAAATAATAACCAGCAAAAACCCAGTGGTTAGTGTGCAAAAAACAATGACCAGTGGATATCACCAGGTTTACGTAGCTGAAGTTGGCGCAGTAAACGAGTACTGGTGGGGGCCTGGCAGTAACGGCATACACGGATCACGCGTAGTGACAATTCCGCAAAGAGATGTAATGGAATTTGAAAAAGTCAATATAGGCAGCTATCAAAACATTTATACCTCTAGATCTGCGTTTGTGTACGAGACCTGGTGGGGTAATGGCGCCATGGGCAACGCCGAGATAATAAACATTAGCCGATAAGAATACATACAAATTCAAAACGCGCCCATAAAGAGCGCGTTTTGAATTTAATCGTCTTACAGCTTGAGTAAGGCGTAGCGTTGATCTTCGTACAAAACTTTTAGGTTCTTTTTTAAATTATCAGCTAAATGAGGTCTGTTATTAGAAAGCTGCTTATCAACAATTACATATTGCAGGCCAATTGCCTTCATTTTTGCTATGTCATCTGGCTCAAAGTCTTTGTACTCGGCATATTCTATAAAGTAGTTTGGTGGAGTGTATCCGCTGTAGCCGTTAAATATATTACGATTATGATACCCTGACCAAAGCACATCCTCTGCCCTAACTACAGGTATGGGCGCGCCAGGATAGTCCTCGTCACCCCTTAAAACTATGATATTGTTAATCTCTTTGTGCTCTTTAACATATTTATAAACTTCTGGTATTGTCAAATTAAAGTTAAACGAATTTTCTGCATGCACTGGAACTTGATAAAGAGGCATCAGTTCAAAAGCTAGCAATGCACACACAGCAATACTAATTAGCTTTTCGCGCTTTTTAAACCACTGTTTTTCATGAACGTAGTAAGCGGCATACGCCAACAAACAACAAAGAACAAACAAAAACAATACGCTCCAACGACCAACAGCCCTAATAAACGTTAGCTGCGGCAAAAATTTATCAATTAGCAAATATGGCAACGGAAGTGCCAGTTGGATACCATCGGCAGCCGACCCATAAGCATAATTACCTTTTATCTTAAGTAAGGGCCCAAGCGACAGCACCAAACCAACAAGTCCTATAGAAGTCATTGTGATAACCAAGCCAAAACGACGCATAGCCTCTGCACCCTTTTTACGCTTTAGAAATACAAACACCACTAAAGCCGCAGCCAAAACATACAAGGTGATACCATGATAAGAAATGCTATCTAAATTATAAGCATTAAGCCCTGGGCCAATATGAAGCCAGCTTGCTATTTTTCCCCACAAAGTGCCACTGTTTGGCAAAAAATAATCTAACAAGCTAGACGAATAAAGGGTTTGATCCTTCAGGCTAAATGCCGCCCCAGTCTCTTCTGAAAACCTCATATATTGCAAGGCCAAAGGCAAAATTGCAATAATCGCCGCCAGCATTGCGGCAGCCACCGCCATAACCTGCTTTAGCTTGGCAATTTTAAATATCAAAAATCCTAGTAGCAAAATACCAATCGCAACACCAACAAAAACCATATTGTACCAAGACGCATAAAACTGCAAAGTCAGTGTTGCAAATAGTCCAACTAAATAACCCTTTTTGCGTGTATCAAAATACTTAAATATCAGCAAAAAGGCCAACGGCAAATAGAATATGCTCCAGTTTTGCAAATGAAAAATTGCAGCCATTCTAAACGGCGCAAAAGCAAAGATTAAACCCGCAGCAGTAGACACCAATTCACTACCTCGGCTCAAATACTTGGCAAGCAAATACATAAAAAAGCCACACAAAAATACACTAACTATCGTCCAAACATTGTAGGCAAATATAGGATTACTATTTATAAAGTGCAAAGGCAACGTAAGAACTCCGGCAGAAAGCTGAGTTTCTGAGTACAACATAGTATCTTTGTTTGGAAAGTATATATTGGCATCTACGTAATTTGGGCAATTGTCTCCTAAAATGCAGTTGTGATTACGGCTCAATGTCCATGCGTTAAACATCGCATCTCCGCCTTCACTCCAAGAATCAATGCGAACTATCATTGGCCAGAAAAAAACAATGGCTGCAAGCAGTATTACAACCGTTCCTATCCAGTTTTGCTTGAAGAATGCGCAAACAATAGCAAAAGTTTTTTTAAGCCACGCGTTAACGTTTTGACCTCGTGCAGAGATTTTTGCATTTTTAGATTGTTTTTTATCACCCACTGTAAGCTTTTTTAGCAACGCTCTTGCTCTTTTCATGCCAAATTTACCTGTTTATCGTGTTATATCTAACAATCTCTACAATCGCCTTTACGCCATCTTTAAAGCCAATTTTTTTACCCTCTTCTTTGCTGCGACCATAGTAGCTAATGCCAATTTCGTATACCTTTGCTCCGCTTCGGGCAACTCGCGCAGTAACTTCTGGCTCAAAACCAAACCTTTTAGCCTGCAATTTGTCTGCAATTTTGCGAATCAAATCACCCCTAAACACTTTGTAGCACGTTTCCATATCTGTAAGATTTAGCCCAGTAAACATGTTTGACAGCATTGTTAAAAACTTATTTGCAACCTGATTGCGATAGTAAATTATACGATGCGGTTCGCCACCAATAAATCGTGATCCATAAACTACGTCTGCATGTCCTCGTTCAATAGGGTAAAGAAGCCTTGTGTACTCTTGTGGGTCATATTCTAAATCAGCATCCTGAATAACAACTACGTCGCCAGTGCTCTCTTGTATGCCCTTCTTTAAAGCAGCACCCTTTCCTTGGTTTACCTCTTGAAATACTAATTTAATGTCTTTATTTTTTTGAGCAAGTTTTTTTAGTATATCGCGGGTACCATCTTTTGAACCATCATCAACAATAATAATTTCTTTCTTAGTTGAGCCCAAGTCTACATCCTCTACCTCTTGCAAGATAGTCTCGATAGTGTCTTTTTCGTTGTAGCATGGCATAATAATTGACAGCTTTTTAGCTTTGGCCATAGATTTTACCTCTCATCACAGTCATTATAAGTTAAATTTATGCTAACATAAGCATAGCAAGAAGTATAGTTTAAAGAGAGATAAATGAAACAATTACTGCGAGTTGATTTTGTACGCTTTTGCATTGTGGGTGCAACTGGCTTTGCGGCCAATTTTATAATTCTAACCATGCTTTTTAAAGTTTTTGGCTGGCCAATTTTTATTGCGCAGCTTGTTGCAAGTGAAATATCACTATTTAGCAATTTTATTCTGCACGACCGCTGGACTTATAAGCATAAAACTGTTACAAAAACCATTTCACAACTGCTTATACAGTTTCATATTTCATCGTGGATGGCAATTCTAGGTAGCGCCCTACTTGTAGCATTTATGGTAGATAGATTAAATTGGAGCTACGTAATAGCTTTAATGGTAAGCTCTGCTATTGCTATGATTTGGAATTTTAGCTGGACAAAATTTGTTATTTGGAGAAACGAGCAAGAGGCATTAAAAGGAGAAAATCATGAAAATTAGCGTCATCGGCACAGGATACGTTGGACTTGTTACTGGCACTTGCTTTGCAGAAGCTGGAAATCAAGTAACCTGCATGGACATCGACAAAGATAAGGTTAAAAGGATGGAAAACGGCCATATACCTATTTACGAACCCGGCCTAGAAGAAATGTTCAAACGCAACATTCGAGATAAAAAATTACACTTTACCTCTAGTTTGACAGACGCCATTAAAGGTGCTGAACTAATATTTTTATCACTACCAACCCCTCCCGGCGAAGATGGCTCAGCAGATTTATCTTACGTATTAGAGGTAGCCGAACAACTCGGAAAAACGATCAAAGAGTTTGTGGTTATCGTAAACAAAAGCACAGTACCAATTGAAACCACAGAAAAAATTCGCAAAACAGTCGCAAAAAATGCAAAGGTAGATTTTACTGTCGCCTCTAATCCCGAGTTCTTGAAGGAGGGCGTTGCCGTTGCTGACTTTATGAAACCTGATCGAATCGTAATTGGGACATCGTCGCAAAAAGTTCGAAACATAATGACAAAGTTGTACGAACCCTTTGTAGATGACACACGCAACATCCTATTTATGGACGAGCGCTCGGCTGAAATGACCAAATACGCTGCAAATTCATTTTTAGCAACAAAAATCTCCTTTATGAACGAGATTGCAAATCTATGTGAAAAAGCCGGAGCAGATGTTGATCAAGTACGAATAGGCATTGGTGCTGACGTCAGAATCGGTAAACACTTTCTTTATGCAGGTATTGGTTATGGCGGCAGCTGTTTTCCTAAAGACGTAAAAGCCCTACACTACACCGCCTCAAGCTACGATAGCTCAACATGCATATTAAAAGCCGTCATGGAAACAAACAAAGAACAAAAACAGCGTCTTGCACAAAAAACACTCCACTACTTTAAGGGCGACGTTGCCGGCAAAACCTTTGCACTATGGGGATTGGCCTTTAAGCCCTGCACCGACGACATTCGCGAAGCCCCAGCGCTAGAAATTATAAAAGAATTGACCAGTAACGGAGCAACGGTCATAACATACGACCCAGAAGCAGCAGAAAATGTTAAAAAATTCTATGGCGATAACAAACGGCTAAAATTTGCCAACAACGAATATGACGCACTAAAAAATGCCGATGCTCTGCTAATAGCTACTGATTGGTCAGAATTTAAAAATCCAGATTTTGCACAAATTAAAAAATTACTCAAAAACCCAGTTATCTTTGACGGCCGCAACATATTCGACCTAAAAACAATGAAGTCAGAAGGTTTTTATTACGAAAGCATAGGAAGGAAAATCATAAATGGATAAGCCAACTATTTTAATTGCAGGAGGCGCTGGCTTTTTGGGATCGCACCTTTGCGACGCCTATACCGCAAAAGACTATAACGTCATAGCTGTGGATAACCTGTGTACTGGTGCGCACCAAAATATCGAGCATCTAGTTGGCAACCCAAACTTTACATTTGTAAAACACGATATTTGTCAACCACTACCTCAAGAGGTAACTAGCAAAGATATAAAAATAGTTGCCAACTTAGCTTCTCCCGCCAGCCCCCCTCATTATCAAAGACTGTCTATGGAAACTTTAAACGTTGGTTCAATTGGCGTGCAAAATTTACTTGAACTTACCCGGCAAAAAAATGCTCGCTTTATGCAAGCATCTACAAGCGAAGTTTACGGCGACCCAGAAGTTCACCCACAACCTGAAAGCTATCGCGGCTGCGTTAACTCGTACGGACCACGCAGCATGTACGACGAATCAAAACGCTTTGCCGAAGCTATGATTTACTCTTACAAGACAAAATATAACCTAAACACTGGAATAATCCGCATCTTCAACACCTACGGCCCGCGGATGGACAAAGACGATGGTCGAGTTGTATCTAACTTTGTTGTACAGGCGCTACAAAACAAGCCTCTAACCGTGTACGGCAAAGGCGACCAGACCAGAAGCTTCTGCTATGTTAGCGACTTAATAGCAGGCATGGTTGCAATGATGGACTCTAGCGAAGAAGGCCCAATAAACCTCGGCAATCCTGACGAATTTACAATTATAGAGCTCGCAAATATCATAAACGATCTTGTAGGCAATAAGTCAGAGATAATTTACAAGCCACTTCCGGGCGACGACCCAACCCAACGAAAACCAATAATCGACAGAGCCAAAACAAAGCTCAATTGGCAACCAAGCGTAAAATTAAAAGACGGCCTAAAGCCGACTATTGAGTATTTTGCAAAAGAAATTAGCAAATAAACGTTCGTGGCTGGGTCAAAGATAAGATCATCCTTAACCCAGCCTGCTATACTAAACTAAAACTTTAGGACTTGCCTATTGCCGCTGCCAATCTGCACGCCGCTTACACCGTCCATCGTTACGTTGCATGTGCGAGTTGCTACCTCCATTCTAGCGCTACCGGGCGAACCAACCACTGTTACCTCATCGGCCCTTTTAACAATAGCAACTCGCGAGCCCGCAGGTGGCTCCGCGCTAAGCGCAGCCGGGTCGATATATCCTTCGTCTTCAGGATTCAGAAAAACAATCCTTGCTCCTTCTCGGGCAATAATCCTGCCTGTTCGCAGGTTGACCATTGAAGCACCATCAAAGTGAATGCGTGGCCATTCGACCTCAATAAACGCAACGCTACTACCGATAACGATTTTGTCGTTAACCACGATGTAGTGCGCAAACATCTCGCAAACTCCTCATTTTGTAGTTTTCAGTCTGATATAATTATGCCAGATTTTTATATAAATAGCAATAGCCCGAACTGCTACATCAGTCTCTTTTTATAATTTCATTATTAAGTTTCGTCAGCTTCGGCAAAAAGTATAGTTTGCAAACCATCG
Organism: Candidatus Woesebacteria bacterium; assembly: GCA_050115675.1. Lineage (GTDB taxonomy): Bacteria > Patescibacteriota > Saccharimonadia > Saccharimonadales > EFPC-124 > JASFQB01. Next base: position 67,201 of record JASFQB010000003.1, read on the forward strand.
TCACTATTTGCTTTAGATTTTTCAGATAGTTTGACTCTTCTAATATTTGACAGCTCTATCGATACCTTTTCGTGAAGCTCAACAAACCTGCGTTCTTGATTGTCTACCTTTGTATATAGCCTTAGTATTAAAAACAAACAAAAACTTATGCCAGTGACCAACACAACATCCACAATACTTAATGGAGTACTGTCTGTTAGGTTTTTTCTAATTAGAAATTCATAAATTTCTTGAACAAAAACCAAACCAATTAGAATTGTTACCCAAAAGCCAAGTCGCGTTATAAACCCAATAGTCTTTATTGAACCTTTTTTATATGCCGAAATCGCCTTAAGCATGCCGTATATTACCAACGGCACATTAAGTAACATTAGAAGCGTATATTTACCCATTTATCAAACCTATTACTCGTCTTTTAATAAGCTCCCAAACCAGCGGCAGTCCGTTCCAGTTTGATTGCCCTTTGCCCAAAGAATAATCAGAATATATCGCTTTAATTGGAAGCTCTTTTAAGCGCAATCCACTGCGATGCGCCATCCAAATCATCTCTGAACAAAAAGCATACGAACTACTATGAAATGTCATCTTTTCTAAAGCTTGCCTGTTTATTGCTTTTAACCCAGATTGGGAATCTGTCACCAGCACCCCAAACAGCATAAACGTAATTATGTTTAGGCCATAATTGCCAATGATCCTGTACCACACCATGCCTTCTTGACGTTTTAGCAATCGACTACCAATAATAAAGTCTGCCTCGTCTTTTACAATGGCGCGCGCAAGTTTTATTACATCGTCAACAGCATGCTGGCCATCTGCATCCATAGTAATAACATAGTCATATCCGTTATCTTTTGCATACCTAAGACCCGTGCGCGTTGCTCCTCCTGCCCCACTGTTTAGAATATGATCAACAATAACTACATGATTGCGCCTTGCAACAACGTTATAAGTGCTGTCCACCGAGCCATCATTTACAACAACAGCAGTAATAGAGACTTTATTTTTGCGAACAACAACATATCGTGGCAGACTGTCCAGAACACTGCCAATAACTTTAGCTTCGTTATAGGCAGGGATAATAACACACACCCCCTTGCCTCGACCTCTATTCATTATTTATCTCCATATTCTTATTTATAGATTACAAGAAGGTAACCGCTTTCCCAAGGACTCCTTTAAAATACTCTTCTGAGGCGGGATCAGTTATTACATAATACTTGCGGCCATCTTTTGCATATTCTTCTGAGCATTTTTTGACAGCCTCAACGACCTCTTGCTGCTCCGTTTTACTTCCAGTGCCATACGTCATTAAACCATAGATTTTACTACTATAAGCCAGGGAGCCACCAACAACATCAAGATTTTGACTTACATTACCAGCCCAACTTGGCAATAGTTGACTACCAAAAACCCTTTTTTCACTAAAATCATAATGCAAAACAACCACGTTATAACTACGAATCCTATTAGTCGTACCCAGGTCTACCATTTTTTGAATATCTTCTCTGTAAAATGCCGGCCCGCCAGTCATTGCTCGTTCCGACATCAACGGATTACCACTAATAGCCAACAATAAAAATATTAGCAAACCAAATACCGTAGGGGCAAAAAGCCATTTAACCATTTCTTTTAGGCGTGTTTTTGAGATTATTTTTATAAACAACACAGCAAAAATTACCAGCAAAACTAGTTCAAGCATATAAGAAGTTTTTATAGCATAATAACGGACCTCACCCACCATAAATAAATGAACAGCTGCTAGCCCACCAACTAATAAAAACGACGGCAAAAGCACGCATACCATAAAACGTCGTAAGCTATCTGATACACGCCCGATTACAACAACGTAAATCAGCAACAGCAACCCCGCAAGCACAAAAGCGCCATTAAACACGGTTATACTTCCGCCGTTGGTAAACTGATTTATTTCGTAATACTTAAAGTGAAAGTACAGGGGTACCAGAAAAGACAAAAAACCAACATAAACCGGTAAATATTTTTTATCTAAAAGCTTTTTGACATCACCAAGCTTTTTAAAATTATAAATTAAATACAATCCAGGAATTGCCACAAACAATGGCAGCGCCGTTGGGCCCCAGCTCATAGCCACAGAAAAACCAAAAGCCATATACGCCACAGCAAACCAGCAATCTTTAGACGTTTTTAGTTTTAAGCCGCTCAAAAACAATAAACTCGCAACAAAAACCGCGCATATGTAATAGTAATTTAAAAAGCCTTGCTGTGCATATAGAAATAGATAAAATACACTAAGACTTGGCCCAATCAGCAAAGACAGCATAATATTATTGTTGTTTTTTGCCTTTATCTTTACCAACTCAAACAATTTTTGACCCGCATAGTACAAAACATAAGCCAAAATGAATCCCCAAACAATATACTGAGCAATAAACAATCTTGCACAGCCCGCCCAATCTAAATCAGATTGATGAACATTAAATGCATCCATAAAAACTGTTTGGGCAATATGAAATCCTTTAGGATAATATCCGTTTTTGCCGTAAGTTAAATGTTGATTATGATGCATTTCACTCAACATAGAATTATGGGCAGATCCATCCGGGCTTTGCAACGCCCCAAAAGAAGTTATGCGCGCAAGATCATCTCCCCAAATTGTAAATAGCATAAACGGCACCACAAAAAACAATGCTGTCATAATCGCACCAAGATCTTTGCCATTTAAAAATCTTGCAGACTTATCACGGCTATTACCCAAAAAAGCCATTGTTAAAAGTATTAAGAATGTCGATATAAGACTAAGTATTTTAAAATCGCTTTGGGGAGCAACAAAAAACTGCACAGCTGCCGCCACTTGAAAAAAGCTAAAAGCTATCAAGATAGCAAAAATAAATCTAGCAAAAATACTCTGAATTACGCGCGGATACGGCAAACCGTATGCCAAAACAAGTATCACGCCAATTACAAATAAAAATCTTACATCAAAAAAGTATAGCACCTGCCCCGCAAGCAGCGTCGCCAAACACGCCAATATGCATTTGTCTTTGGCGATCGCCTTAAGATTATTGGCTAGCATATTCAATTCCGTCCTCTCCAATTATACTTTTTAGACTGCCGAGTGATTTTTTGTCTGTAACTACATAAAATTTATCGCCTGCTTGTTGAGCCAATTGTACACACTGCTTAATATTTAGCACTAAATCTTTTTGCTCTTGCTCGCTAAAAGTTCCATATGCTAAGTTGCTAAATACTTGGTCATAGCATTTATCAGCCTGCGCACCCTCTGTTGTACGAGGATACTTAATGTTTACTATTGTCTGAGCTAAAAATGCATGCGCATAAATAGTCTTTTTATCATTATCATAATGCAAAGTTACAGCATTGTTATTGTTTATTAGATCGCTCTTGCCAAGTTTTGCCAGCAAATATGCATCTTGGTCGTAAAAAGCTGGCTTGCCCGTATCTGAAGCATCTCTAAAAAATCCTCGTAAATCGTCAAATGGTTTTGGTCCTGCTCCAATAAGCAAAATGGTTAATGCCATCGGCACAAATGCAAGCAATGGCAGGTATACTTTTTTGTATATCTTTGACTCAACAAAGGCTCCAAATAACAATGCGACCCCAAGCAATATTACTATAGCTTCTACCAACAAAGAGACTTTTATTGAAAAATAAATCGCCTGTCCCAGCGAAAACTGCTGCATAAATATTACTAACGCTGCAAATAGCCCTAATGGCAACATGACATTTAAAATATTGCGCTTAAAATCAATTGCAACCTTTTTCTGTAACATCACTAAGAGACATACTGCAAATCCAGCAATAAGAACAAACGTATGCAAAATAGTTAGGTCGCCAGGTGAATTTATATAAGAAACGCTATCTTTTGTAAAGATTATTTGCGTTACAACAGGCAAAGGCTGAATTGCCACTACAAACAATAAAGCCGGGTTGCGAAAACACCATTCTTTAACATTATTTAACTTAGGCATTTTATTTGGCCAGATGGTCAAAATTAAAATTGCAATTACAATAGGCACAACTAAAGGCCAACTTTGCGATGAACCATAAAATAGCATCATAGCTGCAAATAGCATAAAACCAACATCAGCACTCTGCTCTGATTTTTTTTGAAAACAATACCGATCGATAAATATCAATCCCAGCAAAAATGCAGCAATTGTATAATAGTAGTTTAAAAAACCATGCGCAATATATGGCCACAAAAACAAAGTGCAAATCGGCAATCCAATTGCTACCGCCAAGCTTATAACACCCACAAGCGACAACTGCTTACTAGTTTGACGCTCAAGCCAAGTCGTACATAAATATACACTCGACACAGCCAACAATGAGCCCATTAGCAAATACTGGCCAAAAAACATAACAAGATTTACCTGCCAGCTAAAGTCTGCTTGCTTGCCAAAAAAGGCGTCTTGCAAAAAGCCTACGCCTAAATGAAAACCCTTAGGATAGCCCGTCGTATCTAAGTGTTGATCGTAGCTTCTAGAATTTATGTTCTCAAAGTGATGTGCTGCATCTGGCGACTGTAGTCCAGCAATCTCTACAATTTTGTACACGCTGTCTTGTCCGCAAATAATCGCGCCAAAGGGCAACAAAAACATCACAACAACTACCAGTCCAGCAATATCTTGCCTGGTTATTAGTTGCATTTTTTTCTTTTGACTGCCATAAAAAAGCAATATCAAATAGCCAAACACTGAATACAATACGGCAACTGCCATAAAATCGCTCCATGGCAATATTATTTGTTGTATTGCAGCAGCCAACTGCAGCAACGCCAAAGACAATACAACTTGCGTAACAAAACGAGCAAACATACTACCAAGCACTTTTGGCGCAGGCAAATACATTACGGACAAAACGACTACAACAACTGGCAAAAAAACTTTAATACCAAAAACATAAAGTAAAAGAGAGCCAAAAATAGCAGCGGCAAACTTGACGTTTAATCCACCCCAAATTCTCTGACCCAAATTTAGCATTATATATCCTTTAAAATACTCTTAACCTGATTAGCAGACTCATCCCAAGTAAACTGCTTATACTCTTTAACTTTTTTACGCGTAGCGCTTAGCTCTGACGGCTTAATTAGCTTTTGAATTACGGCCAAGCATTCATCTGACGAAGCAGGCGAGAAATGCTCTACTAAGCCCTCGGCAATCTCTACCATACTGCTTGTATTGGCACAGGCGCAAGGAACCCCTCTGCCCAAGCTCTCTGCAATTGGAATACCCCAGCCCTCATGAAAACTTGGCAAAACAGTAAACATGCAGTGGTCGTACAACCACGATAGTTCTTCGTCGCTCGTATTATGCAAAAGTATAAAACATTCTTTTACCTCTGGATCTTCTGTCATTAATGTGCGCGTTGCGTCTGACATCCATCCACGTCTACCTACAATAACCAGCTTTGGTAATTTTATGCCGCGTGCTTTTGCTAATTTGTAGACATAGTAAAACAGCATGTGGTTCTTTTTTGCTTCAAGTGTTCCAATGCATATTATATAATCACCACCTTTTAGGCCAGACTCTTTAAAGGCAGGATCAATCGGGCTCATTGGTTTAGCTACATTTAGATCGTCGCCTAGCCTAAACGATTCGATTTTGGGAACATTTAAATCGCTCTCTTTTAGCCACTGAATCAGTTCTTTTTTAGTGTTTTTAGAAACAGTTAAAACAAGGTCGCACACCGGCACAATTTGGCTATTGTATGTTGTTGGGCTAACTTTAACTTGCTCGTAAAACTGCGGACAGACAGTTGTGCCAATGTCGTGAATAATCTGAACCAACTTAACACCTTTTTGGTGCATGCCAACCAAATACGCCGTAAAGTTAGAGTCCCACCATTCGCCCCACGGAATAAACAGCTTGTCCCCCTTTTCAAATTCAACACGCTTTACATCTGCAAAATGACTTTGCCTTAAATTATTCTCTACACGATTTGCAAGTTCTGGGTTGATTTTTGCACCATGGCGTAAAGCTATCTTAGCAACCTTAACTACTCCACGACGCAACAATGTTTTTTTTAAAACCACTATGTCCTCTGATGGCTTTTGACCATAGCGCTTATAAATAACCCCATGACCCCTATTAGCCATAGATCTCTCTAGATCAACCTCACACAGCGATTGAAGCTCTTTAACCCAGGATACAAAAACCACATTGCTGTCTTTTTCAAAACGAACTGCTAATTCGTGCATCACGCGTGGAATACCCGCCAATTTACCAGCCCAGTGCACCAGTTGCGTTACATCAAAGTAAATTTTTGGATTATTGTCTGACATATTCTATTCCTTATTTACGGCCAGCCTGGAATTTTTTGAAAACACTGGCATAACCCAATCGTCTGCATCACCAATTACCGAGCTATACGAGCTGTCTTTTGGTACAACAAAGTTACCATCATCATCTATTGTATAGACATTGCCAAAATCATTTAACATTTTATTGTAAAACTTTTCTGGATGTTCATAGCCATCTTTCGTAAATTCAATAAAGAAAGTCATATTTGGACTAGTTTTTACTGTATCGCGCATACCCTCGTATGCAATTTCTTCATAGCCTTCAATGTCCATCTTGACCAAATCAACTTGCTCAATCTTGTTATTTTTGCAATATTCATCAATACTAACAGATTTAACCTTAATTTTCTCTTCTGTCTCAAGATACATTTTTTCACGCATGTAGCTATTTAGCTGCTCTGTTGTCTGAAGGGACGAGCTTCCTACGTAATCTTTTAGTAGGTTTAGCGTTACTTCGCCTTTTTTATCAGAAATAGCCAAGTTCTCTACAACGCACTGCTCGTTAAGCCAATTTACAGCTAAAGTCTTTTTAATATATGGTATTAGATGAGGGTTCGCCTCAAACATTACAATTTTTGACTCTTTTTTGCTGGTTTGCTGAGCTGCTAAAACGCCATAATATCCAAAGTTAGCACCAACATCTAGCACTACATCATTCTTTTTAACAACCTTTTGCCAAGCTGCAGTAATACGATGCTCCCAAATTCCGTCCAATACCAAATGTGGCACCACTGCAATATCGCGCGGGTCAAGATACATCTTTAAGCCGCTAAAAATTTTAGAAACAACTTCTTTTTCGGACAAAGGCAAAACACCAGAATTTTTTGCAAGCGAATGTATCTCTCGCAATAGCTCTGTTTGCTCGTGATTTATTTTAAGCTGCATTCCACTTAATACTTTTTCTGATGCATCTATCTTGCCGTTAAGCTCATCAAGAATAAAGTAAATATCACTCAAAAGCGTTTTAGTGACAGCACTTCGGGCTCTTTTTGCTACACCTTTTACACCATCAGACATCTATTAAACTCCCCATCTATTTTTTGACACTATAATCAACTTTAACTGGCGGCAATACAGCAGTTGTAGACCTGTCTTGCCGTTTTACAGTAAAGCTATCAGCTTTAACAAACCAGTCAAGAGTGTTTGCAACATCGTCAACCAAAGTCAACATTACATAGTAGTTTCCGTCGTTAAACACATTAAGCACGTTCCACTCAAATGTGATCGTTGAGCCAACTTCTGGACTTTGCACATCATCCTTGTGGATCATGCGATTATTCATGGCTGTGATTTCTGCACCGTCTTCGCCCATAACATGTAGTCCGTAAATTACCCGGTCAACTGGTTTTTTAACCTTTGCCTTTACGGTAATTATAATATCGTCTTTTTGTACCTTGGTTTTAACATCGGTTACATATACATCGCCATTGCCAAATCTTTTGCCGTCGCCTTTTTTTGCGTGATCGCTAGCATTATCCATAAATAGCATGGCATATTCTTGAGCAATTTCTTGCGGTTCGCCAATCATTTGAATTTCGCTCTTATCAATTAGCATCGCACGCGTACAATATTCGCGAACAGCACCCATATCGTGAGTTACAAACACAACGGTTTTTTTATTTGCTTTGAGTTTTTTAAAATATTCAAAACACTTACGTTGAAAATCAGCATCACCAACAGCCAAAACTTCATCAACAAGTAAAATATCTGCTTCTGCACGAGTAGCCAAAGAAAACGCAAGCCTAACTTGCATGCCAGAAGAATAATTTTTAAGTTTTTGGTCCATAAACCTTTCTAGCTCGGCAAATTTAACAATGTCATCGTATTGTGCATCTATCTCTTTTTTAGAAAAACCAAGCAACGCACCATTTAAATATACGTTTTCGCGACCAGTAAGCTCTGGATTAAAACCAACGCCAAGCTCGATAAATGGAACAAGCTTTCCTTTTGTCTTAACCTTGCCATGCGAAGGTTGATAAATTCCTGCTAAAATCTTTAGCAAGGTACTTTTACCACTACCATTACGGCCAACGATTCCAAAAAATTCGCCCTTCTTTACCTCAAAATCAATTCCATGCAAAGCATGCTGCATCTCTGACTTTCCGCCTTCGCGAAACATACTTGTAAAAATAGACTTTACCGAACGCTTTTTTTCGTGCGGCAAAACAAAGTTTTTTGATACACCGTCTACCTGTATTGCATTGTCCGACATTAAATATCCTCCGCAAAATATGGCGAACGTTTTTTAAAGTAGTAAGCCGCTCCTAGTGCCATCAACAATGTGGCAATAATTGGAACAAATCTTACCCATTCGTTTCCATAAAGTTTATCAATTGTAACAGTTTGATCAGTAATTAGCAGATATCGTAAATCTTGTATAATTTGTGCAACAGGATTTAAAATAAGTATCTTGGCGACTCCAACAGGAATAAGATCTAGTGGATAAATAATCGGCGTAGCATAAAAAGCGCCCTGCATTATAACTTCCCATATATAGTTAACGTCTCTAAATTGCACAAACAATGCACTTAAAAGAAAGGCCATTGCTATAGAAATTACAAATAACTCTATTATAAGCATCGGTACAAATAAAATTGCAGTAGCGTGCGGATCAGCTCCAGTAAATAGCATAAACGCAAACACAACAAGCAAGTTTATAGCCAAATTAATCAGTGCAGAGAAGGAGCCCGCTAAAACTATGACGTATTTTGGAAAATTGATTTTTCGTAGCACATCTCCGCGCCCTACCACAGAACTAACTCCGCCGTTTGTGACCTCCGAAAAATAGTTCCAAACAACAATACCCAGCAACAAATAAACAGCAAAGTGAGGCAGGTCACCGCCAAATCGCAAAAACTTTACAAAAACAAAATACAAAATTGTAAATAGAGCCAAAGGTCGCAAAAGGGACCAGACATACCCCAATGCCGACCCTTGATAGCGCAGCTTAAAATCGGTAATTACCAATTCGCGCAACAAGATTATTGAATAGCGATATCGCTGAAAAAAAGTCTTCACGTTGGCCTTATTATAGTATTTGTTTGCGCTTGCAGCAAGAAGGCAAGCCAAGCAAATTGTTTTACATTGTTTTTTCAATTTTTAGCAAAATCTTTGCCAGTCCGTCTGCGCTTGCTTGCCAGCTAAATTCTTTTGACTGTTTTTTGCCTCTTGTTATTAGTGCGTCTTTTTGAGCTTTCGACATCTCTGTTGATTTTTTCATTGCGTTTGCAATAGAATCAACATCTTCAGGGTTGCAAAGTATGCCCGCCTGCCCAACCACTTCTCTTAAAGAAAGTATATCTGACACAATTGCAGGAGTACCAGCAGTTAAGGCCTCTAGTGCCGGCATGCCAAAGCCTTCATAAAACGACGGTAAAACTAGAGCCTCCGCACCGCTTAAAAGCTTTGCTAAATCATCATCCGAAACATACGTCCTTGGCTTAACAACCAAGTGCCCTGATTCGTTTGCTGCATCAACAAGATTAAACACTTCTTGGTTTAGCCAGCCATCACTCCCGACCATAATTAAAGCGTATTCTTTAGGTAGCTTTGCGATTGCTTTAAGTAGACCTTCTAAGTTTTTACGAGGTTCAATATTGCCAATGTACAAAAAATACTTTTTGCCACCTAGTTTGTATTTTTTGGTTACTTTTTTTATTTCTTCTTCTGGATATTTTTTGTACAAATTTGCGTCTGCGCCATTATAAACCACCAAGATTCGGTCATTTTTTACTTCAAAATATTTGGCAATTTCTTGTTTAGCACTTTTAGAAACAGTAATTACATAGTCTGTCTGCTTAATGTACCTTGGCACATTTTTAGCTAACGATTTTTGGTTGTCTGGCTGCACGTACTGTGGGTATACAGCAAAGCAAACGTCATGAATATATGTTAACGACTTTGAGCGTTTAGTCAGTGGCCAATTAAAAAAATTGCCAAATAAATATACTCCGCGACCAAGCAAGAGATCCATTGGTGGCAACAATCCGCGGCGTCCAAGGCCGTTCATAATTCTAAATTTCATAGGAATTGGCTTGCGCGTACAGCTTTCTAGCCCCTTCCAGCGATCAAGTAGTCTCATTCGATTTCCAGGCGCAACTAAAACTATTTCAAACTTTTTTTGAACGTCCTGATTAGCTGCAAGCGCCGCCACCAAACCAGCCAAGGCATGTGGAATACCACCAATTTGCCTGTCTACAAGTGGTACTGCTTCTATAAATAGTTTTGTCTTCTTCATGTCTAAAATAATTTTAACATGTTGTACGCTGCATCATATTGTCTCAAAAATTAAATGCCCTGCGCCTATCAAGGCGCAGGGCTTGTGAGATGGCCAGACTGCATCCAGCCAAAACAGTCTCACGCTGCTTCTTACTACACAGGCAGCCTAAGCGTTGCCTTTACGTTGCCAAGGATTGCCCTTGTGTTCATGACCCAGTTTTCCAGATCGCACACGTCCGACGGCAGTTCTTCATCCGCAACATCGATAGCACAAAGGGCTTCCCAGTGCGCGTCCGTCAGTTGCAGTTTGTAGACTCTCAGCAACTCGTTGGCTTCGTCGCGCAAATCTAGCGCATGCTCGCGAAGCAACTCCGGGTCAGCCTCTCTGCTAATTTCAACACCAGCAAATCTGCTGACAATCTCGTACCCCTCTCTAGTCTTGACTGCGTAGCGCATGGCCACGTCATTCGGAATAACCGTACCTTCAATTGTGGCACGCTCATAACCAGCCCTGCTCGTCCAGTGGCGAATGGTACCCATAACCGAGTATCCTAGGGTAACGCCAAACTGGTCGTTGCCAAACAGGGTTCGGGTTGGCCTGTCGACATATTCCAGCGACTGCACCATTGCAAGCAGCTCGACAAAGCCCAAGTGCAACAGTTCACCACAGTCAACAACCATGATGTCCTGCAGCTTTGGCAGTTGCTCTCCAACCGCCCGAAGGACGGTCATAAAGCGCATCACCACATGTCGGATCTCTTTGCCAGAGTACCCCCACTGTCTGCACCATGAATCGTAGTCGTTGCCGCCAATGCGATAGGCGGTTCCAGCATCGTTCGGCTTTCCGAACTGCCGCAGAGCTTCCGCGACAATGTTGTATCCAGTAAGATGGTCCGACCCCTGAACTACATTGGGATCGGCATACTTCTGCAGCTTCTTGCCGGTAATGCCATACAGCTCACCGATGCTCGCAACAATACAAACTACAAACAGCAGGTCAACAACATCAAGGCCTTTAGCGGTAGCGATGATCTCGCCCCACCTACAACCAACCGGCAAACGCTCAACGCGCTCACCAAGATCGGTCAGACCAAGCCGCCCACCAACACTACTAACCAATCCGCGAGTAATGAGCCTTGTAAGAACATCCTGGTAAGCCTCTTGATCAATTTTACCAATCAACTCCAACTCTCTGGCGTCAACGCCAATCTTGGCCGTCGACAGAGCCAAAAGCTCCAGGTTACCGCTCAAAACAAACTCGGGATCAACTGTAGAGAGGCTGTGCAAATCCAAATAACAGTCGGTCACAATGTGGACCTCGCCGTCGGTCGCACGCCCGTCTACGCGCCCAGCCATCTGCAAAATGGTGTTGTTATCAAGCGCGCTGCGCCTGAGCTGACGAACGCCACCGCTAATAAACTCTTTGTACTGAGCGTCAACGATGATTACGGTATCAAGTCCTCCAATGTTAAGACTAGAGGCCCCGGCGGCCGTCATAAAAAGCACAAACGGACGAGGAGCGTTGCCTTCGATGTAACTGCGCAGCTTCTCTGCAGACTCGCCACCGTGGTAAAAACCCGCGCTCACACCGTGCTGTCCGTCGCACCAAGTGGCAAGCCTTTCGGCCTCCTCTCTGGTCGGAACAAAAACAGCAACTCCTCGCTGCCGAGCAGCGATCTCTGGCAGGTGCTCGTCCAGAACCCTTTCTACATCCGAAAAACGGTGGCAAAGCACCTTGGCCCGGCGAGTAGGATCGTAAGCCGAACAACTGATAACCTGACGAGCTTCAAGATACCGACTATACGAGTCCGGATTAACCGTTGCCGACATCCAAACAAACGTGCAGCCAGCCCGCTTAAGCAAAGCCATGGCAAGCTCAAGATGCTCGGAAGTCTGGTGGATCTCATCGATTACCACCAAATCCTCCACACCAATACTGCCAGACTTTGCCCACTTTACTGCAACACCAGGAGTAATAACGATCACGTTGTGTCGATCCACCTTGGTATTGCGGTGCTCTTGCGTCACGATACCAATCGAGAGGCTCCGCCCCAGCACATCCAGGCAAATCTGCCTAATTGCAGCGGATTTACCAGTGCCGGCGCCAGCCACAACACCAAAACCGCCGTCAGACAGCAGGCCAGTAGCGCAGCTCAGATCAAACCCGCATTCACGCTGAATTAGCGTTTCAGGCAAAGAATCGTTTGCAATCAAAGCCGACAGGTTCACACATGTACTACGAGTAGGAGCAATAACCACAACTCGCTTAAAAACCAGCATGTCACACCCTTCAATAGGTGCCATTTGGCACAGTCTGTAACGTACTAGCCCCTGAATAGCTCAAAGACTAGGCGGCAGCTATTCTAAACAGCCACAACTCAACCTTCAAACAGATATTATATTAACATAAAAAGCATAAAAAATCAACACATTAAGTCGTCTTCGTAAATATATACTATAATAAATCTAAATGAAAATAGTAATTGATACCAGAATTATCAACTCTAGCACCGGACGCTACGTTGAGCGACTTGTGCATTATCTAGAAAAAATCGACCAAGACAACGAATATATCTTGCTAGTGCCCAAAAAAGACCTAAATTATTACAAACCAACTAATCCTAATTTTTCTATACAAGAGGCAAATTTTGCAAATTACAGCTTGGCAGAGCAATTTGGACTACTTAAACTTTTAGACCAGCTCAAGCCAGACCTGGTACATTTTTGCATGCCTCAGCAGCCCATATTTTACAGAGGCAAACACGTTACAACAGTGCACGACCTAACGCTTTTAAACACCTATAACAGCGATAAAAACTGGCTTGTATTTAAATTTAAACAGCTTATTGGACGTTTTGTTTTCTACCTTATTGGCCACACCTCGGCTCAAATCATAACACCAAGCCAATTTACCAAAGATCAATATGCCAAATTTGCCAATATAAGTTTTGATAAAATTACAGTCACATATGAAGCTAGTGATGTAAATACAACAACATCTGAGGCTTACTCACCTCTGTTAAATAAGCAATTTTTGCTTTACGTAGGGCAGCAAAGTGACTATAAAAACATCCGCCGTCTAATGCAAGCTCATCAACAACTTCGCAAAAAACATCCTAATCTAATGTTGGTTTTTGCAGGCAGTTTAAGCGGCAAAAACGGCGCGCCGCTAGTTGCAAATAAAGATTGGGCAATAAAGCAGAGATACGGGGGAATACTGTTTACTGATTTTGTTTCTGACGCTCAGCTTACTTGGCTATATCAACATTGTGCGACATATGTTTTTCCATCTCTTATGGAGGGCTTTGGACTACCAGGACTCGAGGCCATGACCGCTGGCGCGCCGGTTGCAAGCAGCAATGCCACTTGTTTGCCAGAAATCTATAAAGATGCCGCCTACTACTTTGACCCCCACAATGTAACCGACATGGCACAAAAAATTGACGATATTCTACAAAATTCTAGCTTACGTAAAAAACTAATCAACAGAGGTCACAAGCTCGCTAAAACTTACTCCTGGCAAAAAATGGCCAAGCAAACCCTAAACGTCTACAATAACATACTAACTAAATAACTTTTGTTTTGTTACGATTTCTTGATAAAATGCGTTCGTAGCACTACAAGTTTGCGCAAATTGGAGGGCAAGATGGCTCGTTTGGCGAAGCTAATTACATACGCCTACCAAGGATTCAAGCGCCTTTATTGCTGTTATTGCGACTGTGACCTATGTAAAAGAAATGTTCACTGTCGAATACGAGAAAACCAGTGTCACGTCTAAAGTAGTAGACATATACGAGTCAGAGCCGCCACATCAAGAGTACTCTGACTCGTAAAAAATTAATGCAATCTACTCTTCTGACTCTTTTGTAATTATAAGATGGCGATTTTTGCCTTCGCCCTCTGAATGGCTTTGTAGGCGGCCAAACTCAGACACAACACCGTGTGCAACACGCCTGTCAGCTGGGTTCATTGGCCTAAGGTCCATTTGTTGGCCTGTTTTCATAACTTCTTCGCACCACTGTCGTACTTGCTCGGCAAGACGCTCTGCACGATGCTGTTTATAGCTTGCAACATCAATATTTACACGATTTAACTGAGCACCAGCGTTTTTAAGCGCCATAGAAAGCAAGTATTGCAACGATCGCAAGGTTTCACCTCGTTGCCCAATCAAAAACCCATTAAGATGAGTAGAAGGTATAGACAACTCAATAACTTCGTCTTCACATCTGACCGTAATATCTGTATTTAGACCAAAAAACGACAACAAATCCTCTAAATATCGTTTTGCAAAGTCGATAGATTGATCGCGGTTTAGTGTTTGGTCCATACTATTTTTTCCTTCGCTTCTTAACTGTCTTGTCCTCAGTTTTTGTAACTACTGCCTCTTTAGCATTTTTAAGCTTTTTTTGCGCAGATTTATCAGCAGATTCTATCATTTCTTCGCTATCTTCGCGCAAAACATAACCCTGTTGGGCAATTGCTACCAAGCTGGTCACTAACAGATACAAAACCAGTGCACCCGCAAAGTAAATAGATATTACAAAAGTAAGCGCAGGAAACACATAAACCATGCGATTGCTCATTAATGCACTAATTTCGCTTTGATCAACTGTTTTGCCCGCTGCTTGGTCTTTTAGCATATCGCGTAGTTTGCGCTTCTCTTTAACTTTAGGCAAAAGCTGTTTAGATTGAACAAATTGCAACATTGCTGCAATTACAGCCATTACAAATAGCGGAAAGTAAAATCCGTCGTTTGAAACAGCCTGTTTTGTAAGATCAACCATACCAAACATCATGTAATTAAACTTGCTTGGGTCGGCAATTATATCTGTTATGTACGGTAAATTGTGAATAAATCCGTAAGCATAGTGAGCAATATTTGTAGCGTGGTCGGTTGTAACTAAGCGAACAACGGCAAACAGCGCAATCAAAACTGGCAATTGAACAATAAGAAGCCCCATTGATCCAAAAGGATTTACGCCGCGCTCTTTATAAAGCTCCATCATCATTTGGGCTTCTAGCTGCTTGTTGCCCTTGGTTTTTTGCTTGATCTTTTGCAACTCTGGCTGAAGTTTTTGCATAACTTTTGTTTGATGCAACTGCTTTTTAACCAGAGGCCACATTAACACTCTAATAAGAATGGTAAATAATATTAAAGCTAAGCCAAAATCGTGCCCAGGAATAATGCCATAAATAAACAATAAAATATTAAAAATTGGTTGAACTAAGATAATGTCAAATAAACTCATAACTTATTATATAATATCACAAATTGTGATTTTTGCAGATAATGCAGCCTGTTTTTTGCAAAAATGTTGCATTATTAACTAAAATATTGTAGAGTATACGAAGGCTATTCGCCTTTTACCCTTTTGGAGGGATTAACTTGCCTAGCAAGCTTTACAGCACCCGCCGCAACGGCGATGTTGTTACTGTCGAAATTCCCGAACTCGGAACAATTGACCTTCGAGGAGGAGAACGATACGACTGGAACGTGCGAGTCTTTCTTACCCCCGACTACATTGGTGATCTGAACGACATCGATCCGGTTCCCGCAGGGACGCCCTGATTGCAGTGCACGGAAGTATCTGCGATCAACAACGGTAAACTGCGTCGGCTGTGCGAGGTACTCAAACACTTTGACATTGACAAAGATGGCACACCAGATTGCGACATGATTTTGGCCGTCATCGAGGGTTTGCTGACCCAGAGCACCGAGGAGCCCGATCCGCTTACCCGACCCACAGGTAAATTTTTTACCAGGCTTATCATGGCCGTAATGCCACCTCAGCCGGACCGCCACATTGTTTACGGGTTTGGCGATATCAAGCGGCGCTTTAGGTGGTATCACTATCCCGTTGCACTGGCGACGATGCTGCTGATTATGGCAATGATTCAGGTTCAGGTTCATCTTGTGCCCTGGACGAAATACTCCGCCATTTCTGGCGCACATGCAATTGCCGAAAAGACCGGCCTTGCGGGCTGGAAGCTGACGATGATGTTTTTTGTGACAGTGCTTGTGCTTGCCATAGCTCTTAAAAGCAGGCTGGGCAAGCATTCGCAGTTCACGCACGGAATTCTCAGCAAATCGGCAGTGTACGAGGAACAGGCGTTTCGAGAGGGAGCCGAGAACTGGAGTTTTACTCAGCGGTTTGTTAGCTGTGTGGTGTTTGGCGCATTGCATATGATCAACATGATCTACAGTATCGCCATGATTCTGCCACTGGCTTTTGGTGGTGCCGTGTTTATGGTTGAATACCTGCGCGTTTACCGCCGTACCCGCTCGCGCCGAGCTGCGGTGTTGGCGTCTTCAATTGTGCATCGTGTTTACAATCGCCTTGCACTGTGGGTGTTTGTGATTTGGATGATCCTTCTGTCTGGCGTTGACGTTACCAGTCTTGCTACATCGTTTGCAATCGGCCTGATTTCGCTGGGCTTTTCAGAAAAACTTGTGTCCAAGTAACACGCAAGTAGCCGCCCGGAGGGTAAAACCTCCGGGCATCACTTTAAAATTATTTTTCTTGCCATAAATCTGCTTTTACAAACGCATCTACAACTAACTCTTTTAGATCGTCGTAAGGCATGTCGTAAAAACGCGGTTCAAAAATATTTATAGCAATATCTGTTGGTGATTTTATGTGTTGCCAGTTTGTGCGCAGCGCTTCGTAAACTCTGCGACGAATACGGTTTCGCTTGGGGGCTGATTTGTATAATTTTCTGGTGACAATAATGGCACATCTTGAATCCTTGCGCTTTGAATTGTGTACATACCTAATAGACAACGCTCGGTTGCGCACTACTTTGCCATTTTTATACAGGTAACGCAAGCTACCATGGCCATGAAATCTATATTTATACTGAAGCATTACTATTATTGTAAAAGTATTTTTTAAAAAAGATAACCGCCTTCTTTCGAGGGCGGCTTAGCTTTTTAAGCAGAAAGGCTACGGCGCCCCTTTAAACGACGCAATTTCATTACTTTGCGACCTGCTTTTGTGGCAATTCGTGCACGAAAACCGTGTTGTTTAGCCTGCTTGCGTTTTTTAGGCTGAAATGTTCTTTTTGGCATGTATGTAATCCTCTACACTTATTCTACTAAAAATAAAGCTATCTGTCGTAGTTTTGTCTATACTGTCATACATTTTGACAGAGTTTTCCCCAATTTGCAAGCAGTTTTCCACAATTTTACAGGGGTGACCCCAAACTGTGTATAACTCCCCCATCAATTGACAAATAAAACATTGTCTTTTTTACGGTTGTGGAAAAGTCCCCTCATCACTTATAGTAAAGGTAGCTTGAAAGTAAGTGGAGAGGTAGAAACAAGGAGTATGAACAACGCGCTGTGGCAGACCGTGCTTGGAGAGATAGAACTAACAGTGTCGCGCGCCAGCTTTATGACTTGGTTTAAGAATACCGAGTTAATAGAGCAAAACGCCGAATACGCAACTATCTCTGTGCCAAATATTTTTGCAAAACAACAGCTTGAGGTTAAGTTTTCTAATCAAATATTAGAAACTCTCAACAAAAATGGAGCAAGTGTATCAAAAGTTAGATACACTATTCAGTCTGCAACCAAAAAGAAGGGCGCCGAAGCAAAAAACTCAAACGTTGCAACCGTGGGTCAAGTTGCAACTAAAATTGTAAATACCTCTAATTCGGGCAACTCAGCCAGCACTAAACAAGACACTAGCCTTAATCCGCGTTACACATTTGAAACATTTATCGTTGGGTCAAGCAATGAGCTTGCCTACACTGCTTGCCAGGCTGTTGCAAATAGCCCAGGCACAAAATATAATCCACTATTTTTGTACGGCGGGGTTGGACTTGGTAAAACTCATCTTATACAGGCAGTCGGTAACGGAATAGCTGCCAACGACCCAAGCGCACGTATTTTGTATATTTCTTCAGAAACATTTGTAAGCGACTTTTTAGATAGCATTAGATTCAAAAAGAATGGTTTTTCTGACAGATACCGCAACGTTGACGTTTTAATTATTGACGACATGCAATTTATTGCCGGAAAAGAAAAAACACAAGAAGAATTTTTTCACACATTTAACGCACTACACCAGGCAAACAAGCAAATTATAATTAGCTCGGACCGCCCGCCAAAATCTATTCCTACACTTACCGATCGCTTGCGAAGCCGTTTTGAATGGGGCATGACAATAGACATACAAATGCCAGACTTTGAAACACGTTGCGCCATTTTGCAAACCAAAGCAAATTGCGCAGGCTTTACGCTAGATAAAGAAACCGTAGACTATTTGGCAACACACATTCAAACCAACATTCGCGAGCTAGAAGGCGCGCTTAACCAGCTACTAGCATTTTGCGAAATGCGAGGAATCGACCCAGACCTACAAACAGCAGCTGGGCTTTTGGGCAACGTGCGAACCACTCGCCCGCACCACCTAACCTGCAAGCAAGTCATAGACAAAACCGCCAAGCACTTTCAAGTGGACGCTGGCGACATTTTAAGCGCAAAACGCGATAAACACATTGTTGTGCCGCGCCAAATCGCCATGTATTTACTGCGAAGCGAATTGCATTTGAGCTTTCCTAAAATTGCCAAAGAATTGGGGCGAAAAGACCACACTACTGCGATTCACTCTGTAGAAAAAATCGAAAAAGCGTTAAAGCTCGACTACATCATTCGCCAACAAGTTACCGAAATACGAGACAAGCTGTATGTATAAAAAATGTGCACAACTTGTCGAAACGTGGGGGCAAAACCATGTGGAAGCACATACACAATATCCACAAACCGCGCAAAAACGCAGCGCAAGCCCACAACTTTTCCAGCATTTACACAGTTTTACACGGCAGTATACACACATACAATCCCACGTTTTGCACAAGCAATTTTTACAAAACTTCCCTATAAAATTACATTTTTGCACATTATACACACAGCCTACTACTACCACTACTACTTATATAAATAATAAAAAGAACTACTAAGGAGGTTTTATGAAACTAGTCGTAACGCAAGAAAACCTTACTAAAGCCTTGCAGGTTGTTGGTCGAGTAGCTTCGGGCAAAACACCACTACCCATTTTGAATAATATTTTGTTCAAAACATCTAATAACCGACTTTTACTTGCAGCAACAAACCTAGAGATTGCAATTACCCAGTACATTGGCAGTAAAATTGAGGCTGAAGGCGCAATCACTGTACCAGCTAAACTGATGAGCGAATTTATTAGCAACTTACCCAAAGGTAATGTTACCTTAGAGGTTGAAGGCACAAAGCTTAATATTAAAAGCGGTACGTATAAATCTGTTATTAACGGAATGCTACCAGACGAGTTTCCTGCTTTGCCAGAAATTACTGCAGAACAAGAAGTTACTTTGGCGCCATCTATTGTAAAACGCGCTATTCAGCAAACGGTTTTGGTTGCATCGGCAGATGACACTCGCCCAGTTTTAACGGGGGTTTATTGTCATACCTTTGAAGGAGGTCTGTACTTTGCCGGAACAGACGGCTATAGACTTGCCGAGCGAAACTTGGGCCCATGTGAACAAACTGTGGATGCTATTGTTCCTGCGCAAACAATGCAAGATGTACTGCGCGTTATGTCTGATGGTTTGCACGAGGTTAAAATGATTTTTGACGAAAACCAGGTTAGATTTTTGTTAGAAGACATAGAAATTACTAGTCGTTTAATTGACGGCAAATTCCCACCGTACAGGCAACTTATTCCCGCTAAAACAGAGGTAGATATTACTGTAGACAAGTCTGAATTTGCGCGCATAACAAAAGTTGCAAGCTTATTTGCTCGCGAATCTGCTGGAAGCATTACGCTAAAAGCTAGCGAGGCCGATCAAAAATTGGGCATTCACTCTATTGCTTCGCAACTTGGCGAAAACACCTCAGAAACAGAGGCAAGAGTAACAGCCGCTGGTCAAGTTACTTTAAACTCTAGGTACTTGTTAGAGGCACTAAACTGCATTGACAGCCCAACAATTAATTTTGGATTTTCTGGAAAACTCTCGCCATGCGTGCTTACCGCGGCAGAAGCAGGCAGCGACTACAAGCATGTGATAATGCCGCTTAAAAGCTAGATAAAATGGCCTATTCTTCCCTATCCCTTAAAAACTTTCGCTCGTATGTGGATTACTTTGTGGATTTCTCGCCTGGGGTTAATATTGTTGTTGGGCAAAATGGTAGCGGCAAGACTAATTTATTAGAGGCTGTTTATGTTTTGTCTTACGGTAGTTCTTTTAGGGTTAGCGACAAAGAGATGGTTAAAAATGACGCCCAGTGGTTTAGGGTAGATGGTGTTTACGACGAGCAACGCCGAATTTTAACATACAAGCAAGAAGGCAAACCGGCTAAGCAGTTTACGTTAGATGGCGTTAAAAATCAGCGTTTAATGTACGCACAGCGCGTTCCGTTGGTTTTGTTTGAGCCCAATGAGCTGCGATTGCTAAATGGCTCTCCACAGCGCCGTAGAGACTATCTAGACGTGCTTATAGGTCGTCTTTGGCCTGCTGCCGGCCGTTGCAAGGGTCAGTTTGAGCGCGCATTGTTGCAGCGTAACAATATGCTTAAGCAGGCGGCCGAGTATTCTAGCAAAACTTTGGATGACCAGTTTTTTGTTTGGGATATAAAACTTGCAGAATATGCACAGGCGGTTGTGCAAAACCGGCTAAAAGTTGTGGACATTTGGAACGGTCAGCTTTCTGAACTTTACAGCTCTTTGGCTGGCACAAATTACAGTGTAAAAGTTGACTATAAAACAGATATTTTGGCGCAAGACTACAAGCAGCAATTTATTGCCAAATTAAACGAATCTCGACAAAAAGACATTTACAGAGGTTACACAAGCGTTGGCCCGCATCGAGATGACTACACCGTAATACTTAATGGTTCTGACGCTGCTGTTTCTGCCTCTCGTGGCGAGGTTCGCTGTTTAGTATTAGCCATAAAAATGATCGAACTTAACCTGTTAAAAGACTTAAGCGAGCGCAAGCCAATACTTTTAATGGACGATGTTTTTAGCGAGCTAGACGCCTCTCGCCGCCAAGCACTTGCAAAATTAGCAAAAGATTATCAAACAATTATAACCACTACAGATGCCGATCACGTAACATCGCATTTTGCTGGTGAGTATAAAGTAATAAAATCTGGAGATTAGTAGTAATTATTACGACGATTTTTGCGCTTAACGTAAATAATACTTCCGACAATAATGCCCGGAAAAAGTGTTACAAATCCAGCGGCTCCAAATATATAAACTAAAATGTTTAGGGCTGGTTCTAGTGAAGGTTGTTCACCAAAAAGATTTGCCTCTGTATTAGATGTGTCTGGAGCGATTATTTTTGTAGTTGCATACGCTAAAAAAGAACAAGCAAGCAGCAAAATTGGCCCAAACGCCAAAATCGCAGGCAAAACGTAGCTAGTTTTATTAGATTGTTGTGTCATAACTCCCCTTTTTGTTATCTGTCAGATATTTTTGCAAATATTCCCCAAGAGGTCAAGTTTACAAACATTAGCGACAAAAAAAACTTTACATGTTTGCCAATGTGTATTAACATTCTTGTTAAGTCGCAAAAACGTGGCTTACCTTAACAATTAGGAGGCTAAATGCACAAGCTAAAGTTTGCAGTTCTGGCTGCGGTGCTGCTAATTGTGGTTGTTGTTGCAGCTTGGTTGTTTGTTGGGTCGTCTAAAAACGATTCTGCAAATAACTCTGCACAGGTGGCAGCGCCAAACGCAAGTACTACATCAATGTCGGCAGACGACGAGCGCAGGTTTGAGCTGGCGCTTAACAGCGCTGACATTAACCAACAAGCGTCCGTCATGACCGCCGAAATGGGCGCAGCTTACAAATCTATGGGTCAATCTATGTTGCCAGATGGTAGCCAGGTTGATATTTTGCCCGAGACCATGACCGTAAGCGATAATGTAGCCAGTGTAGAGGCAACTCTTACGTTTTCTGGTCAAACAAGCGAGTATTGGCTTGTTTTGGCGCGCACTGATGCAAGCAGTCCGTGGCTACTACTTACTACCGAGGGGAAGTGATGCAAAGTGAGGCTTTACAGAGGGGCTATTGCTGCCTTTGCTGTTTTGTCTATGATGCTCTCTTTTTTGCTGGTGGCAACGCCGGCCAAAGCCGAAACCCCAGGTTGCATGCCTGATATTGGCAAAAAATTGCCTGTGCTGTTTGTGCACGGGCTAAATGCCAAAGGTTCAGACTGGGATGGTTTTAGAAGTTACCTAAGTGGCGAAAACGCAAATGTTGCAACCGAGGCCTTTGACTACAGCGCCAACAACACTAAATGGGTTACCGATCCAAATATTGGCGCTGCATTGGCCGACAAGATTGCCTGCATGGCTACTTCTTCGCGCGAGCAAGGTGGCCAAGGCAAGGTTGTTGTAGTTGCGCACTCTATGGGCGGTCTGGCGACGCGTCAGTCCATCTCGGAGCGATCTGACATCCTGAATGATCTTGGCATAGTAATTACTATTGCCACGCCAAATACCGGGTCAGACACGGGTGAATTTTTGGGCGATAGTCTGATAAAACTATGTAAAAAAGCTCTTGGCTTTGGATCAAGTCTGATTTGCGATAGCCTGACCAGCCGCGCCAACGATGCTGGCTTTTCTGCCTACCCTGCACTTATGACTGGCTCGCCAGAAATTAGTGCCTTGGCTAATTGGCCAAACGATTTGTCTGTGTACGCTATTGCTGGCGATATTAGGCCACACTACGACTTCTTTTTTGCAGAGTTTGATGGGTCTGCGAGTGGTACTGATACTTTGGTTACGGTGTCATCTGCGCTAAACGGTGCAAGTGAGAATACGCTCAGGTACGAATGCAGTGGCGACACGCCTATCGTGGTACTTGGTTGGACTAAGGCGGATTGCGAACACAGCACTCTAGATAATAGTCAAGCCGTGCAGCAAAAAGTTGCCGATGTGGTTGGCAAATATATTGAGAAGAACAAGCCGAAGCCGAGTGCTACGGGTACAGAAGTTGCTTTTAAGAATATGAAGCTTACTTTGCCAGATAATTGGAAGTATCAGTACGAAGATTGGAACAATTCCCTGTCTTTGTATAGGGTCTCTGGCTGTTCTGCTCCAAATTGCCCCACTGTCCATGTTCGTGATATCGAAGGCATTGATTGGACGATTGGCGACGCTGGGGAGTGCAGTACTGGAGAGGGTTCCATCGGAAGCCTGGAGTCCCAGGGCACTTTTACGATGGGGTCAAAGAAAGCTAACTATTACACCATCCAGGTGTGTCCTAATACGCATGACGAGGACTATCATTTTTGGGAATTGCCAAAATCGGCAATTCTAATTGATACATGTGGGACGATTGTCCTGCCAGAGCTGCGTCAAATTTTAGCCAACGCCAAGTTTACTGATTAGTTTTGGTAGCCCTCGCCGATATGTTGTTGGCGAGGGTTTTTAAATTCCATCCAAAAAGCATCTTGCCACGCTGGCCAATTAATGCTATAAATTAAACATCCTGTTCATCCCTCTTTTTGTGAGGTGTTAAATGAGGAAGTTCTTTGCATTGCGGCGCGCGGTTGCGCTTGGTTTGTCGCTTACTTTGCTGACGGCCGAGGGCGGCTGTGGTGGCGAATATTCTGGTGTTGCGCCGTCTAAAACCTTTTCGGCTACAGTTAAGTCGGGCAAGGCCGGCACTTACAAGCTTGGCGATATTACGGTTACTGTACCAGAGGGTGCGGTGCCAAAAGACACCAAGCTAACGGCCACCTCCCCTGTCAATATTAACAGTGTAAACGCACCGCTTGGCGCCACGTCTGTAAAGTTTGACTTGTCGTTTGATGGTGGGCTTGAGCCTTCAAAGCCGCTAAAAGTTGCTATTCCGCTTAAGGGCGACTATTTGCCCGATGGCGTTCAGGTCGAGCGAGCTTTTTTGTACTCGCCTGACGACGCTGGCAACCAATGGCTTGTTCCATCTGCGGTGACCGATGGCGTGCTTTATGCGCAGCTTAATCACCTTTCGCCAAAGATTGTTAGCTACCTAGACGACGCAAGTTTGCTGTCGCTGATTGGTGGGATTCCAGATCAAGTCGATTTTACGTCGGACTGCAAAACATCTGTCGAAACTCCATCTGGCAAGGTTAAGCTTACTGGCAAAAACTGGTCTAATGGTGATGAAGGCAGTCCAATTAATGCCTGTTTAACAATAGAAGGCAGTGACGTCAAGCTAACTATTAAGAACCGGGTTAGTTACATTTTGTCTGTGGCTTCTACAAATGTTTCTGTAGATACTGCAACCAGTTCAACCGAGGACGGCATTGTTGTTGAGCTTGCTAAAAGAATGTATCCTGCTCGAAACACCAAAGCCTTTTTGGGTCGAGACAGCGAGCTTGAAGTAGCTCTTTCTACCGACAACCTGCCGACCACGCTTGATCTAATTGCTGATACTAACACGTATTTTGCCGAAATTAGTTGGGCGTCGCTAAAGTTTTTACTTGGTGTGTTTGCTGGTGCTAATGAAAGCGATAAGATTGTCGAACTGGCAGACAAAGTCATAAGTGCACCAGAGGTTGTTGACTGCTTGCGCACTGCTGTTGAAGCTGATGGTGATGATGTGTCTGCACTTGACAAGTTTAACTCTGTAACTGGCAAGTGCACAGAGCTAATCGTAACAAAAGCAAGCGCCATTGCTACAAGTGGTGTTGCTGAGTGGGGGCAATTTTGGAATCGGATTTTTGCTATTGGCAGTGGAATTTCGACAGCGGTAAACACTGTTGTGACGGCTTATTATGGTATTAAGCTGCAGTTAAACAATACTATGCGAATTACCGTGTCTTTTGCTTCTGGATCTTCTGGTAGTTCGCCGACGTGTTTGACGGTTGCGCAAGCTGAGAGAATGCTGAATGATGCACTGGCGGAGCACGCAAGTCTAACTGGCGATGAAGCAGTAGCCTCAGATGTTGTTAGTGTAAAGTGCTTTGATGGATGGGCGGTGTCTCACGATAAATACGGTGCAGTTGCTGTTTTTAAGCTAGATTTTGCTACATCGAAATGGTCATATGTTAGCACGCTGGGTGCAGGTGGCGGGGATATCTATTGTGAAACTGGAGTTCCCTCCGACGTTCTCGAAGAAGCTGACTATAGCTGTTCGTAGTGCGAATCAAAGACCCTACCAGTTTTTTGGTAGGGTCTTTTAAATTAATTACCCGACGACCTCAACTCCTGCCAAATATAATTTATCTGCACTAGCTCTGGTGTTACTCCGCTAGCTTTTAGTTGGTCGGCTATCATTTTGCGGGTTTCTTGGGTGTCTGGTCCAAATGTTGTGGCTATAAAGTAGCCTTGGTTTGGGTAGTATTCTATTGTGGTGTCGCCTTGAGTTATGGTTTTAAAATTATCTGGTATTTTAAATTTACTTGCGCTTGAGCTATCTGATGCTAGGTAGATGGAGTCAAAATCTGTAGCAATAAACAAGTTTGCATTTTGTGCGTAAGGTACAGATAACATGCCAATTTTTAGTTCAGTGCTTTTGTAGAGTGTTTCTTTTTGTGTTTCGACGTTGATCGATTTCATGGTTATCTCGCTTGATCCACCTTGGTATGTTACAAAAATTGTTTGGTCGTCTTTTGCCCAACTTGCGTAGGCTTCTTGCGACTGACTTTGAAGAATCTTCTTTTTTGAATCAAAATTATAGATGTATGTATTTACTTTTTCAGAACTTACGGGCTCGTATATAAAAGCCCAGCTGCCCGTTGGAGATATAACTGCTGTGCTGACATTGTCTAGAATTTGTGTTGGGTTATTAGTGTAGAGGTTGCTTTGTGAAATGGTTATATTGCTTTGGTAGATAATTTTTCCGTCATTTACGGCAAAGCTACTAATAGATCCATTAATGTTATATTGCGTTTTTAAGGTTTTAAGGTCGCTAAAAATGCTAATTTGAGTTTGTGTTTCTAGCGATGTTGAGCCCACAAAAGAATTGTTATCTATCCAGGCGACCTGCCTAAATTCTACAGGCTGGTTGTTTTGCGGGTTTGTAATAAGCGTGTAGCTGTTGCTGTCAAAATCTATGTACCACCAGTATGGTTGGTTTAGGTCAATGCCGCGCTCGTTTAGTGCTGGCGCAAGGTTGTCGTTAAAGGTTTGGCTTACGGTCTGAAACAGTGCCCCCTTACTGTCTGGTCTCATTAGCATTGTGCCAATTGTTGGCAGAGTTGTCTCTGGCGTTAGCTGGCTTACTTCTCCGCTGTCGGGGTTGTAAGCAATAAATGATCGTCCGTTGTTAAAAACAATCGAGCCATCACTGGCACGCGTGTCTGTGGCAAGTGGGTACTGAAGCGACATTTTTGTATAGGAAATGTCTTGCACTAGAGTGTTTTTTGGGTAAAACGCCCATATTGCAAGGATTGCAGTTGTGGTGATTGCTAAAAAAATGATGATATTACGTTTTGTAAAAAGTTTTGCTATATCCATTATGATTCTACTCCTACATGTATGTGATGCCAGTGAATGTAAAGGTCTCCGCCGTAAAATGCTGCGCAATCAACGGGTTTACTTCCACCAATGCACTTGGCGCTTGATTGTGGTAAGTTCCATATTAGCTGGTCTATCTTAAGCTGTTGATAGTTTGTGTATAAAAAGCTATACAACTTGTTGCCTTCTGCAGTGCCACAGATTGATGAGTTTCCTTGCGATATGCATGGCTCCCCATTTGCGTAAAATCCAAAATCAGCCGCGCGTCCAGCGGGGTGATCCCCTCCGTTGTCTCTGTGGTCTGATTTTAATGCATTAATTGGCAACGAAGACACCCCGCTTTGCTCTAGCGATGCTACCAAGACTACTAACGTATTCATGGTTAGTTCGTTTTGAATGTCGGTTTTTTGCGTTGCGGCGTTGCCAAAGTTGCCTAACTTTAACTTGCTATTGCCGAGTATGCGTGATACTAGCTCTTCGCGCGACCCGGTAATTTCTTGGTAGGTTCCACTGGCGCCAACGCAATTAGCGCTTGCTATACTGCCTACATCGCCAGATTTTAGCATTACCCAAATGGTAAGAGCGCCTGGGCGATTTTGGGTTTTACCGGGCTTTTCATCACCTGGTGGAGTTGGGTCATTGGTACTACCCCACGCCATTGGTAGTTTATGCTCGGGTGTTGTATCGTAGCCCGCCCAAGTGTAGGCGTGTAAATTCGGATCACCTCCGCCTGTCAGCCAGGGTGAACCTTGTCCGGATTTGTAGGCAATGAATAGCTTCATAGCATCGTTAACAGAAAGCGATTTGGACGTATCGACATTTACAGTGCTAGCTTTTGCCTTGCCTTTTATAAAAATCTTTATTGCCGATCTTGCCTGAGTGACTATCTCGTCGTCTGTTAGCTGTCGCCCAGAGTCATATGGAGCGGCATATGGGTCAATTCCGTTAGATCGAAGCGACCCTTCGTTTTGTTGAAATATACCGCGATAGTTCGGGTTACTAGTTGGATTGGTTGTCGATAAGCTTGTCTCAAGTGCATGAATTGCGGCTATTAACTGCCAGTCTGCAACGTCTTCTGCCGCAGATGCTTTTTGATACAAGGGTATTAGCCGCTCGTACTTTGCCTTGTAGTTTTCGTTAAAATACTCCACCGCAGCTGGGTCAGGGCTAAATCCCTCTACTCCTTCGGTTGTGCCACAGATGGTTAAGGAGTCGCGCGGGTCGTAAGTTTGGATGTTGTTTTGCGTAAAATCTAGGTAGTCAGATATAGCCGCAGATGCAGGTTGTGCAATAATTACCAGGCTGGCTGTTATAGCTAGCGATAGTTTGCAAAGGGTTTTTGTAAGACTAGCCATTATTGGATATATCCCTTTTCTTGCATAAAAGATACTAGGCTGGGTGGCAGACCAGCGGTAGTTGAGCCGTCAAAGTTGGTTCCCGGTCCCATTATAACAGTGTATTTGTCGTCGTTTTTTTCTACTACCACTAAGGCATTGTCTGTTGTGTTTGGTGGCTGTTTCGCAATAACATATGCAATATAGCTTCCATAGTCTAAAACTTTTGTTTCTACAATATCTACATTTAGCGCCTGGTTAAAGTCCATAATGCTGGTTGTTCCTGTTGTTAGGGCGGCTTGCAGTAGTATATCGCTTAACTCGTTTGGCGCAATTGTAGTGTCTGGAGCTTGGTAATTGTTGATTATTTGAGCATTTAGCGATGTATCGGTGCCAGTTGGATTTGCAGTTAGCTCAATGGTAAAGACTTGCTGAGTTTGCTGCTTGGGGTCTAAGGTCCAGCTTGCTGGGTAATAGCCCTCTTTTTCTACCTCAATTGTGGTTGCATCTGCAAAAGGTATGCTCATGCCATCTGTAAAGGCGGTTTCGGTGCCATTAACTTTTATAGTTGTTAAGTCGTCAACATTGCTGTACAGAGTTAGCTTTGGCTGCATGGCAAAGTAAACCGACACGCCAACACCAATTAATGTAAGTATGCCAATAATTATTGCTATAGTTCGCCATTTGTTGTTAATCATTTTTTGGTCCTATGTATCTGTATGCATTTGTACCCGAGTATGATCTTGTACTTTGCAATATTTGGTTTGCTATTTCACCTTTGCCGGTGCTGGCGTGGAATATATCAAATTTTTTTGCGTCTGTGTGATTTTCTACAATTATTCCCGTGTGATCCATGCTGGTGGTTGTGAATAGATCTCCAGGTTTTGCTTCTTCAAGTGATATCTTTTGAAAATACTTGGTTTGAGGGAACATTGTGGCCACAGATCCCGGAATATCTACTTTAAACGCGTCCCAAATAGACATGCGCACAAGGCTGCTGCAGTCTAAAATTTTACTTTCGTTAGGTATGAACTCTCCTGAAGCAAACCTTTCTGCAAACCCTGCCGCTGTCCCGCCATGTCCGGCTCCCCATTCATACCCATACGCATCATACTTCAACGCCTCACACAAAATCTTAATATTATCCCCAGCTGGGATGGAGCCGTTGCAGGCTTCGATGCTTAGTGTAGAACCAGTTGTTGTTGATGCATAACTTGTTGGTGCGCCAAGTGTGCCGTTTGCGCTGTCGTCCATGCCGTCTAAAATGTTTGTATCGGCGTAAAACATGCCAAACATGGTTGTTTGCGTATCTGTTTTAACACATATTCTTGTGTCTACCGAATCGTCGGTTACTTCTACTCCTCCCCCATCGGGCGTAATTGGAGTTGTGCCTTCTACGCAAGAGGCAAGATATTTTTTATAATCATCACTTTTTGGACTACCGTCAGATTCGTTTACATGACCGTTGTCTACCATGTAATCAACCACAGCTTCTGGAGTGTATTCTGCGCTTGTTGTTGTGTTGTCGTCGCGGCCGTAAACAGGGTTGCAGTATGCATCTGTTAAAATTCCCATGCTTCGCAGGTCTTCGTCTACGCAATATTCGCCGCCGTATGATGTACTAAGTGCGCCAACCTTTTTGTTAAACAATTGGTTGATAGAATTGCCAATCATTTGCAATGGAGCAACAGCCAATGATGATAAATCCTGATAGGTTGATTGAGAGGTTGGCGCGCTTACGTATGGTGCGGCGGCTATTGCAAGCTTGCTTGTAATAGAGTCTGCAGAATCAAGCGAGAAAGGACTTTTGTCTACATGGTCTGCTTCTTTTATTTTTGCCATTTCTGCATTTGTTTCGTTAATAACTGCAATGGCTTCTTCGGTTTTTAGTGGTCTCATTCCGCCTTTTCCAAGTTCCGCCGCCATGCCGCCAAGCCCAGCTGCAATGGCCTCGCCTGCTACGTATCCCCCACCTGGGTCATTTGGATCTGGCGCAACGGTGCCGGCAACGTATTGTATTAGTAAAGGAATAGCATAAGCTTGTAAAACGGCAATAATTGCGCTGAGTCCTACGCCAACGGCAATGCCCAACCATGCATTGCCTGATCCACTTAGTACTGTTAGTGTTAACCCGCCAAGAGCAAGACCAACTTGAGCTGGCCAGCTTTTAATTTTAGAGCAAGTGGCCTTGTTGGCGCCTACGTTTTCTAATGCGTCTTTTGCGGTACTTACAGCTTTTAGCGCGGCCGTGCCTATTACGCCGTACGCTAGTCCTGATCTGCTGCTAACTTTACCCTGAGTTATTAAGCTGTATAAGTTTGAATTTGCTGCAGTTTTGCCCTTTGACCCAGAAAGAGTACTTGGCGTAACTAAAATTCCGGCTACCAGTGCAATTTGCTCGGGCGATATATCTCCTGCTTTTATGGCGTCTGCGTGCGTCATAAATATCATAGAGTACTGAATTAACGCCTGGTATTTAAGGACTTTTGCCCCAAATTCAACCGTGCGCAATATTTGATAGCCACTACAAGCGCGGTCGATTGTGTTAAAAACACCCAAAACGGCACCTTTAAGTCCACCACTGACCGCACCTTTGGCTGCTGCTTCTGTGGCGGCGGTTGAGTCGAGACTGCTAACGTCGATAGATACACTGGGTGCTTTTTCGTAATCGTTGGCGGCCAGTTCTTCTGTAATTTCGCGCGCAGCTTTATCTATACTGTCGTCAACTTCGCTTGCGGCTTTAGACGCGTCAGATTCTGCGTCGTCCGCATCTGTGCTTGGTTTTGTTCTAACGTCTTTTCGCCCCCCTCCGTATACGTATTTTCTAAAATCTTTTGCTTTCGAAAACAGCTTATTGCGGGCAATTCTAAAAACGTTAAACTTATTTACGGCATGTTGAGCTCGCCACACCAAGGCCTGCGGCTTAGAGATTACCCATGCTTGGCTTCTAAACTTGGCGCTTTGGTCGTAAACAGTACCAAAGTTGGACTTATCTATTTTTATGGGCTTTCCATCATCGCCAGTGGTGGTAAACGATTTTATGTATTTCTTGCCGTTTTCTTCGCCAACCTCTGGGCTAAGCCCGGCTTTTTTATATTTTTCAATCTCTTTGTCGCTAATTCCCTTTTTTAGGCGGCATTTTATGCTAATTGTTCCACAAGCCTCTGGCTTGTTAAAGATTCTATCTTGCAGGACTTTTGTTCTTTTGGAGTAAAAGCTGTAGTGATTTTTTGTGTAAAAATCTAGCGACATTTCTTTTAGGCTTACAAAAATACCCAGCATCCCACCAACGCTGGCTGTAACTCCGCCCGTTATTAAACCTGCACCTGCACCAAGTAGCCAACGTTTAAGAGTTTTGTTTGCCAGTCCTTTAACGGCGCCGCTTGTTTTGCCGCCCGCGTAAAATCCTTGAGGTTGGGCCTCTCTACTTTGAAGATTGTCTGCGTTGGCGGTTTTTTGTTTTGGAGCAGTTGCTTCTGCTGCGGCGTCTTCGTCCGAGCGCAACCTAGCTTTGGCTTGATCTATCGCTCCTTCTTCTGACGCAATGCCCTCGTTTAACGTAGGTCTGTTGCCAAAATCACGCTCAAACTTAGCTGCGTAATCAGATTGCGCTGGATTGAGCTGGTCTTGATCTTGGTCTGGCCTAGTTTGGGTTGACATTATTAACCTTGTAAGTTAGTGTACTCATTTGGTAGTTGTTGCGGGGACATATCGGCAGCAGGTGCGGTAATGTTTTGCATTTGGTCAGGTGTTGGCGCTGGTGCTGGTGCTGGTGCTGGCTGCTGCTGAAAAGCTTGCATTTGCATCAACTGTTGAGGGTTGGTTGTTATCAAAGATGTTTCTGTTGGCGAGGCAATAACCTGCAAATGCACGTGGCTTTGGCCGGCAAAGAACAGCCCTTGGCCTATTGGGAACTGAGCTAAACGTTTGCGCTCTTCTTCTGTTAACTTAAATACTTCTGCTAAAACATCAACTGCGGATGTTGACTGCTTTAATAGTATTTGCAGCGAAGAGTTTGCCACAATGGCGCGGCCCATCTTGCTGCTCATAAAGTCCTCTACGTCCTGAGTAATTGTAGTTAGCCCAAGGTAGTATTTACGAGCTCGTTTTGCCAAGCTAAACAAAAAGTTAGCAGAGTCATCGTACTTCATAAGCTGCCAAGCCTCGTCAACAATTAGCATGCGCTTTCGTTGGTCGGATCTGGTTTTGTTCCAGATATAGCTAAGTACAATGTACATTGCAACTGGACGTAGTTCGTCTTCTAGGTCGCGAATGTTAAATACAACCATCTGATTGTTGATATTTACGTTGGACTGCTGGCTAAAAATGCCTGCAAATGTGCCAGTGGTGTATTTGCGAAGTCGTTGAGCTAACTGCGGACCAGTGCCGCCCATATGTAGTAGCGTTTCGTACAGGTCTATAATTGTTGGCGGCGTAGAATTGTGTGTCAGCGGATCGCTGGTAATTCCTGCTCTGGCGTACGTGTCAATTAAAGCTTGATCAAGGTCGGCTTCTTCTACAGGGCTAAGCGCAGGCATGGCAATGCCGTTGGCGGCAAGCTGTGCGCCACCCATCATTTGTCGTAGTAGTCCGTGCAAGGTAATTAAGTTTGCTCGCAGTGCGTCTTCGGCGTCTTCGCTTTCTATAACTCTTGGTAAGTCAAAGGGGTTTATTCGTGTTTCGGAGCTTAGCGACAAGCGCACGTAACTACCGCCCACTGCTTCGCATAGGCGCTGGTATTCGTTTTCTGGGTCGATAATTATAACCTCTGCACCTATCATCATGCTGCGCAAAGCTTCTAACTTAACAGTAAACGATTTACCGGCACCGGCTTTGGCAAACACTACCATGTTGGCGTTTTCTAGGCTGTAACGGTCAAAAATAACCAGGCCATTGTTGTGCATGTTTATGCCGTATAAAATGCCATTATCTTGCGTAAGGTCGGCACTGGTAAACGGGAAGCTAGTGCTTAGTGCGCCAGTGTTCATGTTGTGTCTAATTTGAAGTTGGTCGGTCATTTGTGGAATTGTTGAATTTAGCCCTTGCTCCATTTGACTGCTAGCGATCTTGCTAAATACTAATTGTTGCCCCAAAATAGTTTCGATTTTGTGTTGTACAAACTGAAGCTCGTCCAGGCTGTCTCCATAAACTGTAATATACAGGCCAAATCTGAAAAAGCGCTCAGCACCAACCTGAAGTTGG
The DNA here is from genome assembly GCA_050115675.1 of Candidatus Woesebacteria bacterium. Lineage (GTDB taxonomy): Bacteria > Patescibacteriota > Saccharimonadia > Saccharimonadales > EFPC-124 > JASFQB01. The sequence continues at coordinate 100,694 of JASFQB010000003.1, forward strand.
TCTCGCAGTTCTTCGGCGTCTTGTATTGCCGCTTCAAGCCCTGGGTCACGAACCTTGCCTTTTTCGGCGTTGATAGAAACACTGGCCTCAAGCTGACCTACTTTTTTGCGCAGGTTGTTTAGCACGATCTGACTTTCGACAGGATACATAAACATCGAAATATCAATAACTTCGTCTATGTTAACGATTGGGCTTAACCAGCCAGTATAAATTTGGCGAGGATAGCCATAAACATAGATTGTTCGTGCGTAGCGTGTGCCAATTCTAAAATATGATGCCTGAATTTCTAGCGAGCTTGGCGCAATAATGTCACGTAAAGTGGTAATGCTGCGCAAAAATTCTTGCTCGATTTCTCGTTGCTCGCGCCTTCGCTGTTGTTCGGCTATGTCAATAGGATCAGTTTTTTTCTTTGCCATTGTTAAAATCCCCCCTGAAGGTTAGATTTTGGTGCTTCGCCCTGCCCTTTTGTTATCACAGATGCAGTTAAAGCTTCAAAGTTGCCTAGCGGCTGTCGTACGGCAGTATCTGGGTTGTAAACGTTGTAGTAAAGCTCCCCAAGTTCTTTTGTGCTAAGCGCTGTGCTGTGAATGCCAATTTGCATCAAACCGTTAATTACGGTAGATACCCTGTTACGCAGTTCGTCTTTGGCTTTGTTAAATGTTGCTTCGTCTATCCTGATTCGCTGTTGAGACTGGGGCGCAAATAAGTTGGATAGTAAGTTTTTGCTTGTGTTTACTGCGCTATCCATGTTGCCACTTGGGTAATATGGCACAACAATAAAGAAACTTTTGTCCATGATGTTTGTTTCTTGCGAGATAGCCGAAATAAAGTCAATGTAATCTTCCATTAATACCCCAAGAAGCATGTTGTCTTGCTCTCGACGTAACTTAACAAGTTTATCTAGATATGGGCCAATGTCAACTCGTTGTGACCTGATTAACACTTGTATTGGGAAGTATAGCGAGTTTAAAAAGTTTTGGTAAGAATACTCAACTGCCTCGCGCTCGCGAGAGCTCATAAGATCAAAGTTTATTGACCGGCAAGTTACTACCGCGCGCATGCTGCCATCGTTCATAATTGCAAGGTTGTCGCGAATTTCAGACAAAAGCAAGGCGTTTTGCGTGCTATTAGGGTTGCGTTTTGTAGGAGGTTGCACATTGTTTGCCTGGGCTTGTTTTGGTTGTATTGGTCGAGCTGTCTGGGCTTGCTGAATGGGCTTTCCTGGAGCTAGAGCTGGGCCATTGGGTGGTAAAGGCTGTATCATTGGCCCTACTGGCGCACCAGAGGTCTGACCATTAGATGGCTGTTGCGGAAATTGTGGTGTTTGGTTTGGTGGCATGATTATATTTCTCTACAAATTTAGTGCAATGATATGACCACTTCTCCCTCGTCCCCTTCTTGAAGGCGATGAGCTTCGCGAGCAATCGCGCTAATGCTCAGGTCATTATTATTAGCTAGTCTCATTATATCAGGCGAGACGGGTGCAGGTATAGCGCTTGTGCTTTGGTCTTGTGTCTTTGCAGGGGCTTGCGCGATGGTAGGTTGTTCGCCATTTGGACTAATGACTTTTTGATGAATTGTTGGGTATGGGTTGTATCTTGGGGTGGTAAGTGGTTCGCTTGGTGTAGTCGCTGCTGGTTGTGGTGCAAATTGTTTTTCAAGAACATCCTCGTATGGGTTAACTGTAAAATGAGGGGCTTGTTGCTGAGATGTTGGGGCTGGCGTGCCTGCTGTGGGTCGTGGTGCTGGCTGCTGCATTCTTGCCATTGCTTCTTCTCTTTGTTGTTGATTCTTTTTTGCAATAAGTCCGTCAAAAGATTTTGCAAGATCAGCGTGGTCGTCCAAAATGTCAAAAGCATTTGCAGCTTCGTCTGCAACGTTAGGCATAACTGCTGCCTCGGCCTTGTTTACTCCTTTTAGTGCCCAGCCGCGACTGTCCATAACGCGTGCTAAATAGTCTAGTCGTTGCTCGGCCACCTCTTGACTAAAAGTCTTTGTTAGCTGCTGCTCTACTACCTTTGGAGCAGTAATTTCAACATATGTAATTGTGCCGTCAGGATTCCACAGGCGTTTGCGTGGCTTTATCATAAAACGAACAATCGCTAAAAGATATGTTTCCATGGGCTGATCTTTGCGAAGTGGCAAAGCAAGAACGCCAAAAAATATAATTACTGGAATTGGTATAAACATTAAAAACGGAGAAAGCTGAAACAAAAAGAAAGCAACAAAAGCTCCCCCAGCTGCAATCATAAGATATATAAACTGCCTAAAACTAAAAGGGCCAATTAGTTTGTCTTCTGCCTCAACGTCTTGTGGAACTTTATAAACCGCCATTGATTCTATTATGAACGAATATGCGTTTTAATTAAAGTTTAAAACCGCGCATGTCGGGTTAATGACATGCGCGGCGCGATCAAGAGCAGATATCGTCTTGGTCGGACAGAATTGGCGGAATGCCGTTTGTGTTAATGTATCGCAGAGTGGCGGCAAGCAAAGTGACTAGGTCAACCTGCAAGTCACCATCTTGTGCAAACGTAAAACGTCCGTCAATTAATAAAACGCGATGACTGGCAAAAATGGCGGTGCTGATCTTGCTGGCCTTTTCTTGAAGGGTGATTCCGCTTTTTTGCACAGAGTCATCACTAAGCATATGAACGTATTCGCCACTGTCTTCGACAAAAAGCGTAGAAAAAAGCTCGCTACCCTTGTAGGATGAATTATATCCGTACAACAGCAAGGGGCAAGCTCGAGCGTCAGAGGTATTGCTTTCAAACGGCAGACTGTCACCAAGCGTGGCGGCTGCCTCAAACAAAAAGTTATCTGTAACATCTTCAACGCTTTTGGCACCACGTGCAGTAATTAGCTCGATGTACGGCTTAAGGTCTTGTTCGGGCGCAATATTATGCGCAATTCCCTCTTTGGGCTTATTGTTGGACTTTTTGCGCTTCTTTTTACCGTCGTTAAACAACCACCATGCAATGCCAGCAGAAGCAAACGCCCCCAAGATGGCTCCGTTAAGTGACCAGCTGTATACGTGGGTAGTTATATCTACAGCTTTATGCACCTCTGTGTGTCCGCACAAAAAGCTAGCCACAAACGGCAAGAAAAAGGCAGCGGCATACAGCATGCCAGTCTTTTTAAACAAATCTTTAAAAATAAAGACATTGGCCAAAATTGCCAAAACAATACCAAACCAAACGCTGGGTGTAAAGTTGTGACTGGTTGTGAAAATTACGTTACACTTCTCTGCCGTTCCGATAGTTGTGCACTTTTTGTCACCCGCAGCTAAGGGGCATAAGATGGGTAGAAATACAGTTCCCAGGGCAGCAGTGGTCTTTGATTTGACCAGCTGGTTTAGAAGTGACATAGCTTGCTACCTCCAAGGTTCTCTTGCTTTATGTCAACAAGCTGAAACATTTATAACATAATTTTAGGCAATTATATACTTGACGTTACCGCCATACCCCTGTAGAATAAGAGTATGAATGCAACAAATCTCATCGACTTCTACAATGAATTTGCAACCGAAGAAAAATGCGCCGACTTCCTAGCAAAGCAACGTTGGGGAGATAAGATTATTTGCCAAAAATGCGGCGTAATTGGCGTTAAAGTTTACAAGCTTGCAAGTGGCCGTCTTAAATGTGCCGAGTGCCGCTCCACTTTTACTGTACGTATGGGCAGCGTTTTTGAAGACAGCAAAATCCCTCTGCAAAAATGGTTCTTCGCAATTTACCTATGCACAAGCCTCAAAAAAGGCGTGTCATCCATCCAGCTTGCTAAGTATCTAGGTGTAACCCAAAAGACAAGCTGGTTCATGCTGCAACGCATCCGCTATGTATTTGAAAACGGCACCTTTGAAAAGCTCAAAAACCAGGTTGAAGTAGACGAAACATACATGGGCGGCCGAGAATCCAACAAACACGCCAGCAAACGAACCAAAGGTACGCAAGGCTTTGGTAGCGCCAAAACAAAAGCACCTGTTGTTGGCATGGTTGAACGCGGCGGCAATATCCACGCTGTGGCAACAACCGATACCGGCAAGGCCACACTCATGAGCTTAATTCGCAAACATGTAGGCATTGACGCAACTGTATATACCGACGAACATAGGCCATACAGAAACCTTCCTAAAATCGGCTACAAACACGAGAGCGTCAACCACGGCGTTAAAGAGTTTGTAAATGGCATGGCCAATACAAACACGGCGGAGTCATTTTGGTCGCATCTCAAGCGTGGGGTTAACGGCATTTACCACCACGTCAGCGCGAAACACTTGCAGCGGTACTGCGATGAATACAGCTATCGCTGGAACACCAAGGACATGACCGATGGTGAGCGATTTGAGGACTGGTTTACCAACCTGAATGGTAGGCGTTTGACCTACAAGACCCTTATAGATAAAGCTTAGAACTATACAAAAAGTTATCCCCCGACACCCAACCTTTCTAACTTCTCTTTACCTGTTTTTTCTCTCTTTCTTTTCTCATTTTTTACCTATATAAATATAGGAGTAGGAGGGTTTGGCAAAATAACTATAGTCATATAACCAATCCTTTCAATAAATACCTACATCAAGATCAAAACTAACAACCAGTAACAATAAATCCATGTCAGATAATCCAGCAATAACTACCAATAATCCAAAATACCGTAAACAACTAAATACAGAACAAGTAGAAGTACTACATATACTGTATACATTCAGATTTGCTAGCAGTGAACAAATAGCTAAGTACCAAGCAAAACCTAATCCTAAAGCCATACAAAAACGTCTTAAAATCCTCGAAGACCAAGACCTAATCGCCAAACGCTACGACAAGTCATATAAGCTCCAAGGCAAACCAGCAGCATATTACCTAACCGCACAAGGCGCACGAATACTAACCAAGCTTGGCAATCGCCCGGCAGATGAGCCAATAAACGTTAAGCTTACCTACAAAAGCAAGGATGCCTCCGAAGGCTTTATTGAGCATTGCAAACACATTCTGAACACATATTTGGCGCTATATACTATTCACGGCAGTAAACTAGATTTCTTCACCAAAAGCGATCTTAACTACGAGCAGTACGAATACTACCCGAAGCCACTACCTGACGCCCATATATGCGTCAAAACCAGCAAAGGCGATAGAAACTTCTTCCTAGATATCTTTGAAGATAAAGACCCGTTTTTCATTATGGTAAGGCGTATTAAACGCTACCTAAAATATGCAGAGAGCGGCGACTGGGAGGAAACAGCCCCTACAGTCCTCATGGTCGTACCAAACAAAGCAATACACAAACGCTTGCGCAAGCGTATTGCCTACGAACTGAAAGAAAGCTACGAAGACGACATGCGGTTTGCCACAACACGGCTTGAATATGCCATAGCCAAAGACGATAACGGTAGAATATGGTTTGCGATTGATGAGGACTATGACCCTGATGAGCCGCAAAAACCTACGACGTTGAACAGATTACCGTGGGGCGATAGTTAGAACTCCCCATTTGTAACCAAATGGGGAGTCGCCTGTTTCCGGAGGAAATAGGCTATGTTAGCTAGCCTGAATCACTCGTTTTATGACACTTCTAGCTACCAAAACCAGCGGCTGTCAACATAGCCTCTGGTCTAAGTACCAGTTCATCATGCGCACCAGGCAGCCTAACGAAGCCAACCCCAGCAGATTGAGCAATTAGTGCATGTTCTTCTGTCGGCTGAAAAAACTCATCGCCATGCGTATATATCAGGGATATTGGCGTGCCGTTTTGCGTTGCCGTAATCGCGGCAGCCACCGCATCAAACCTAGAAATCTTGCCAAGTCGTCCGAAATTGTCTAGCGGGTTAATAAGCAACTCAGCGCAAGAACTAGATTCATATAACCTGACTGTTGCAATATCATCTGATGATTGCACGCCGATACCCGGCTTGTGCATATTCAGTGTTTTTGTTGCAGTCCTGCCAATAAATTGACGAACGGGCGTTGGGATTGGGGCTCCAAATGCCGTAATTCTATTCGGAGCAGTTCCTATGACCGCTAGTAATCCGGCTGAGTGCGTTATTGCGTCGGCTCCGCACAACGCCTCACGTACTTCATCACGATGACTCATGGCATACGAGAAGGTATACGGAGTGACATCCGAGTAGTGTTTTCGTAGCGCTAAAGCAACACGCTCTGCGCACTGCCTACCATTACCAAAACCGCCAACGTAAACTGCTCTCATGAAAATATATTATAACATCATCTGCTAATTAACGCAGTTCACGCCAGAGCTAGCGACTAGTTCTTCAGACCTCGAAACAAATCTTCGACGTTCACTTTCAAACACTTTGCGATTCTGTGAAGTGTTAATAATCTTGGCCAACGCCGACCTGTTTCAAGATATGTTATCGAAACGGCGCTAATGTCGAGCATCTCGGCCAGGCCTTCTTGCGTTAGCCCACGGCTTTTGCGAACTTCTGCCAATCTTTTACCAAATGCTTGTAGATATTTCTTTTCTTGCGAATTCATCATACTTCTAGCGTAGGTAATATTGACAGATTGTTACACAAACAACTTGTCAAACTTTTGGACTTTATGTATTATTCTTACAGAGTAAGGTTTTACAAGTTGTTAAGATTATAATTATGGCGATCACTAAACTCCCCGACTTTATTGCTCCACCGCAAACCTGCGCAATATGCGGCGTTCCCTTGTCGCTCAGCAAAGCAACCGCAGGATTGTTCGACTGTCGCGGCCACCAAACCTTCGCCTGCGTTTCGCATTTATCCGAAGTAGAAAAGCTTATCGTTGGCTGGGCAGATTTTACGGCTATTCAGCGCCGCAAATTCATGGACTTAGGGCGAGAGCCAAACAACTTAATCTACGGTGGACGCAATGCGAGATTTAATCCTTGAGGAATACTCTTTTGGTGCAAATCCAGGTACAAAAGACTTGGTACGGCACATGTATACCAGAACGGCCTGCGGCAAGGTTGTTATTATCGCGGATAATCCGACAGCTTTGTTATCTCCACTACGCAAGCAATGGCTCAAGCTCATGCGTAAAGTACAAAAAGAAGCCGCCAAGACGCTTAATGCCACACGGATTTACGAGTTTGGCCAAGTTGTAATACGAATGCAAACACTGCAGTTCTCTTACAAATGGTCAGCAGACATATATCCAGCGGATATTTGCCTTGCCACGCCAGAACAATTGCTACAATGGGCGCCGGAATGCCGGACGCTTTATGTGACGTGTGAGATCAAGCGAGAGGATTTGTATGTTATTACAGCTTTGATGCCGAAGGGGGCGTTGGTGGTGATGTGTAAGATAAACTCCAGGTCATAGATTGCGACCCACTTTTGCATCTTTTAGGATATAATAAACTGTATGATAACTAGGATAAAGATAGAAAACTATAAGAGCATCGAGGAAGTAACCCTTGACCTCAAGGGTATGAATGCGTTCATCGGCAAAAATGGCGCTGGCAAAACGACATTTATATCTATCTTCAATCTTTTGAAGCACCTTGCTTCTGGCGATAAGCTCGAACATGCCGTCGAGTATATTGCTCCTCTTGGGTTCGATCTTTTTAATTTCAACCGAACAAGTAATTCAGCCAAACTTCGCATAACAGTTCAGGCTGAAACCAACCTTTACGAGCTAGCCTTTACTATAAGCTATAACGACTTACGCGGACGATCTTTTGTTATTAGTGAAGAAAGTCTTACCAAACTTGGGGGTGACCGAGGCCAGTTAATCTATCGGCGAAATAATGAAAGCGGCACCTTAGAAGTCAGCCATGGAGATACTATTGCTGGTTTGCCATTGAAAATTGAAGGCAACAAGTTAGCGCTAAGCTCGTATTCAAATGAAGATGCGCGCATAGTCGCAGAGACTCTGAGCACATATACTATCATTTGGCTTGATAGCGTCCACCGTGACAGCGAAGGTTATAGTTTCGTAAGGGGCGATAATCCTAATCTAAACACTATCGATGGTGTGGCCGTTGATCTATATAAGCGTGATCCTGATCGTTTCAAAGAAGCAATATCTGCAATAAAGAAGATAATACCCGATCTCGTTGAACCTAGGATCGTAAGCTTGGATGAAGCTTTCCGCGACAACCGTGTTGCCGCAAACATAAAAGCAAACAACGAAAAGAAAATAGATAATTATGCCGTAACTTGGTCTGACAATACGTATTCACGCAATATAACTAGATTGTCATTGTCGGGTGGTAATGCAAGGGTAATCTATCTTATTTTATCTTTGTTTAATACACGAACTAAATCCTGCTTCGTGGCAGAGGAGATTGAAAACGGCCTGCACACTAGCCGAATCGGAAAGCTTATTGACGAGTTGCGTACTATCGTAAAAATAAACAAAATACAACTAATCTTCACGACTCATAATTATCAAATACTGGATAAGTTATTGCCTGATGAAGTAGTGTTTTGTCAGCTTGGGAATAAAGGGTCTACCTACAAGCGCGTGAATGAAACCAAGGAATATCAATTGATAAAGGAACAGTTAGGTAGCGAGCCTACTAGTTCTGATGTAGTTAACTCGGGGCTCCTTTACGATTAGGCGCTATCTATGAGAAAGATTCATGTTGGCATAGCATATGAGGGCAGCGCAGACATAGATGCGCTTAAGATTATAGTCAGAAGAATATTGAATATCTGTGATCTTGATTTCGAGCCGGATACCGTCCACCCAGAGACTCCAGGCTCTGGTATCATCGGTTATATTGAGGCTTATGCGCAACGCTTCACCGATGCAGATGTTGCGCTGCCTATATATTGCACCGATCAAGACAAAGACAAGAAAAGCCGCCGTGAAATAATTATCGCAAAATTAAAAAAGGCAACACCTAACACTGTAGACGTGTCCGCCATCGGTGTATCGATACCACACTTTGAAGCGTGGTTAATTACAGACGAGGATGCAGTTAAGAATACTATAGGGCTACCAGGCGGTGAGCCGCTCCCTTTGTCTAACCTACAGCCTAAGGATAGGCTTATCTCGTTGTATCAAAACTACTATGAGGGCGATCTTTCCGTGGCAGATATTCGCTGCCGACTCGCCAGCATTATGGATTTGGGTCAGGTTCAGCGCAACAAGGACGATTTCAACCACTTTGTTAATGACATAAAACGTGCCGCGAACATCATAAAAAACAACCACAGGGCGGAGCGCTGACTTGACGAATGCTAAAAAGCTTGATGTGTCACTTTATAGCTTAGTTATTTACCAGAATGACTCATTTGTAGACGGCTTGTATCAATCTATGTGCGGCGGAAAGATTGACACGAGCACGCAGGAAGATGGGAGTGCAAATAAGAAGGCTGGTTCCGTTAAAGCTTCTGGGGGCGCAAATTTCACTATCCTTAGTAAAGGCGCAAAAGCTGATGTGTCAGGATCGGGGAACCTCGAGACAAACAAGAACAGTAGAACGACTCATGTGATGAGTTACACGCAGTCATATTATCTTCATAAAGTCAGAGAAAAATTCTATCAAGGCAGTGGGGTCAAAAAACTCAACGTAGCCGGTGATTTTAATGGATTGATTGGTAGTGATTTTGTAGAATTCAAAGCAACTTTTGAGAAGAATGACATTGTTAATGTTTTAGATATGATTACTCCGCAGCTTGGTGGTGTTATAGGTTATAACCTATACGCAAAAGGTAAGAGCGATGCCGATTTTAGTCAAAATCAAGCAACAGGACAATTTGAACTCGGAAAATCAATTGTAGAAGCCTTGCAAAAAGAATTCAGAAATGAAACCAGCTCAGAATTTTATGGGAAAATTATTGATAGGGCTAGTAAACCAATCGGAGTAACTGCTGTTTTAATTTGCGATAAGCAATTCTTCGCAAATGCGGATGACGACCGTATACTTGACGGTGAGTTCACGGTGTTTGGCAAAGTTGTAGCAAAAAGTAACGAAGGTTTGTCAAAGTTCGAGAGGAACAAGCTGTTAAAACGCATAAAAACCAAAGGCAAAGAATGGCTTGTTAATAAAATTGCGGAGCAAAAAAATATAGGACAATACGTAGACACTTCGGTAGAGCTAGATATAAAGGGAAACGTTATTAAGATCATTCCAATCGCTATTTATACATAGTTTTCTAGCTTATGGGCTACGGAGAAAGGACGGTAGTTTTATGCGTAAACCAACAACAAGACAGATCAAGGATTTAACAAAGAGCATAGAAAAAGATCAACTGAAAATGAAGCCTGCGGAGAAGAGGGTTAAAATCGATATGACTTTTAATAAAGCTGTTATGAAAATGGGGCAAACTCCGCCGCCTAAAAAAGAGGCTAAATAATTCTCTTTTCCAAATTGGTAACATCAAGTATATAATTGCCTAATTTTATATACTAAACAAGAAAAACCCGCGCATGCCGTGGGGCGAAGCGCGGGCGAGGCAATGATCGTGTCAAAGCCTTGGAAGGTCGTCGATCGCATTGGGTGCGTGACTTTTTAGTAAGCCAACAATCAGCTTACGAACTGCAATGTAAGTCTGAGTTGATGTGGCGTTATTCGATTTGCTCTCGTAGCATCCTCCCAATTGTGCATCGTAAATCATTTCTACCTCAACGTTAGCAGCCACCTCTGTAACGGTAGTAACCAAGAAGTTGGCATTGTCTGTACCACAGCTCCAACGGCACCATTTGGGCATGCTAGTGGCTTTCGCAATGCGATATGTCCCTCCGTAGCCCCATTCGCCGTTCGTGTCAATGTACGCGTAGTGATCTGCACTGCTTTTTGGCATCCACCATCCTGGATTTGGCCCAAATCCGAGTGTCTTGGCGACCTCTGTGTTGAGTCCGGGCTGGTTGATGCTAGACATTTTTTGCCAAAAATAGAGAACCATGTCTTCGATTACAGCGTAGATTGCCTCTTGCCTGTCTAGATAGTTGGCTACTTGCTCATCGCTTGGTTGCTGGTATTGTTCTGAAACTCGAATACTTTGATGACTCAAATTACCATCTTTTTTGCGCCATTTTTTCAGTTCGTCTCTGAGTTTGCGAATCTCCTCCTTGCTGCTGCTATAGATGATATGCGCCCAGAACAGCGACAATGCTGCAAAAATCGCAATAAGAATCAAGCTCCAGTTCCACACATCTTTTGCTCCCCTGCTCTCGTTGTATTCTATGCAGTTTTGACCAGCAAAATACATAAGCATCGCTGGCACAGCTACGACAAAAGCAATTAAGATGATAGCGCGTATTGCTTTGTTGCGCGACTCCCTTTTGCTGAGCTCACCGTACATTTTTGCCTCCAAAAAAGTAGACTTACTCAAATTTACTATAACATTAACTACAAGAACAGTCAACAATTCCACAAAGAACGAGCTTGATGCACTAATTAAGATCGCTCTATGAGATCCTTAGGGATGATAGGGCATAATTCTGTTAGACAAAAAACACACAAACAGCCCCTTGCTTTCGGCAAAAACCAATAGTAAGGGGTATTTTTATGACCCGCGGTTGAGTTTAAATTCGTCTCGTAGTCGCTATGTCAAGCCGCAAAGAGTTCGGGGCTGTTGGTCGTGTCAAACTTAAAAAATAATTTGCCTGTAAATGTAAAGTATCATGTTGTATTAAGTTAAATGCCCACCTTCGTTGACCTGTAGCAACGAAGGTGGCAAGCAGTCATTCTGAAATCATGTTCGATATTCCGATGTGCTCCACTCTTATTGTGCAAGAACGTTCTAACAAATAAATCTCAATCTGTAAATAGCGGCTTACGCTCCGCGGTTAAGCTTAAATTCGTCGCGCAACTCCTGAATAATGTTGTCTCGTGTATAGTATCTAGTTGGTGTGCCTGCAGGTGTACCCATAGGTGCCGGTCTTGCCTGGTCTGCAAGCTCGTTTCGGATAGATCTGATAATTTTTTCTTTTGCACGAACGTCTTGTATGTCGTCAAGTCCAGAGATAACTGTGCGCAAATTCTCTCGTCCTGTTCTTGGGTCAGTTATGTAGGCGCGTAAACTAGCTTCGCCAGAAGAAATTGCTCTGCGTTGTGTATGGTTGGCTGGGTCTGGGTCAGAGGTATCCATCACAGGTGTTCCATCTGGATTGAAGTAGAGATCAGCTTCCTCGTTAGCATTAGCATAACGCACAAATTCTCCGGCACCATCTCCAATTGTAAATGGATGTCTGCTGTAGTTTTGCGGGGCCACCTCAGACCAGCCGTATTTTGTTTGGCCAGACGCGTTGGTTTCGGTGGCAGCAAAAGAATCCTCTCTTCTGGTGCCGCCTGCCTGCACTACAAGATCACCGCGACCCTTGCTGCGCCACGTACTACGCGAATATTCCGCCAAACTCTGAATATCTTTGTTAGCGGTACCGGGACTGAGCTCTCGTACCTTGTCGTATGCTTGAAGTAGCATTTGTTTGTTGCCGCGGCCACTGTCCGCTACAAGCTGCTGGGCTGCGATAAACGAATCTGCAGAGCGGTCTCTACGGTCAAGCACCATTTGTCTGTAAACTTGCTTTTGAGCGTCATTTAATTTATCAAATTGAGTCGTGTTAGTTTTACCTCCAGATTGAATCCAGGCCTCCGCAATTTCGTAGTCGCCGTTAAGCATCTTTTTAAAGCTGTCTTGTTCTTCGCGTTTTTGACGGTCAATGTCTAAAGCTCTGTTTGAGCCGTATCCGCCGGTAATTGCGTTAAATGGCCGACTAGTGTTCAATCCACGATTGACCCAAGATTTCGCTCTTGCTCCAGGGTGTAAAATTCTTGAGCCACTGTAGTTGCCTGCTGCAATTTCTCTGTCTCGCTCTGCTTTTCGGTTTGCACGGAATCTACCAAAACCTGAGTTTTCGTAAGCTTTGGTGGTGCTTTGTTTTAGGTTTTCTCCACCACGGCGAAGAGAGTTGGCTGCTTTGCTAATTAATGCCCCGCCGGCCATAAATGTTGCAGGTATTAATACGAGTGGTAATGCAGATGCAAATGTTACGGTTCCCATTTTAACGGCACTTGCCACCGTGTCTGACCCAGATTCGCCTGTAGAAAGCTGTAGGTCGCCACAGTTAATCAATGCGGCAATAATCTTTCCTAAAGCAAATAGCAAAACAATCATTGGATACATCATCAACAACTTAATTAGAAGCTCGCGCCATTTAGAAAAGTACTGTTCTGTATTTGGCAGCAACCAGGCCACAAAAGCCAAAGGTGCAACTATAACAAGCAAAAGGATCAACATTTGCCTTAATATAAGTGTCACAACGGCAACCAAGACAATTATAAATACGGTCCCCAAAAGGCTAAGTATTAGGCTTATTGCTGCTCCGCCTGTGCCAGTAACTGCCGCGCCAAGGCCGATAACCAGAAACGCCCAGAAATCTCCAGAGCTTCCACCAACTTGTCCTGCGCAGACGCCACTGCTATCTATCACCCCCATCACCAACTGTGCTACTCCAGCTCCAAATACGTTAAACGCATCAATTATAAATGCGACTATATAGTAAGACAGATTTGTTCCTATGGCTACAAGTATTAATCTTGGCAGTAATTTTTTAATGCCGTAATTGCTTAACCCTATAGAGGTAGCCTGAGAAAATATAATTATAAAGAAGGCTACGATAAACAGTATGTTGGCTATATTGCGAATACTCTCCCAAAGTTTATATATGGCGTTATTTGAGTCTTGGCTTAAGGGAGAGACTGTTAGGTAGGGTGTGATTAAGTTATTTTGGATAAACTCGGTAGAATTTATTATAAGTTCTGTAATTGGGCAAAGTATCCAAGATAACGCGCCGGCTAGGCCTTCCCCCGCGGAGCAAGTGGCGGTTTCGCTGTCGCTGGTAGCATCGTTTGCTGTAGATTCGTTAGATAGTGTTATTGCAGTGTCTTGGTTTGCATTTACAACGATATCCGACTGACTTACGGTAATGTTTGGATCGGCCCATTCTGCAATAATATTGTCTTCTGTTGCTGTGGCGCGATCGTTATAGTTTATGCTTAATCCGTAAGTGCCGGGTTCTAGGTTGGGTATTGTTAGTTGGCCATCCTTAAGGGTGTACCAGTCAGAAGTGTTATTGCCCGTTTTGCCGGATGGCCCGGTAAGGGTAATTGAGATAACTCCTTCTTTTTCTGCCGTGCCAGTTCTACGCGTATCGCCAACTGGAGCGTTGGGCCGTATGGTCGTGAAAGTTCCAACGATTCTTCCTTGCCCGCTTTGTGCGTTGCCCGTAAGCGAAGATGCTTTGGTAACAGTCCAGTTACCGCTTTTAACTTCGCTACATGCGTTTACGTCAATATTTTGCTGTTGGCCATTTACCTTAACGGTTATTGTTACCTGGCTGTAGTTGTCACTAGTATTGCATGTTACTGCAGTTCCAGAAACCTGATACCCCAGTCCGCGGCTGTCTTTTTGACTGTAATATAGCGTGTCGTTACTTTTAGCAAAAGTAGACGGAAACCCACTTAATAGCTGGCCCTGGGCATTGCTTATGGTTATTTCTGCGTTGGATACTGGCTGACTAAAGGTCACTACAAACTCTACAAACGAAAGGTTTGCTTCTTCGCCAAGACATGCACCAGAATACGTAGATTTGTATCCTAGGCTATAGCCTTGGGCTAAACATGGTGTTTTTTCTGCTGCGGCTACGGGTTTAATCGTGTTAGACGCTACTAAAGTAATAAATCCAAGCGTTAGCAAAAAGGCAGCAAAAACAATGCCTCTTTTAGGCTTTAACTTCCCTAAAATGCTTTTTATAACACCACTCATCTTTGTGATCATTATAGTATATTTGGCGAAGCAATACCATTTTATGAATTAAAATATTTTTATGGTTAAAAACAAGTAAAACAGGTATAGTGTATTTTGAAGAATCCTCAGTTTTGATATAATTTAAGTATAAATATGATAAACATCAAAAAAATAACCACCCCTTTAAGCATAATTATTGTTTTGCTTGCGGTTTTGGGTGTAAATTTAGTTTTTTCTCCGTCTCCTGCCTATGCATGTGCGCAAAATGAGGTTTTAGAAAACGGCGAATGTGTAGAAAAATGCCCAGATGGGTACATATATACAACAATTGGAGTTGGCGCAAATCCAGACGACCCCTCTAGGCCAAATTGCATAAAAGCAGATACTGGTGGCGATGTTCAAAATAATATTATTGTTGTTTGGTTGAAAGCAATTTTGCGGTTTCTTGCTGGTGGTGTTGGGATAGCTGTAGTTGGCGGAATAGTCTATGGTGGAATTTTGCGTCTTACTGCTCAGGGAAACGCTGCTCAAGCGCAAAAGTCTACTACTGTTATTATTAACTCTGTAATCGCCTTGATACTGTTTATATTAATGTACGCCATATTAAACTGGGTAATTCCCGGGGGGATACTCTCGTAATGAAAAAAGCACTCATTGTATTATTAATGTTTTTAGCTTCGTTTGGCATGTCGGCTAGCCTTGTTGATCCTGTTGCAGCTGCACCAGTGCAAGCTCAGTTTGCGGTGTGTGCCAGTGGTGACTTTTTTGGCTTCCCGTCTTGGGATTCGTGCTTGCCTAAAAAAGCTGATGGCTCCCCTGCAATAAACAGCCTTTCGGACGTCTGGCTTATTGCCTTCCCCATTGTAGAATCAATAATCAGGGCGGCTGCATATATTGCAGTAGGATTTATAATTTGGGGCGGCATAAAATTCATTAAAAGTCAGGGCGATCCAGGTGAAATTGCCCAGGCGCGTTTAATAATACAAAATGCAATTATTGGTTTAGTGATTTGTATACTATCAGTTACTGTAGTGCGATTTATCGCGGATAGATTTTAAAAAATATGAACATGTTAAAGATACTGGCAACTGGAGTAACCGTACCAAGTCAAGATGTAGGCGTTCCGACGGTTAGTGCAAATGATGCTTTTATATCAATCGTTTTAAATATTGCCTTTACAGTTATCGGGGGCGTTGCGGTGCTCTTTTTGGTCATAGGTGCTTTTAGGTACATAATTAGTAATGGCGACCAATCGCAAATACAAAAAGCTAAAAATACCATAATGTATGCAGTTGTTGGGTTGGTGGTCACTTTGTTGGCGTTTACTATTGTACAATTTGTATTAGGAAGGATATACGGATGAAAAAAGCACTAGCAATATTTGCACTTATTGTAACCTTAATGGTTCCCCTGCCAGCCGCAGCCCAGGTGGATGTATTTCCTCAATGTTCTACGAGCGGTTCGGACTCGGCTATTTGCAGGGGTGGAGAGTCGTTGTTCGGCCCAAGTAGTATTTGGAACAGAATATTAAATGCAATAACTTACGTTGCTGGTGCGGTTGCGGTTTTAATGATTATTGTGGGTGGGTTGCGGTACACTCTTTCTAACGGCGATCAAGCAGGAATAAACGCCGCAAAAAACACTATTCTCTACTCTGTAATTGGTTTGGTTTTAACGATAATGGCCAACGCAATAATCAATTTTGTACTGATAAACATTTAGGAACAATATGAAAAGTATTTTATCTGCAATAAAAATTACAGCCAGCACGATATTTATGCTTTTACTGTTGGCTACTCCTGCTAGTGCACAAGTGAGTGAGCAGGCTATATGTGAGGGCTCAGGTGGTACGTATAGTGGTGGTAGATGTGTAACGGATGGGCGTACGGTAACAGGTACCATTCAACAAATTACAAACATTTTAGTCTTTATGGTTGGTGCGGTATCTGTAATAATGATTATTATTGGTGGCATTCGTTATGCTGTTTCAAACGGCGACCAATCAGCTGTTACGGGTGCAAAAAACACAATCTTGTATGCAGTAATTGGACTTGTGGTTGCGTTTATGGCTTATGCTATAGTTAATTTTGTACTTAATAGTTTGGGTGTAGGCTGATGATAAAATAGCTCAATCATGATAAAATAACGGCATAGGAATTAAGGAGAAAAAATAACATGATTTCATTCATGAAAAAAGCATCGAAGAGCCTACTGCTAGTACCAGCGGTTGTTTTTGCACTTGCATTTTCGGCAACTCCGGTAAGTGCGGTAGATTGTTCTGACGCAACTGCGGGTGGGATTAGCGCTGGTGCAGAGTGCGCAGCTCCTAGTGACGCGGCACAAAACTTGTTTGGAGAAGATAGCATCTTTCAGATTATTACCAACATACTATTGTTTTTGATTGGTGCGGTGTCTGTAATTATGTTAATCATTGGTGGTATTCGTTATGTTACATCAAATGGTGATCAAGCGGCCGTTACGGGTGCAAAAAACACCATTTTGTATGCAATTATCGGTGTTGTTGTCGCCTTCTTGGCATTTGCAGCAGTGCGATTTGTCACAGATCAGCTTCAAAAGAGCACTTATGAGCCAACCTCTTCGCAGCATGTAGCTTTACGATAAGGTGATAGAAATTTGTATCAAAAAATGCCAGACTGTCTGGCATTTTTTGATGGGGTGATTATTGCGATTGTGCACGTAAATATTTATTAATCAAAAAACGACCCAAGCTTGGGTCGTTTTTTGATATACTTGTAAACACGCTACATAATTTGAATTTTGCGCGCTTGCTCTTGCTTGATTTTGGCAAAACTAATAGTTAAAACCCCGTCTTTTAGAACTGCTTCAACTTCCTCTTCTTTTACAGGTACTGGTAGCGCAATGGTCCTTGAAAATTCACCCCAGTAACATTCTTGAATATGCCACTGAGAAACGTCATCATCACCACTGCTCAAAGTGCCACTTATTGTAAGGATGCCATCAGAAATACTCACGTCTAGGTCTTGTTTGTTAATCCCCGCTGTGCGAGTTTTTACAACAAGCTTTTCGTTAGTTTCGTAAACATCAACTCCAAGCTGACCAGGCACAACTTCTTCATCCCAGGCTTGCTCGTCTGCAGTATCTGCTGTTTGATTGTTAGTGCCCACCACTTGAGAATCGTCGTCATTCAAGAATGCCGCCGCTAGTTCTTCCTCCATAAGGAGGTCGTCGTTTTGCTTCTGTCCCCGTGCCATTCTCTTTTATCTATCCTCCACTTTTGTACTAGGCTTCACGCTAGGTCACGTATGATATTATTATAGCGAAAGTGGGCAAACTATTGCAATATAATCATGCGAGGAAGTAAAAATGACATCATTACCCGAGAAGCTTGTGGCAATAATAGCCCCACATGCCTGTGTTTCATGTAGTAATTATAACAACGTGTTGTGCGACGAATGCGTATTGCAGATAGCGCCTGTGAATACAGAATTATGTTTTGCCTGTAACTCCCCTTGCTCGGCGTCAAATATCTGTAAGAAGTGTGCTGTAGAGTGTGGAGTAACGCAGGCATTTATAGGGGCAATGTACGATGGTGATGTGGTAAAAGTAATAAAGATGCTCAAGTTTGAGCGTGCAAAGGCCGCTGCGAGTCCTCTTGCAAGAATTTTATGCAATCAGCTTCCTCTGTTCTGTGAAGACACTATAATTGTCCCCGTCCCCACCACTTCGTCGCGCGTGCGGCAACGTGGATATAACCAGTCTATGCTAATTGCTAAACACATCGGCAAAGAAAAGCAGCTTAAAGTGATTGATGCACTTGGCAGAGACTCTTCTGTCAGGCAGCTGGGGGCATCGCGCCAAAAACGACATGAACAAATAAAAGATGCATTTTATTGCAAAAAACAAAGCAAGGTCGTTAATAGGGATATTTTGCTTATAGACGATGTTGTAACCACTGGTGCTACGTTAAAGGCTGCTGCAAAAATTCTTTATGCAAGCGGCGCAGCAAACATTTACGTGGCTACTGTTGCAAAAACTCCGCCAGCCTCTGTTAAGCAATAAGTTTATGTGATATAATACCCCTGTTCGTGGAAGGGTGTCCGAGCGGTTTAAGGAACTGGTCTTGAAAACCAGCGTGCGGGCGACCGTACCGTGGGTTCGAATCCCACCCCTTCCGCCAAGAAAAGTACTTGTTTTTGCAAGTGTTTTTCTTTTTGTTAATTCATATTCCGCATTTTTGTTGGAGTTTTTCAACAGGAGCAAAATTATCTGTTAGTGTTTGGCCTTGACTAAGTTGCTGGCCATTTTTAATCCAACTTAGTTCCTTATTGCTGTAGGTTGTAACAATATTTTGAGTTTGAGCTAGGTTTTGAGTGCTTTGCGGTAGTGCAGAGTGCCATTTAAACGAACTTGCATAAGATGTATGAATTGCACTAAGCAAGGGTCCGCAGGTATCGTTTTTGCCGCCAATTTGGTTAACTACTACTATCCCCTCGTCTGATAAAGATTTTTTAAGTTGCTCGGCGTATTCGGTTGTCGCTAAAGAAAAAGGCACGCTGACGTCACTGTAAACATCAACTAAAATAACATCATACTTTTGGTGGTTGGTGTTTAAAAATGCACGGGCGTCTTGGTTGATGATTTTTACGTTTCTATGCTCTTGGTAATTAAAATATTGCTTCGAGATGGCTAATAGCTCGGGGTCAATCTCTACTACGTCTATTGTGCTGCTTGTGCGCATAGCAAGGTAATTTGGTATGGTAAATGCTCCTCCACCCAGCATTAAAATATTTTGATTTTTTGGTGCAGCCAAAGCGATCTGCGCCATTTGCTTTGTGTAATTAAAAACAAGTTCAGAAGATCCGTTTGCAAACACTCCTGATTGTGAGCCTCCTGGGCCCATTGTTAAGGCAATAATTTCTTGGTTTGCGTAAGTGCTTTTTACTATCTGATAGTGTGAACTAGGCGTGTCAATTATTGCCAGTACGTACTTGTTATTTTTGGGCAAAAAATGCACAACTATAACAATTAGTAAGACTAATGTTAAAAGGGCTCTTTTTTGCCAGTATTTTTGAGGGGCAATTATCCAACTAAAAACAGCAAGAGTTAGGCAAATTAAAGCCATAGTTTGCATTGCACCAATGTAGCCAAAAAATATGAAACCAACGCAAAAAGTACCAACAATTCCTCCTACTGCGTTGGCCGAGCTAAGAAGTGCAACTGAGGTTCCAGTTTGATTTAGCGCAGGTGTGCGCAGTCTGGCCAAGTATGGACTTAGCATGCCCAGAGCAAAGCTGGCTGGCATAAATAGTAAAAGCGATGCAAATACTCCTTGGATTCTTGGATCTTTTAGGTTCTCGAGCATTGTAAGTGTTCCCTCGGCAAAGACAAGAGTGATTGCCACTCCAAAACTGCTGGCTAGCATTAGCCAGGCAATGTCGCAAGGTTTGGTGCGCTTGTCGGCTAGTACTCCCCCAGCCGTGTATCCTAGTGACAACGCTGCAATAATGACTCCTATAACGCATGTCCAGACGTAAGTTGAACTACCAATGCTTGGTGCCAAAATGCGAGATGCTGCAAGTTCGTAGGCCATAAGTGCAAAGCCTGTTACAAAAGCAATTATTTCGTAGCTGCGGATGTATTTTAGATATGAAAGCATACGTACTATTATACGGCAGTTGCATAGTTATGGATAATATTATATTATGTAGAAATGTCGAAAAGCCGCCTGCCTACGGTAGGATCAGCGTATCGTTCGCTTCGAAGGAATGGGAGCTATTTGGATGACGACAAGCACAGAGCAATAACCAGTTTGCCCGATGTTCAGTATGTTCATCCAAGGCATGGCGTAGTTTGTGCTAGGTGTGATGAGGTTGCGCTAAAAGCATCTGGCCGTGTTTTTGCAAGTGCCAGTGTTGGCCAATCGTTAGCACATATAAGGCACGTAGAATCGCTTTACGGTGCAGCAAGAATCATTGGAAACACCATGTTTGGACGGCGTCTGATCTGGGGTGTTTCTGGTTTTGCGGCTCGTGGTTATGAGCTGAACGCTGAAGCTAAAGGCATGTCCAGAGTGTTCAACCATCTTGCCAGGTCTAACGAACGGCCAGCACTTATCGTTGACGGAGGCTCTAGCCAAAGCGTATTGGGGTTGAGCGGCATTCTTGCTAAAAAGCACAGCTTTACTTCGGTGGGGTTTACTGCCCTGCAAGGCATGGCAAGCATGGCGCCGCGTGATTTGATGGTTTTTTCGGGCACTACATATCAGAGCCGCGAAGAACTAATTGGACTGACGGCAGACATTTTGCTGTGTTTTGGTGGAGGAGAGGGCACTAGACGCGAATGCCTCGCAAATTTGTACTATGGTGGCGTTAGCGTGGTGTTTGCGCTCAAAGACTATCCAGCAGATATGTTTGCGGGTGAATATCGAAATCGCACAGATAAAACCGAAGAGGAATTGGATGGGCGCCTGATTATTTGTCGTTCGGTGCGGGATATTCCACACTGTCTAGACGCAGCAATCCAAAAAAGCTGGCAAATCAGAAATGGGGTCAAGTCGCACAAGACAAATAGGCTTAATGAGATTTTGCTTAACGAATAAATGACTGGCCGCTCAGAATTTTAAATTTTGGGCGGCTTTTTAAAAATAAAAAAACACAACATAAGTTGTGCTCTTTACTTGGCGGAGGAGGAGGGATTCGAACCCTCGCTGGAGATTGCTCCCCACTAACAATTTAGCAAACTGTCCCCTTCAGCCACTTGGGTACTCCTCCGTACAGTGGCTTAACTTTTGTTATTGTACTACATCTTTAATCTGTTGGCGATAGTTTTTGGTAAAAAATACTGTTTATAATGTGCAAAATGCATATTTTTTGTTATTATGTTTTGGGTTTGTTTGCTGACCATGGAGGAAAAATGCGTGCATTTCTTTCACAGGGTGACGCCGAGCATTTAACGGCCCTTGGATTTAAGCCTGGGATTTTATATTGTACCCAAAGCGCAACACTAAGAGTTAATGATCTTTTGCGACATGGGCGGTCGGTCATACGAGGAGACTATCCTACTGCCGAGCCACCACGTGCAGCTGTCTTGGTGGTGGATATTTACCAAAGTGGCTTGGTACAAAAGGATGAAGATTGGCAAATCTCAACGCGCTGGGGTCAAACATTTGATGCAAGTAATCTGCTTGGCGTGGTGGCTAAGGCGCGCCTGGTCGCCTTTTCGCCAAATCTTACGCAAACACCAGTTGTGTTAGCTAGGCAGTCGCAAGTTAGAATTTTTGCCTACGTACCTTTGCTTGGTCGGCCGGTAATTACACCGGAAACGGTTTGCGAAGGCGTAACATTTCAAAAAATTGGCGTAAGACCAGTTGCAAAAAATCCAAAAACCTTCTTTGAGGCAGATGACATGGATATTGTCAGTTAATCATGCGCCCGCAGTCCTAGGTGGCTGCGGGTTTTAATTTGATAATATACTTTGGTGCAACCAGTAGCACTTTGGTATACTGTAAATATGAATGACCAGTCAAATAATGACCAAGATGCCAAGCAGAATACTGAGCCAGGTTCTTTTTATCAGCCTCAGCCTTCTGTCCAGCCGCAGTTTGAGTCAACCAGGGCTGTGCATAATGCAGGATCTCAAAAAGCAGACAGCAACAAAAGCCTTGCGTGGAGTGCGCCAGAATACGTGCATAATGACAAGGGTTTTGGTTGGCTCGTTGGTTTGTTTATAACCGCGGTAGTTATAGTGGCGGTTGCAGTTTGGCTGCAGGTGTGGACCTTTGTGGTTCTTGCGGTGGTTATGACGATAGCTTTTGGTGTTGTAGCTTTTCGTCCGCCAAAAACGCTTAATTACATCCTTGATTCCAAAGGAGTACAGGTTGATAAAAAGTTGTATGTCTTTTCGGATTTTAGAGCGTTTGGTGTTTTAGGAGAAGGCTCGTTTTATACTGTTATGCTTATACCAACCAAGCGTTTTATGCCCTCGCTAGGTATTCATTTTTCTGAAGATTTGGGCGAAAAAATAGTTGACATCATTGGCGCTCAGCTACCGCAAGAAGAGCTCCACTATGATGTTGTAGAAAAAACTATGCGAAGATTGCACTTTTAGCTGCAAACCTCTTTGCTAAGTCGCGTTTGTGTGATATAGTTTTATCTGTTCTGTATCTGTTGCAGGAAGCACTTTCTAGTTCAAGAGCGGCTGCAAAGCCGCTGTATGCACCTGTAGCTCAGCTGGATAGAGCGTTGGCTTGCGGAGCCAAAGGTCGTAAGTTCGAATCTTGCCAGGTGTACCAAAGAAAATCCCCCATTAATGTTGGGGGATTTTCTTTGGTAAAATATAAAACTATTTTATTGGCTTGTTGTTGGTGGTGTTTGTTTCTTGCTAGCATCATCTAGACTGTCATTATCGTTAGTTGTGCTGGGCTTTTCTGAACTATTTACTCTGGCCTCTGCTTTTTGCTGTGTCATTTTTTTGCCTTGACCTTCGTTATTCTTTTTAAACCAAGCATTAAATCCTGCCCAAATAGCAATTCCTGCTGCGGTAAATATGCCCCCAAAAATGAGCAATTGCAAGCCAACGAGTTTTAAGAGTAATTGCATTATCGGTATAACAACGTTTGCCATCGAAATTTCAGAGGTCTCCATTCCTGGCAGCCCATCGGGCAATGAGCCTAGCCAAAACATCGCCACGCCAAAACAAAACGGCACAAGTGCGCCAGTAAATAATTTGCGACCAAAAATTGATGTAGATTTAATTTTTTCTGTTGAAATAACTAGCATAACAATATACGAAACAACTGCTAAAGCGGCCAGGATAATTACCGACCAGCGCAAGATCGTAAGGTACTGTGGTAATTGTGCAAATGGTGAAGATTCTGAACTAATATTTAGAGAATCGCTTGTAATTGGCTCAGAAGCAAACCCCGAACTGTTAATAGCTTGCGCTGCAAGCGTCTTTGCAAACTCCTCGCTTGTCATGTTTGCTGGTATGCATAAGTTTTGGGTGCTAACCTGACTAAGGGCTGTGCAAGTTTGCAATTGGCCAAGCTCTGGCTCAATTTGCGTGGCTAATTCGTTAACGAGTACGTCGCGATTTTCGTCTACAGGAATGTTAAAATTTATTTCACTAGAGTCGCCGTCAATCCAGCTGTATGTGCTGTCAAGAACTGCCTCAGCTTGGGTTTGTATATAATCGCTTGTATAGGTGTTAGTCAGTGCGTCTGCTAGCGCGTCGCTTGTTAATATTGTTTCTGCCTGTGCTGCGGCTTGTGTTTGCAGTATTTCTGATAGTCCAGTGGTGAATGTATTGTAAACTCCACTATCGCTTAATCCTTGTTTCACGACAGATTCGTTAAAAATTGATGTTTGCAAAGCAAGTGCCCAAATAAGTATTGTTATGCATGTTGCACTAATAAAACTAGCTAAAGATACAAAAAAAGAACGAAAAGACATCATAAAACCATTGTACGTTAAACATAAACACTATACAATTAATTGTTTGACTACTGTAAAAGTCGGTGAATAATGATATAATACCTGCGTTACAACCATAAATGGAGAGGTGTCCGAGTGGTTGAAGGTGCCGCTCTCGAAAAGCGGTGTGGCGGGCAACCGTTACCGAGGGTTCGAATCCCTCCCTCTCCGCCAAAATAGCATTCTGCTTTACCAGGATGCTATTTTTGATTTGGTCAAAAAAAACTGGGCCTCGCCCAACTTGCCAAAAAAATGGAAAGTTGGGGCGAGGCCCGTCGCATCAGCTCTTGTTGCTCTCGTTCGGGTCAGTGTTTTTGCTTGTGGTCATGGTTTCTTTCCTCTTGGAGAAGAACGCCCACAGGGACATGCCCATAAGAATGGCGATGCCGGCGATGAAGTTCAGCGCGATGGTGGTGCAGATTGCTCCCCCAAGACTCGCAAAAAACCACCCTATCTTGCCGGTGGTCTGCGAGCCATCACTCATGAACGAGGTGATGGCCGCGTCGCCCAGCAGGTACTGAACAGCGGTAAGGACGACGATCAAGATCGTGTCCAGCACGGCAATGGTCTTGGCGATCAGCTTGAAGCCCCTGCGGGCGTCGGCCTTGCTGCCAGGCTGCTGTGCGCCATCGTTGGTCATGATGAATCCCTTCGTGACTTCCTGATGTGACTTTTAAACTATACACTATTCAATATAATATGTCAATACACATATTATAATAAACCTTGACTTTTTAAGTGCATGTGCTAATATATGCGTTAGTCATCGCAGATTGGAGCAAGTCAATGACAACCTTCACAGGCTTCCATGTCAGTGCTCCCTTTGCCCATATCAGTATGGCAAGAATCATCGAACGTCTTACTATCGGAACTGCAAATAATATCATGTTCCTGTGCAACACACCAGAAGGCGAGATTTGGCTGCAAGATCCCGACGCAAGCCAGCTTGTGAGGCGTGCTTCCATTTATGACCGCCACGTTGTCATTGCTGTGTGTTTTGACCACGAAGACGACACCAAGATTGCCGCGGCGCTGCAAGAGTTGGGCCATGACGGGATCCCATGCACCGAACTGCGCACTTGCGCGGAAGTTGGTTGATTTTTTGGCCTCAGTGCGTATATGCGTTCTGGGGCCTTTGTATGCTATACTAAAAATATGGATAGCATTTTTACTAAAATTATCAAAGGCGAAATACCCGCCTACAAAATTTACGAAAACGATAAAACCCTGGCTTTTTTAGATATCTATCCCGCACAACCAGGCCACACTCTGATCGTGCCAAAAAATCAGGTTGACCGATTAGAGAATTTGCCAAATGATGATTATTTGGCGCTTATGCAAACTGTTAAAAAAGTAATGCATCGTGTTGTAGAGGTGTTTGGCCAAGAATATCGTGCTTGCCTTAAATTGGAGGGCTTTGATGTAGCTCATGCACACGTGCACGTTATCCCCTGTCGTACGGCCATAGATTTTTGGGCCAAGCAGCGTATGAACGAGACGCCAGATGCGTTAGCGCTAGAGGAAGTCACTAAAAGGCTTAAGTTTTAAATGAAAATTTTACTACTTGCGATCGGCAAGCAGCATGATTCTGCGCTTGCAAATGCAATAAACAGCTATACCACGCGGCTGCAACACTACTGTCAGCCCTCCTGGAGGCTTGTAGGCGCCGCAAAAGGCAAAATAGCACTGGATGTAGCAAGAAAGCTCGAAAGTGATACCATACGCGCCGAAATCGCACCAAGCGACTACGTAGTGTTATTAGATGAGCGAGGCAAGCAGATTAGCTCGCCAGAACTCGCAAAATTACTTGAAGCGCGCCAGCAGCAAACCTCAAAACGGGTTGTCATAATAATAGGCGGCGCATACGGAGTTGACGATGATCTTCGAAAACGTGCAGACTTTGTTTGGTCTTTGTCTAGGCTTGTTTTTCCTCATCAGCTGGTTAGGCTAATTTTGGCCGAGCAGCTATATAGGACATTTAGCATAATTAAGGGCGAACCATACCATCATCAGTAGTGCAAAAAACAAAAAAGCTGGCTGCAAGTTTTACTTACAGCCAGCGGGTGTCACGGCTTCAAAACCATGTCTAGGGTGCTGGTGACAATTTTATGGACTGGTGTATCTGCAAAGGCTCCCCAAATGGTAAGTTTAACTTCGCCACAAGGGGTGACATTTCGTGATGAAGAATGTGTTGCGCGGGCACCGCTAACTACATTGTTATCTCCTGTAACGACTACACTGCCGCCGCTTACGTTTCCGACGCTTCTGTCGCCAGTGGTTGCAGCGTGGATGCGGCTAAATACCAAGGCGTCACCCTCTGTTGTTACTTCAAGGTGGCGCATCACATCTTTGTCTCCCGTGATCTTGTAGCGCCTCTCGGGGCTAACTATCAGGGTAATATCAAACGTAAAACCTGTCCCTTCAATCTTTGTTATCGCAGATCCAATTGACCCGCTGATTGATTTGCGCGTAAGTGCCGGAATCAAGATTGCGGCAAGGCAAATTCCAGCCAGTACGCCAGTAAGCACTGCAATCAAAGCGCTTGACAATTGCATTGCAAATCCAATCTCTTAGACTAATAGTAAAATATATCATATTTATACACTATTTGCAAAGTACAAAGAGTGCATGCGTGGAAGTTGAGTACAATGGCATTATTGACATAAGCGCAAATAAGTGCTAATATCAATTCATAAACATAAGCAAAACAAAAATGTCACGTAAAATATTTGCAGTTTCAATCTCAGCGTTTTGTCTACTTATAGGCATGACTGTCGTTTTGTGCGGAATGCAGGCAAAAGAAGTTGCCGCAATCGTGCGCGAAAGCGCAGACGCCGCACCTGCGCAGACGTACTCTCCTGTTAAAGTTACCCCAGAATTGCATAATCATATAGAAAAAGTTAGTGCAAAAACTTTTGCAAAAAACATAGATACAATTCATGCTAGTAGCAGATCGTTAAAAATGCTGCACAAAACCAAAAAGACCGCAAATAATAACAGTCACGATTGGTCGTTGCGCCACCTTGTGCACTACTTTGCCTAATTTAACTAATAACCTCAAGCTCGCGCTGCAAGCGTGTTTGCAGAGCTTTTTGCTCGGCTAATTGGTCGCGTGTTTGCTGAACAACATTTTCTGGTGCGCTTTTTACATAGCCTTCATTAGAAAGTCGGGCGTTTAGCCTAATGATATGCTCGTCGCAATCGCTAAGGCGATTTTCTAACTTAGCTTTGTGCTTTGCTAATGTATTGGCATCTACATCAATCCAAGCCTCATGATGTATTGTTGCTAGTCTTAAGCCACGCGGGCTGTCAATTTTTTCTATCTTCTTGAGGCGCGCAAGGTGCTGAACAAGCTCTGGGTTGTCTTGCAGTATATCATCTTTGATATAAACCAGACTTTGTTTGCCCTGCCCAAGCTCGTTGGCAATGTAGCGAGCTTCTACAATAAGCTCTTGTAGATTATTGAATCTTTTTGCCATTTTTACGTCATAATTGTCGATTATTTTTGGCCATTCGCTAGTTATTAGTTGGCCATCTTCCCATTTTAGGGTTTGCCAAATAGTCTCTGTAACAAATGGTGCAAACGGATGTGCTATTTTAAGAATTGTTTCTAAAACATAGGCCAAAAGCGGCTTGTTTAGCGAAGTTTTAGAGGATTCTAAGTACCAGTCTGCAACATCGTCCCAAATTAGGTGATAAAGTACCTCATAAGCTTCGTTAAACCTGTATAACTCGATTTGTTTGCAGATTTGACTATTTGCTTTGTCGATTTTTTGCAATATCCAGTGGTCGGCGGTGCTTTGTGGTTTTGGAGCGCGCTGTTTGTAGTCGTCCCCTATTTTGTCTTCGATGAAGCGCGCCATGTTCCAAAGTTTGTTGCAAAAGTTACGGGCGGCAACAGCAGACGCCTCGCTAAAGGCTTGGTTCATGCCCGCGCTACGGTTGGCAATAAGCCCCATACGTAGTGCGTCTGATCCGTGTTTTTTAACGAAGTCCTGAGGGTTAACAACGTTACCCTTGCTTTTGCTCATTTTTTGACCGTGAGGGTCTAAAACAAGCCCGTGCAAGTAGACGTCTTTAAAAGGCGCTTTTTTGGTAACGTAAATGCCAAGCATAATCATGCGACAAACCCAGCTGTATAAGATATCGTGGCCAGTCTCCATGACGGAGTTGGGGTAAAATTCAGAAAAATCACCACCTGGGTTGTTTTGAGTGGTTATAAAAGGCCACTGACCAGAACTAAACCATGTATCAAGCGTGTCTTGGTCGCGCTGATAGGTTTTGCCGTCAACAATTATGGTTTGCTCCCCTACTCTGGTGTCAAAAATCCAATCGTTGGGGTCGTTAATATTTTGAAACATAGGAACGGGTATTCCCCAGGGAATTTGACGGCTAATATTCCAGTCTTTTATGCCCTTTAGGTAATTAAGGGCAGCCTTGCCTTTGCTGGCAGGGTAAATTTTTACATTCCCCTTCTCTAGTTCGGTAATTGCTGGTTTTGCCAGAGGTGGCATTTGTATAAACCACTGATCAAGTAACATTGGCTCAATAACAGTTTTACACTTGTAGCAAACGCCAACGCGGTTTTTGTAATTTTCGTCAACCTTAATTAAGAGCCCCTTCTCTTTAAGAGCTTCTACGACGGCTTTACGTGCTTCTAAAACGGTCATGCCTTCGTATGGGCCGGCTTTTTCGGTCATTCTACCGTTTAAATCAATAACCTGGATGGCTTCAAGGCCATGAGTCTCCCCCATCTCCCAGTCGTTAAAATCGTGAGCTGGCGTAACCTTGACTACCCCTGTTCCAAACGTTGGGTCAACGTGGTTATCGGCAACAACCTTAACCTTAAATGTGCCGTTTGCACCCTCGATATCAAGAGTTTTACCAACGTATTTTTTGTAACGTTCGTCATCTGGATGAACGGCTACGCCAGTGTCGCCAAATTTTGTTTCTGGGCGAGTTGTGGCCAAGATAAATGGACCGTATTTCATGTAGTATAAAGGTGTTTTGCGATCTTCGTACTCTACCTCTATGTCAGAAAACCCCGTGTGGTGTTTTGTGCAGTAGTTTACTAGTCTTTTGCCTCTGTAAATTAGGCCGTCATTCCACATTTTTTCGAACGTTTGATAGGCGCGTTCGATAACGTTTTTATCGAGTGTAAATACGAGTTTACTCCAGTCGCAGCTGGCGCCTAGCTCGCGTAGCTGAATCTCCATATTTCCGCGCTGGCTGGCAACAAAGTTCCAAACCATGTCGTAAAGTTCTTCTCGTGAATAGTCAAAGCGACTTTTACCCTGTTTTTCTAGCTCGCGCTCAAAAACAACCCAAGTTTCAAAACCTGCGTGATCTGCACCAGGAATATATAAAGTTGGTCTCCCCTGTAATCTGTAGTATCGAGTTAAAACATCCTCAAGAGCAGTCATTAAAGCATGCCCAATGTGCAGATTGCCATTAGCGTTTGGTGGTGGCATCACAACGCAGTAAGGGTCTTTTTTGCTGGGTTTTGGCGCAAAAGATGCGGCAGTTTCCCATAAGGTATAAATATTTGGCTCGTACTGCTGCGGCTCGTATGTTTTAGCTAGTTTCATGTTTATAATTCCTAAAAAAATTTCACGCGAAATACAATCAGACCAGATGGTGTTCACCTCTGACTTTAATCAAAACCTCCAATGATATTTGATTGTCTTTGTTTTCAGTGTAAGTATAACATATGTTAATAGGTAAGGGTAGGGTAATAAAAACGGGCGAGGTAAAACCTCGCCCATGTAGCCAGATGCCCTATGTCATGTCGGTAAAATGTGCCTGCAACTGCTGAGGATCTGTCCCAAGCATATTGGCAATTCTTGCTAGCAGAGTAATTTCTGGCCGTCCGCTAATCGCGCGTTGGCAGATTCGTTTAGTTGGCTCGCTTTGCGCTGAAGGGTCGCCGGGGTTGCAACCAAAAAGCGGAATATCCTCCGCAAGTTCAGCATTTTGACGCCTGTCGTCGTCGTTGCGTCTGTCCATTGCTTCTGCAAACTTTAGGCATGCAAGAGCTGCCTTGTAAAGTGCTTTTCGCAGCTCGCGAAGCTGATCTTCTGTCGCTGTGGTTGAGTCGAATGCATTTAAGATTGCTCCAATCTCATCAAGTCTAGATGGCTTGAAATTGCCAATTTCTGTTTCATCGTAGAACAAGGCAACGGCTTCAGAAAGCTTTGCAATGGCGGTCGCATTACACATTTATGCCTCTACAGTGTGCGTACGCGTGTTATTATAAAAGATACCACACAAATATGCAAATATTTTTAGGCAGAGTAGTTCCTGGTGCTGCTTCAAGTCAAGATGTGCTTATATGGCTAAGCTTGGATTGACCTCTAATTTATACGGGTCGCATGGTTTTTGCTTTTGCGCTTGATAGTATGCTAGGGCTGCAATCATTGCGGCGTTGTCTGTGCACAGAGCAGGGGAGAGATAATCAACATTTATTGGTAGCCTTTGCTGAAGTTGTTTGCGCAATTCTTGGTTTGCGGCAACTCCGCCTGCAATAACAACGGATGTGGGTGCAAAATTTTGGTAAGCTTTAACGGTTTTGTCTACTAAAGTTTCTGCGGCAATGCGCTGAAAGCTAGCAGCTAGGTCATTGCGCTGTGGCGCGTTTAAAAGCTCTGCAAGCCCAGCTGACGGAAAATCGTATTCTTTACCACAAAGCTGCTGAATACGTCTTAAAACGGCTGTCTTAAGGCCAGAGAAGCTAAAATCATAGGCACCTTGCATGTGGGCCTTTGGAAAATCAAAAGCGCGGTCGTTGCCGTCTTGCGCAGCCTTTGCGATTGACGGGCCGCCTGGGTAGGGGAGTCCAATAATTTTGGCAACTTTGTCAAAGGCTTCGCCAACAGCGTCATCTTGAGTTTGGCCCAAAAGCTGGTATTTGCCGTGATTTTCAAATAAAACCAATTGACTGTGTCCGCCACTTACAATTAGCGCCAGCATGGGGAATTTTGGCGGGTTTGGCATTAAAAAGTTGGCGTAAACGTGACCCTCTACATGATGAATGGGGTAGAGCGGTTTATTTTTGATAATAGCAATAGTGCGCGCGGTCAGCACGCCAATTAAAAGCGAGCCAACAAGTCCCGGCGCATAGGTTACGCCAATGGCGTCTATGTCGCTCCAGGTTAAGTTGGACTGCTGCAATGCTTGTTCTAAAACAGGCAGCATTACCTCTATATGGC
Organism: Candidatus Woesebacteria bacterium; assembly: GCA_050115675.1. Classification (GTDB taxonomy): domain Bacteria; phylum Patescibacteriota; class Saccharimonadia; order Saccharimonadales; family EFPC-124; genus JASFQB01. The sequence goes on from JASFQB010000003.1 coordinate 132,043, forward strand.
TGCGAGCGGCTATCTCTGGAATAACGCCGCCAAAAGCTTTGTGTATATCTATTTGACTTTGAACCACATTGCTAAGAATTTGGTGGCCATCTTTAACAATGGCAACGGCGGTTTCGTCGCAACTGGTTTCGATTCCCAAAACAATCATATAGGGGTAGTGTAGTTTAAAAATGTTGTTGTGTCGAGTTGTTTGTCGATGGATGCTTTTAGAAAAATATAAGCCTCGCTGGCTGCGAGGCTATTTGCAGAATTGCAAGATGTATGTTGGACGGATTATTCGGATTCGCTGATGAACTGTGTTGTAAAAAAGTCTCGTGGAATAATCACATTAGTGCCGACTGCAAGCTGGCCGGTCGATTGTTTGGTGACTGTCACATAAACGATGTAACCATTTTGATCAAGTACTACAAATTCCGATCCTAGAATTTTGTCAAAATTCGCATCAGTATGGCCACCTTTTTTGGTGCTGTTGCGTGTATAAACGCGAGAAATTTTGGGCTCGATCACAGTATTCATCGTTTCTCCCAGAGTAAGTAGCAGGGCAGAGGCTGTGGTCTCAGCCTAAAATACTATAAATTAATTGGGCTGGTATTGTCAAGATATAAACAATAGTGTATAAAATACAAAGATACTTTTCTAATTAAGGGGTGAAAAGTGGAACGCTTGCGCGTTACAATTTTTCAGATTATGTGGTTTGGCACGCTGACCTACACAGGTGCAGCACTGTCGCTTTACTACTTTTTGCATAACCTCAACGAAACATGGAACAAGTACCCGTGGTATAAGCTGCTTTACATGCTGCCATGGGAAGCTCTGACGGGTGGTACGGTTAGTCTACTAATCACAGCAGGGGCAATGATTTTGGGACTGCTTATTGTTGGCTTTTTGAGCGTTAGGTATAAGCGCTGGATTCTTAAAAAGATCGAATACACCAAGGGCTTGCCTGACAACAAGGTTCAGATGCTTTTGGAGCGCAGGATTATTACAGATGAGCAGGCCGATCTCTTGATACGAGCACTTGCACAGGGTCTTGGAGTTAGGCTCGCTAACGTTTCAAGAAAAAATCGGCGAATTATCAACGAAGAACTACCCGGAAAAGACATCACTTTTTGGTAGGCGTTTGGGCCAGAACGTTGTGTTCTGGCCTGTTTTTTTACTACAACATGCCGCCTGGGCGTTATTCGTGTATGATAAAAATAGCGTTATTTATGGAGTTTGGAATGAAACAATTGCTAAAAAGTTTGCTGCCGCATTCGTTGCTAGAAAAAATGCTTAATCCTTATCATTTGGTCGAGTCCGTATTGGCCAACATACGTTATGGTTTTCCTGCAAAAAAAATGTACGTTATACAAATTACCGGTACAAATGGCAAAACTACAACTGCAAGCTACTTGGCAAGTATTCTTAGTCAAACAGGGGCAAAAGTTGGCGTTTGTAGCACCGCATATTTTGAGATTGCTGGCGAGCGAATTGCAAACGACTTAAACTTTACCGTATCTAACCCCTTTAAGTTGCAGTCAATTTTGGCCCAAATGAAGCGTGCAAAAGTTACACATTTAATACTAGAAGTAACAAGCCACGCAATAGAGCAGCATCGCGCTTGGGGTGTGCCTTGCGATTTGGCTTTAATAACCAATCTTACTCAAGATCATCTTGACTACCACAAAACAATGCAAAATTACGCCGCGGCCAAGGGTAAGCTTTTTGCAAACAAAGTGCCGCTAATAGTGCTAAATCGCGATGACGAGTGGTTTGAGTTCTTCAATAAGTTTGAGGCTTTAGAACAAAAAATCACCTACGGAACTCACGAAGACGCAGATTGTCAAATAACAGGGGTAAAATTACACAAAGCAGGCAGCGACGTTAAATTGCTGGTTGATCACCAAACCAAAATTAATTTTGCAACGCAACTTCCTGGCAAGTTTAATGTTTACAACGCAACGGCGGCTGCGGCTGCGGCCTATTTGTTGCATGTTGATATTGATCAAATAGAGAAGGGGATTGAAGAGTTGGAAAACGTGCCAGGCAGGCTAGAGCGCGTCTCTACCAGTGAGCAGCCATTTGAAGTTTTTGTAGATTATGCACACACGCCAGACGCCTTGCAAAACGTGCTTGAGACTCTAAAGCACCTAACAAAACATCGTTTAATTTTGGTTTTTGGCGCAACGGGCGATCGTGATCGCGCTAAGCGTCCAATTATGGGCGAAATTGCCGCAAAATTGGCCGACAGAATTTACGTAACAGATGACGAAACATACACAGAAGACGGTGCAAGCATCAGGCAAATGATAACCGACGGCATAAAAACTGGTGGTGGCGAAGCCAAAACCGAAGAAATTGCCGACAGAGGCGAGGCAATTCGCAAGGCATTAAGTATAGCGCGCCGCGACGACATTGTGATTGTAACCGGAATTGGCCACGAGCAATACCGAATAATGGGCGACCAACGCATGCCATGGAACGAAGTAAAAATAATTAAAGAAATGTTAGAAAAATAGAGGATTGTATAAATTAAATCGTGCCTGGGCAAGAAACCCAGGCACTTGTGCATTCTTGTCTAGGGACTTACAAGAGCGATATCTCCAAAACCAAAATTGCAGTTTGTCTCAGACGGTTCGCTGCTAATGTAGTTGACCAGCAGCTTAATGCGCAGACCACCGTTGATCCGAGCATCAAGGGGGGCCTCCTGGCCAAAAGCCATGTCTTGGCTAAAAACTGCCATGCCGTCAATCTGCACTGTAGCCTTTAGGCTGCATGTACTTCCGGACTTATCGGTGTGTCCCAGTGTGCCGATAACCCTAGTGTATCTAGTGTATCCAGAAGTAATATTAAACTCTGCCCAGGATTCCTTTGTGTAATTGCTTGCAGAGATTGCGGTAGATTTAGGATAGTGCTTTTGGTTAATGACAATGTCTGTTCCTGAGTGTACGGCATTGTTGCCGCTTATGATGTCTAGCTCAGATACGTACAGAATCGAACTTGCGCTTGTGCTGACGCTTGGCGAACTCGTTGCGCTGATAGAGGCGCTGGGAGAGACGCTAGGTGAGGCAGTGGCGCTTGTACTAGAAGTGTAGGTGGAGCTCATGCTAGGTGTAGGGCTCATTGTGCACGAGTTTGACTCTTCGCACGATGCCGTGGTGCTTGATTTTGCGCTAACAACAAACATTACCGCTGATAAAACGGCCACAAGTAGGCCACTTACGATGATGACTGTTGTGCGCTTTTTAGTTGCTGGACCTGGAGTTTGAAGCTTTGCGCCAAATATGGCAACAGCAATAGCCAGAACCCCGGTAGTAAAACCGCCAATCCACAAGTTGTACATCAGGCCTCCCTAAAACTACCACCCCTACAAGGGCGTAGAGGCTAGATAGTATTAAACATTAAGTTTGCATAATTATCAATTATTTTTTGACAATAATGTATTTTTTACACTAATAAGGGTATATGTTATTTGGCGAGTTTGGCTAAGATTCTATATGTTTTGTAAGAAATTTGCTTAACTCCTGCTTCCCAGGTTCCGTGGCGATCTATCTCTGTTCCACCAAAAGATTTTTTAAATTTGGTAAAACCCATCCAGCGATGATTTGGCTGATTTGGTGGTGCTATTCCGTAAAAATCAAAGGCTTTTTTGCCTTGTTTTTTGGCGTCAAAAATCATGTAGCTAACAAGAGGGGTGCCAGGGGTAATTTTTTTGTATTCTGCGTGTGATGCGGCATGAGCGTAATATCTGGTGTTTTCATCTTCAAAAACCAGGCTGCTAGCTGCGGGTTTGCCGTTTACCTCCGCAATAAACATTTTTAATGCTCCAAGCGGCATTAGCGTTTGGCACATAGTTTTGTAATAGTTGTCGGCATGAATCGTAATGTCGTTGCGTCCAGCAACTTCGTGCATCATCTTTAAAAAGATTTTTACATCAGATGGGTTTGCGCTTTGTTTAAAAGAGATACCTTTTTTGCCAGCCGTGCGCCATAAATTGCGGTTAGTGGCGGTCATTTCTGATAAAAGTTCGTCATCTGTTTGGTCAAGATTTTTTACAAAGGTATAACGTGGCTGGATGGTGCGGTGAGCTTGCAGTAAACCCGCCTTAAGTAGCGCAGAATCGCTAAATGGGCCCTGAGGCTCTATTCGCACATACATAGCATTTTGCTGCCTTGCACAGGCTTTTAAGGTTATTAGAGCGTATTTTAAAGCCGATATACTGCTTGCAGTCGGCCCAAATGGACAATAAAGTCGCGTGCCAAATTTTGCGTGCTCTAAAATAGCCATCCAGCTCCAGTCATTATCGTGGGCGTAAAACACCTTCCGCCCCAAAGAATGCTGAAATCCGCCCCAAGCAGATTGCTGTAAAAAGTGAGCACCAAGCTTGTTTTGTATAACCTGCCAATCTGTTGGCATAGAATTTTGACAGTTTGTCATATGCTTTAAGCGTAGCACAAAAATTGGATTTTATTTGGCTGGCTTTTTTGTGTTTGCTTTGATGATTTTTTTAAAGACTTCTTCGTATCTGTCTACCATTAACTCAATAGAGAAGTGTTTTTTGGCGTGTTCGTGGCATTTTGTGCGGTCAATTTTGTCGATTTTTTTAACTGCGGCTACCATGTCGGTGATGCTGTCAACAATGTAGCCAGTGGTGCCATTTTTAACAACTTCGCTAATTGCACCGCGCCGAGTGGCGATTACAGGGGTACCGCAAGCCATAGATTCGATCATTGTTAGGCCAAATGGTTCTTCCCATTGGACGGGCATTAATAAAGCACAGGCTTTTTGGAAGTATTTTGCCATTTGCAAGTGCTCAATGTAGCCCAAATACAATATTTTGTCGCTTAAATGAGGTTTAATGCATTGGTCAAAGTACCATTCGTGGTCGGGGTAGGTTGGGCCGATTATTAGCAGTCGTTTATTTGTTTCTTGGGCAACCTGAATGGCCTCTTTTACGCCTTTTTCGGGCACAATTCGGCCTGCAAACAATAGGTAATCTTCGGCCTCTGCGCAAAACGGAAAATCGTCCAAATTTATGCCATTGTAAACAGTTGCCGCATATTGTAAATCGGGCGCATCGCGCCTTTGGTTGTCTGATATAGAAATTACATGTTGGTTTGGACTTTGATAAAGTTCATAAATTTCTTTATACCAGTTAAACAAGGGGTCGTGTTGAGTGTAAGTTACGGGAATGTCTTGATTTAGACTTGCACTCGACAGGGCCATTTCTGCGTGGTTGAAGTGCAGCAGATCGTAGTCACCCTTTGCTGCGCGAGAAAACATTTCGTTCACAAAATACTGATCCCACAAGGCGGGCAGATAGTGATTAAGCTTTGACATGTCATGCATTAGCTCTACAAATGATTTACTATCTGTTGCAAGAGGGCGCAAGTTCATAGACACCACGTTGGCATGCCTTAAAGTGCTGCCCAGAGGTGCGTAGAAGTCTACCTGGTGGCCGCGCTGAGCCAAACCTTCTGCTAAGGCTATAGATAAATCTATAGGCGCATAAACCATATCAACTGGCCGAGGTACTGGCAAATAGCCGCGCACCGTCATGGCAATTTTCATAACTCACACCTCTCTTATCTACCACGATTTAAGCACTAAACGATGTTTAGTGCAAATTTGTGTGCTTGCTACCACTGTTAAAAATAAGAACAAAAAAGGAAAAGCCCCAAGCAATGCTTGGGGCCGGGCCGCAATGGCCTATCCCTTGAAAAGAAAATCTAGCTTGCGATTCGCTCGCGCACCCACAGTGCACCCTCAGCGTCATCATTGAAGAAACTGGGGTCGTGGGGCGTGAGCAACTCGGGGGCTGCCATGTAGAACATCCCCGGCGTGCAGGAAATGATTTCCTCCCTGGCATCGCCGGTCGTGGGGTCCTCGAACGTGACCATCCAGGTCTGAGTGACCGTGGGACGTGCGGGACGTGCGGGACGGACCATGATGCTGCTGCTTGCCACTTTGTTGTCCTCCTTGGACGTCAGAACTTGAACCTAATAGTTGCTGTGCCGATGTAGGTTGCTTCGGGCCCTGGATTGATAGTGAAGTGGAATCTTCCTCCGCTGCCCAGCCTGCCATCGATACCGAGGGCGCCTGTCTTAGGATTGTGATCCACGTACTCAACGCTTACCACGGTTTCTTCCACCGTGGAGCTATCATGCAGGTCTTCGAGCGTAACTTGAAATGGCGTACCAGATCGTTGACACTCAAAAACCCTGTTCAGCACAGAAATTTGGGGGTCGCCCAAAATTCTGTAACCAAACAGCATGGGTCCACTCAGTTCTGGCGGCAAACTGGACATTGTAGGTGCACCTCCTCTCAAAGGTTAAATATATAATAACACAGCGCGCTAAGTATGTCAATAGAATATAATATAAATAGCACTAACTGAGGTGAATTTGAAATGATAAGGGATATTTTTAAAGCTTATGATGTGCGCGGCAAGGTGGGAACCGAGCTTACGCCAGAGGTGGCTAATAATATCGCAAAGGCATTTGCTGACTGGCTGCCAACCGACGGAATTATTGCAGTTGGGCGCGACATGAGGCCAGATTCTGCCGACTTAGCAGATGCGGTTATCAAAGGGCTAACAGATCAAGGACGAGACGTTTGGGATATTGGTTTGGTAACCAGCGACATGATTTACTACGCTGTTGGTAGGTTTGGTTTATCTGGGGGTGTTGTAGTGACTGCAAGCCACAATCCGGGCGAATATAACGGCATAAAGCTGTATCGCGACCAAGTTATACCCGTTGGACTAGACTCAGGGTTAAGTAAAATCCGCGACGCTGTTTTAAGCAAAACTTTTAAACCCGCTGCAACAGAGGCGGGAAATGTCGAAAAGCGCAGCATTACAGATGGCTGGATTAAGCATTGTTTGAGTTTTATCACAAAACTTAAGCCGTATCATATAGCAATTGACGCCGGAAACGGCATGGCGGGTGCAATCTTGCCATCTTTGTTGCCAAGATTACCTCTAAAAGTAGAAAAAATGTACTTTGACATTGACGGGACTTTTCCTAATCACGAGGCAAATCCAACAAAACCAGAAAATTTAACAGATTTAATTGCAAAAGTTAAGGAAAATAAACTAGACTTTGGCATTGCTTTTGACGGAGACGGCGACAGAGCAGGATTTGTAGACGACAGGGGCAGAGTAGTATCTGGTAGTGATTTGGTATCTATTGCTGCTCGCTACTATTTAGACAAAAAACCTGGCGCTAAAGTTGTTTGCGATGTGCGTATGAGTCACAGCGTGACCGAATTAGTGCAAAAATGGGGTGGAAGCACAGTAACATGTAAAGCTGGCCGTGTAAATATTGGGCCAAAAATGCGCGAAGTAGGGGCGGTTTTTGGCGGCGAAACATCTGGACACTTCTTTTTTCACGAGAATTACGATGCCGACAGTGGCTTAATTGGTGCACTTGTAGTAATGCAAGCCATTAGTAACAGCGGCAAAAAACTCAGTCAATTGGTAGACGAATATCATTTGCACGCCATGGGCCCAGAGCAAAACTTTACTGTAAGCGACCAAAATGCGGTTTTTGCGCGCTTAAAAAGCGAATTTACAGACGGCAAGCAAAGCCAGCTAGATGGATTGACTGTTGAATACTCTGATAAATGGTTTAATATCAGAGCAAGTAACACCGAGCCGTTAATAAGACTAAACGCCGAAGCCGCTACTCAAACAGAGTTAGATAAATTCGTAGACCGCATTACTAAAGTAATACAAAATCAGGAGTAACTATGACAACTCTTTTGCAATCACTTAATTACCAGCCAACAGAGTTAAAATTTGGCACCTCTGGCCTAAGAGGTTTAGTAGCAGACATGACAGATTTAGAATGCTACATAAATGCTGTTGGGTTTTTGGAGTTTTTGGCCAAAGCACAGGGATTAAAATCGGGCGACAACGTTTATTTGGCAGGGGATTTGCGCCAGAGCACGCCGCGAATTATGCATGCAATGCACCAAGCAATAACAGATAGCGGTTATACCACGGTAAACTGTGGCTTTATACCAACTCCGGCCGTGGCATGTATCGCAGTTAAAAACAATGCGCCGTGCATTATGGTTACGGGTAGCCATATTCCGGCTGATCGCAATGGTATAAAGTTTTACAAAAAAGACGGAGAAGTGCTAAAAGTAGACGAAGGCGCAATTAAGCAATCTGTATATACCGCGCGCGAGGAACTGTATCAGCAAAAAGCAGCAAAATTTGATCAAACGGGCATGTTGCAACAGGCAGCGGAACTTCCAGAGGTAGACAATAAGGCCACAGAACTTTATATGCAAAGATACATCTCCGTATTTGCTGATTCGTTAATAGGTAAAAAAGTGGTTTTTTACCAACACTCTGCCGTTGGTCGCGATTTGTTGGTAAAAATGCTGCAAAATTTGGGTGCAGAAGTAGTGACTGTTGGGCGATCTGACGAATTTATACCAATAGATAGCGAAAACGTGACCCCCGAAGATCATGAATATTTTAAACAGTTGGCCAGCGAAAATCCAGACGCTTACGCCATTGTCTCAACTGATGGAGACAGCGACAGACCCTTTGTAATAGATGAGAAAGGCGCATTTCACAGAGGTGATGAACTGGGCGCAATTGTGGCAAATTGGCTAAAAGCTGACTTTGCGGCCCTACCTGTAAGCTCTAGCGACGCCGTAGACGAGTTTTTGACTCAAAAGGGCGTAAAATACGAACATACCAAAATTGGCTCGCCCTACGTTATTTTAGCTATGCAAAAAGCGGCTCAAAAAGGCGAACAGCGCATTGTTGGCTGGGAAGTTAATGGTGGCTTTTTATTGGGCTGTGAGCTTGATATTGAGGGCAAAAAATTAGCGTCGTTAGCCACCAGAGACGCAATCTTTCCTATAATTGTTGCGCTTTTGGCTGGCAAAAGTTCGTCTGCTTCGGCTGCTTTTGGCAATTTGCCCAAAAGATTTGCCAGTTCAGGTTTAATTAATGAGTTTGCAACCAAAGTTTCGCAAAAAATTGTTGCAAAGTTTAACGGTGACACTCCAGAGGTGCACAAAGAGCTAGAAAGATACTTTGGGCCAGATAAAAGTTTTGGATCTGTTCAAAAAATTGATGTTTTAGACGGGATAAGAATATTTTTTGATAACGGTGATATTGCGCATTTGCGACCCTCTAACAATGCCCCGCAACTTAGGATTTATAGCGTTGCAAACACGCAAGAAAGAGCAGACGAAATTGTTGCAATGGCAATAAACGAGCCAAACGGAATATTTAGACAAATAGAAAAATCTTTGTAAAACAAAAAAACGACCGTTTGGTCGTGTAAAAAACTTCTTGCCAGGGTGCAAGCGCGACTAATCGCAAACTTGCACCCTGGCAACTACCTAGGCGGCAGCCTCAAGATCGGGCTCCCTGGTCGCTGCGGCGACGTCGGAGACATTCAGCTGGACGGTGTCGTCCTGCTGACCGGTCTCGGCCGGCGGCCTGGTGCTCGCCACGTTGTTCTCGCGAGCACGCCGCCTGGCGTTCGCGCTCCTGCGGCGGGCGAGGATTGCGTGCCCGTCCATGAGAGCGTCATCCCACCAATCGTACCGACTGAAGAACTCGTGGCCACCTAGCTTCAGAAGGCCTGCTGTGCGGACGCACTCCGCGGCCACGATGTTCTGCACGTCGCTGGCGAGCGTAGCGGCCAGTCGAGGAGCTTCCTCTGTTCCTTCGGTTCCGTCAAAGATCGCCTTGATGTAAGTCTCGACGACCTCGATGGTCTCGTCGCTCCAGCGCTGGCTGGTCTTTGGCGGCCTGTTGCCCTTGCTCTTGCGTGTGATCTTGGTGCGTCCGTGCTTGGACGCCTGATGAATCGCACGGTTGAGGGCAGTGTCCAGCAGCCGGTCAAAAACAGTCTCCTCAAGCTCTTCCAGGTTGTCGCCCTGGGCGAAATTGAGGGTGACGTCCATGTCGGCTGCGTTGGTGATCGCGTGGTGCGTGACCTCGCCTCGAACCTTGTCGTCGAGGTTCTGGCCAAAATCGTCACGCTCCCGCAGCTCGAAGATTTCCTCGGCAAAATGCTTTGCCGCGGAGAGGGTTTCTCCGTCCCACGGGTCGTCTTTGCGACCCGCCACGAACTCGAGTGCCCTCAGGGTGTGTCCGCAGGCGCGGTGCATCAGAGCGTTGCGTCGTCTCTCGGCGGCGCGTCCGGACCGGTCAGCCCGAATATCGCTGAACAGGTTGCCCATTCGCTGTCCGCCGTTACTGCCCCTTCTGCGATTCTTGCTGAGCGCCTTCGCAGCAGCGTGATCGGCTGGGGACAGCATGACGGAGATTCCCTTGGCCATGATCTTCCTCTTCCTAGGTGTTGTAATGTGGTGTACTGTGTTACGCAAACGAACTGTAGCGCAACAGACTAAAAAGCATTATATAACAGCCAATAAGATATGTCAATAGTTTGTGGTGTATTTATATAAAATTATCGCAAAAACTACAACGTGATATCACTTGGCACTCGCTATGCTAGAGTGCTAATATTAAATTAGCCCAATGGGCAATAATTAAAGTTAAATGGATTAAAGCATTATGGCTACACCTATCAAACCACTTGCAGATCGCATTGTAGCGGTTAAGCAAGAAGCAAAAAATAAAACCGCTTCTGGCTTATTTTTGCCAGACAGCGCAAAAGAAAAGTCTGCCATTGCCGAGGTTAAGGCTGTTGGTGCAGATGTTAAAGAAGTAAAAATTGGCGATAAAATAATTTACAAAGAATACTCTACAACAGAGGTCAAGATTGACGGAACAGAGTATCTGCTAGTTCGCGAAGAAGACGTACTGGCTAAAATTGCTTAACTAATTAGAAAGATAACATTATGGCAAAAAAAGTATTCTACGATGACGACGCCCGCCAGCGCGTGCTGGGCGGTGCAAAAGCACTTTACGACGCAGTTAAAGTAACAATGGGGCCAAAAGGCCGCAACGTTATTATTGGTAAAAGCTACGGCGCTCCAACTGTTACTCACGACGGTGTAACAGTGGCTAAAGGTGTTGACCTACCAGAGGATGACGACGAAACTTTAGGCTACAAAGTTGGTGCAGAGCTTATTAAGCAAGCTGCAAACAAAATGAACGACGTTGCAGGCGACGGTACAACTACTGTAACTGTTTTAACTTACAGTATTTTAAACGAGGCCAACCGCCTAATTGCTGCTGGACACAACCCAATGGAGCTTAAAAAAGGTGTAGAGCAGGCAGGCGCCGAGGTTTTGGCTAAGCTTGCCGAAATGGCCGAAGAAATCGGCAGTAAAAAAGAGCGTGTTGCCGAAGTTGCAACAATTAGCGCTGGCGATGCCGAAATTGGCAAACTAATTGCCGATGTTATTAGCAAAGTTGGCAAAGACGGTGTAGTAACCGTAGAAGAAGGCCAAGGACTGCATCTTGAATCTGAGGTAGTAGAAGGCTTTACCATGGATCGTGGTTTTGTAAGTGCCTACATGGTTACAGATACAGGCCGCATGGAAGCCGTTTACGACAAGCCTGCAATTGTTGTTACCGACAAAAAGATCAGCAGTGTGCAAGAATTTTTGCCAATGCTAGAAAAACTAGCTCAAGCTGGCAAAAAAGACCTTGTGCTAATTGCCGAAGACGTAGAAGGTGAAGTGCTTGGCACTTTAATCTTAAACAAGCTAAAAGGTGTATTTAACACCGTAGCGGTTAAAGCTCCTGCCTTTGGCGACCGCCGCAAAGAGGTTTTGCAAGATATTGCAACCTTAACTGGCGCAACTGTAATTACAGATGACCAAGGTTACAGCTTTGAAAACGCTGAGCTTTCTATGGTTGGCTCTGCCCGCAAAGTAATTGTAACTAAAGACCAAACCACAATTATTGAGGGGATTGGTTCGCAAAAAGAGGTAAATGCCCGAATTGCGCAAATTAGAACTCAGGCAGAAAGTGCCAGTAGCGAGTACGACAAAGAAAACTACGAAAAACGTGCAGCTGCACTAAGTGGTAAGGTTGCTGTAATCAAAGTTGGTGGTGCAACAGAGCCAGAGATTGAAGAAAAGAAATTCCGCGTGGATGACGCCGTTGCTGCAACCAAAGCTGCTTTGGCTGAGGGTATTGTGTCAGGTGGTGGTGTAACTCCTGTAGATTTAAGCAAAAGTCTAGAAGTTAAGGGCAACGACAGCGTTGCCGCTGGCCGACAGCTGCTTAAAAACGCACTTGTGCAGCCATTCTTGCAGCTAATGGGTAATGCAGGCGTAAACGCCGAAGTTAAGCTAGAAAAAGTGCTAGAGAGCAAAAAAGCTGGTCAGGGCTACGACGTTAACAAAGCCGACGCTTTGGTTGATCTAAAAGCCAAAGGCATTGTTGACCCAGCCCGCGTAACTAAAGAGGCTATTCAAAACGCCGTGTCTATTGCTGCAACAGCCATGACAATGGGCGCTTTGGTGGTAGAGATTCCAGAAAAAGAAGCTCCTGCTGCACCTGGTGGTATGCCGGGTGGGATGGGGATGATGTAGAAAAATCTGCATCTGCCGCAAAAACACCCTGGTTTTGCTGGGGTGTTTTTTTGTGTTGCATATTTTATGGGCAACGAAGGATTGCTTGGTGCACAAAAACAAAAACCGCCATTTAATAGCGGTTTTTGTTGTAAAAAATTTATGTTATTGTTGTGGTTGAGGCTGATTAAAGTAGTCAATCTCTTTAATGACATCAAGTAGGGCTTGGGCTCTTTTGCCTTCGTCTTGAATGGACTTAGCAGCTTCGTGGGCACCTGGCAATAAGCTTTGGTCATCTGTTGAGCGTATAATTAGTAAAAGCGTGTCAAATTTTTCTTCTGGAGGCAAGTTTAGCTTGTCTACAAGGGGTCGTAGTTCTTCTAGTGCGCTACGTTTGATGTCGTCTAGGCCAGAGCCTGTAGTAGCAGTAGGTGCTTGCTCGACTACAGGTGCAGCGGGAGCGGGTGCTGAGGCTGGTTCCTCAACAGGTGAAGCAGCGGGCGCAACAGTCTGAGCAGTTGCTGGTTGTGCTGCCGTTTGCGATTGGGGCTGTGCCCCAGGAATAGGAGTTTCTTCAAATTGAAGCCCAGCTGCAGCAGCAGGGCTTTGTGCTTGTTGATTTGGGTCGTCACTGACGCCCGCAAGTACTTTGGCTAATTCGTCATCACCAGCCATATCCTGGTGTTGAGGAGGATTAACGTCCATTATTGCCCACCTTTATAATAATTATGCTATTACCTAATACTGTATCATAATGGTTATGTAAATGAAAAGTAACACATATATTTTAAACGATGATAAATTTATAAAGCGCTTTGGTTTGCGTGATTTTTTTGATAATTTGCCTGGCCAGATACCAAAAATTGCTGCCAGTCTTGGTATTTTGCCAGACGATGATGTGGTAAAAGTTGCATCTACCTGGGTAAAAATGTGGCGCGAGGACGTGAACTTTTTAAACAATCAGGCCAAAAAGTGCGCTGATTATATTGTAGGTAAAACAGTCATAATAAATTGTGATAAAACTATGCTGCCAGCTGCGACAAGCTGGAGGTTTGATTTAAATGTAATTTCAAAAAATCTTGCTTGGGTCGATATGGCCTCTGATATGACAACTAGGGAATTATCTGCTTGGTCGGGGTACCCAGTAGAGAAGCCTTTTGCGATATTTAATATATTGTCAGATTTTGACAGCCAGCAAACTCGAGATGTGTTTGAATTTGCAGATAAAAAGCTGTCTGGGCATCAGCCAAAAGCGATTTTGGTTAATGCGGCTGGCAACTCTCTGCTAGAACAACAATTGTACATCGCAATCTTTGGCAGGTGTGTGGCAGGATATTTGGCAGCATTAAATGGGGTGGGGTGCAAATTATAAATTGACGCAAGTGCAAGACATGCCACTGGTTATGGTTTTTGCCGCAAAAAACGAGGTAGTCGTAGCTGGTGTTTCTTTACTCTGATCGCCATGCAATACTGAAGAAGAACAGCGCTATGATATTATCAGCAAATTAGTATAAAAACCATTTTTATATACTAAAGTTCCCCATATATAAAAGGTGCCCGCCGCTGACGCAGCGAGGCACCATATCACTTGCGACTGATCAGTCCAGTGGATACGAGCGCACGGATGTCACGCTTCTAGGCAGACTATTCGCGATACGGTCATCCACTAGGAGTCGGTATCTTTGCATCCCGTCCGCAGTACTCACAGGCGGCCTGTTGTGCGCCACTGTCAGCAACGGATTGCCTTGTCTGTCCAAACCACAAACGATCCGAAGCGGTAGAGCGATCTGTTCCTGAGACAGTGCCTCCCGCAGAGCTGCGCTGATCCTGCTTGCTTCACTCGGAGCGAGCGACCTGCTCAGCTTGTAAACGACCACGCTCTCCTGGCATGGAGTTTGCGACGACATGCTCTAATCCTTCCATCGGATGTCTGGGAGTGATTTCAGGCGGAAATTATACATTACTTCGTGCAGTAATGCAAGTCTAAACAATTGATTTTAATTAATTATCCCAAAAACAAATGTCTTAGAGCTGGATAAAAAGAGTCTACGGGCGTATTGACAAAGTGTTACAATAGATATACAATGTATATACTATGAGCACAATACTCAACATTAGAACGGACGCACAAACTAAAAGTGAAATAACAAATTTTGCTTCATCTATTGGCTTATCAGCCAGTGCTTTTGTGCTAGCCGTGGTAAAACAGGCGGTTAGGGAAAAACAAGTAGTATTAAGGCCTTCTTTGGAGCCTACACCGCAACTAGAGAAGATTATGCGCGAAGCCGACGCAGATATTAAAGCAGGCAACAATATATCTAAGGCCTACAGCAATGTCGAGGATCTTTTTGCTGATCTTGATAAAAATAACGACTAATTATGCAAGTGCGTCTTCATAAAACATTCAGCAAACAGTACGCAAACCTAAAACCAACACAACAAAAACGTCTCAAACAAGCATTTGAGCTATTTATGGTAGACCCTTTTCATCCAGACCTATACAATCACCCGCTGTCTGGGGAGTGGACAGGCTATCGCTCGATAGCTTTTGGTGGCGATTGGCGGGCGCATTATAAACAGACTGATGATACGGCAATTTTTGTTGCGGTCGGTACGCATAGTCAGCTTTATAAATAGTGTGCGGCCGCTCGCGCCAGACGAGGTTGAGCGAATTGTCAACGCGCAAGTCCACCCCGAGCAACGTAAAAAGATTGAAGAAGTATAGAATGTTACACCAACTTGCTATAAAATAACTACCAGTAATTTTCTATTACTACTTTGGCACAATAACACCACCCTGTCTGGGTGGTGCTATTTCAACAAACTCGTCCGCCCAACGCAAACTTGAGGCTGCTGTATGGTTGTATTATCCTCAAACAACTCCCCAACAGGCATCTGCAAGGCGTTTGCAAGTCTGTAAATAGTTGCAGGCCTTGGCCATCTTTTACCAGTCTCTATAAAAGCAATAGAGCCATGACTAATACCCAATAGGTCAGCTAGTTCTTGCTGAGTTAGCTTACGGCTTTTACGAACACGCGCAAGTCTTTTGCCGAATTGTTTTAGGTAGATGTCTTCGGTGTTGGTTACAAAATTATAATCCTTGTTTATTGTAGGGTATTGTTTGGTGTGGTGCAACTTAGCACAAAACTATCATTTTTAGACTAAGTTTGACAAGCATAGCTAGCTTTGTGTTTTACTGTGGCTATGAGAGAGATTATCGCAAACATTCTAGCGGTGGCTTTTTTAGCTGGTATTGTTCTATTTGTCCTAACCCTCAAAAACCCCAATCGTCGTTTTAACCAAGCTTTGTTTAAGACTGGTGACAAAAAGAAGTTAGTTGGCCGTTATATCGTTGTGCTGTTGGTGCTGTTTTTTGGCATAGGTATTGCAACACCAAGCAAAACAGCACAGCCAGAGGCAGTTACTAGTAGCCAACAGCAAGAACAGCCAACCGAAGACAAAACTCAACTCTCTGACCTGTATGACGTTATAGAAGTGGTAGACGGCGACACAATCAAAGTAAATATAGATGGCAAAACAGAGACGTTGCGCTTAATAGGCATAGATACACCTGAAACAGTAGACCCCGGCAAACCAGTGCAATGTTATGGCAAAGAAGCTAGTGATAACGCAAAATCACTGCTTACAGGTAAAAAAGTGCGCCTAGAGAGCGATGATACTCAAGAAGACCGCGACAAATACGACCGATTACTGCGTTACGTTTACTTTGAAGACGGCACAATGTACAACAAACAGGTAGTTGCTGACGGCTATGCTCACGAATACACTTACAGTACCGCATACAAATACCAATCTGATTTTAAGCAAGCACAAAGCGACGCAGACGCGGCCAACAAGGGTTTTTGGTCGCCAAACACATGCAATGGAGATACTGAGCAAGCCGTAAAACAAGAAGATAGCGCGGCCAACGTCGAAGCCGTAACGGAAACCCAAACAACGGCACCAGCAAACACAACCACTTCCGAAGCACCGCAAAACACCACAACACCAGTGACGAGCGAGAGTACATCTGTTTATTATGCTGACTGCACAGCAGCTAGAGAGGCTGGTGTTGTGCCAATATACTCTGGGCAACCTGGGTACAGTAGTAAATTGGATAGGGATGGGGATGGGATTGCTTGTGAATGAGAGTAATTCAACAAACAAAGAGAGCCGCAAATTGTTGATGTGTCTATCCATGTTGGCGAGATAAATGTCGAACAATTAAAAGAAGATGCTTAAGATACTTGATTATACTTTCACTATTTGATATACTTTCAGTGTACATTGAAAGAAGTAGTTACAATGAAAGAACAAGAACTTATTACCCAATTAGAACAATGGCTACCAGAAGCTCTTCCTGGCTTTAAGATAAGTTCGTTGCGCACTATAGCAAAAACAGCGTCAGAAAGCCGTGTGGACATTCTTGCGTCGCTTGAAATTCCTGCTACAAATAAGCAATTACAACTAGCTATCGCGGCTAATAATACGAGCAGGTTATTTTCATTGTTGGGCGAAGCATATTCAGCAAAAACGTTCGCACAGGTGACAGGTGCGGTGCCTGTTGTTGCAGCAATATTTTTAGGAAAACGTGTAAGGGAAGCGCTAAAAAAGGAAGGTGTTGGCTATCTTGACCTTGCGGGCAACTTCTACCTAAATATTCCTGGCGTGTATGCCGAAAGAATTATCGACAAGAACCCATTCAGCAGCACGCCACCCCTTAAAAACATCTTCTCGCCCATCTCTAGCCGTATTACAAGGGCGTTGCTCGAAGATCCAAAAAAAGAGTGGAGCATAAGCGATTTGTCGACAACTACTGGCGTAAGTTTGGGGCAGACCTATAACGTACTCAAAGCAATGTCAGATGAGGCATTTGTCCGTAAAGTTGATGATAGGTGGCAACTCAGCAACCCCACGGCGCTATTAGACGCGTGGAAAGAGTTTTACCCGAAGTATCAAAGTCGTAAGTACACATTCTTTAGCTACGCACCTAATGCCGTACCGAGCATGGTGCGCGATGCGGCGGAGCGTACGAAACTACCGTATGCACTCGGCTTCTTTAGTGGCGCTGATATGGTCGCGCCGTTCATTCGCGGCATGAATAAGGTGCAATTCTACACCGACCAAGAGTCAGTCGAAAAATGGCGCGATGCCCTCCAGTTGAAAGAAGTACAAAGCGGGGGTAATGTTGAAATATATGTGCCTTATGATGAGGGCGTGTTTTACGGCAAGCAACTATTGCCGCCGGGTGCGGAGGATACACCAGTTGTAAGTAATATTCAGTTGTACATGGATTTATTCAACAACCCAGCGCGCGGCGAAGAAGCGGCCGAATATCTGAGAAAGGAAAGAATAGGTTTCTAATATGACCCAAGACCCACAAAACGTACGCACACAAGTATCTTTTAGTGACGACATTGCGCAAATATCGCTGTCGCACGTGCTTGAGATTATGAAAGCGTTGCAATCATACAAAGAGGGACTTTCTATTGTTGGTGGTTGGGCGCCGTACTTCTTACTACGACAATACCAACACGACGACAACGACTTTGAGCACGTCGGCTCGATAGACATTGATATTGCTGTAAACCCCGAAGTTATCAACGAAACACAGTATGCTCAGCTCGAAGAGCTTTTGCGCGGACGCGGCTACGAGCCACACCCTAAAATTGAGTATTCGTATTACAAGAATGTGAAGACAAGTGACGGCCGCGAAGTGGAAATAAGGATAGACTTTTTGGCACCTGAATATGGCGGCACAGGCCGGGCGCACCGCAATCAGCGCGTGCAAAATGACTTCTTGGCACGCAAGGCAAAGGGTGCGGAT
Organism: Candidatus Woesebacteria bacterium; assembly: GCA_050115675.1. Lineage (GTDB taxonomy): Bacteria > Patescibacteriota > Saccharimonadia > Saccharimonadales > EFPC-124 > JASFQB01. Next base: position 150,320 of record JASFQB010000003.1, read on the forward strand.
TTGGCTTTTGAACACCGTTTCGAGTTTACGCTAAACGATCGGCTGCCAAACGGGGCAGATGCCAGCGTAAGCTTTTACGTTGCCGACATCGTGGCCATGATTGCGATGAAGAGCTATGTACTTGGCCACCGCTACAAGGAGAAAGACGCCTACGACATCTTTAGCCTAGTACTGCACTACAAAGACGGCGTAGAATCCGTTGCGGCAGAAGTGAAGCCATTTATTGCTGACATACCATTGCCGGAGGGCATCGACAACCTTAAAGAGCAGTTTGCGACGCAGAGCTCACAAGGCCCCGCATCTGTGGCCGATTTCCACCGTGATGAGGGTGAAAGCCGCGAGCAGCGCACACAACAAGCATATTTGCAGATTCAACGTCTACTTGAATTATTAGAGAACGGCTAGGCTTGCCCAAACACCCAACACAAAGTACAATAAACCTGTAATTTTTCGTTACTTTGGCACAATAACACCACCCTGTCTGGGTGGTGCTATTTCAACAAACTCGTCCGCCCAACGCAAACTTGAGGCTGCTGTATGGTTGTATTATCCTCAAACAACTCCCCAACAGGCATCTGCAAGGCGTTTGCAAGTCTGTAAATAGTTGCAGGCCTTGGCCATCTTTTACCAGTCTCTATAAAAGCAATAGAGCCATGACTAATACCCAATAGGTCAGCTAGTTCTTGCTGAGTTAGCTTACGGCTTTTACGAACACGCGCAAGTCTTTTGCCGAATTGTTTTAGGTAGATGTCTTCGGTGTTGGTCATATGGTTATAAATCCTCTGTGATGTCCTTAATTTTAATACCTAGCGCATTAGCTATGCGCCAGATGGTGTGCATGCTAGGGGAGCGTGTGCTGTTCTCTATGTGGCCTATAAAAGTACGGTAATAACCTGCTTTTTCGGACAGTTGTTCTTGGCTAATATTACGCTCAATCCTGATTTTGTGTAGCCTTTGGCCAATTAGTTTGGCAAATTCTTTCTTTTCTGCATCTTTTGAATGCCTGTCATCTAGGTTGTAATCTGGTTTCATTGTATTTATTGCAGAGCAGACACCACTGCTAGTCCACTCACGTATAGTGGTGCTAACTCAATTATTCTGCTATATTTACCTTAAAAAAGGAGAGCAGGGAACAATGGTAACAGTCAAGTGTATACCTAAAACAGCAATTGCAAAAGACTTAGCAACCCAGTTGGTTAAAGATGCAGGTCAAAGCAAAATAATTGTTATTGCCTCTTGTCCTCATGTACTAATGTCTTGTACAAAAAAGCACTGGCACAAACAAATGGCAATGTTAAGGCGTAAAATATCCTCAACTCTTGATCTAAACAAAAAAGAGCAAATACAAAACACAATAACCGCACTACAACAACAAACATTTATATCTAACAAAAGCGGTCAACTGGTACAAGGCTATGACGTATGCTTTATAGCTCCACAAGCAGCAACAAAAGAACTGACAGAATACGCCAAGCTGTATGTTACGGTTCAGACAGTACCTAGTGAATTATACAGGTTGGTGAGCTGGGCTGAAGGAGGGCTGGAGGTTGTGGTGTATGAGTCGAGGAGGGTATTTTTGGCTAAGTTTGACAAGCATAGCTAGCTTTGTGTTTTACTGTGGCTATGAGTACTGAGACGGAAGTATCATCTTACAAGGAACGTATGCAGCTCCTTATCTCGTTAGACGAATTGTGCCAAGACATAGGCAAAAACTTGATCCATAACGAACCGGAATCACCCACGGGTGACTACTGCAAACAACTGATCTGGACTATTGGCCCAGCAACAAGAATGCTTGTATGGGGCTTAGAGAACGCCCAGAAAATGGCAGCCATGAATGGCTTGAGGACGCTGCTAGAAAATTGGGCAAATGCCAACTATGTTTTTCGCGCAGGGAAAAGAGGTAAGGAATATTACATTGAGGGAATGGGCGCTACAGCACACCAGTACAGAGATGCCTTTCACGAGCTGCGCGATGACTCGTCTCAAGGAATAAAAAAGCTGACGAGAATACCAAAATGGACTGGCTGCGGCCTGACAGATAGGATTAAAAAACTTGGAGATGGGCCTGAGTTCCAATACGAGTATCTGAGCCGCTATGTTCACGCCGACGTATGGGCGACGTTGAACGAGTTCGACATCAAAGACCAAGCATACATGAGAGGTGAGCTACTCGGTTGGGGTATTGAGTTTATAAACCATACTTTATGGCTTATGAGTGAAGAGAATCTAATTGGCGATGATTTGCAATCTAAGATAGGAAGCATGAATGATCGGGTATCAGAGATAATTGCGAACGAGGGCAAAGAATAGAGCTTTCAATCTTTGTCTCAAAAACCACGGTTTTTGGCGCAATATGGTTGCGATTCGTTGGTGGGGGCTTGGCGCTAGTATCTTGTCGTTGTCTACAGCTGTGGCAGCAGTTGCAATGATGGCAAGCAAAATCTTGCCAGTAATAGCAGTTGGGGTGGCGTTGCTGGTGTGTGCGTATTGGTCTTTTGTCGTCCATAACGAGCGTGTGCTCACTGCGGCAGAACGATACAAGGAACAATTCTTTAAATCAATGACTCTTTTTTAGTAGGTCGTTGACAATTACATATAAATTACATACAATATTTATATAAGATCAATATAGGATTTATATGTCTACACAAGTAATAAACCTTTCATTACCAAAAGAATTAGTAGAAAAAATTGACCAAGCTGCAAAAGGCGAATACGCAAGTCGTAGTGAATACATACGACAAGCTGTTGTAAGCCGCCTGAAAGGGCAGGAGGGCGATTTATGGGCAGCTCTTCTTTCTGGCGCTGATGAAGTAAGAGAGAGCGCACGACAAGCTGGCTATACGTCAGACGAAGACTATGCGCGTGCGGCAAAAGAAGTCCGTAGCGAAGACCGAAAGCAATAAGCTATGCGGGTTGTTTATGATACCAGCGTACTTGCAACCATATTGTCGCGCAGAGATTTAATACTAAATCTTCAAAAAGATTTATCACGTGGCGCAGTGGTTTTGATCTCCTCCCAGTTTATCTTAAACGAGCTTGAAAGAGTGCTTTCAGGCAAGTTTGGCTTAACAAAACAGGGAGCAAAAACCAGAGTTCGATTGTTAGGGCGTGTTGCAGAGATTGTGAAGCCAAAAGACGTACAAAGAATCGTGCGTGACGCAAATTGACCCTATAATTGCTGCCGCCGTTGTGAGTGGCGCAAAGTATATTGTTACGCTAGATAATGACCTCTTGGTGATAGGGGAGCATAATGGTATTGCAATTGTTGAGCCAGAGAAGTTTAAAGAAGAGTTGGCGAAACAATAGGGTATTTAATACACATGAAAGATTTTTTATTCAGCATTAAAAACAAATACGTTCGTTGTTTGGTGGCTTGTGCGATTTTGGCTGTAGTGGTTTTATTGGCGGTGTTCGAGGCATATATACCGCTGCAAAAGCTCGGGTTTTCTTATTTTGAAACAACGTTTTTTCTCTTTATGTTTATACTTGCGATCGACCGTGTGCGCTTGTTTATAAAAGATGCTGAGCGCGAGCAAAGTTACAAAAACCTAATAGTAAAAAAGCGTTCCGCACTAGCAATGAAAACAACGGCAGAATAGCAGTAAGATGTATACGTTTACGTACACGTATACGTAGATGTAAACGTATACAACGTCACTCGAAAAACTGCCCCACTGTAACACCCAAATTGCCTGCCAATCGGTGCAGAGTGCTTGGCCTTGGCCACCGCTTCCCAGTCTCAATAAACGTAATAGAAGCATGACTAATGCCAAGAGAATTGGCAGAGCAGCTTGTGGGCGACGTAGGCGAAACTAAGATAGCAATAATTGCAACAAATCCTTTGGCACTGTTATCGAGCATCCGAAAGTTCTACAAACAGCAGATCACGCGGTTTAAGCGCGAGCTGTCATCGACAATGGATTACGACAAGCGTACTAGATTGAATAATATAATTACTACGCTGCAAAAACAGCGTTTTACAGCCCGTCCGCAGGGCTTGTTTGAGGGGTATAATGTGTGTTTTATGTTGCCAGAGGTCGCGCTGAAAGAGCCGCCAATATGCAATAAACTGTATGTTACTTGCCAGATGACAACCACGGAATTATACATGGTTACAAGCTGGATGTCTTGGGGTATGGAGGCGGTGATTTATGAGGGTAGGAATCGTTGTGAGCGAAAAAGGCAGTGTTTTGTAGCTGGATTGGAAGCTAAGAGGCAGAGCTCACGAATGTCGATTCAGGCATTTAGCAACAAAGAACACTTGACGGCACTGTTGACATTTAATATAATTTATTTTGTCGATAGGTATAGACAACCTTTTGGAGAGAGTCATGCAAACGGCAGTCAATAGCGCTCTGCGCGTTCGTGTTACGCCGATGTGTAACATGTCGTGTGTGTTTTGCCATGAAGAAGGCGGAGATCGATCTGCTTTGCTGAGCACTAGCCAAACTACTGAGTTGGCTGAGTTTGCCAGAGAACACAGTTTTACTAAGTTTCATTTGACTGGAGGCGAACCAACGCTTCATCCTGAGCTGTCCAGCTTGGTGCGAGTGATATCGGATGCAGGGTTTCCTTGTAACCTGACTACAAACGGTCAATTCCGCTCGACGCTTCTTTGGAGACTAAGGGATGCTTGTGTCGGTAGCATGAATTTTTCGATTCATACTGTCGATCCTGCTGCTTGGTCAAAATTGCAGCATCGTGGTAGCCTTCGAGTCGCCGAAATGCAGATTGCCAGGGCATCGACGAATATTCAGGAAGCGGTTTTACTTGGCATCAAAACAAAAGTCAACATTGTAGTAGGCGATAACCCCACTCTTGCCGTAGGGGTTGTAGAGCACTTCCGCAACTCAGGTGTCGATTTTCGGTTGCTGAACGTGCTGGGTTCTGAGCAGTCACTAGCTAGCATCGATCAAGTCTTGAAGCACTATTCAGCCAAGGTTGTTGCAGAGACGCAGATTCTTGGTTCGAGCCAATTTCGAACAAGCTATAGCAGCTCTGTCGGCGATTTGGTAGTAAAACAGATTCGTGACTACCGCGAGCCTAGTGTGTGCGCTGGTTGCAAAACAAAGTGTGACGAAGGCTTTTATGGCGTGCGCATTGTGCCTATGCAGGGCAGGCTGTACGCACGGCTTTGTCTGCATCATACTTCCGAATCGACCCTCCTCCCATTGGCAGTATTTCGTAGAAGCCCTCAACTTGCTGCAATCAAAAAGCAAAGTGGGCTTATCTAACGATGAGCCGTCGTGGTAGCCCAGTCGCATTTGGTTGGCTGGGCTACCAAGCTGAATAAAATCATAGTATAATATAACTAATTATGAACACCGAACTAGAGAAGAAATTTAAAATCGCAAGCCCTGATAAAGCAAAGCAAGAGTTAACCGAACTAGGAGCCCAGTTTGTTGGCGAAACCCACGACGTAGATATTTATTTTAAAGTCCCACAAGAAAAACCCAATACACTCTATTTGCGTATACGAACGCGTGGCAACAAAAGTACCCTGGCGTTTCATGAGGTTGTTGACGATTTAGAGACTAAAGAGTGGGAAACCGAAGTAGCCAGCGGCCAAACCACTCAAGATATTATTACCAAACTCGGATTTGAAGTTGATGTTACTGTTGATAAAACAAGACAAAAATACAGTTTTGATAACTCAGAAATATTGCTTGATAACATTGCAGGCCTAGGCTATTTTATTGAAATCGAATCGCCAAATGAACAAGAGTTGGATAATATTGCAGCCAAGTTTACTCTTGGTGAGAGAATAACCGGTAAAGGCTACCCAGATTTGTTAAAAGAAAAGGCCTAAGTTAGGCCAATAATAGTATATATTTTGTTTTCGAGTGCCCACCCGCACAGCAGACTCATGGCTGGAATGCTGGTGGGCACTTCGCTTTCGGAATGAGCCTAGCGCGGCAACGTGATCTCGAGCACCTTTAGCTGCATGACGCGAGTGATGACGCCCTTATCATCGCGAAATTCAGCGGTTGCTATATCTCCAACTCGGCAGTTAAGCAACGCACATCCGAGGGGTGAGCCAGCCGTGGCGACATCAATGCCTGAAGCAGTATTGCGCCGTCGATCACCTATCTGCATATAGCTGCCAATTTGAATTGTATCAACAAAGTTTGTTGATGCGTTGCTATATGTGACAATGTTTCCGATTTGCACAATCTCAGTTTGGCTTGTCGACCGCACAACTACGGCCTCCTGAAATATTGCACGGATACGCGTTAGCTGATTCTGCCACATTTTGGCGAGCTGATGAACTTCGTCAAACATGGGATTGTCATGCCAGGTCTCGCTGGACTGCTCGGTTGAAGCACCAATATTTGCGAGTGCCTCAGACCTCCTGCCCTCAAGCTCGGCAACAACCAGCTGAAGTCGGTCATAGTCTTCTTGCAAGAATGGGTAGTGCACGTTTTTACCCCTAGTCTACTCTGAAAGAGATGGCTAAACTATTTTACCATAAAAGCTGGTGCGTGTATAGTGTCTCAAAAACCACCGTTTTTAAGACAAATAATTCCGTGCTGCGTAAACCTAGCCTGTAATCTGTAGCAACAAGTGCTGAAACTCATTTCAAAATCTAAGTATAGATATTCGATAATGGGTGGCGTTTTAGATTGCAGAGTAGAAATCGTTGACAGCTTTTTAAGATGATGATTAAATATCCATGTTAGATACTTTCTGCGCGTCTGTTTGGAGGGGTTGTGCAGACTACATTGAGCGGTCAGCATTCTTACGCAGTTTTTACAATTAACAGGTGTAATGTAACTGCTGGAGCGGATCTTTGCGTGTGTAGAATGAGGAGCGGTGCTAGCGTAAACGTTTTGGCCTTGGGGGAGCCCCATCTTTGCAGACCAGTTTTTGTACCTGTCGGTGGAGTTAGTCGCAATACTCCATGTCCACGCAGGTCACACGGGTATAGTTGGCCGGTACTGCACAGGTGGTATTGTCCGCAGTGTGGGATTGATCTTATGACCAGGCTAAAGAAGTCGCTTGGGTCAAGAAAATATTTGCATCCAGACGCTGGGCTTGTGCCAGATAAGCTGATTGCTGCCAGTGTCGTTGAGGGCACGGGCAGGCTGAAGCTAGTCTCTGATGACTCTCCAAGTGCAAATTGTAAAGCTATTGTTGTTTTTAAAAATCGCATTTGCAAAAGTGGTACGGGCTCGTATATGGGCGATACTATTGGTTGGTATTGTTCTGAATGTGGCAAAAAAGAATATGCTCCAAGGCCAGATCAATGTCCAGATTGCGCTGCCGAAGCAAAACCCTTGATAATGCCATTTCCGGGAAGAATTCTTGCAGAATGCAACATTACATCTCCCTACAGTGGCAGGCATTTGATCGCTTTGGTTGATGTTGGGCAAGTTTTTCAAACAAGCTTTAATGACGAGCGTGGCGAAAAGATCGTTCAATATTTTATGTGGGACGGACGCGATTTGTTAAGCGCAAGTCCGTCTGAGCGTGAACGAGATGATTGTTTTTAGATGCATTAGCTACAGGGTTCGCCTTAATTGGCGAACCCAATTTTTTATTGAAAAAATCGCAGTGCGTCTATTGGGTTTTTGCGTGCGGCTTTTATTGCTGGTACAATGCCAAAAATTACGCCAACCAATGTGGCTATCCCAAGCGAGATCGCAACAATTTGAACTGTAATTACGGGGGTAATTTCTAGTAGTGTGCCCGCTAAAAAGGCAAGCCCGTAAGCGATTGCAATACCAAAAAGGCCCCCAACTAAGCTCATAAACAAGGCTTCTATTAGAAATTGGCGCAAAATTTGCATATTTGTAGCCCCAACTGCCTTGCGAATGCCAATTTCGCGCGTGCGTTCTGTAACAGAAACTAACATTATATTCATAATGCCAATTCCACCAACAATTAACGATATAGAAGCAACAGCCGTAGTCAGGGCTGTAATAATTTGCAACCAAGTGTCAGTGATTTGAATTGTTTGCTCGGGACGCAAAACGGCAAAATCCTCTTGATTGCCGTGGTTTTTTAATACTTGCTGGTTAAGCTGCTGAGCTACATCTTTTATGTTGTTGTCTGTGCGCACGTTAATTAGCTGAATTTGAGCAATCCCTTGATTAAATGCCTTTCCGGCGTCAAGCGGTATGAAGGCCGTTCGGTTGTAATCAAACAGATTACTAAAGCTTGTGCGCACCTCGTATGGTGCAAGAATGCCAATTACTGTAAATGTCTTCCCTCTTAAAAATATTTGCTGGCCTAAGACTTGATCTGTGCCGAGTAGCTCTATTGCTAAATCGTGACCCAAAATGACTGTCTCGCGGTTGGTGATATCATTAATAAACTCGCCGCTTCGAATTTTAAAGTTTAAAACCTTCTCGCAGCTGCTATCTGTAGCGATAATTGATGTATTAGTGATGGGTTTGTGATTGTTGTCGGCTACTGTCCCCGTAATTGCCATTATAGGGGCGGCCCCGGTAATGTTTGGATTTTTTTTGACCGTATCTAGGTCGTATTCGCTAATGGTAGATGACCCAAGGGCTGCAAAAAGGTTATAGCCTGTAACGTTTCCGTTGCTGTCTTGCGTAATTTGGCCAGGGCGAATTGTAATTAGGTTTGTACCCATGTAATCAACCTGGTCGCGAATTTTTTGTTTTGCTCCTTCGCCAAGTGACATAACAATGGTTACTGAGGCTACTCCAATAATAATTCCCAACATGGTTAGTCCGGTACGTAATTTTGTGGCGCGCAATGATTTTATTGCGATTTTTGCATCAGTTAGGGCCATTATCGTTTACTCCCGCGTTTTTTGGTGGGTTTTTTACTTTTCTCTTTCTTTTTATTGCGTGCAGTAACGGTTTCGGCCACTTTGCGGTAAGCGCTTAGGGCACGTTTTTTAGCAGGATCAAGCTCTTTTTCTGGCTCTTTAGTGTCGCTGGCGATTTTTCCGTCAATCATTTGGATAATTCGATCTGCATACAATGCAATTTCGGGGTTGTGTGTAACCATAATAATAGTGTTGCCCTTAAGATGTAGCTCTGTTAATTCTTGCATAATTATATCGCTGGACTTTGAGTCTAGGCTGCCTGTTGGTTCGTCGGCCAGAATAATTGCCGGGCGATTAACCAATGCACGAGCAATGGCAACGCGCTGCAGTTGACCGCCAGAGAGTTGATTTGGCATGTAGTATTCACGCTCTTGTAGCCCAAAAGTGTCAAGCAGCTTGCTAGCGTGTTTTAGACGCTTTGAATGAAACATCCCTTTGTATGTTAAAGGAAGGGCGACATTATCAATAACATTGGTACGACTTAGCAAATTAAAGTTTTGAAAAATCATGCCAATTTTATCACGCCTAATTTTTGCGCGGCGTCTTTGGCTAAGTTCTGCCACTTGTTTGGACTCAAGAAAGTATTCGCCATTGGTAGAGGAATCAAGAAGTCCAATTATGTTCATTAAGGTGGTTTTGCCTGAGCCAGACGGACCCATAATGCAAACAAATTCACCCTTGTCTATTCTTAAAGTGATGCTATCTAGCGCAACCGTGGTTGCGTCGCCAATGCCAAACATTTTGCTTAGGCTGTAAATTTCTATTACTGGTTCCATACTTTATGTAATTTTCTCTACCCTTATTATAGGCGTCGTGCAAGGTTAAATAATAGTTGAATTTTCACAACAACTTTGTTGTCTTTTATTGACTTTTTAGTTAGGTAAATATTTAATTTATGAGTTCGTGTCAATTGATTGGAGACAAAATGAAGATTGGTCTGGCGGTCTACGCGGTCTTTCTGCTGCTTGGATTCGCTGCTGTCGGTATTGTTCTGCACGTATACGATGAGCCCTGGACTTGGGTTTATGTCGTGTATGTCGCTCTTGCCTGCTCCATCCCAGCAGCAGCAATTTATGGATTTGTAAGAGAAAGCAATAAAAAATAGCCAATTTGTTGAAGAATCGCATGAACAGGCAGTCTGCGCACAGCCCTGTGTAGACTGCCAAATATCTTGATATAATGTTTAAGACGTGGAGAGGTGGCCGAGTGGTCGAAGGCGCACGCCTGGAAAGTGTGTATGCGGGGCAACTCGCATCAAGGGTTCGAATCCCTTCCTCTCCGCCAAACGTACTTGACATTATTTTTAGAATTATTATAATGTTTTTTTAGCCTACGCTGCTTTCGATTGGGGATGTCATGTTCGGTTTTGTGATTAAGCTGTTTTTAAGAACGACCTTAGCAATAGCTGTGTGTTACGCTGTACATAAGGTGCTTTCTGAAAATCATTGCCTGGGCAGAGATTGGCCTATGTGGCAGCTTGCTGTGCTTATTTTAGCTATCCTGGCTGAGAGCACTTGGGAACTTAGGCAAAAGAGGATTGGGACGTAGTGCTACCTATTAGACGCGTCTATGTTATAATAAATTGGGGTTGGTCGCCTTGCGGCCAACTCCACCAATTTTTGAATTTTACTACTTGATATTTTTGGAGGTGTGTATGCCCATTAAGGCCGAATCCGTTGTTAAAGTATACGGTAAAAAGCCCAACGCCTTCACAGCATTAAGAGGTGTTACTTTAAGTATTAAAGATGGCGAAAGCATTGCTATTATTGGCAAGTCTGGCTCTGGAAAGTCAACGTTAATGCATATTTTGGCAACGTTAGACGTGCCAGACGAAGGCACCGTTGCTTTTGGTAGTGGCGATCTAGCTAATGCCAAGCAGCAAAAATTAGACAAATTGCGCAATAAAGAATTTGGTTTTATTTTTCAACAGTTCTTTTTGAACGGCCGCGAAACAGCTCTAGAGAATGTTATGCTGCCTCTTAAAATTTCTGGCACAAAAATGCGATCTCGTAAAAATCTGGCGCTAAAGGCTCTAGAAGAAGTTGACTTAGTAGATAAGGCAAAAAATAAAGCAACAGATCTTTCGGGCGGTCAAAAACAGCGCGTATGTATTGCGCGAGCTTTAGTTAACGATCCTTCGATAATTTTTGCCGATGAGCCAACAGGCAATCTTGACAGCGAAAACGGCAAACGAATTACAGAGCTGCTGTTTAAGCTAAACAAAGATAAAAATATTACGCTAATAGTTGTAACGCATGATGAAGAACTAGCATCTTTGTGCGATCGCAGATTTAGAATGAAAGACGGTTTACTTACTGAGGAGAAGAAATAATGAGAATTTTAGATGTAGTTCAATCAGCAAACCGTAATTTAATGCACTCAAAATTGCGTACTTTTTTAACTATCTCGGCAATTTTTGTAGGCGCTTTTACGCTGTCGCTAACAAATGCCTTGGGTGAGGGTGCGCAAAAGTACCTAGAACGTCAGCTGGGCAACGTAACTGCACCAGGTGTGTTTTTTGTTCGGGCTGCAACTGAGAGCAATCCCTTTTCGAGCGACGAGCCTAAAGAGTACGATCCAAATCAGCGACAAGGCACTGCTAGCCAAGTAAAAATGAACGACGATGACCTAAAAAAGCTACAACAAATTGATGGCGTAGAATCCGTACGTCCTTACGTTGTGGCGGGCACGCAGTATATTGTGCGCGATGATCAAGATGCAAAAAAATATTCGCTTTCTGCTGTAAATCCCCATATGTCGCTTAAATTAGACCTATCTGCTGGCGAGCTGATACAGGATGATGAAAAAAACGTTGCGGTATTGCCAGAAGAATATCTGTCTGTTCTTGGTTATGCAAATCCACAAGATGCCATAGGTCAAACTGTTAAAATTGGATACGCAAATGTGCAAGGACAAACAAAAGAACAAAGTGTAAAAATTGTTGGTGTAATGAAAAAAAGTTTTGTTACGCAAGGCGAGTTTTATGTTGACGACTCATTGCTGCAGCAGATCAATAAAGACCAAGGAACAGACGCAACCAAAAAGTTTGCAGCTGCAATAGTAAAGTTTAAAGATATAAACCCAGATAGCGAGTCACAACAAAAAGAGCTTTTGACCGCGCCTGGCGACTACGTTGCAGTGTCATTAAAAGAGCAGATTTCTACAATAAACACTATTGTTGGCGCAATTACCTCTGGGCTTAACATGGTAGGCTTAATCGCATTACTTGCAGCCAGCTTTGGTATAATTAATACGCTTTTGATGAGCGTATATGAGCGAACTCAAGAAGTTGGCCTAATGAAAGCTTTAGGGATGCGTCGTCGTGCAGTATTTAGCTTGTTTGCTATAGAGGCGATGCTTGTAGGTTTTTGGGGCTCAGTAGTGGCTGTAATTGCAGCTTTGGGCGCAAGTCAGCTTATAAACAATTTTGCTTCACAGAGCTTTTTAAAGGATTTTGAAGGTTTTACGCTGCTTGTAGTAACTCCGCTTAATACGCTAGTTGTTGTTGGGCTAATAATGCTAATAGCCTTCTTGGCTGGAACCTTACCAGCAATAAAAGCATCTAGATTAAATCCAATCGACGCTTTGCGAAGCGAATAGCGGATATCGAATTTGTAAATAAAGATAACGGCACTTTATCTTTAGCGGGTCTTTTGCTATAATCATCTTACATGGGGAGCCAAAAGACCCGCTACTTATTTGTTACTGGCGGTGTCCTTTCTGGATTGGGAAAGGGCATCACTGCCGCGTCTATCGGAGCAATTTTACGCCTGCGAGGCTTAAATGTCTCAATACAAAAATGCGATCCGTACTTAAATGTAGACGCGGGCTTGTTGAATCCGGCCGAACACGGTGAGTGCTTTGTAACTAAGGATGGTGCCGAAACTGACTTAGACTTAGGTCATTACGAACGCTTTTTAGATATAGAGTTGACTCAGGCTGGTTCAACTATGAGTGGCCGTCTGTTTCGTCAGCTTATAGAAGACGAGCGTACGGGTAAATTTAGGGGTAAGACCTTGCAATTAGTGCCGCATTTTACAAATGCGATACAAAGTGCAATTTTAGCGTCAGGAGAGGGTAGTGACGTTCATATTGTAGAACTTGGTGGTACCGTTGGTGATATAGAAGGACTGGCGTTTTTAGAGGCAATTCGTGAATTTGCAGGGCGTGTTGGCCGTGAAAACTGTATTTTTGCTCATGTTGTTTATGTGCCATACATTGGAACAAGCAAAGAATTTAAAACCAAACCCGCTCAAAACGCCGTGCGCGATTTGCGGAACTGGGGCATAATGCCAGACCTTTTATTTGCGCGAACCGAAACTTCTAGCAATGATAGCATTATAGATAAACTCTCTATGTTTAGTGGTGTTCCAAAAGAGGCTGTGGTTGAGCTTGCAAACGCTCGCACTGTCTACGAGGTGCCGCTAACATTACAACAAAAAGGCATAGACGAAATAATCGTTAAGCGATTTGGCTTTGATGTCCCTAGTGCAGACATGACAAAATGGAGCGACCTTGTTAATTTGGCAACGGCAGACTGCGAAAATGACGTAAAAATTGCCATGGTTGCTAAATATTTGGCAAATGAAGATACTTACATATCGGTTGTTGAGGCTCTAAGGGCTGCTGCGTGGCACCAGCACGTTAAACTTAACTTAGTCTGGATAGACGCTGAGCAAATAGAAAAAGAAGGCACTGATATTTTGCATGGCTATGACGCAGTAGTTGTGCCGGGAGGTTTTGGCCAACGTGGCATGGAAGGCATGATTGCTGCTGCAAGATACTGTATGGGCAACAGGATTCCATATCTTGGCCTGTGCTTAGGTTTGCAAATGGCCGTTGTGGCGGCTGCTCGTAAAGCTGGTCTTGAAGATGCCAACACGGGCGAGGCCAGTGTCGAGACTCAACACCCAGTGATCTACATTATGCAAGGTCAAGAAGGTAAAGAGTCTACGGGCGGAACATTACGTTTGGGCGATTACCCTTGTCGCCTTACTGATGGGTCTTTAGCTAAAAAAGTTTATGGCACCAATGATGTAATAGAGCGACACAGACACCGTTACGAAGTTAACCAGCAGTATCGTGATCAAATTGAGTCCGCTGGCCTACAAATTAGTGGCTTGTCGCCTGACGGTAAATTGGTAGAAGTTGTAGAATATCCTGACAATCCTTACTTTATTGCAACTCAAGCGCATCCAGAATTTAGATCACGGCCACATCGGCCACATCCGTTATTCAGCGGTCTTATTGAGTCTGCTCGGCGTTAATTATTTGCAATAATATCTACCTCTGTTAAAATAAGTCAAAAGTACTATGAACTCAAATAAACTTTCTCATTTAATTAAAAATTGTGTTAAAAATGTTTTTAACTGCAATATTGATGTTGCAGTTACTCGTCCTGATGAGCAATTTGGCGATTTCGCCACCAACGTGGCAATGCAGCTTGCACGAGAGCTAAAGCGGAATCCTCGTGATATTGCTGATGAGCTTTTAACCGCGCTAAAGCAAGAACTTGGCGACTCTGCAGAAAGTATCCAGATTGCTGGTGCTGGTTTTATTAACATAAAACTGAGCAACAAAATTATTGCGCAAATGGCGCACAGCGCAACATCTGATCGCCCCGATTTGTATAAAAATAAGATAGTGGTTGCAGAGTACTCTGACCCAAATCCGTTTAAAGTCTTGCATGTTGGGCACGTTTACACTAGTGTTGTTGGCTTTGCTATTAGTAACCTTATTGAGGCTGCTGGAGGCGAAGTTCATCGTGTGAATTTTGGTGGTGACGTTGGATTGCATGTTGGCAAAACGATGTGGGCAATTATTAAAGATTTAGGCGGCGAACTACCCGAAAAACTGTCAGAATTGCCAAAAGACACTTGCATGGACTGGATGGCAAACTGTTATGTTGAGGGCAACAACGCTTTTGATGACAATCAGCAGGCGAGAGCAGAAATTATTGAGCTAAACAAGCGTGTTTATCTGGTGCAACAAGATGACGATCACGATTCGCCATTTGCACAAATTTATTGGACTTGTCGCCAATGGAGCTATGAGTATTTTGATAAATTTTATGATTATATTGGCACTCCGTTTGAAAAATATTACCCAGAAAGCACTTGCAGTCAGATTGGCATAGATACCGTCAAAGAAAATTTGGCCAAAGGTGTGTTTGAAGAAAGCGATGGTGCAGTAGTATTTAAAGGCGAAAAATATGGTTTGCACACTCGTGTGTTTATAAATTCGCACGGAGTTCCGACATACGAAGCCAAAGATATAGGCTTGATAATGCGCAAGTCGGAGGATTATAACTTTGATCGTTCTGTGGTCATTACAGATAACGGACAAGAACAGTACATGGCAGTCGTATTAAAGGCAATCGAACAATTTGCGCCCGAACTTGCAAACACTACAACTCATTTAACACACGGAATTGTTAAATTACAGGGTGGGGTTAAGATGAGCTCGCGCAAGGGTAATATTTTGCGCGCGTTTGATGCGCTAAATATTGTGGCCGAGGCAAGCAAGGCCGCAACTGGAAAAACCGACCAAGCTGCAATTTTAGGTGCAATAAAGTACGCATTTTTAAAGCATCGTATTGGCGCAGATATTATTTATGATCCAGAAGAATCTGTTAGTCTTGAAGGTAACTCTGGGCCATATTTGCAATATGCACACGCAAGAGCAAGTAGTATTTTGGTAAAGGCTGGTGGTGTGTCGGGTGAAGCGCTTTTAGAGGGTGATTTGCAGTCTGGCGAACGCAGCTTAGCACTAAAAATTAGCGAGTATCCAGAAGTTTTGCAAAACGCCGTGGCAGAACTAATGCCGCACCATATTTGCACCTATTTGTACGAACTTTCGCAAAGCTTTAACCGTTTTTACGAGCATAATTACGTAGTGGGCGATGAACGCCAAAATATAAGAGCCGCTCTAGTCAAAAAATACGCAGATATTCTTAAAGAAGGTTTAGGGTTGTTGGGTATTGAGGCGCCTGATAGGGTATGATGCAACTAGCCTCTTGAGCTATTGATATTGTGTATGCGGAAAGATAGTCTATGGTGTTTATGCTTGTTGCGGTTGTCATTATTCTTGCATGGTTAACACCTTAGAAGTTTTAGATTATTCACAATGATACATTGCAATGTATCATCTTATTGACTTAATGATGCATTGCAATGTATCATTAAGTCATGGATGAAAATATAACTGGTTACGTACAACAGCAACTAGCAAATGCAAACGCATGGATTGAAAACTGGACTACAGACATAATAGGACGGCCTCTTTTGGCTCGATATATGATGGTCACAACCCAGCAGTACGTTAGTGACTTCATGAGCGCTAAGGATACAAAGCGATGGCTTATTGTTCCTGGGCTGCGCGGTGTTGGCAAGACGACCTTGCTCGCGCAACAGTACAAGTATATTCGCGATACTTATGGTACTGACGTCAATCTTCTGCATCTCAGCATGCACGATGTGGTATCTCTTGTTGGGTCTGACCTTCACACTGCAATTAAGCAGTATGAACAGATACTTGGGGCGAGCATAGAGCGTTTGGAAAAGCCAACTTTTCTGTTTCTGGACGAGGTCCAGGAAGATGAACAATGGGCTGACGTACTATTCTCTCTGCACGAGCGTAGTCGTCGTTTATTTATCTTCTGTAGCGGCTCATCGGCGATATACCTAAAAGACAATGCAAATGTTGTGCGACGCACTAATATTGAACCACTGTATCCGCTTAGCTACACCGAATACCAGATGCTAAGATTCAACGTCACGCCGGAGCCGGGGCTAAAACAATCTCTTAAGAAAGCCGTATTTGAGAGTGAAAGTGCTGATCAGGCGCGCCGTCGGATCGCCGCGCTCATGCCGTCAATTAGGAAGTACCTATCGAGAGTGGATACAGCGACATTTACGCACTTTATGTACACTGGCTCACTGCCATTTTTGGTCAACGAGACTAACCCGGCGCGAGTATACGAGGGCATAATGTCCCTGATCGACAGAATAATTAGTGAAGATCTTACTAAAGGCTTCGATTTCGACAGTGCAACGCTTGATGCTATAAAACCTCTCTTATTTACGCTGGCGGAGGCTGATACTATGAGCAGGAAGTCACTACAGAAAAAGCTTAGCGGGTTCATCAAAGATGAACGGCTTGTCGGAAAGCTTTTAGATGCGCTTGTAAAAACTGAGCTTCTAATTGAGGTACCAGCACGAGGCTCCATGACAAAGGCAGTATCGCGACCAAAGAAATATTTGTTTATGAGCCCGGCAATTCGAGCGGCGCATCAACAGATTGCTGGCTCCATTGCCACGGATGAGACTAGGAAGGGGCGATTGTTAGAAGACCTAGTGGGGTTGTATATGCACCGTGAGTTTGTGAAGAAACATGTTGCGCACTTCACGTATAATGAAGGTGAGGGGCGTGCCGACTTTACTCTGTTAACTGCTGGCGGAAGATGCATACCTATTGAGGTGGGGCTTGGAGAAAAGACTGGCCGTCAAGTCTTGACGAGTATGAAAGATGTAAATTGCACGTACGGTATTGTTGTTAGTGGCACAAAATTAAGCGCAGATGCCAAATCCAACATCCTATTTTTGCCACTGCCAATTTTTTATCTTATGTAGGCTGGATTTCGTGTTATTGTCTGAATATTGCTTGCATTGCTGCGCATTGTCGTAGGTCATAGTTGTAATCTTTGTTGCGTATGCTTGCGTTTTGATGTCGCTTGTGTTTAAACTAAGTACATGAAGAAACCACAGAAGCAAGGCGCTTGGTTCTCTAGTACCCATCTGGTGTGGGGCTGGTATCCTGCGAGCCCTGCGGGTTGGGTTTCGTTAATCTTGTATATCTGTTTGTTGATTTACGGCAGTTGGGTGCTTCTACCTCATAGCACATCAGATTTTGATGCAAACAAAGTTTTTTATTGGTTGATTTTTGTTGTGGCCACTGTTTGCAGCCTTGTTGCTTTGGTTTGGAGTACGGGCGGTAAACCGCCAAAAGATAACAGCAAAAAATAGCCATCTTTTGATATACTATTGCCATGACAGATATGAAGCGCGTTACACCCGGTAAGCTTTTGTGGCTTGATCTTGAGATGACCGGACTTAATCCGGCAAAAGATAAAATTTTAGAAGTTGCAGCAGTTGTAACAGACTGGAATTTTAATGAGCTAGAGCATTTTGAGAGTGGAGTAAAACAAAATAAACAAGAGGTGGAGTTGCTTTTGGCGGCAAATCCTTTTGCGGTTGCGCGACCAGTTGAGTCTGCGGAGCTTGTTGAATTTTCGCAAAAAGGGGTAAATGAGCGTGAAGCTGAAGATATACTAATTAAATTGATTGATAAGCACTTTAAATCTGGTGAACCAGCACTACTGGCGGGCAACTCCATACATATGGATCGTCAGTTTATCAGGAGCTATTGGTCGCGCCTTGAGGCACGTTTGCATTACAGAATGTTAGACGTAAGCGCCTGGAAGGTGCTAATGATTGGTAAATATGATGTGCAGTTTGATAAACAAGAAACGCATCGCGCCTTAAGCGATATTAAAGAGTCAATTGCCGAACTACAGTATTATTTGCATTACTTTGGAGCCGAAGACAATGTTAACTCATAAACAATTAGAAAAATACATATTAAAGTTGCCTGATGCAAGGTTAGATTACCCATTTGGCGCAGACACAGCTGTGTACAAAGTTGGGGATAAGATGTTTGCGTTAATTGCAGAGGGGTCAAATCCTGTGCGAATTAGCTTAAAATGCGACCCTTTGTTGTCAAAAACTTTACGCGAAAAATACGAAAGTGTCTTGCCAGGATATCATTTAAATAAAAAACACTGGAATACTGTTATTTGCAGCGGTCAGTTGGGTGATGACGAAATTAACGATTTAATTGTGCACTCGTACAACTTGGTTGTTGGGTCATAAAAAGCGCCCCTGTTACAGTAACGCAACAGGGGCGAGGTTAGCAAATTGCTGGCGGCGGGTTAGAAATTTTAAATTTGCCGTTGTTTATTGTTAGTATTAGCCAAGAATCTTCAATGTTGTAGTCAAGATTAGGCGGGGCTGCTGCCATGTTGGCTCCAAGCCCAATAACTTGGCACCAGTTTAGATTACCGTCTTTATCTCCAATTGGTACAAAACTTTGGTAGGGGTAGTGAAGATGGCCGTGCAAAACAATTTTTGGTCTAATTCCTCGTAGTGCGCGATCAATGCGATCGCGATTTGGCAAACAGTTTACATCTGACTTGAGTTCGATTCCCAAATTTGCACTGCGGGGTTGGTCGTGCGTTAGCAAAATATCCGCACCCCCCTTTGCAATTACATCTGCAACTTCGTCGTCTGTTGTTTCTTCGTCTGGCCACCACAAGGTGCGTGGCTGGTCGTTGGACTGCTCGAGTTTAATTTTTTGGTCGCGGTCAACGCTATATGCACCACCAAGGGCGGCAATTTTAACGCCGTCAATATTCCAACAATGTGCATTTGGCGCAAAAAACAGATGATTGCGTATTTGCCATAATCCGTTAACAGACTTGGGTGCATCGCAATATCTTGCGTAAAGCAGCCCTTTGTTAGAATGGTTGCCCAAAATAAAAACCAGTGTTTGGCCATTTTGGGCCAAAATTTCTTCTGTTTGGTCCAAAAACTCTCGACCCCAGTCAAAATGCTCCATGTAGTTAAAATCGCCAAGCTGTACAATTTGCGTGCAGTTGTGGTATTTTGCGACGTCGCTTAGGTAAGCAAGGTGTCCGATGTCGCTATGGATGTCGCCAACAATCAAAATGCAGATTGCCATAGTTTACCTCCTAGGGTGGGGCAACTTAGCTATGCTAACACAATTTACTAAAAACTGCTACAAACTTAACGCGTTTAGTTGGTTGTCAATAGATTTTAAGTCGTTAAAATAGCTATCCATGTCTGCAGAAAATGTTTTGCCGCCAGCTTGGTTTTTTACGTCTAGCGACTCGTTCATAAGTAGCGTAATTTGTTGCTGAATAATGTTGCGGTAAGTCACGTCAAATTTGTCTAAAAGAGAGGCGCTAGAGAGTTTTTCGGTTATTTCGGCAATAATGCTATCTCCTTCTTTTGTTGCGCTGTCGCTAAGTTTGCTTTCGCCGAATTTACTTTTTAGCTGCTCATCAAGTGCAAGGCCATGGGAGGATAAAAGCAGTGAAGCATCGCTGTTTACTTTAGCTAAAGCGCTACTTTTTATTTGTTTTTGCGAATCGTCGATTGTTGTCTGCAAAGCATCGTGTCGGGCAAGCATGCTCATGTAAGCCCCGCGCGACCCGTTGCCCATGCTTAAAATAAGCATAATTGCGCCTAAGATAACTGCCGCTAGCAGACCCGCTGCAATAAAAATCTTTTTACGGTCGTAGGTTGGGCCGTATGGGTCTAAAGAATCTGATCTAAAAAAATCTAATAAAGCCATTGATATTATTTAAGCATAAGTGTATTAGGTTAGCGAGGTTTTTACCTTGAATTAAAATCTCCGGATACAAAGAACGTGCCCGGAGAAGCATCAGCTGCCACCGAGCAGCCAAAGCAAAGTCGCGACGACAATTGCAACGATTGTCATCACCAAAAATCCGCTAGCGCCACCGGCGCCGCTGGCCAGGATGCCAAGAAGCACCAGCACAGCCGCAACGGGAATGACGAAAGCCTTTGCCTTAATGACTGACGCAATAACGTCCATCAGCCAGAAAGCAATGACGCCCATCAGAGTCAGAGCAATGGCACAGCCAAGAGCTTTTCCAGCCATGCTCATGAATGACTCTAGGGTCAAGTGACCCGTTTTTGCAGCGATAATACCTGCGATTGCGAGCAGGGTAATCACTGCCGACGTAATGTTGAGCGCCATGTTCGAACCTGAATTATTTGGAGAACCCATGTTTTGAGAACCTCCTATGGTTCCACGGTCTGAGACGATTAAATCATTTTGTATATCGCCAGTCAATAGCTTGCGCGGAATGGTGTGTAAATCAATGGCTCATCTAGTCCACCTCATGTACAATAGAGGTACAAATGGAAGCCAAAGAAGAGATAAGATCGCGACTAAATATAGAGGACGTTATCGGAGAATACGTTCAGCTTAGGCGTGCAGGTCGTAATTTTAAGGGCTTGTCGCCGTTCAGCAGCGAAAAAACGCCAAGTTTTATGGTTAGTCCAGACAAGCATATTTGGCACGATTTTTCGTCTAACAGGGGTGGCGATATTTTTAGCTTTATTATGGAGGTTGAGGGTACGGATTTTAGGGGTGCAATGGAGATTTTGGCGCGCAAAGCTAATGTAGATTTGTCACAATATCAGCAAAAAGGCGGTGATCGTGCGTTAACCCAAAGAAAAGAGCGTTTGTATAAACTTTTAGACCTAGCCACCACTTTTTATCAGCAAAGCATGATAAAAAACAGTTCTGCAATTGAATACATTTTTAAAAATCGCAAGCTTAGCAAACAGGTTGTGTCGCAGTTTAAAATTGGCTATTCGCCTAACGCAGACGATGGCTTGCTAGCATTTTTGTTAAAACGTGGCTACAAGCAAGAGGACGTGCGCGATGCAGGATTGCTGGCAACAAGACGCGGGCGTCCGGGTGATATGTTTAGGGGCAGAATGATGGTCCCACTGGCAGACGCGCAAGGCAGGGTGGTAGGATTTACCGCTCGTTTAATAGATGTACAGCCAAATGCTCCAAAATACATTAACACTCCGCAAACGCTTTTATACGACAAAGGTCGGCAGGTTTTTGGTCTTAGTCTGGCAAAAGAGGCAATTCGCAAAAACGACTACGTTGTAATTGTAGAGGGCAATCTAGACGTTATTTCTAGTCACCAGGCAGGAGTAGCGCAAGTTGTTGCAACGGCTGGTACGGCAATGACAGAGTATCATCTTAGGTCGCTTAGTCGTTTAGCCGGCAACATCAGGTTGGCTTTTGACCAAGACGCAGCAGGAATAACCGCAACCGAGCGAGCAATATCAATTGCTAGTAAACTTGGTTTGCAGATGCAAATTGTAACTGTGACGGATGGTTTTAAAGACCCTGATGAGCTTATTCAGCACGATCCGCAGGCATGGTTAAGGGTGATTGAACAGCCGCAAGATGCTGTGGAGTGGCTTTTAGACCAATATGTCCAGCGATACGACCTTGCTACCGCACAAGGCAAATCACAGGCAACCACAAGAGCGTTAGAAGTAATTAGTCAGCTGACAGATCCTGTTGCCCAAGAGCATTATGTAGAAATGCTGGCAAAAAGAACTGGAGCAAGTACGGCGGCTATTAAAGCTAAGCTTAACAAAACAGAGGTGGCAGCTGTTGAGCGAACATTTAAAACATCAAAAGCGCAACGCACAGCAACCAAAGATAATAATATAGATCAAGACAGATTTTTAGCCGTGGCTTTGGCGTACCCAACTGTGCGAGATGTTCTTAAGTATATTCAATTTAACGACTTAGAGGGTAGTCTGCGGCAAGAAGTATATAAAATAATTGCAAACAGTAGCGACATGCTTGACGATAAGGTAATAGAGGGCTTGCAACCTGACGAATTTCGTGTCAAAATAAGGGAGTTACAGCTGATAGCCGAACAATATTACGGCCAGCTAGCGGCACCAAAAGAGATTGCCGAAGAATTACTAAAACGTGTTATAAAACCTATAAAAAACAAACAAAAAAGTCAGCTTGCAAAAGCTTTAGCGGCCGAGACCGATCCGCAAAAGCAGCAGGCAATTAACGAAGAGCTTAAAAAAATTACTTTGCAAATTAAAATGCTTAAATAGCAGGAGAATATCGTGGTAGCAAAAAAGAAAGATCAACCACAGCAAGATGACCAATCTGTGCAGGACGAAGATCTATTAGTTGACGAAATTACAGATGATGCAAACGGTGTGCTTGACGAACCGGTTCCCGATGATTTTGAAGACGAGGAATGGCACGAGGATGACCTTAACGACCACTCATATTTAGACGATATTTCTGATGACTCTGTGCGTTTGTACTTGCGCGAAATTGGTAAAATTCCTTTGTTGTCGCCAGAAGAGGAGCTAGATTTGGCTCATCGCGTAATTGACGGCGACAAAAAAGCAAAAGATAAAATGGCCGAGGCAAACATGCGTTTGGTGGTGTCTATCGCTAAGCGTTATAGCGGCCGCGGTTTGGACTTTTTGGATCTTATTCAAGAGGGAAATACGGGTTTGTTGCGTGCTGTAGAAAAATTTGACCCAGATAAAGGTTTTAAGTTTAGTACATATGCAACTTGGTGGATTCGCCAAGCTATCACTCGTGCAATTGCCGACCAGGCTCGTACAATTCGTATTCCTGTACACATGGTAGAAACCATCAACAAATTATTACGAACCCAGCGTCGTTTAACTCAAGAGCTAAATCGCGAACCTACCAACGAAGAGATTGCGGCTGCCATGGAAATGGAAGTCGATAAAGTCGAATACGTTATGAAAATCAAGCAAGACATCACCTCCCTTGATGCCAATGTGCGTGATGACGATGATGATTCTGTTTTAGGCGACTTCATTGAAGACGAAGAAGCAGCCAGTCCAGAAGATTCTGCAACAACTCAGTTATTAAAAGAGCAAGTTAAAGATATGCTTAGCGTCTTAACAGATCGCGAGCAAAAAATACTTAAAATGCGTTTTGGCCTAGTAGACGGCAAAAGCCACACCCTAGAAGAAGTAGGCCAAGAATTTAGCGTCACCAGAGAGCGCATCCGCCAGATTGAAGCCAAGGCTTTAAGTAAACTGCGAAAACACAAAGACGCCAAAAAGATTTACGAATATTTGCAGTAGCGCATAAAAAATAGCCCCAATTGTAATTTTATAATTGGGGCTTTGGAGTAGGGTGGTTTGATATTTTTATATTTCTCTGCGAACTTTAACTCTGCCGTCAGGAAAGTCGCTATCGTACTTCCAGCCGAGAGGCGCTATTTGATTTAGGGCAGCCGCTGATGAAGCAGCGTTCTCGATAAGTGCACTGCCGTGTCCTGTGCTGAGGCGCCATCCGGTGCCCTCTTTTCTCATGGTGCCGTACTCGACTTTAACCATGTATTACCACTCCCTAGTATGTCCAGAAGATACAAGTACATTTTATCGTTAAAGTGCCTTATTGGCCATGTTTAAGTTCTATGTCTATAGTTTCTATAAAAAATATGAAAACCCTGGCCTTTAGAGTTGGACGTAATCGTGCCGTACTCATAGCTGCGTTTGGGGTCAGGATACATTGCCAATTCACCTACCGTGAGTAGTTGTGTATATCTAAAATATACCAACATGCAATACGGTCTTTGTCAAAATTGGCATTTGTGTTAGAATATGCGTGATGAATACAAATAAGATTATAGGTCTAT
Organism: Candidatus Woesebacteria bacterium; assembly: GCA_050115675.1. GTDB lineage: Bacteria > Patescibacteriota > Saccharimonadia > Saccharimonadales > EFPC-124 > JASFQB01. The sequence continues at coordinate 174,481 of JASFQB010000003.1, forward strand.
CAGGCACGTTCGCCAGTGGCAAAGACACGTTGGCTCACTATTTGGTAAAAGAAAAAAATTATTTGCATGTCTCTACGGGTGATATGGTTCGACAAGAGGCGCTAATGTTGCGCGGATCTGTTGAACGTCCAGTCTTACAAGAGGTTGCAGACGAGTTAAGACGAAAACACGGTGCAGGTGTTTTGGTTGATCTTGCCGTTAAGACTTACCAAGAACGCCTAAAAGAGCGTGATGATTGTGATGGACTGGTTGTTAGTGGCTTACGATCATTGGGAGAAGCTAAAGTAGTCAAATCTGCAGGTGGAGTGCTGGTGTTTGTTGATGCTCCAGAGGAACTACGTTATCAGCGCATGGTTAGTCGTAAGCGAGATGCCGAAACGCAGCTAACGCTTGCCGAGTTTAAAAAACAAGAGGCGCTTGAGCTTGAAGGTCACGCTGGTGATGATGCAGCATTCAACATCTTGGCGATTAAAGACATGGCCGATAAGATAATTATTAACGACAGTGACCTGAATACATTTATTGAACGCTGCCAGCAAGAAATAGGTTTTTAGCTAATGAGCACCCTTGATGTGTTGGGTGGCTACAAAAAAGATATTGATGTTTTGATAAATTCTTTTTGTGATGGCGCATTAAAGCAGGCGGAGCGTGATTTTACGCCGTATTCGCGTGATTCGATAGATATTTTAACCTCTCTGCTAAAACGCGGTGGCAAACGTACAAGGGGGTCGTTGGTTATTTGCGGCTACAAAATGCTGGGCGGTAAGGATTATCAGATGATTTTACGCGCAGCTGTTGCAACAGAAATGATCCATGCTTATTTGCTGATTATTGATGATATTGCAGACAATTCGTTAACAAGGCGAGGTGGCTCGACTGCGCACGAGTCAATGAAAAATTATCATAAAGTGCATAATATGCTTGGCGATTCTAATCATTTTGGCCGTTCAATTGCCATGCATGCAGGGCTAACTGGTTGTCACGAGGCTTTTAAGCAAATAGGCCAACTAGATGTTGCAGACGAAATAAAAAATCGCGCTACAACCACTTTGCACGAAAACCTTTTAATTACAATAAATGGTCAATATAACGATATTTTTAACGAGGCCCTACATAATGTTAGCGAACAACAGGTTTTGCGTGTTTTAACCTGGAAGACTGCGTACTATTCATTTTTAAGTCCATTGCAGTTTGGCGCAATGCTTGCGGGTGCAAAACTAGAGCAACTTGAGGCTCTTAAAGATTATTCGGTAAATTCAGGGCTGGCGTTTCAGATTGCTGACGATATTTTAGGAACATTTGGTAACGAGTTTGAAAGCGGAAAATCCGCAAAAGATGATTTGCGAGAAGGTAAGCAAACAATTTTAGTGGCTCATGCAATGCAAAAAGCTACGCCTGAACAAAAGAATCGCTTTAAAAACTTGCTAGGCAAAGCTGATTTAGCGGATGACGAACACGAAGAAGCTAAAAAAATTATTCAACAAACGGGCGCCTTAGATTATGCAAAAATTTTGGCTAAAAAATATGCACAGCAGGCTGTTGCTGCGTTAGATTCTATGCCAGACAATTGGAAAACAGAACAAGTTGAATTTTTGCGCGATTTGACTGAGTATATTATAAATCGTAGTGTTTAAGCTAGCGACCCAGGCGACGTTCTCGTTTGTTGTAGTCGTTTAGGATGTCCTTTAACATTATTGGCGTAAAGTCTGGCCAGAGTACTTGCGGAAAAGCAAATTGCGACTCGCCAGATTGCATGCTTAAAAATGCTGCGCTGTTGTGCGGATCTTGCCACGCGCCAGTTCTAATAATTAAATCTGCATTTGGCAGACTGTTTGTCCAGCAGTATTTTTTTAGCAAATTGTCACCATCTGCAAGATTTTCTGGCAAGGTAGGGTTGTCTTGCAGCAAGGCTTTTATGGCTGCTCCACGCTCGCGGTGGCCGTCGTAGCCAACTAAAATTGTTAATTGGCGCTTTGTGTAATTATTTGTAGCATCAATGGCATTTTGGATTGCTTGAATTGTTTTAGGCTGTAATATTTCGCGCCATTCGCCTAAAACAATAATTTTTACCTGTTGTTCGTGAATAAGTTTGTTTTTTGCAAGTTCGTTAAACTTTTTAACGTACATGTCTTCTGTGGCATTAACAAAGCCCTTTGGTCTGGCTAGTAAATTAGAGTAAGAGCTTGCCCAAAATGTGACAAAAGGAATGTCTTGTTTTAATGCGGCATCAATAATCTCGAAGGTCTTTTCGCTGCCTTTTTCGTAAATTTTGCCCTCAAGGCTAATAGCTTGTTTTTTTGCCCACCTACGGTTGCCATCTGGAATGATGGCTAAATGGTTAACAATGGGTGTGTTATTGCTCATAGTGTCTAAACTACTGTAAATTTATTTGACAATTATGTCAAATTAAATGCCGGGCAGCACGTTGCGCTGCCCGGTTTTTTTAGTGACGAATTAGTGAAATTGATCGTGTAATATACATGCAATGATCGCTAAAAGTCACGATTTTTTTTGCCGTTTCAAGGTCGACCCACTTTGCATCAATTGCATCATCTGTTGCTACTGGTTTGGTGTCAAACAAATATTCTTGATTGGCGTGCACGACAATGACCGTGTTTTCTGTCCAAGCGTGTAGTGTGGTTTTTTGTCCAATTGGAATTTGTGCTAGAGCTACATCAAAACATGAACCTTCTGTGCAGTCTAGATTTGTTTCTTCTTTTAGCTCTCGCACTGCGCTTGCGAACTTGTTCTGGTCTTCGTCGTCTTCAAATCCACCAGGTAAAGCCCATTCTTTTTCGGTTTTTCGTAAAATAATCAAAATTTCAACTTTACCGCCTGGCCCAACTCTATAAACAAAGGCATCTACCGTTCGATTAAAGCCGTAACGATAATAATACCCAACGCCTGTTGGCAGGCCAATTCGTCTATCTGATATTAGTTGTCGCCAGTGGGGGTGAATAGGTCGACCGTATTGGTCAAGCATTAGCCCTTCGGTGGTCCATTTTGCAGACAGTCTTTGGTCTACTTTTGGATGCGCGCAAGTTGGCACCTCGGGGTGTAGACAAGAAGGGCCAGTTGTTAGTCGGTTTGGATGGTTCTTGATGTACCATGGACCAAATGGTACGAATAGCTGATGACCAGCTACGCTAAAACCAGGAGTATCGATAAATAACCTTTGAGTAGGATATCCATCGAATGGACCCTTTTTTGCGATTTTGGCTGCGATGCGATCTAGGTCTGCCTGACTTAGTGCATTCATGATTTGCACCTTTCTGATGATCCAAGTGCCATTATTAGACTACATCTTTTTTAGGCATGTTACTATATAAGATATGAAACGCCTTGTTATTATCGACGGTAAATCTGTTTTTTACAGAGGCTACTATGCTATGCCAAATTTGACTACAAAAGACGGCACACCAACTGGTGGTGTGTACGGTTTTGCCATGATGGCGCTAGAGGTGGTAAAAAAACTAAAGCCAGATTATGTTTGCGTGGCGTGGGACAAGGCTAAAACAAACATTCGTGCCCGTACAAATTTATACCCAGCCTACAAGGGCAATCGCAAACCTGCGCCAGATGATTTTTACGCTCAAATTCCAATATTGCACGAGTTATTGCATGCGCTTGACTGGCCTTTGTACGAACTTGACGATTACGAGGCAGACGATATAATGGGAGCTTTTGCCAAGCAGGCAGGCGAGCAGGGTATTGAAAGCTATCTAGTTACTAGCGATTTAGACGTTTTGCAGTTGGTAAATCGCCACACGCACATTTACACGCTTAAAAAAGGCTTAAGTAATATTGAGCTATTTAACGAGGCGACCTTTAAAGAAAAGTACGGCGTAGATGCTCATCAATGGGTTGATGTAAAGGCGTTAAAAGGCGATGCGTCAGATAATATCCCTGGTGTCGCAGGAGTTGGCGAAAAAACCGCGCTTGATCTTATAAAAACCTATGGCAATTTAGACGAAGTTTATGCAAATCTAGATAATTTGCGGCCAGTTTTGCGTGCCAAGCTTGAAAAAGACAAAGACATGGCCTATTTAAGTAAAAAGTTGGTAACCTTAATGGTTGATGCGCCAATTGAGCTTGATTTGTCTCATGCAAAGTTAAATGCTGGGTTAACGCCAGAATTTACCGAAATGCTTCGTAAATTAGAGTTTAAAACTTTGCTTCGACAGGCAGAGGCAGCCTTACCAAAAGAGGCGATTGTTGAGTCAGAAGTCCAAAAAGGCTACGAATTACAGCCAGCAAAACAGACTGATTTTGTAGCCATGGATTATTTAACCAACGAGTCGCGAGTTATTGCATTGAACCCCGAAGCAACAGAGTTTTGGGTAAGTAAAGATGCTCAAAGTTTTAGCGCAATTAACATTGACGATTTATCGCTTGAAACAACCAAACTTTTGGCCAGCTCGTCAGTAGTGGGGCACGATTTAAAAAATGTGTTCAGATCATTGTTGGCGTTTAATTTGCCATGGAATGGCGAAGTTATGCACGATACAAAAATTGGTGCATTCTTGCTAGATTGTTTGCAAAGACAGCGTGAGTTGTCTGATTTAATAGAGCAGCCAGTTGATGTAAACGACGCTGGCGCGGTTATTGCGGCAATATGGAAGGCTTATAAAGACCAGCGCAGCCAATTGGATGATTTAACAGATATAAAAAGGCTGTCCGCTCAGATAGAATTTCCGTGTATTAAGTTGCTTGCTAACATAGAGCATCGCGGTATTTTGCTAAACAGCGACTATTTAGCTCAGATGAGTCAAAAGTTTGACGTACGCATAAAAGAGTTTGAACAAAAAATTTACGAACTTGCCGGACAAGAGTTTAATATTAGCTCGCCATCTCAGTTGGCAACAGTTTTGTTTGAAAAAATGGGCCTACCAACCCAAGGTATAAAAAAAGGAAAAACTGGCTACTCTACAGGGGCGTCCGAGCTAGACAAGCTGCGTGGGTTGCACCCAATTGCCGATTTAATTACAAACTATCGCGAACTAACCAAGCTTAAAAACACGTATATTGATGCGTTGCCAAAATTGGTAGATGTTGATGGTCGTTTGCACACAACATTTAATTTAGACGTTACCGCAACAGGACGGTTAAGCTCGCAAAATCCAAACTTGCAAAATATTCCAACCCGCACAGAAATAGGGCAGGCTATTAGAAGCGCATTTGTGCCAGATGCGGGCAATGTTTTTGTAAGCGCAGATTACAGTCAATTTGAGCTACGTCTTGCGGCAGTGATGGCAGATGATAAAAAGTTAATAGATGAGTTTAACAGTGGTGTGGACATTCATACTGCAACAGTGGCCGAAGTTTATGGCGTGCCAGTGCAAGAGGTTACAAAACAACAAAGACGCAATGCCAAAGTAGTTAATTTTGGAGTTTTGTACGGCATGAGTCCGCACGGACTGGCTGCGGCAACAGGCATGACTCGTGACGAAGCCAAAGTATTTATAGACAAATACTTTGAATTACGCGCCCCAATTAAAAAATACATGGATCAAATTGTTGCAGACGCTCTGCAAAAAGGCTACGTGCAAACAATTTTTGGTCGTCGTCGGCCAACTCCAGATCTAAAATCTAGCAACTTTATGGTTCGTGAGGGCGCCAAACGCGCAGCGATAAACATGCCAATACAGGGGACAGAAGCCGATTTAATGAAGATGGCGATGCTAAAGTTAGAAGATTCTTTGGGTGACCTTGGTCAGCAAATTTTACAAATTCATGATTCCATAATGGTGGAGTGCCCCAAGGCTAATGCCAAAAAAGTAGAAGAAATATTAAAAAACACCATGCAAAATGTTTACGAGTTGCCTGTTAAATTAGACGTAGACATAAAAACAGGCGAGAACTGGGGCGAGATTTAGGTACTTGTCTAGTTATTTGGCTTTAAGCCTATCCACCTCCTCAAAAAACGCCGTATTACCATCCCATTCGTAATCTTCGTCATTGATGTGTTTTTTGGGAATATGCTCCTCAATAACCTCAAAATCAACTATCTTGTCGTTATCATCTGT